>JBMFWD010000005.1:0-110482 GCA_049965615.1 Acidobacteriaceae bacterium
CTACAGGTTGTGTATTGCAATCGAATCGAAAGAACGCGACGGCCTGAACCGAGTTGGTTGAGTGACCACCGCGTGTTGCATAAGCCTCAGAAAGAGCAAGCCGCGACGTCGCGAGTGGCGGCGATTAAAGCGGAAGGCGAATTCGTTGAGATACGCGTCCAGATGCGCGGCTGTGACCGACCCTTGATGCGTGCCGAGCAGCCAGCGTTTGAGCAGCGCGGCGATGCGATGCACCCCTGGCATGGAAATGTGCGCCGGATCGCCGCTGCTGCAAATGTTGGTCACCCGGTGCCTGTATCCCTGCCTGGAAAGGCCGTTGTAACCTTTCCAGCCGTCCGTGTGGACCTCCGAGCCGGATTCAACCGCCACCGCGACAAAAGGAAGCAGGCTGGCGCTGGAAACGTCATCCACGCGTTGCATGCGAACGCGGCCAAAGCCCTTAGGCGACAAGACTTCGATGGCAATCACGACAATGAATTTGGTCTCCGTGCCGCGCCCACGAACTCCCTGCTCCATGCCGCCCACATAGCTTTCATCCACCTCAACCGAGCCATGGAGACGATCCCGCCCAGGCCGCACCATGGCCGTGCGCAACTTCTGCAAGATGGTCCATGCAGTTTGATAACTGCCCAGCCCCAGCAGGCGCTGCAGGCCGAGCGCGCTGACTCCATGTTTCTGGTTGGTCATGTACCAGGCGGCCACAAACCATTCCTGAAGCGAAATCCGGCTGCGGTCAAAGATGGTTCCCGCCGTGACGGACACTTTGCGACCGCATTCCGAGCAAGCCCAGCGCCCATCTGCCGTTCGCCAGCCCTTTCCCTGCTCACACTTTGGGCAGCGTACCCCGGTCGGCCATCGCAACCGCTCCAGATATGCGGCGCAGGACCGCTCGTCGGCAAACCAGGAGGAAAACTCCTGCCAGGTTACCGGATAGGGAGGGTAAACTTCCGGAGTTGTAGGATCTTCAACCACCACATGTAGAGTCTACTGTACTCAGGCAGCTACCCCACATCTGGATATAGAGGCTCAGAAAAAGTCCGTAGTAACCCACTCAAGCTCCGCTTGCGTGGGGGAGCGGCCTTTTCCTGAGCCTTTTCGCATGTCCAAAAACATGGGTGCCCATCGCTCGCCCTGAGTGAGCCGCAGGCGAGTCGAACGGGTCCACGAAGGGGATGTGGGAATCGGCGCAAGGCACCGACCAATCTCCAATCAGCAGAAAAGTGTCACCCTGCCGACCACCTCAGGAATGAAAACCTAACCCATCAGTCCACCCTGCAAAATCAACCACTTCCCCACAAAAGCAAGAAGGGCATCCATGCTATTCAATCGGATAAGGCCCCCTGGATGCGCAGAAGCAACCAGGCCTGCGAAGTACCCGGAGACTACCACCCGCCCTTACGCCTCCGCCGCATCCAGTTTGCGCCGCAATCCCTCGGCCAGCTGCGCCACCGTCGCCAGCTTCTCCCGAGCCGCCGGTGTCAGATCCTCACCCCTCAGCGCCAGTTGCGACTCCAGCAGCATCGCCGTCACCGCGTTCTTCACCTCGCCGTCCACCGCCGCCGCCGCCGCTCGCAAGGACAAAGCCATCTCCTGCTCCCGCCGCTGCAGCGCCGCCCGCACCTCGCGAGCTACGCGCCCCGGGCTGGACAAAGCAAAGTTCACCTGCACCGGAACCGCCAAACCGGAATGCTTCCACACCAGGTCCGCGCCCTCCGGGTCCGTCTCCGCCAGCACCTGGTCCAGGATCAGCACCGCAAACTCACGCCGCGTCAACGCCTGCATCGCCGTCCGGCGCGAGGTCACCACGTCCACATCCAGCTTCAGCCCATTGCGCAACTCCGCAATGCAGCCCTCCAACCCCTCCGCCGCGGTAATCATCAAGGCCCGGCTCATAGCACATCCCCTCCGGCCCGTTCGGCCATCTCGTATTCCTTCAGCTTGCGGTAGAGCGTCGTCTTCCCAATATCCAGCAGCCGGGCCGCAAGCAGCTTGTCCCCTTTCACCTGCTCCAGCGTCGTCAAGATCGCCCGCTTCTCAATCTCTGCCAGTGACAGCACCTCGGTCGTCTCCGCCGGCGCCTCCGCGCGCACCTTGTGCCGGCTGCGTGTCGCGGCCCCGGATTGCAGATAGTAGTCCTTCACAGGACTCGGCAAATCCCCGCCCTGCACCGTCTCGCCCGAGCAGAACGAGCACGCCCGGTCCATAGCATTCGACAATTCCCGCACATTCCCCGGCCACGGATACTCGCCGATCATCGCCAGCGCCTCGGCGCTCAGCCGGAACTTCTTTCCGTACTCGCGTCCAATCCGATCCAGAAAATGCGCCGCCAGCAGCGGGACATCCTCCCGCCGGTCCCGCAGAGGAGGCAACACCAGCTTCACCACATTGAGCCGGTAATAAAGATCCCGCCGAAACTTCCCTTGCTCCACCATCTCGGCCAGGTTCCGGTTCGTCGCCGCCAGCACCCGCACGTTAATCTGCACCCGGTGCGTCGCTCCCACCGGACGCACTTCCTTCTCCTGCAGGGCCCGCAGCAGCTTCGCCTGCAGATCCAGCGGCATCTCGCCAATCTCGTCCAGAAACACCGTGCCGCCTTCTGCCGCCACCAGCAAGCCGTCACGCGTCCGCGTCGCCCCCGTAAAGGCGCCCTTCACGTGCCCAAACAACTCGCTTTCCATCAGTGTCGGCACAATCGAGCTGCAGTCCACTGGCAGAAATGGCTTGTTCGCATACATTCCATTGGCATGAATCGCCCGCGCCACCAGTTCTTTGCCCGTGCCGCTCTCACCCAGAATGAGTACCGGATGCGTCGTCTGCGCTACCTTCGACAAAATCCGGTACAGCTTCTCCATCTCCGCACTCTGGCCTACAATGTTCGCCACTCCGCCCTGCAGCCGCAGCCTTTCGCGCAGTCCCCGGCTCGCCACATCCATGGTGTGGTGCTGCGCAAGCCGTTCCAGCACTGTCGCCAGCTCTTCCAGCGAAAATGGCTTGATCAGATAATCGTGTGCCCCGGCTCGCATCGCTTCCACGGCGGTAGAGACGCTTGAAACCGCCGCCATCACCACAATCGCCGTCTCCGGATGCAGAGCACGCAGTCTCTCCAGCAGATCGAAACCCGGTCCCATGGCCGCGCGCTGATCCACCAGCACCATGTCCACACTGTTGCTCTCGATCAATCCACGCGCGGCTTCCAGGTACTCTACGCCATGCGCCGCAAAGCCGTGGCTCTCGGCAACCTCGCAGCATGCCCTGCGAATCACCGCGTCCTCATCCACCACCAGCACATGCAGCCGGCCGGCCACTCCCTCAAACGCTGGATAACTGTCTATGCTTTCCCTCATGGCCCCTGCAACCCATCCTCGCATCATGCCCGCCCCCCTTGGCCATCAAATTGTGCTCGCGACGCCCAGGAAGGCATTACGTTCGTAAGGGGAATCTCCACCTCAAACCGTGCTCCGCGAGCGCAGGACGCCAGCTTCAGCGAGCCTCCCGCCATCTCCACCAGTTCTCGAGCCATGGCCAGCCCCAGCCCGCGCCTCACTCCCAGATCCCTTCCAGCGCCGCCATGCACGCAGGCCTTTGTCGAAAATCCAGGCTGGAAGATTTGCCGGGCTATCTCCTTCGCCACACCCGGCCCATCGTCCTGCACACAGATCAGGACGGCCTCCGCAGACTGCATCGTCTGTCCGCGCAGGGCAAAGCTCTGCCCATTGGCCATCTGCGCCGTCACCCGAATCCGCCCGCCTTTCGGCATAGCTTCACTGGCATTCCGCACAAGGTTAATGAGAACCCGTGCCACATCCTCCGCCGGCATCGCCATGCGGCCCCGGCACGGTGCGCATGCCATCTCCAGCCGAACTCCCGGTCCTGCCACCCTTCGCAGCAGGCCCTCTACATCGGCCATCACCTCACCCACGCGAGCACCCTGCAAGTCTTCCCGTGCCGTCCATCCCACGCGTCCGCCGGCGTTTCCTTCCGTCAACGTTCCAAACCGCTGCAGCAAACCAACAGCGGCATTTACCACCGATCGCACCTCGCCCGCCAGGTACTCGTTGCCCGGCATCAGAACTCCGGGCTGCCCCATGACTTCGGCGCACAACTGCAGCGAAGCCATCACGTTACGCAGATCATGCGTCAATCCATCCACATGGTTTGCCAGGCTTCGCGGCAGCGCACGCTGTCCGGCCGGAAACATCATCCATCCCCCCATACTTCCCTCCTCGAGCGAACCTTTTATTCCCGTCCGCATTCGGCATACACTTATGCACCCAGCGTTCCATTTCCGAACCTCCCATCTATCACCAACATTTCAAAACACTTACCGGACTCTTGCCTCAACTCGCCGAACCGTTCTCCCTCCTCGTTGGCGTTCCAATTCGGGAAGCAGCACCCGGCCTGCCTTCCCAAGCAGATTCCCTTCAAGGACTTACCTCTCGTTTCCCGTTTTGAGACACCCATCCCGCTGCTCCCGTTTCCGAACCACCACCCTCCCCAACCTCGTTCCGCCCACTCCCCGTACAATGAGCCAGATGACACAAACAGCCTTTTTCCGCCCCTCCGGCCGCCGGCCCGACCAGATGCGCGCCGTTCGCCTCACCCCCGGTTACTCCTCCATGCCCGAGGGCTCCGTACTCATCGAAGTCGGCCACACCCGTGTCCTCTGCAATGCCACCATCGAGCAGGGCGTACCCGTCTGGCTCCGCAACAGCGGCCGTGGCTGGGTCACTGCCGAATACGGCATGCTGCCCCGTGCCACCCTCACCCGCACCGCTCGCGAATCCGAACGCGGCAAGGTCGGCGGGCGCACCCACGAAATTCAGCGCCTCATTGGCCGCTCCCTCCGCTCTGTGGTCGACATGCAGGCCCTCGGCGAGCGCACCGTCATCCTCGACTGCGACGTCCTCCAGGCAGACGGTGGCACCCGCACCGCTGCCATCACCGGCGCCTGCGCCGCTCTCGCCATCGCGCTCCAGCGCCTCACCGCGGCCGGAACCCTCAAGGCCTCACCCCTCCGTCAACTCGTCGCCGCCACCAGCGTCGGCATCGTCGAAGGCACCACACTCCTGGACCTCGCTTACGAAGAAGACTCCCAGGCCGACGTCGATATGAACCTCGTCATGACCGAGGATGGCGGACTCGTCGAAGTGCAGGCCACCGCCGAACGCCAGGCCTTCCCTCGCCCGCGCCTGCTCGAAATGATGGATATCGCCGAGCAAGGCATCCAGGAACTCTTCGCCCTGCAGCGCGAAGCTATCGATAGCGCCCAATAAGCAAAGAATCTTCGAATTTATCGAAACAGAGACACGGCCGCAGTTCAGGACGAAGTTATTTCAGCGCAAAACGCGCGCCTGCTAACCCCGTTTTGGCAATCGCTCATGAGCAAACAAGGAAATGCAGCCCTCATGACCGTTCTGCAACCCGGAAGCGGAGGCACCAACTTTCATAAAACGAAAACTCTAACTACATTTAACAGTTGACATCGGAACATATCATCGATACGGTGCTGCCAACTCAGATTTGGCGCTCTTGCTAACAAATTATCGAAGGAGATATAGATGTTAGATCGCCGTGCTTTCATTACCTCCGCAGCTGCAATAGCCGCAGGATCCGTCGCAACACCACTGCTAGCACAGACCGCACCTCCAGGCCTGCCAGTCCCCCCCGAATCATAACTATCAATCAAGCGATCCTAGACTCGCACATTACGACGACGCAAAACCTGTACGCGAAATTGTGCGGCGCAGGTGCCGGTGCCGCAGACATAAGCGCTCAAACTACGTCGGCATCTACTCTATTCAATGACGTCCAATCCAACGGGACCGATACCCAAATCAATTCCTTACTAGCAGCAACCGCGGCCCAACTTCTGGCACTTGGACCTAATTTCACAAACCAGCAAATTGATGAAATATTTAACGACGTTCAAAAGATCGCCCCCTCCGTTACTCAAGCCCAGGTTTACAGCGCACTGGTTAACACGTCGATCACTTCTGACACCACGACCACCCTCATAAATCAGGGAATTGTGAATGCGCAACAAAACTATCTCGCTCTCTTGCAGGCAGTCGAAAACACACTCAACGGAGGGGTCGTCCTTGCAACATCGGGAATAGTACATTCCTCCCGCCCCCGAATACTGGACGCAAATTGCGTCCTATGGGATGTGGGTGTCGGGCTACTGGGAGCGTCTGCGTTTTTCACTGGTGGTATAACTTTAGGAGTAGTCGCCGGTGTCACCATCACTTGGGGCATGCTGTTTGGTGCCTCAGCAGCCATTGCAGGAGCGGTGAGCCCAGATGTCAGCTGTTAAATACACTAGAAGCCTTTCTTTCAGTTGTCTTTATCCCATAGCTGGCTGCTCGCTTTACGCCGCAGCTGTCCTGCGAACAGGAGGAACCTGGATTGAACTTTACCCGATTCCTGTCGTTCTTCTGGTCGTAGCGCTCGGGTTTAGGTATGCGAAGAATCAAAAATCGGTTCAAAACTTAAGCAAATTTGTTCAAGGCAACGTCGCCCTTGGAGTGATTTTCACTCTCGGCTCAATCGTGATACATCGGTTGGCACCGTATATTGGAAAGCGCTAAAGCCACGTATATGCGAATAGCAGTTAAACTCATCCCGGCCTGGCCGGGATTTTTCTTGCCCTGTCTGAATCTCCTCCCAGATCACCAACTCGCTGCAAGGCAACCGTGTATCCGCCGATGCAACAATTCGTCACTCCAATAGAATTGTGAGCCTGCGCACACTCACGTGACGGCCGAATGCACTAGAATTTGAAGTGGCGCCATTTGTTCAGTTTTCGCGTCAGGCATGCTTGCGAACAGCCGCGAGCACACTCAGACTCACTTGTTCCATGTAGAACATTCCAGGAGGTTTTTTCATGCCCATTACGTTGACGCCCGGCAAACTGGCCGGTCTCAAAGCCGTTTCCACCCCGGAAGGCATCATCGCTGCCGCCGCCATGGACCAGCGCGGCTCGCTCAAGAAGTCGCTCGCCAAGGAAGCCGGTCAGGCCGATCTGCCCGATCAGGCGCTCATCGAGTTCAAGGAGCTCGTCACCGAAGTCCTCACCAAGCACGCCTCGGCCATCCTGCTCGATCCCGAGTTCGGTCTTCCCGCCGCCAAGCGCCGCAACGGCAAGGGCCTGCTCCTCGCTTATGAGAAGACCGGCTACGACGCCGCATTGCCGGGCCGTCTGCCCGACCTGCTCGACGTCTGGAGCGTTCGCCGCCTCAAGGAAGCCGGTGCCGATTGCATCAAGATCCTTCTCTACTACACCCCCTACGAGAAGACCGCCATCAACGACCACAAGCACGCCTGGGTCGAGCGCATCGGCGACGAGTGCCGCGCCCACGATATCCCGTTCTTCCTCGAGACCGTAGGCTACGCCGTACACGGCGAAGACGAAAAGAGCCTCGAATACGCCAAGCGCAAGCCCGATGTCGTCACCGGCTCCATGGAGGAGTTCGGCAAGGATCGCTACGGCGTAGACGTACTCAAGGTCGAAGTCCCCATCCAGATGGAGTTCGTCGAAGGCACGAAGGCCTTCAAGGGCACCAGGGCCTACACCCGCGCCGAGGCGCTGGAGCACTTCCGTATCTCCGCTTCTTCCACCCACAAGCCGTTCATCTACCTCTCGGCTGGCGTCTCCAACCCCGTCTTCATTGAGACTCTCGAGCTCGCCGCCGAATCCGGCACCAGCTTCAATGGCGTACTCTGCGGCCGCGCCACCTGGAAGGACGGCATCGCCGTCTACGCCAAGCAGGGCGCCAAGGCCTTCAAGGAGTGGCTCGAAACCACCGGCGTCGAAAACATCACCAACGTCAACAACGCCCTCAAGGCCGCGCAGTCCTGGCACAAAAAGGTCAACGTCTAAATTTTGTAACTGTAGTTATCACAAAAGCGCCGCTCCCATGCGGCGCTTTTTCTTTCTCGCCCCCCTCAGCAGCTACACTTCCACTCGCGCATTCCGTGATACACGCTGCCCTCCACCAGCACCGGTTTTCCATAACCCGGCAGTTGGACCACATTTTCCGCCAGCGTCGCCACTGCCGCCTTCCACGTCGCGGCCAGCGCCTTGTCGTCACTCTGGAAACTCGAACGCCCCTCCATCTCATGCGCGCTGGCCGCAACACCTTTGGCCTTCTCGCCGCGCAGCCACCCACCCTCGCCCAGCAGTCCCAGCGTGCCCGCCGCGGCGCTCCGCTTCAAAAAGCTTCTCCGCTCCATCCCTCACTCCTGCGGCATTACCGGCAGTTCCAGGTGCGACTTCGCATAAACATGAATAGTCGCCGACTTGTAGTCCTTCCGCTTCGCCTTCATGATGTTCGGCACAAATGTCTGCGGATTCCGGTCATAAAGCGGAAACCACGAGCCCTGCACCTGCACCATGATCCGGTGCCCCTTCAAAAATACATGGTCCGTCCCGCGCAGGCTGAACTTATACTCCTCCTCCTTATCAGCCGGAATCGCCTTCGGATGCGAAAAGCTCTTCCAATAACGCCCCCGAAAAATCTGCTCCACAATCATCAATTCGTACCCAGCCATGTGCGTCACTTCTTTTGGATCATCCGGTGGCGCGCCTGCATTCGGCTTGTTTGGATACACGTCGATCAGTTTCACCACCCAGTCCCCGTCCGTTCCCGTCGTCGACGCAAACAGGTCCGCATACACATCCCCCGTCACCGTCAGATTGTGCTTCAGCGGCGCAGTCTCAAACGTGGCAATATCGCTGCGATGCCCAGGAAATCGCTGGTCTTGTGCCAGCCACGTGTACCAGTGCGAACCCGGAGCGTACGTCGCCGTAATCGGCCCCTTGCGATAAGGCACTGGATCTTTCGGATTCGACACGTAACTGGTAAACGCCTTGGAATTCTCTGGCTTCGTAAAACTCAACCCGCCATTCGCCTCCAGATACAGGTTCCGCATGCGTGCCTGCTGCGGCGGCCACTGGCTGTACCGCTCCCACTGGTCTGTACCCGTGCGAAATGTAACTGTATTCTGCACATTCCATCCCGGCTGCCCCTTCAGGTAATAGGCAAAAAACGGCGCCTCGATATGCTCCCGAAAATAATCCCCCGTCGCCGACCCAAAATCCAGCGCCCCAAGATGCCGCGTCGTTTGCACCCACTGCCCGTGGTACCACGGCCCAAGCACCAGATAAACTCGATGCTTCCGGCTGTTCGGCTCGTTGTACTTCTCAAGCACCTTGTACTCTTCCTGCGGACCCCACATGTCTTCCTGGTCCCACCAGCCGCCCACTTCCAGCGTCGGCACCGTCACGCTCTTCAGGTGGTACTCCACCGCGCGCTTTTGCCAGTAGCTGTCGTATGCCGGATGCTCCAGGAACGCCTTCCACGTCGGCAACATTCCAACGCCTGACTTCTTTACCGCCCCCTCAAACGATCCGGCCTGCAAAAAGTAGTCGTACCCGTCTTCCTTCAGCGTTCCAAACTGGTTCGTCTTTCCGCTCTCCATACCAAGCGCATAATCGTAACCGTAACTCTGACGAAACGCTCCGTAGTGAAAAAAATCATCGCCCATCCACACATCCGTCATCGGCGCCTGAGGTGAAATCGCCTTTACGTGCGGATTCGGATCGATCCCTGCCTCCATCGCCAGAAACCCGTCGTACGAAATCCCCATCACGCCTACCCGCCCGTTATTCTCCGGCACATGCTTCACCAGCCAGGCCACCGTGTCGTACGCGTCCGTCGTCTCGTCCACCGCCTTCCGGCCATCATGTTTCACCTGAGGCCGCATCATCTCAAACTTGCCTTGCGACTCGTACCGCCCCCGAATATCCTCGAACACAAAGATGTATCCACTCGCGGCCAGCGTAGTGTAACGCTCGTTCACGTAGTTGGAACTCGCCTCATCCACCCCGTAAGGCGTCCGGTTCAGCAGGATCGGCAGACGCCCCTTCATATCCGTGGGCCGCAGAATCACAGCATGCAGCCTCACCCCGTCCCGCATCGGAATCATCACGCTCTCCCGGGAGTACGGCTGAAAGTGGTTATGCACCGGGTGATCGCTGATCTTCTTCGCCTCCGCTGCCTTCTTCCCGCTTCTCAGCCGGAAGCCCGTCACCCTCCCGCTCGCGTCGAGCGTAAAGTAAAGCTCCGTCCCATTGGAAGCCTCGAACCCGCCGTTCTTCTTCTGCATCAGCTTCACTGCCGGCGTCCTGCGGGTCTCCGCCGTCAGGTGATCACCCTCCGCAAACACCGACCACACGTTCTCCGGCTCGCTCGGAAAACTGTACTGCCCCGCATACTTATCGAGCCCGCCAACCTCAGCCTTGTTCTGCGCCGCGGACTGCGCCCTCAGAGCATCCCCGCCAATCAACCCGGCCATCAACATGAAAAGCAGCACCATCCGGCTCAGCTTCACGCGACTCATCCCTCCGTCCCCTGTTTCCGTGCTCCTGATTCTACCCGCACCAACAGAAAGGCCGCACCCCTCAGGAGTGCGGCCTCATTTGTCACTGTTGCAGTTGCTTATTGCACCACGGCTGTAATCGTGATGGTATGCACCTGCGAAGTACTGCTCGCCGTGCCCGTAACCACCACCTGGTAGCTGCCCACGGCAACATTGCCGTTCCCCGTGATCGTCACCTTCACAGGAACCGTCACATTGCCGCCATTGCTTGAGCTCGATCCACCATTGCTGCTGGAACTAACTGTGGTGCCGCCGCCTGAGCCGGAACCGCCGCCGCCGCCGAAACCACCGCCGCTGCCAGAGCTGCTGCCGCCGCCGCAACCCAGCATGCCAAAGCTGAGCACTGCAAACACCAGCACCATCCCGATCATCGTCCGCCACTTCCGCTTCCGCGCCGGAACCCCGATCAGGAACAGACATCCCAGTGCAATCCCGCCGCCCGAGCCGAACAACATAAGCTTGTGCAACTCGCTCACCGGCCCAGTGGTGATCGTCGTCGAACTCGTCAGATTCACCGAGCTCTGATCCAGTGTGCAGCTGAATTCAGACGGTGCTGTGCAAGTCAAGCCCACTGTCCCGCTGAATCCATTCACGGATGTAAGGTTCACCGTGTCCGTAGCCGTATTCATACCGAGCGATTGCTTGATCGGCACCAGAGGAAGCTCCGCTACCATCGAGAAGTCACTCAGCGGATTCGACAAATTCAGCACCGTCGAAGAAGGCGCATAATTCGAGTCGCCCGCATAGTACACCGTCATGTAGTTATCGCCCTGCACCAGGCTGCCGCTGTTGAACTGAGTAGAAACGGTCGACGTATCCCCAGATCCGGCCGTCAGCGTCCCTTGAGCAAGAACGTATTCCTGGAACTGCGATGAAGCCGTCGAACTCAGATTCAGCAGCCCCTCAACGAAGTACACCGTTCCTGTAGGCGCCGGATGCCCGCTCTGCCCCGTCACCGTTGCCTTCGCCGTAATCTCCGAAGTCACGCTCGACGAAGTCGGAGTCGCCGAAGCCGAAATCGACGATGCCGACCCGGTCGCCGCAGCGTCCTCTGTAAAGCTGTACGTCGTACTGGCGGTGTTGTAATTGCTGTCTCCGCCATAGCTGATCGTCAGGTTGTAAGTCCCCACCGCAGCCGTGCCCGGAATAACAATGTTTGCTATCGCCGAGGTATTCCCATAGGTCGGGTCCGCCGTCGAACCCAGCATCGCGCTCGCCGTCGTACCGGTCGGCGCGCCAGACACCGTCAGCGTACCCGTCGGAGCCACGCCAATCCCGTTTGATGCCACCAGCACCGTCAACACATAGTTCTGGCCCGTGTTGCCGTTCGTCGCCGGCGCAGTCACAAGAATCGTCGGTGTTGCCTTCGTCACCGTAACGTTGATTGCCGAACCACTCGAAGCGTCATAACTGTTATCGCCCGAGTAGGCGGCCGTGATCGAGTGCGATCCCACCGTCAGCGCAGGCGTCACGTACTCGGCCGTACCCTCCGAATCCACCACCGCCGTATTCAGAACCGTGCTGCTGTCTGTAAACGTCACCGTGCCCGTCGCCGCTGACTGCAACTGGCAACTGCTCGGCTTCGTCGTAACATTCACACACTTCGCGTAGTAAGCAGACCCATACGGCGTCGCATCAAAATAAACCTGCGTACCGTAAGGAATGCTCTGTCCGCTCACGCTCGTCTGGGTACCGCTGCTGGTGGTGGTAAATCCCTGGAACAGCAGCGTGCTGCTCTCCTGACTCACCGTGATCTGCACTGGAGCAGACGTGCCCGCTTGATTCGTGGTGTCGCCGGAATACTGCGCCCAAATGTTGTAAGTGCCGCCTGGCAACGCGCTGGTCGTCCCGCTGAACGCACCACCGCTCAACGTAAAGTACGTTTGCGACTGCTGCCCCGGCTCCGTGCTGCTCGTCTGGATCACTACATCTCCGCTCGGTGGCGTACTGCCCAAGCCGGTCACAGTGCCGCTGAACGTCACGGCCTGGCCGTGCGTAATCGAAGCCCCCGCCGTCGGTGAAGTCAAAGTCACCGTGCTCGAAGCAAACGTCACATTACCCCAGTCAGCCACCAGGTTCGCCGCATTCACTGATCCCAACCCGGTCGCAAGGTCATACCCGGCGGTCGCATTGTAAGACGGCGTCGTGCCCGAACCCAACTGCCCCTCCGTCACGGACGCACCGCTCGATGTAGTTACCGAAATCGGATTGCTCACAGAAATACAGTTCGGAGAAAGCGTCGGAGAGAACTCGCAAGGCACAGAGTTCGTTCCCGCCGCCACATCGTAAAAAGCCGAAGGATATTGCGCCGCCAAAGCGTACAGCACGTTATCCGCCTGACCCTGCGGACCATACTTCTCATTCACCAGCGCCATAATGCCTGCAAACGCCGGCGACGCCGCAGATGTTCCGCCTACGCCCGTAATCTGCGCCGGACTCCCGCTGGCCGGTGTCTGGCAATCGCCATCCTGCGCGCATATCGGGTAGAAGCTGTAGTTCACTCCATCGGCTGCAAACAGCGAAACATCTGGAATGTCACGCACTTTATCCGCTGGAACACCAAGCCCCGCCTGCCATGCAGGCTTTGCATAACCGGCTGTGCAAGACGAATAAGCACCCGTGCTGGTGTTTACCGTTCCCGTAGCGCAACTGCTGGCGCCGCCGCTTCCAGCGCCCACCGTCGTACTGCCCGTAGTCGAGTGGTAGTTCAACGCATCGTCGCCAAACTGACTGTCATTCCACGCCTGCTCCGGGATATGCTGCAGAATCGATGCCTGCGGCGTATTCGAGCCCGTCAAATTCCAATAGGTTCCAATCTGCGTCTGCAGTTGCGACGCGCTCTGATAATCGCTGTAGTAAAAATCCGTGCCCCCCACAGCCACGTCGTAAGGCGTCGATGCCAAACCACTCACCGCCAAACCATTCGTCGCATACTGCGCGCTGGAACTGTCACAGCCCGCCGAACCGCTGTCCCCAGTGGAAACCATCACCGTGATGCCTTCCGCCGCAGCCTGCTCCCACAACTGGTTGATGAAGGCATTTGACGCTCCCAACTGTTGCTCGCACTGCCCGAAACTCAAACTCATCACTGGAGCCACATCGCTGTACACCGCATGCTCCGCCGCCAGAATCAACCCGTTCTCTGAAGCCGTATCACCGGCAATCACCAGGTCAATCGTCGCGTCCGGCGCCACCGCACCGGCTTCTTCTACATCGAGATACGCCTCAATCGATGCCCCATTCGGTCCGTCCGGATTGTTAATCCCATCAATCCCAGGATCGTTCCCCACAATAATCACGTGCGGCGGATTCGGCGGCAGGCCAAACAGACTCCGGTACGAGTTCACCAGGCTCACATTGATGTTTGCCTCATTGATGATCGCAATCGTCTGCCCCGCCCCCGTGTACTGCGGCAGCGCAGAAGAGTAATTACTGTTCAACGCGTTGTTTGGCAGGTTGTACTCCACGCCAAAGTCCTGCGGGCTGACCACATTTTCGACACCGCCGCTCTGCGGATAGGCCCAGTCCGCCGTCGTCTTGTGCGTCTGCGGATCGTAGGTCGCCTTGCCCAGCACCCGGCTGTACTTATGCACCGGGAAGTTATTCAACGCCACAAACCCCTGCACCACCGGGGCCAGCGCCTCAGGAATCTGCGGGTTATTCGCCACCGCGTCGTAGGTTTTTCCGTTCACCTGGTAACGATGGAACTCCGCGCCGAACGCATGCGAAAACTGCGACGCCGTCCCGTTAAACTCCACCGTCAGTGCGCCCGGATTCACCTTCACCCCGCTGAAGCCCTCCGACTCCAGCCACGACTGAATCTTCGCAATATCCTGGCTCGACGGCCCGAACTTCTGCCCGAACTCCGCCGGCGTCAGCCACTTGTGATACTCCGGGCTCCCCGGCGTGTTCTGCGCCTGGATCAGAGACCGCAGCGCCGCCTCCTGCGTAGTACTCCGCTTCAGCACCATGTGGATGCGATCCACCTGCATGCTCTCAGGCGCCGCTCCCCTGTCGTTCGCCGCGTTCGCCAAGGGACTCACCATGCCGTGCAGCGTCACCCGAAAATTATTGTCAATCGGCTGCGTGATCCGGTTCGGTACAACAGGTCCCGCGATCACTTGCGCAGAAAGCCCGGCAGTCATCAAACTCGCCGCAAAGATTCCTGCAACGGCACGGAGGAGGGAAGGGAGGATACGATTCGGGTTCATGACCAGTCCTATCAGATAAGTTCTCGGTTAAACACCGGAGGCGCTGCTCCGGTTACGGCGCATTCTCAAGATGCGTTCAATCTTGCAGGATCCGGTCAGAGATCGAACCGCTATGCTCTCACCGTGCCTCAAACGGGGGCGGGTCATCACTGCTCAACCCGCGTTTGTTCCGTTTCTATGCCAGCCCATACCCCCTGTCAAGCTGGCCCTGCTGGCTCGTCAAAACGAGCATTGCCAATTTCATCTGCGGTTTCCCGTCGAGATTCCGTAGACGCTATCCGCCAAAGGAAAGTTGCTGTCCACCCCGGCTTTTCATATTGATGTCATCCTTCCAGGCCTTCAGCCCTCACACCTCGGTACGCTCCGAATCCCCTTAAAGGATGTACCGGCCCTTCTCAATCACCGCCGCAGCCACTTTTCTCCCCAGCACCACTCCATTGGCCGGCTCATGCTTCGCCAGCCTCCGCAAAATCGCCAGTTGCGTCCGCAGCACGTCCCCCTCCGCCGCGGCGGACACTACCTTCCGCGCCGCAGCCGTAATCCGCTCAAACGCCGTCTCTGCATAAAGCTGCGTCATCGCCTCGGCCATCGCCACCCGGTCGGCCTTCTCGCCCGCCTGCCGCATCTTCCGCGCCCGCAGCAAGGCAGATTCCAGCGCATAAACCTCACTCACCATATCCGCAATCGCCGCCATCACTTCCTGCTCCTCCGCCAGCGCCGTCATCCACTTCTGGCTGGCCACGCCCGCGGCAAACAACGCCAGCTTCTTGCCGTTCGCCAGCATCTGCGCTTCGCGCGCCAGCACATCGTCCCCGCCGCCCATATCTCCCGGCAATTGCGGCGGCCCCATCACCTCATCCATCAGCGCCTTAATCGCCGGCAGCAGCGCCAGTTGCCCGCTCATCGCCCGCTTCATCAAAAATCCCGTAATAATCAGCCGATTGATCTCGTTCGTACCCTCAAATATCCGATTAATCCGCGCATCCCGGTAGGCCCGCTCCGCCGGATAATCCTCCACGTACCCGTAACCGCCCAGAATCTGCACCCCGTGGTCAACCACGGTATCCAGCATCTCCGAGCCCCAGACCTTCAGCACCGAGCACTCCACCGCAAACTCCTCAATGCGCTTCTGAATCTCCCGCGCATCCCCGGCCTTGTCCTCAGGAATCGAAGCCAGCGCCGCATCAATCGCGCCCACCGTCCGATAGCACATCGAGTCGCCCACATAGATCTGCGCCGCGCTCTCGGCAATCTTCTGCTGGATCAGCCCAAACTCCGCAATGCTCTTCCCAAACGCCTTGCGCTCCTTCGCATACTGCACCGAGTTCGCCAGCGAAGCCTTTGCCCCACCCACGCAAGCCACCGCCAGCTTGTACCGCCCAACATTCAAGATGTTGAACGCAATGTGATGCCCCTTGCCCGCCTCGCCCAGCAAATTTCCCACCGGAACCCTGCAGTCGGTCAGCACCAGCGGACACGTCGAAGATCCACGAATCCCCAGCTTGTGCTCTTCCGCGCCCACCGTCAGCCCCGGAGTGCCACGCTCCACCAGGAACGCCGAAAACTTCCCCTGCGCCAGATCCCCATCCTTCGCGTCCACAATCTTCGCAAAAATCGTGAACAGGTTCGAGATTCCCGCATTCGTAATCCACATCTTCTCGCCGTTCAACAGGTAGTGCTGCCCATCCTCGCTCAGCACCGCCCGCGTGCGAATATTCATCGCGTCCGATCCCGACGAAGACTCGCTCAACGCATACGACGAAACCCACTCCCCGGTCGCCAGCTTCGGCAGATACTTTTGCTTCTGCTCCTCCGTCCCGTACCAAACCAGCGGAAGAGTTCCAATCCCCACATGCGCGCTGAACGCCACCGAAAAGCTCGCCAGTCGCGAAATATTCTCCGCCACGATTGCCGACGTCACCTTGTCCAGCGCCAGCCCCTCATACTCCTCCGGAACATCGACCGCCAGCAGCCCCAGCTCGCCCGCCTTCTTCATCAACGTGCGCAATACTGCGAAGTCCTTCGCCTCCACCGCGCCCGCCGCCGCCAGCACTTCCTTTTCGGCAAACTCCGCCGCTGTCCCGGCAATCTGCCGCTGCTCGTCTGAAAAATCCTCAGGAGTAAATACCCGCCCCGGCTCCGTATCTTCCAGCAGAAAAGCACCACCGCCACGAACCACCGCCACTTCCGACGACGTCAAGGTAGCCATACCCGCACCTCCAGAACAAACGATCTTACCGCGATTCGGCTAGACCGCGCTTGAACGCAAGTCAACTCGCCAGAAAATCACACGGGTGCCCCATAGCCTGCCCTGAGCGAGCCAGATGCGAGTCGAATGGGTCCACGAAGGGGACGTGGGAATCGCGGCAGAGCCGCGATGCAATCCTGCACACACCTTTGCGGCCTTTGCGGTGAACCTCATTCTGTCCATCCAACCCGGATCAGCTCAGGTTCTGAAATATCCCCGCAGCCCCCATCCCGCCGCCAACGCACATCGTCACCATCCCATACCGCAACCCGCGCCGCTTCATCGCATGCAGCAGCGTAGCCGTCAGCTTCGCGCCCGTGCATCCCAGCGGATGCCCCAGCGCAATCGCGCCCCCATGCACATTCACCTTCGCCGGAGCCAGCCCCACCTTCCGAATCACTCCCAGCGACTGCGCCGCAAACGCCTCGTTCAGCTCGATTAAATCGATCTCATCCAGCTTCAGCCCCGCCTGCTTCAGAGCCTTGGGAATCGCAAACACCGGCCCCAGCCCCATCTCTTCCGGCAGAGTGCCCGCTGTCGCAAACGCCACAAACCGCGCCAGCGGCTTCAGGCCCAGTTCCTTCGCCCGCGCCTCATCCATCACCACGGACATAGCCGCCCCGTCCGACGTCTGCGAAGAATTCCCCGCCGTCACCGTCCCCTTCGCATGGAACGCCGGCTTCAGCTTCGCCAGCGCCTCCGCAGACGTATCCGCGCGCGGCCCCTCATCCACCGTCATCTCAACCGATTCCGTCCGCAAACTCCCCGGCTTCTCACCCGCAACCGCATGCGTAACCGTTACAGGCACAATCTCATCGGCAAACGCCCCGTCCCGGATCGCAGCCAGCGCCTTCTCATGACTCGCCAGCGCAAATGCATCCGCATCCTCGCGCGTAATTCCGCACTTTTCCGCCACCCGCTCCGCCGTCAATCCCATCGAAAGATACACATCCGGATAATGATCCATCAGCCACGGATTCGCGCTCACCTTGTTGCCGCCCATCGGCACCATGCTCATTGACTCGGTCCCGCCAGCCAGCGCCACCCGCGTCTGTCCCGTCCGAATCTGCTGAGCCGCAATCGCAATCGTCTGCAAACCCGACGAGCAGAAACGGTTTACCGTCATCGCCGCGCTCTCCACCGGCAGCCCCGCCCGCAGCGCCGCAATCCGCGCCACGTTCATCCCCTGCTCACCCTCCGGCATCGCGCAGCCCACAATCACATCTTCAATCTCTCGCGGATCAAGCTCCGGCACCCGCGCCAGCGCGCCCCTCATCGCAATTGCCGCCAGGTCATCCGGCCGAGTCCCTGCCAGCCTGCCCTTCGGCGCCTTTCCAACCGGCGTCCGCACCGCGCTCACAATCACAACTTCCGGCATACAGTTCTCCTCTTTTTGACGACTCGAACCTACCACCCCAGCCGCGCTCTGGCAACGACCCCGCTCACACCGCCAGCGGTTGACGCGCCCGCAGGTACGGCGTCAGCTTCTCTAAAGCCGCCTCCACGCTCACCCCATGCCGCTCCCGCAACTGCTCCACCTTGCCATGTTCAACAAACCGGTCCGGCCAGCCCACCCGAATCACCGGCGTGCTCAGCCCCATCTCGTTCAGCGCCTCCATCACCGCGCTGCCGAATCCGCCCATCAACACGTGATCCTCGAACGTCACAAACGCCTCTACCCGCTGCGCATAATCAGCCAGCATTTCCCGATCCAGCGGCTTCACAAAGCGAGGATTCACCACCGCCGCGCTGTACCCGCGATGCGCCAATACCTCCGCCAGTTCTTCAGCAACAGGCAGCAGCGCCCCCAGCCCAAGAATCGCGAAGTCCCCGCCATCCCGAACCACATGAGCCTTGCCCACCGGCAGCGCCACCGGATGCTCCTTCACCGCCACGCCCGGCCCCGTCCCGCGCGGATATCGAATCGCTGAAGGCCCATTCAGTTGCAGCGCCGTGTACATCATGTCCGCCAGCTCATCCTCGCTCGTCGGCGCCATCTGCACCATGTTTGGAACCCCGCGCAGATACGCAATATCGAAGAGCCCATGGTGCGTCGGCCCATCATCCCCACTCAGCCCGGCGCGATCCATGCAGAACATCACCGGCAGATTCTGCAAACACACGTCATGCACAATCGGATCAAACCCCCGCTGCAGAAACGTCGAGTAAATCGCGCACACTGGCCGATAACCCTTCGTAGCCATCCCCGCCGCAAAAATCACCGCGTGCTCCTCGGCAATCCCCACGTCAAAGTACCGCTCAGGATGATGTGGCCGGAACCCGTCCAGACCCGTCCCATTCGGCATCGCTGCCGTAATCGCAACCACCTTTTCGTTTTCATCCGCCAGCTTCACCAGGCTCTCGGCAAACACCTGAGAGTACGTCTTCTGTCCACCCGCCGTCGTCGCACCCGTCTCGGGATCAAACGGCCCCAGCCCGTGAAACTTCTTCTGCTTTTCCAGTGCGGGCTGAAACCCTCGCCCCTTCTGTGTCAGCGCATGCAGCAGCACCGGCCGATCCTGCTGCTTCAAAAACTTGAACGTGTCGATCAGCAACTCCAGGTTGTGCCCGTCCACGGGCCCGAAATACGTAAGCCCGAACTCCTCGAAAATCATTGACGGCCACAGCAATCCCTTGGCCGCGCCTTCCGCGCGCTTCATCACGTCAACCGCCGCTTTGCCGCCGATCCGCTTCAGCAGCTTTCCCGCGCTCTCGTGCAGATGGCTCACATGCTCGTTCGTCACAATGCGGTGCAGGTACTTCGCAATCGCGCCCACGTTGCGGTCAATCGACCACTCATTGTCATTCAGCACCACAATCAGCCGCTTCGTCTGTTCCGCAATATTATTCAGCGCCTCAAAGCTGATCCCGTTCGTAAAAGCCGCGTCTCCCGCCAGCGCCACCACATGCTCATGCCCGCCCGCCAGGTCCCGCGCCACAGCCATGCCCAGCGCGGCAGAAAGCGCCGTCCCTGCATGGCCCGCTCCATAGCAGTCATGCTCGCTTTCCGTGCGCAGCATAAATCCGTTCAGCCCGCCCGGCTGCCGAATCGTCGCAAACTCCCGCGCCCGGCCCGTCAGCAGCTTGTGGACATAGGCCTGGTGGCTCACGTCAAACACAAAATGATCCTGCGGCGTCTCAAACACATAGTGCATCGCCAGCGTCAGCTCCACCACGCCCAGGTTCGGCCCGATGTGCCCACCCGTCTTTGAAACCGTCTGGATCAGGCGCTCGCGAATCTCCTCCGCCAGTTCCTCAAGTTGCGGCACTGTCAGGTGCTTAATATCCGCCGGCGATTCAATCGCGTCCAGAAACTTGCTCATTCCCATCCCTCTGATGCTCGGATTCCTCAATACAAACCCGAAAACTAAAAGATGTCGCTCACATGCAAAAAGACCCCAAAAGTGGGGTCTGCGCGGCATCTATTTTTCATCGGCCCAGACGGCACCCCGACTCCTTTAAGAATATCAACCCGTCAAATCCGTTTTCTGCTTTATGAAAATACTTCCCTTCCGCCGCGCCTAGGCCGGAAACAAAAACCGCAACACCTCGCCCAGCCGCCCACCCCACGCCCACTCATGGTGCTCACCCTGCGCATCTCGATGGAAATACAGCTGCTCCGGCATCTTCCACCCTGCCGCCAGCAGCCGGTCCCTCACCTTTTCCGCCCGCGCCACATGCGTCGCACCCTCGCGCTCGCCCATGTCCAGCCATATCCGCGGCCTCGGCGCTGCATTTCCCCCAAGCCCTTGCAGGTACTGGTAAATCCACTCCCCGCCCCACCACAGCGAAGGAGAAAGCGCAGCAATGCGCCCAAAAATCTTCCGGTTTTCCAGCCCCACGTACAAACCCACCAGCGCCCCTAGCGACGAACCGCCAATCCCCGTCTGCTCGCGCCCCTTCCGCACCCGGAACTGACGCGTCACCCATGGCAATATCTCCTCCACCAGCATCCGTCCATAACTTGCCCCGCGACCGCCGCCATACTGCCCATCCACCACCGGCGTGTACTCCCCAATCCGCGTTTGGTCCCGCTCACCATCCCCGCCGCCATGGTCCACGCCCACCACTACCAGCGGCGCAATCCTGCTCGCGCCAATCTCTGCATCCAGAACCTGCTGCAGACCCCAGCTCTCGCCCGTCTCTCCAAACAGCTTCTGCCCATCCTGCAAATACAGCACCGGATACCGTCTCGGCCACGCTCTTCGGTATCCCGGCGGAAAATACACCCGCACCATCCGCCGACCCGGCAGGTACCGGCTGTACAGCCCATGCACCTCCACCCGCGAACCTTCCGGTTCGTTGTCGATAAACGGCAATAGCAGGTTCTCGCTCTCCACTGTGCCCTCAGTGTACCGGCCAGCCACCCTGCTCCTTATTGACTGCTAAAGTAACCCTGTGTCCAGCCAGCCGCTCATCCTCACCCTCGCCCTTGAGCCCACCGCCCAGCAGCACTTCGAGTCCCTCCGTCAGCGCTACTTCCCGCCAGAACGCAACTTCATCCCCGCCCACATCACCCTCTTCCACCATCTTCCCGCTGACGAACTCCCCGCCGTCTCCGCCCAGCTCACCGCCGCCACTGCCGAGACACCCTTCTTTCCCGTCTCCGTCACCGGCCTCCGCTCCCTCGGCCGTGGCGTCGCCTTCCAGATCGAATCCCCCACCCTCGTCACCCTCCAAGCCCGTCTCGCCCGCTCCTTCGCTCCATGGCTCACCCGGCAGGACCGCCAGGGCTTCCGTCCCCACATCGTCGTCCAGAACAAAGTCGACGCCCCCACCGCCCGCCAGACCCTCGCCGAACTCTCCATCTCCTTCGCCCCCTTCACCACCCACGCCACCACCCTGCTCCTTTGGCGCTACCTCGGCGGCCCATGGCAGCCCGTAACCGAATTCCCCTTCACCGCCCCCAACCCCTGATTCATCCCCCCTCTCACCCACCCTGCGGTAGGGTATTCATAAGGGCTTCCCGCCTCAACCAAACCCTCCCAAGGAACCTGCAAGGTGAAATCCATCGGAATCCTCTTCGGAGCCGAAAACAGCTTCCCCAGCGCCCTCGTCGC
Source organism: Acidobacteriaceae bacterium (assembly GCA_049965615.1). Lineage (GTDB taxonomy): Bacteria > Acidobacteriota > Terriglobia > Terriglobales > Acidobacteriaceae > Acidobacterium. The sequence continues at coordinate 21,960 of JBMFWD010000005.1, forward strand.
AGCCATCAACGCCCGCAACGGCGTCGCAGGCCAAAACCAGGACGAGGTCCGCGCCGAATTCATCACCCAGGGCGCAGCCCGCCTCGATGCGCCCCCCGACTGGAGCGTCATCATCGACCGCATCTCTCACAAGGTTCCCTTCTATCGCGCCTTTCTCAAGCACGCCGTCCTGCACGGAGCCGCCGTCATCAACAACCCCTTCTGGTGGTCTGCCGACGACAAATTCCTCAACTACGCCCTCGCCGAACGCATCGGCATCGCCACGCCCCGCACCGCTCTGCTGCCCCACAAGCAGCTCCCGCAAGGCGACGAGCGCATGCTCCGCAACCTCCAATACCCACTCGACTGGCAGTCCATCTTCGACTACACGGGCTTCCCCGCATGGCTCAAGCCCATCGACGGAGGCGGCTGGCAAAATGTCCACCGCATCGCCTCTCGCGACGGCTTCTTCCCCATCTACGACCAGACCGGCAGCCTCTGCATGGTTCTCCAGCAGGAAATCCCCTGGACCGCCTACTACCGCTGCCTCGTCATCGGCCCCCACGTCCGCGTTGCCGCCTACGACCCCCGGCTGCCTCATCACGAGCGCTTCCACGCCCAGTTCGACCCGCTCCCGCGCCCGCTCGCCCAACGCATTGAGCGCGATGCCCGCAAACTCTCCGCCGCGCTCGGCTACCAGTGCAACACCGTCGAATTCGCCGTACACAACGGCATCCCCTACGCCATCGACTTCCTCAACCCGGCCCCCGACTTCGACCTCCACTCCCTCGGTCGCGAGCACTTCGACTGGGCCGTCCACACCTTTGCCAACTATGCCATCGCCCTCGCCCAGGCTCCCCAACCCATCGCCGCGCAGAAATCCTCGCAGCTTCTGCGCATCACAGCCCCCGCCAAACCACCCCGTCCAGCCAAAAAATCTGCCCGCAAATCCAAAGCCAAAGCCTCCACCCGCAAAAAATCTCCCAAATCCACCCCGGAATAACCATCAACCCCCTATTCCACAACGCTTTATGAAACGCCACCTCTGCTTTGAGCATCCATAAATACATGTCCAGTACATCCGCCTCCACGCAATCCCGCCCCGAGCTGCGCAAGCTCGGCAACTCCGACCTCCAACTCACCCCCATCGGTTTCGGCGCCTGGGCCATTGGCGGCGGCAACTGGCAGTTTGGCTGGGGTTCCCAGGACGACAACGACTCCATCCGCTCCATCCACCGCGCCCTCGACCTCGGGATCAACTGGATCGACACCGCGGCCGTCTACGGCCTCGGCCGCTCCGAGGAAGTCGTCGCCCAGGCCCTCAAGCAAACCTCCCACCGCCCCTACATCTTTACCAAGTGCTCCATGCGCTGGGACTCCAACCGCCAGATCTACCGCAGTCTCAAGGCCGCCTCCGTCCGCGAGGAGCTCGAAAACTCCCTCCGCCGGCTCCGGGTCGAAACCATCGATCTCTACCAGATCCACTGGCCCAACCCGGAAGAAGAAATCGAAGAAGGCTGGGAAACCCTCGCCAAGCTCAAGCAGGAAGGCAAAATCCGCTACATCGGCGTCTCCAACTTCAATGTCGAGCAGATGAAGCGCGTCCAGAAAATCGCGCCCATCACCTCGCTCCAGCCGCCTTACTCCATGATCAACTCCGCCGCACAGGACGAAATCCTGCCCTTCTGCCTCCAGCAGAACATCGGCGTCATCAACTACTCGCCCATGGTCTCCGGCCTGCTCACCGGCAAAATGACGGCGGAACGCATCCAGAACATGCCGGAAGACGACTGGCGCCGCAACAACCGCAACTTCGTCGAGCCGCGCCTCACCCGCAACCTCCAACTCGCCGAACTACTCCGCGAAATCGGCAAGCCCCACAACATCCAGCCCGGCGTGGTCGCCATCGCCTGGACCCTCCGCAACCCGGCCGTCACCGCCGCCATCGTCGGCGCGCGCCGGCCCGATCAGGTCGATGGCATCATCCCCGCGCTCAACTTCCGCCTCAGCGATGAGGAAAAGGCGCGCATCGACAACTACATCCAGGCCAACCCCTGATCTCCAGCCCAAACCCGAAAACACAAAAGGCGCTGCAAGCCATCCGGCCCAGCGCCTTTCCCTGTGTCAGTGAACTGATCTTTCTACATGCACTCCAGAAATCTCGGAAACAGCATCGTCGAGTGGTTCTGGAACAGTTTTGTCATGTGAGCCAGCATGCTGCTGTACGCCATGGCCGCACGGTACGCATTCACCCTGGGCGCCACCTGCGAGCCGGTCGATACATACTTGCCCATCGAGATCAGCACCGCGATCCGCACCTGAACCGCGTCCGCCCGCAGGCTCTCCAGCAGCTCCTCAGGCGGCTCCGCACCGTGTTCCGTCGCGTAATCCACCAGCTGCAGGAAAAGCCCAGCATTCCGGAACATCGACCAGAGTCCCATCACCCCGTTGATCTTTTCCCACAACGTCTCCGGCGTCGCGTCGATCCCAGCTTCATACAGATACTTGCGCGAAAGGGTATCGAAATTAAACTCCCTGTTCGACGCCACCTGGGAGGCTATCCAGTCCCAGCTCGACGCCCGCATCCGATGTTGCCTGCGCCGCCAATAGAGGTAGTAAACCCCCAGCGTACACAGCACAAAAAAGATCAGAAAGTTATCAGACATGTCCTCAATCTCCGGCAGCCGTGCAAAGCTTTCACTTCTGCTCTGGTTGGCGCATTCCGTAAACCAGCCACCCGAATCGGGCAAAACCTGCATTGGTACCCGTGAACTCCAGGTCCGCCCTGGATTACCCTCACTTGCATAAGTTGGATATCAGGTTCTTCTTATTTTTATTGGCGTTTGCTTCGAGTCATTTACGCCGAAAATACGAACGCACTGAGGAAAGTAACCTAATAATGCCAGACCTGCCATGCATTCGGCAACCAGAATCGCTTTTTAATCTCGCTCTCAGCCGCCTCCGCAGCCATAACCTGATATATTTCAAGCATATAGGTCGAAATTCAAATGCCGAAAGCTCCTGACTCTTTCCCGTCCCGGAGCGCAATCCTCCCTCCACAACCAGGCCATAGCGCTACATGCCGGAAGTAATCTCCTCCCCCGCCAGCCCTGCACCACAAAGCGTGCAAAATCTGCACAATCGATTCGCTCGCCTCTGCCCCGCTCCTGTGTCAAATTTCTGCATCTTGTTGTAATTTTTCCCTTCCACTTCTCGCAACCATTCAGTAAACTTCGGTAATTCACTGGCGTAATCTGAAAGCCGCTACAGTGCTATCCTCTTCGTGACGTTAGGACACTGTACCCCCGGGGAACGAAGACATTGGACAAGCTCAAAAGCATTACGAACATCGCCCCCGAGTTCCAGGCTGAACTCGAACATGGAGAAAGAACTTCCTTCCGCTTTCCCATCCGGCTTCCCATCCGCGTAGCACTCGACGGATCGGATTACACTGCGGAATCGGAAAATTTTTCCTCCAGTGGTGCCCTGCTCCGCCTGGAATCCCCCATTCCCGCGGGATCCAAAATTCATTTCCTCGCAGAAATTCCAGCTGAGTTCACCGGCTCCGATACCACTGCGGCCATTGACGGAGAAGCAGTCGTAATCCGCTCTTATCAGGAAAATGACAAGCATTACGCTGCCATCGTGATCAACGAATATCGATTCCAATAGAGAAAAAACATGAAACCTATGGATGAATCTGCACCCAAGGAACAACTGAAAGACAATTCCCAGTCTGAAACCAGCACGACAGAAGCACCCAGTCAGCCCATCCGGATCACCCTGGCAGACTCACAGGCTATCTATCGGGTCGGCATGCGAAAGGTTTTCGACCTCGAAAGCGGCCTGAAAGTCGTTGCCCAGGTCGACACCCTCGATCAGCTCTTCGAGTCCGTCGTAAAAACTCCCTCGGACGTACTCCTCATTGAAGGAGGGCTCCTCAACGGAGCGCCCCGCGGCATCCCTGACATCGTTCAGGCCGCGCCCGATCTCAAAATCATCGTCCAGACCTCGGCCAGCGACGAATCAAATACGGTCGAGCTATACCGTCGCGGCGTGCGCGGCATCATTCCCCGCTCTATCTCGCCGGATCTCCTCGTCCGCTGCGTCCGTAAAATCGCCGTCGGGGAAACCTGGATCGACAACCAGTCCGTCAACTGGGTCATCAAGGCCTACCGTTCCCAGGCCTCCGCGCTTACCAACCCGCGCTCCCAGCCGCGCCTCTCGCCCAAGGAACTGGCCATCATCTCCTGCATTACCCAGGGCAAGCGCAATAAGGAAATCGCCTTCCAGATGGGCACCACCGAGCAGGTCATCAAGAACTACCTCCGTAAAATCTACGACAAACTCGGCGTCTCAGACCGTCTCGAGCTGGCTCTCTACTGCCTGCATCATCAGCTTGACAAGCCGCTCAGCCCAGAGCAGGCGTCCTCCGGCATCCCGGTGCCCGTCAAGTAGTTAGCTCTTTCGCATCTTTCGCGCGGCGGCTTTTTCCGATACCCTTCGTCAAAAGCCGCCGCTGCCATGTTCAAAGCACTCCAGTCTCTCAACTCCCGCCAGCGCCACACCTTCCTCGCCTGTTTTCTCGGCTGGTCCCTCGACGCCTTCGACTTCTTCCTGCTCGTCTTCATCATCCCGGCCATCGCCACCAGCTTTCACTCCAGCATTGCCGACGTAGGCCTCGCCGTCACCCTCACGCTCGCATTTCGTCCCGTCGGAGCCATCCTCTTCGGCTATCTTGCCGACCGCTTCGGCCGCCGGCCCACGCTGATGGTCAACATCGCGTGCTACTCCATCCTCGAAGTCTCCTGCGCCTTCGCCGGATCACTCCACAGCCTGCTCATCCTCCGCGCGCTCTTCGGCATCGCCATGGGCGGCGAGTGGGGCGTCGGCGCCGCCCTCGCACTTGAATCCCTGCCCCGCGAAGGCCGCGGCTTCTTTTCCGGAATCCTGCAGGAAGGCTACTCCGTCGGCTATCTCCTCGCCTCGCTCGCCTACGCCACCGTCTACCCCGCGCTCGCTCACATCCACTGGCACGACGCAGCCATCGGCTGGCGCGGCATCTTCATCCTCGGCGCTCTCCCCGCCTTCGTCGTCCTCTATATCCGCAGAAATGTCGAAGAATCCCCAGCCTGGGCCGCCAGCCGTCTCCCAGACTCCACCCAACGCCCCCAACCCACCAACCAGTCCCGCGCCGCATGGTGGAAGGCCATCCGCAGCTACGCACCCACCTTCCTCTTCCTTATCCTGCTCATGACCGGCTTCAACGCTCTCTCCCACGGGACGCAGGATCTTTACCCCACCTTCCTCCAGAAGCAGCTCCACTTCTCCCCGCGCCTCACCGGCAACATCGGCATCGTCTACAACATAGGAGCCATCTTCGGCGGCATCTTCTTCGGCGCTATCTCCGAGAAAATCGGACGCAAGAAAGCCATTCTCCTCGCCGTACTGCTCACCCTCCCGGCCATCCCGCTCTGGTCGCTCACCCACTCGCCTTACACCCTCGCTACCGGCGCATTCCTCATGCAATTTATGGTGCAGGGCGCATGGGGAGTCGTCCCCGCTTACCTCGTCGAACTCTCACCCGGCCCCGTCCGCGCCACCTTCCCCGGACTCGCCTACCAGCTCGGCAATCTCCTCATGTCAGGAAATATCTTCCTCCAGGCCAGCATCGCCGAACGCGTCCACTCCTACGGCGGAATGCTCGCCGTCTCCGTCCTTATCATCGCCATCTACCTGGCCATCGTCACCAGCTTCGGTAGAGAATCCCGAGGCACCGAACTCACCATTTAGCCGTCTACGCACCGCAAGCGCACTCGCGTCCAGGCCACTCTCTTCGTAGTTCACAAAAGTCCGCTTATTTCTTCGACTCGCTCCCTCACGATTGGAAAACCTGCTTCGCGCATGAAAAACTACTCACGTGAGCACTCGAATCCCCCACTGGGAACCCCTGTCAGAAGAATCGCTCGAAGATCAACGCCTCACCTATGACCGCATGCGCGCCGCCTGCCCGGTAGCCGAATCACCTCGCGGCGTCACGCTCTTCAAGCATGCCGATGTCATCGCAGCCGCGGCCGATCCAGCCACATTTTCCTCCTCCGTCTCCGCGCACCGCGCGGTCCCCAACTCCCTCAATCCACCGGAACACGCCGCCTTCCGCGCAGCCATCGAGCCGTTCTTCACACCCGAACGCATGCGCGAGCTCGAACCCCGCCTGCAAAAGATCACTCACGAAATCATCAGCGCCCTGCCGCGAAACACCGCCATCGATGCCATCACCAGCATCGGCTACCCACTCGCCGTGCGTGCCCAGGCAGACTGGCTCGGCTGGCAAGGCTCAGAGCAAAAGCTGCTCGCATGGATGGCCGACAACCACGCCGCCACCCGCGCGGCAGACCGCTCCCGTACCGCCGCCGTCGCCGCCGCCTTCGACCAAATCGTCCTCGAACAGGTCCAGCGCCGCCGCCAGCTGGGCGACGCCGCTCCCTCCGACCCCACCACCGAACTACTCTCCATCACCGTCAACGGATCGCTGCTCTCCGAGGCCGACATCGTCTCTATTCTGCGCAACTGGACCGCGGGCGACCTCGCATCCATGGCCGCTGCCGTCGGTGTCGTCCTGCACTTCCTCGCCGCACATTCTGAAGTGCAGCAATCCCTCCGCGAAAACCCGGCAAAGCTACCCGCCGCCATCGATGAAATCCTGCGCATCGACGACCCGTTCCTCGTCAGCCGCCGCGTCACCACCACGGCAACCAATGTCGCCGGATTCATCCTCGAACCCGGCAAGCGAATCTATCTCAACTGGACCTCGGCCAATCGCGATGAAGCCGTCTTCCCCAACCCCGACGCATATCGCCCCGAAGAAAACGCCCCGCACAATCTCGTCTACGGAACAGGCATCCACATCTGCCCCGGTCGCCCACTCGCAACCCTCGAGCTGGTGGTAGCCGCACAAACGCTGCTCGAAAACACCACTCACATCGAATTCGCCAATGACGCAGAAGCCGTCCGCGAAACCTACCCGCTGGGCGGCTGGCGCAGCATGCCCTTGCGCCTCACCTGATCCTGCTCTCCCGCAAGGATGGCGTGCCACGCGCGGCATCATCCGAACACCTATTCCCCGTAAGGCACCCAGATATTCTTCACCTGCGTCGCATGCCGTAGATACCACTCCCCTTCGCCCTGGGCCGCGTCAAACCAGTCCACCTGGCGCCCCTCATGCGTGAATACCTGTTTCAAATTTCCGGCTGACGCAAGCTTCACCATCTCGCATCCCGCCGCATCGCCAAAATGCCAAATGGCGCTCACGTCGTCATGCTCGGCCAGCGTCTTTGCCAGCTCCGCCGGCCGCCCCGCAATCAAATTCACCACTCCGCCCGGAACATCACTCGTATCCAGAAGCTGATAAAAATACCCGCCAATCAGCGGATACCGCACCGAAGGCACAGCCACCACGCAATTCCCCATCGCCACCAGCGGCAGCACCGTCGAAATCAATCCCAGCAGCGGAGTCTCGGTGGGACAAACCACCCCCACCACTCCCAGCGGCTCGTTCATCGCCAGCGTCACATTCCGCCCCGCCGGCGAATGCACCGCGCCGTCATACTTATCCGCCCACGCAGCGTAGGCAAAAATCCGTTCGATCCCCAGCGCCACCTCGCGCCGTGCCTGCTCCGCGCCCACCACGCGGCCCAGCGCCGCGGCAATCTCGGCCTCGCGCCGCGCCATGTTCTCGCCCAGGAAGTACAGCACCTGCGCGCGATTATGCTGGCTCGCCTTCGCCCAGCCCGCCGCCCTATGCGCCGCCTCCACCGCGTTCCGAATATCCTTCCGGTTCCCCAGCGGAGCTTCGCCCAGCAACTCCCCATCGCTCGCATGCACCGCAAAGCTGTAGCCCGAATCCGGCCGCGCCTGCTTTCCGCCAATGTGCTGCTTCACCGTCCAGTCAATCGCTGGCTCGCCCGCATCGACTCCAGCCCGCTCACCACCCGCGCTGGCATCATCCGCGCTCAGCGCCGGAGCATTCTGTAACCACATCGGTTCCAGATACTCATACATCCCTTCGCGACCACCCTCACGCCCAAACCCGCTCTCCCGATACCCGCCAAATCCGCATGCCGCGTCAAACTGGTTCGTCCCGTTCACCCACACCACGCCAGCCTTAATCCGCGAAGCCACATCCAGCGCCACGTTGATATTCTCGCTCCACACACTCGCCGCCAGCCCATAAGGCGTGTTGTTCGCCAGTTCCACAGCCTCGTGCAGCGTCCTGAAGCTCATCACCGTCAGCACCGGACCAAAAATCTCCTCCTGCGCCACCACAGACGCAGGATGTACATCCGTCAGCAGCGTCGGCGGAAAATACAATCCCCGCTCCGGCAGCGCAAACGATGGCTGCCAGCAGGTCGCCCCATCCGCCACGCCCCGCGCCACCAGCCGCTCAATCCGCTGCAACTGCACCGGCGCCACAATCGCGCCCATATCCACAGCCTTGTCCAAAGGAGAGCCCACCCGCAGCCGCTCCATCCGCGCCCGCAGCTTCGCCGTCACCCTCTCCAGCACCGCCTCCTGCACCAGCAGCCGCGAGCCCGCACAGCACACCTGCCCCTGGTTCAGCCAGATGCCATCCACCAGGCCCTCCACCGCGCTGTCCAGGTCCGCATCGTCAAACACAATAAATGGCGACTTCCCACCCAGTTCCAGCGAAAGCTTCTTCTCCGTCCCCGCCGTCGCCTTGCGAATCGCCCGTCCCACCTCCGTCGAGCCCGTAAACGCAATCTTGTCCACGTCAGGATGCGCCACCAGCACCTCGCCCGTGCGCCCATCCCCGGTCACAATGTTCACCACGCCCGCCGGAAGCCCAATCGCCTCGCAAAGCTCTGCAAACGCCAGCGCCGTCAACGGAGTAAACTCCGCCGGCTTCAGGACCACCGTATTCCCCGCCGCCAGCGCCGGAGCAATCTTCCACGCCAGCATCATCAGCGGAAAATTCCACGGAATAATCTGCGCCGCTACCCCGCAAGCCGCATACCCCGCAAACTCCCGCTCCAGCAATTGCGCCCATCCAGCATGATGATAAAAATGCCTCGCCACCAGCGGAATATCAATATCCCGGCTCTCCCGGATCGGCTTGCCGTTGTCCATCGTCTCCAGCACCGCCAGCCGCCGCGCATGCTTCTGCACCTGCCGCGCCATCGCATACAAGTACCGCGCTCGCGCATGAGGAGTCAGCGCCTGCCACGGGCCCAGAGCAGCCCGCGCAGCGCGCACCGCCGCGTCCACATCCTCCGCCGAGCCCTGCGCCACGCTCGCCAGCGCCTCGCCGGTCGCCGGGTCCACCGTCTCAAACCGCTCACCCTGCGCGGGCTCCGACCATTTGCCACCAATAAAGTTACAGAATTTCCGCCCGCGTCCGTCCAGCCACGCCAATGCTTCCTTTGGGTCTTCCGGCGCCGGTCCGTACTCCAAACTTTCAAACTTTTCGAGGATGCTCATCTCTATCGCTCCTTCGCCATCTCTCTTACGCCAGCGGCTGACGATACGCCGCCGCATACCGCCCCGTCGCAAAATGCTCCAGTTGCCGCTCTATATCCGTCAGCATGCCGCTCGCCCCAAACCGAAACAACTCTGGCTCCAGCCACGGCCTGCCCAGTTCTTCCTTCATCAAAAACATCCATTCCAGCGCCTGCTTCGCCGTGCGAATCCCACCCGCTGGCTTAAATCCCACTGCCACGCCCGTGCGCTCAAAATACTCGCGGATCGCCCTCACCATCACCAGGCTCACCGGCAGCGTCGCATTCACCACCTCCTTGCCCGTCGATGTCTTGATGAAATCCGCACCCGCCATCATCGCCACCACGCTCGCGCGACCCACATTCCGCAGCGTCATCAAATCGCCCGTGCCCAGAATCGCCTTCATGTGCACGCCCGGACGGCATGCCTGCTTGAATGTCGCAACCTCGTCATACAGCGTCTGCCACTGCCCACCCAGCACCAGCCCACGCTCAATCACAATATCAATCTCCCGAGCGCCCGCCTCCACACTGCGCCGAATCTCCGCTACCCGCTCCGCCAGCGGCGAAAGCCCCGCAGGAAATCCAGTCGAAACCGCCGCCACCGGAATCCCGCTTCCCTCCAGCGCCTCCACCGCCGTCTCCACAAACATGTGGTAAACGCAGACCGCGCCCACCGTCAGCCCAAGCTCATCAATGCCAAGCGCCTTCACAATCTCAGACTTCAACGGCTGCCGCGCCTTCGCGCACAAACGCCGCACCCGCTCCGCCGTGTCGTCTCCAGCGAGCGTCGTCAAATCCATGCAACCAATCGCCTTCAGCAGCCAGGCCGCCTGCCACTCCTTCTTCACCGTCCGCCGCGTCGTCAGCGTCTGCACGCGCCTCTCAATCGCGCTTGTATTCGCCGCAACCGACTTCACCCAGTCCAGGTCCAGCCCCATACCCGGATTCGAGCCCCACCCCGGCTCCACCTCTCCGGCTCCCAACCGCTCGCTCGCCCCGATTCCCTTGCCCATATCCAGCACCTGCCTCTAGTTTTCGCTCCTGCTGCTCAGCAGTGCATCCACTTCCTCACGCCGCGGCATCGAGCGCGAAGTCCCATGCCGCGTCACAGAAATCCCCGCCACCGCGCATCCAAACCGGGCCGCGGCAGCCAGATCCTTTCCTTCACCCAGCGCCACCGCAAATCCCGCGTTGAACGCATCCCCCGCGCCCGTCGTATCCACCACGCTGCCAGCCTCAAACGCCGCTACATGCTCCGTAATTCCCTGGCTCTTCACCAGCGCCCCGCGCGCGCCTAGCGTAATCACTGCATGGCCCGCGCCCCGCCGCAACAATTCTTCCGCGGCCGCTTCCGCCTCAACCAGTGTGGAAACACGCATTCCCGTCAGCGCCTCCGCCTCGCTCTCATTCGGAGTCACATAATCGCAAAGAGCCAGCAACGCATCCGGACATGGGAAACCTGGCGCAGGATTCAATATCGTCCTGACTCCTTTGCGCCGCGCCAGCGACAGCGCATACTCCACCAGAACAATCGGTAACTCAAACTGTGTCAAAAAGCACGAAGACCCCGCAATCCTGTCCCCCGCGCGATCAACCTCTTCCTTCGTCAAAGCTTCTGCCGCGCCCGGACACACCACAATCGCATTCTCGCCTGAATCTTCCTGCACCAGGATCGCCGCCGCACCCGTCGCCTCATTTTCCGCCCGCACCAGAAAATCCGTGTTCACGCCCGCATCCCGGTACGTCTGCAGCGCAATCTCTCCAAACGCATCCGCACCAATCTTGCTCAGGAAAGTCGTATTCGCGCCCAGCCGCGCCGCCGCCACCGCCTGGTTCGATCCCTTGCCGCCAGGCCCCATCTGCAGCCTGCTGCCCACCACCGTCTCGCCCCAAACCGGCAGCCGAGGCGTACGAAACGCCAGGTCCAGCGCAAATATACCCATCACAGTTACATTTGCTCGACTCATCCCGCCTCCACATCCAGTCCCACCGCGCGCATCAGCTTCAACGCATTCGTCGTTTGCGCTACCCCGGGAACCAGCCTGTAGTCGAACACCAGTTCACCGTCGATGTAGTGATCCTCAAAATGATAATTCGCAGCCTTCCCATCAAGCCGCCCCACAATCTCCGTCAGCGCCAGGTCATGCGTCGTTACAATCCCCACGGCCCCATGCTTCAGCAGCGTTCGCACCACCGCTTCGGTCCCCGTACGCCGGTCCTTTGAATTCGTTCCAGACAACAGCTCATCCAGCAAAAACAGCACCCGCGGTCCATGCTCCGCAAGGTCCTGCATCTGCTTCAGCCTTTGAATCTCAGAATAAAATCGCGACAATCCGCCCTGCAGCGAATCCAGCACGCAAATCGAAGCCGCCACCAGCAACTCACTCATCCGCAAACTTGTCGCGCACACTGGCGCGCCTGCCTGAGCCAGCACCGCATTCAATCCAATGGCCCGCAGCAGCGTGCTCTTGCCCGCCATATTAGGCCCGCTGAGCATAATCAGTTGCTGCTCCCGATCCAGACGCACATCGTTCGTCACCGCCTTCTTCGCAGGCAGCAGCGGATGCCTCAGCCCCTCCGCCGCAAATAGCGGCCCGGCAGTTACAAATTCCGGATACGCATTATCCGGATGCTCCCAGGCATAGCAAGCCAGCGCATGCAGCGCCTCCATGTCGCCCTCAGCCATCAGCCACGCATCCACGCGCTTCCCGTGGCGTGAGCGCCACACATCCAGAAATCCCAGGCACACCGGCGTCCAGAACATAAACGCATCCAGAACCCGCACAAACATGTTGTGCCGAGACTCCAGCCACTGTATCCCACGGTTCAGCCTCTTCAGCGCCTGCGACGCACGCGCCCCATCCGTCGTCAGCCCTGCCTGCAGCTTCTGCAACATCGGCGCGGAAAACACCTCCTGCTCCATCCGCTCCATCACCGCAAGCAGCAGTGGCAGCTCTTCCGCCGCGGACTCCGCTGCATCCGCATCCCCAAACAAACGCTTCCCGTAAAACACCATCAGCGAATAATTCAGCACACTCGTGCCAACCAGAAACTCCACCGAGTGCGCCACACTCATTACCGCCAGCACAATGCCCAGCACCCACGCCGCCCCCAGTACCGGAGCCACCAGAAACGCGAACCACTTCGCCACCGCAGGCTCGCCCTCGCACCACGCCACCAGTTGATCCGAGCGGATCCCAGCCTCCATCTCGTCGCCGGCCAGCGCCATCTGCTCCCGAAACGCATAACGCGGCGCAAGCTCCTTCACCGCCTCCTGCCGCTCCAGAATATAGTTCACCCGCACCGGCGCCATCAGCCACGCCGCCAGAGTCTCGCGCCCCGCGCTGGTCTTCGCAATCGAAATCAGTTCATACAATCCGCCCGCGCCAAACACATCCAGGTCCCGCGCATACAGGTGCTCGTCATGCAGAAACTCCTTCCCGCTCTGCCCGCTTCCCGCCCAGCGGTCTTCCATCCGCGCAACACCCTGCTGGTAATAGCGGATCCGCTGCTCGCAGCGCGCCAGTCGCTTCAACGTGCGCTCGTGCAGCACAAAGGCCGCTACCAGCACCGCCAGCACCACAACCAGCATCCACGCATCATGCGGCGCAAACCGCACCACCGTCGCGCTCAACACCACCAGCAACAAAAAAAGCGCAAGCTTCACGGCTACATACAGCCGATCGCTCCGTTTCAGGCGCGACTCTTCATCCTGCGCCTTGGCAAGCGCATCCCGGTAATAACGCTGAGGCTCAAGAACGTCCACTGCGACATTCTTTCACGGCGAAGCCTCACGCCTCACCCTCTCTCAATTGTCGATAGAAAATTTCTAACTTACGGCTACACTGCCACCGTAAAAGTATCTTCGGTCCGGGTCACAGAACGATACAGCGTATCTCGCTCCACCGGAACCCGGCCCGCTTCGGTAATCAGCCGCATCAGGCCTTGCCGCCGCAGACCCTGCGGAGTCGTCGCGCCGGCATCGTGGTAAATCTTCTCTTCCACCACCGTCCCGTCGATATCATCCGCGCCAAACCGCAACGCAATCTGAGCAATCTTTGGCGTCATCATCTGCCAGTACGCCTTGATGTGCGGAAAGTTGTCCAGCATCAGACGGCCCACAGCAATCTGCCGGATATCCGCCATCCCCGTCGTCCGGGGCAGGTGCTCCAGCGGCGTGTTGTCCGGATGAAACGCCAGCGGAATAAACGTCTGGAACCCGTGCGTATCGTCCTGCAGCTCGCGCAGCCTCACCAGGTGATCCACCCGGTCTTCATCGCTCTCCACGTGCCCGTAGAGCATCGTCGCGTTCGACTTCAGCCCAAGCTGATGCGCAATCCGTGCCGTCTCCAGCCACTCGCTGCCGTCAATCTTGTGGTCGCAGATAATCGACCGCACGCGATCGGAAAAAATCTCAGCCCCGCCGCCCGGCATCGAGTCCACGCCCGCTGCCTTCAGCCGCTCCAGCGTCTCGCGAATCGTCAGCTTCGACCGCTTCGCAAAGAAAGCAATCTCCACCATCGTGAAGGCCTTGATGTGCACCTGCGGAAAACGCTGCTTCAGCCCGCGCACCAGATCCTCAAAATACTCCAGCGGTAAATCCGGATGCAGCCCGCCCACAATGTGAAACTCCGTCACCGCCTCCGTGTATCCGGAGGCCGCCGTCTCCCACGCCTGCTCCAGCGCCATCGTGTACGAGCCTTCCGTACCCTTCTTGCGCCCAAACGCGCACAGCTTGCACGCTGCCACGCAAACATTCGTCGGATTGATGTGGCGGTTTACATTAAAATACGCCACGTCCCCATGCATCTTTTCGCGAACATAATTCGCCAGCCAGCCCACCGCCAGAATATCCGGAGAGCGATAAAGCGCGACACCATCCTCAAACGAGAGGCGCTCGCCGCTCAGCACCTTCTCCGCAACCGGCCGAAGGCGGTTGTCATCCGTCACAAATGCATGTACCTGGCTTGCCATCACTTATATGATACTGCAGCCGGCCCTTTCGATTCCTGCTTCGTGACTGCATCAAAATACTTACACGACATACTTTCATGCCGCTGTTACACTCATGAAATATCTTCGGACACCGTCTCCAGCCGTTACCTTAAGGGACACGATTGCGCACTGCCAAGCTCATCCTCTGCACCCTCCTGTCGCCTCTCACGCTGCTTCCTATCGCAGCGCAAAAGGCTCCGCCGGCCGCGCACTTCCCCACCGTCACCTCCTACAACCTCGCCAAGGCCAAAGTCACCCTTCCCGCTGCCTTCAGCGCAAACCGCAACCTGCTGCTCATCTCCTTCGACACCGGAGACACCCCTGAAATCGACCGCTGGGTCACAGCCGTGCAGTCCCTCAGCCGCCTCCACAACAGCCTCGACTACTACCTTCTGCCCATCTCAGAGCAAAAAAATCCCCTCTACCGCTGGTGGGACAACTCCGCCATGCGCAGCGACTTCACAGACCCCCAGCTCTGGCCCCGTGTCGTTCCGCTCTATCTCAATGAAAACCAGTTCCGCCGGCAATTGCAGATTCCTCGCAAAAGCAGCGTAGTCGTCCTGCTCACCGATCGCAGCGGTAACATCCTCTGGCGAGCCTCCGGCCCACCCGACCAGCAAAAGCTCGACGCCCTGCGCTCCCAGCTCCACTCCTGATGCTTCGGCTCTACCCCTCGGCGCCGCCCGGCTCCAGCCTCTTTTCCATCACAAACGCGTCAATCCGGTCCAGGTAGTATCCTGCAATCCGCCCAATGCGCTCGTACCCCTCCCGATCGTAGAACGCCTGCGCGCCGTCATTGTCCACCGCCACTTCCAGCCGCACGCGGTCGATTCCCATCTCCCGCAGCCGCCGCTCCACCGCAAACAGCAGCGCCCTGCCAAGCCCTTTGCGCCGCATGCTGGCCGCCACGTCAATCGTCACAATATGGCCCACCCGCTTCTCGCCCTTGCGCCGCAACTCCGCAATGATGAACCCCACCATCGCCCCGGAAGTGCTCTCGGCAAGCAAGGCAATACTATGCGGCACGGAAAGAAACGCCAGGAGATCCGCCCGGGAATAAGCAATCCCCTCGGCAAAACACTGCTGGTCGAGTTGATAGAGAGACTCGAAATCCGACCGCTCTACGGCACGCAGTGTCCACACGTTCTTGTCAGTGGCTCCTTATCTCCGCCATCGCACTGCTCTTCGTCGGGTTTTCCGGCTGCAATATCACGCCATTCATCGGTGACGCCGCCATCAATCTCCCCGCAAAAGCGTGCACAGAGTGCAGCCGCCAGCCCGAATCCCACCACTGCCAGGCCAGCGTATCCGGATCAATCGCATACACAAGGCTCGTAGCTCGCGACGTCACCACCACGCGCCCCGTCACAGGGTTCCACGCGAGGCTCTCAATCTGGTTCGTTGGCAGCCTCTGGATGTCATGCCAGTCGCGCCCATTATCCGCGCTCCAGTAAACACCCTGCGGACCGCCAACCCATATCTTGCCCCCGGGTGATGTCGTCACCGCCGTAATCTGCGTCAAACTCGCGGGCCGCGTCAGCGGAAGCCACGTCTTCCCACCATCCACCGAACGCCAGATCACCTCGAAGTCAGAGGCCAGCAGCGCCGACCCGTCTTTCCCCATATAGAAGAAATTCGCTCCATGCAGCACTGGTCCGCGCCACACCTTCCCGCTGTCCGTGCTGCGGTACACACCTTCCGGAGTTTCCGCCAGCCAGTCACTGCCCGCTGTCAGCAAAGTGCTCACACGTCCCGTAATTGGCTCCGGCCGCGAATCCTCCACGACCGTCTTGTCCATCGGGCGTCCGTTCTGCCGGTACTCCACAACTTTCTCATGCTCCGTGATGGCAGTCCCGGCGGCAACCCAGCCCTGCGCCGTCCACCGGAAAATCCCCCGGTCCGTCCCCGCCAGCAGCGTTCCATCGCTGCCCTGCGCCAGCGCAAACACATCCCGGCGTCCCAGGCCCTCGCTCTGCTGCGTCCACGTCTGGCCGTTGTCGTTGGAGACATAAACGCCGCCATACTGCCAGCCATTCACCACCCCGGCATAAATCCGCCCCGGGTGCTCGGCGTCCGTCAATATTGCCGCCACTTCCCGCCCAGAAAATCCCTGGTTCGACGTCACAAAGCTCTTCCCGCCGTCCTCGCTCGCCAGCACTCCGCCGTGGTCCGTCGCCATCAAAACATGCTCAGGATTGCGCGGGTCAATGTAGATGTCGTTGATCACGATGTACGGATTGGTCATTCGTTGCCACGACTCGCCCCCGTTCACCGTCTTGTACAAACCTTCCGTCGTCCCCGCGTACACCACCTTGCGGTCCTGCGGGTCTTCTTTGATCACCCGCGTCCGCCGCGCCGTTGTCGGAATCCCCTGCACCTTCCGGAACAATTCGCCTCCGTTGTAGGTCTTGTAAATCCCCGAGCACGAGCTCATGTAAAGCGTCTGCGGACGAACCGGGTCAATCAGAATCGAAAATACGTCCGAATCCGTGATAATTCCCTCGTGAATATTGAACCAGTGCTTGCCCCCATCCGTCGTCTTCCACGGCAGATGCCACGTCCCGGCATACACCACGTCCGGATTCGTCGGATCCACCGCCACCGATTGCACGTTGATAATCTGCCCGCTGCCTGCAGGGCTGATCTCCTTCCAGTGCGCCCCCGAATCCTTGCTCTCGTACACGCCGGAAATCGTCCCGGCCACCAGAATATTCGGATCCGAAGGAGCCTGCGTCAGCGCCCGCACCGACTGCCCATGCATGCCCGGAAATTCCTTCCAGGTCAGCCCCGAATCGTGGCTCACCCACACTCCGCCGCCAAACTTGTTCAGCCGCCACACGCCCGCATAAAGAATGTGTGGGTCCGCTGAATCCACAATCAGGTGATCCACCACCAGGTCTTCCCCGGTCACACCAATCCGCGACAGCCGCGACCACTGCGCGCCACCATCCTCTGACTGGTAAACCCAGCCATTCGTCGTTCCCAGGTAGATGTGCGAGGCATGCGCTGGATCATACGCGAAACTCCGCGCATCGCCACCGTAGGGCCCTATCGAAAGCCATCGATTCGTTGCAGCATGAAGGGAAGAAAAGGTTGAAAAACAGCAAATCAGCAAGGCGTAGAAATACAAGGCACGAAACCGCATAGATACATTTTTCCATAGCGTGAGCCGCATTGCTCACAAAGACTGCAAAAGAGAATCTGATAAGCCAAAGGGCTGACCGGCATGACCGATCAGCCCCGTGGCATACTGCTACACCGCAATCAACCCTTACATCTTCTTCTTGGGGGTTACCTTGTGGTGAATGTAGTGGTGGTGCATGGTCTCCGCCTTCAACGTGCTCATATCCACAGGCTCTGTCCCCTGGATATCGTTCTCGAAGTTGGCGCCCGCCGGCACAAGGTAGTCCTGGACTTCCTTGGAACCGGAGTTGCCGGTGCGCACCTGGATGCGGCTGGCGTCAATGCCCTTGTCCTTCACCAGGTACTCCTTCGCGTTCACGGCGCGCCATGCAGCCTTCTGCGCTCCATCAGGCTCGCCGGGGCCGGCATTGCCAACCAGAACCAGGGTCGCATCCGGCTGACGCTGAGCATTCAGGGCCACATCGTCAAGGCAAGCCTTGGCAATGTTGTCCACGCGCGTCGGACGATACTTGTCCTGGTTGAAGGTAATCGTGCAAAGCTTCTCGGTGTGCGGAGTCGGCGGCGGCGGCGGAGCCTGAATGTCCACTGTCGTCGTCGAAGAGGCCGTCTGACCCTTGTCATCCTGCACGTTACAGGTCACCGTCACAGCTCCAGACGGTGCGCCCGTCGTGGACAGCGTCGCCGTGTTGCCCGATCCGTTGATCGTACCCGCGCTCGAAGAGAACGAGTAGGTCAGCGGACGATCCTGCGGACTCACGCCGGTCGCCGTGATCGTTGCATCCTGACCCGGCTGAACCGTCATCGGATTCGCCACACAGCTCACTGTCGGAGGCTCAAACTGCTTCACCGTGAACATCGTGGTGCAGTCCGCGGACTGGCCGGCCTTGTCACCTTCCGTTACGTGACCCATCACCTTGTAGGTGCCGGGCTGCAGGTCCGAAGTGTTGATCTTCGCCGTGGAATCAGAACTGTTGACCGTCACGCCCTGGCCCATCCAGCTGTACTTCGCCGTCTTCTTCGGATTCAGGTTGCTGGCCATGCCAGTCACCGTCACCTCACCACCCGGATACACCGAATCAGGGCTGGCCGAGCAGGAGTACGTCACCGGCGGAGGAGGCACAAGGCTGCCCAGGTGCCACACAAGTCCGGTGCTAAGACGCGCAGTATTCGAATTTACACGGCCTCCAAACACCTGCTGCGGACCGTAATCGGCGTGAAGATATTCGTAATCAGCCTGGAAAAGACGCAGCGACAGGTGATGATGGAAGAACGGAAGACCGTAGTCCAGACCGCCGCCAACCGTCAGTGCAGGACCCCACGTGTAGGAATGAGCCACAAATGGTTCGGCATTGGGTCCGCCGACACGAGCCGCGCCCGCGAGCGCATGCGCAAACGGCGTCATCCCCGACATGGGATAACGTCCGATCAGGCCAGCCTGAATCGTCGAAATGCCGTCGTTCCGGCCATCCGGCGAATTCTCGTACTCCACCTGTCCACCAAGGTAGCGGTTGAAGTAATAGGCCACACTGCCAATCGCTCCCTCGTTGATCGAAGAAAGACGATCGACATAAGGGCCGGTCGGCGTCTGCGTCGTGACCGTGGCGTGAGGCGCCAGGTACGAATAACCGGTAAAGATATCGATCCGGGATGGGCCTTGCTGCATGGGCGCAGCTGGCATTGAAGATTTGGAACTCTGCCCGAAGAGAGCTGTAGTGCCAAACAGCGCGACACAAGCAACCAGCAGAATTCGAATCACATTACTCGACGGACGAGAATTCATACGTCTATCCTCCGCACAACGGAAATCAGAATTTAAAAGTTCGGAACTACTCGAGGCAACGTTTCGCATTTCTTTTATGCGCGTAAAGCATTGCAAGACCTGGCAGAAACACTTACATACAACCAACTACGTTAGAGTCAATCAGCCGGATTGAGTTGCCTGACCAACTGTGCATTTTTTTCCTCGCAGCACCGATGTGCACTCGTTCGGCTGCTTACTGGATTCCCCAAAGGTATTCCCTGAGAAGAGTCACGCCCCGGGCCTACCCAACTACAATAAGACAAAGAAAACAAAAACGCTACCGCAAAATGAGCGGGGAACACTCAGAAGCCATGCCGCTCACCTCGCTCTTCTCGAGTTTACTCCTCCAGCAAAGCCGGCAAACCGATCCCACCTATCGCTCCGCTTCCGTCTCCATTCTTACACGCCGGTTCCGTAATTTTGGCATCCGAGACTCCCGACAGCAATCAATTTCGTGGACTTTTTACCACACCTGAATGCCCCCAGACGTACAAAATTGCCCGACCCTAAAACCTAAGGACTGGCCGACAATCCGGCCAGTCCTCAGTTCCTGCATTCAGTTCTGACTCTCTACTGCTCCTTTTCCTTCACTATCTTCCTGGGAGACCGTGCCCTTTCGCTCATCAGGGTCTGAAGGTCCGCGGCATTAAACGGATACAGTTTCACCGACTTTTGACCGGTGTTGTTCAAGGTGATGTCCACACGACGGTTTTGAGCCAGGTAGATCTTGGTCAGGCTCCGATCTATCTTCCTCTTTTCCGAGCTCGTCAAATCAGGGTTCTGATCGACCAGTTCCTTCACCTGCTGTTTCGTCAGCTGCTGCGACACGCCCAGCGCTTCTGTCTCAATCGCCGATGCCGGAATACCATGGTCCACCAGGTAATCCTTCACAATCTTCACGCGACGCTCGGTCAGCGCCTTGTTGTACGCAGCGCTTCCACGAATATCCGCGTGCCCTGTCAACGTCAGGCTCGCATCGGGCTTGTACTCCAGGTAGCTCTTGAAGTTCTCCACCAGCGTCTGCAGCGTGGCCCGCTGGCTTGCAACCAACCCACGTTCCGGATAACGAGGCGTCGGCTGATTCGTCGGGAAAAACACGCTGTGCAACGAAAGACTGTGCTCCAGCTGCACTTCCCGCGCGGGAGGAGCCGGCGGAGGAGGAGCCTCAACATCGACCGTAGTCGTCGAGGAAGCCGTCTGCCCCTTGTCGTCCTGCACATTACACGTCACCGTGATCGTTCCAGGCTGCGCTCCTGCGGTCGACAGCGTCGTCGATTCTCCTGTTCCGCTGATGGACCCTGCGGAGGACGAATAGCTGTAGGTCAGCGGGCGGTTCTGAGGGCTCATCCCCGTCGCCGTAATCGTCGAGCTCTCGCCCGGCTTCACCGTCATCGGGCTGGCGGTGCAGCTCAGTGTCGGCGGCTCAAACTGCTTCACCGTGAACATCGTGGTGCAATCCGCGGACTGGCCGGCCTTGTCGCCTTCCGTCACGTGACCCATCACCTTGTAGCTGCCAGGCTGCAGGTCCGACGTGTCAATCCTTGCCGTCAAGCCCTTGCCGCTTACCGTCACGCCCTGGCCCATCCAGCTGTATTTGGCCATCTTCTTCGGATTCAGGTTGCTGGCCATGCCAGTCACCGTCACCGCGCCACCCGGATAAACCGTCTCGGGGCTCGCCGAGCAGGAGTACGTCACCGGAGGAGGAGGCACAACGCTGCCAAGGTGCCACACCAGTCCCGTGCTCAGACGCGCCGTATTGGAATTGACACGACCGCCAATATCAGGCGCCGGACCGTAGTCAGCGTGTAGGTACTCAAAATCTGCCTGAAAGAGACGGAGCGACAAATGATGATGAAAGAACGGCAAGCCGTAATCAATACCGCCGCCAATCGTCAGCGCAGGGCCCCACGTGTACGGATGGACCGGCGGGTGCGGATTGGCATTCGGCCCGCCAACCCGCGCCGCACCGGCAAGTGCATGGACAAAGGGCGTCATGCCGGACATCGGGTAACGGCCAATGATGCCGGCCTGAATCGTCGAAATGCCATCGTTCCGGCCATCGGGCGAGTTCTCGTACTCAATCTGCCCGCCAAGGTAGCGATTAAAGTAATACGCCACGCTGCCGATCGCCCCCTCGTTGATCGACGAAAGACGATCCGTGTACGTGCCTCCGGAACTCAGGTTCGTGGTAACCGTGGCATGAGGCGCCAGGTACGAGTAACCGGTGAAAATATCCACCCGGGACGGGTTCTGCTGCTTCGGTGCTGCAGGCATGGGCGAGTTAGAACTCTGACCGTAAAGTACGGTCGTGACAAAAAATGTCAAACACGCAACCAGCAGTATCCGAGAAATCATGTTCTTCGGACGAAAATTCATGCGTCTATCCTCCGCAACTACGAATGTCGATTGTGAGATATCGAAAAAGCATCACAGTTCAACGCGCATTTTCCATCCAGCGCGAAGATCTGCACGAAACTGCATCAAGCTCGGTTCCCAAGCTTGCGTTATATCTGCTTCAACGAAATTGTTTGGCCCGGGCAGCAATGCAGGTTGCCGGGCATTCACGGTACACCAGTTCTTCAGCTACATGGGTCCCCAAAACCACATAGCGGGCTCGTGCAAAGATCTGGATTTCACCCAAGGTTAGAAAGGAACAACAGTGATAAAAGCGCTACCGCTCAATGGCCCCGAATGATAACAGGCTACTGAAGATTCAGCAGCCGCTTCACCGTGCCACGTTCATTCTGGATCTTCTCCTGCAACAGGGTCAGCGCATAGATCAACTGCTCCGGCCGAGGCGGGCATCCAGGTACATACACATCTACAGGAATAGCCTGGTTCACACCCTGCAGGAGTGCATAATTGTTAAACACTCCGCCGGAAGTTGCACAGGCGCCCATCGAGATCACCCACTTTGGCTCCGGCATCTGGTAGTAAAGCCGGCGAATCACAGGCGCCATCTTCTGGGACACGCGACCCGCAATCACCATCAGGTCCGCCTGCCGGGGTGACGGACGAAATACCTCCGCCCCAAACCGGGCCACGTCAAAACGAGACGCTCCCATTGACATCATCTCAATCGCGCAACACGCAAGCCCAAACGTCATCGGCCAGATCGAACTCTTCCGCATCCAGTTCACCGCGGAGTCAAGAGTCGTCAAAAACACGCCCTCCTGCTGGTCGTAGCCGTAGCTGGCCTGCTGCACCTTGGTCTGGTTCTTCGCGCTGCTCTCCAGCGAGCCAAAAAGATATCGATCACGCGCTGTTTCGGTCATATTCCTAATATAAATCCCTTCGGCGATTCCGTGTCGCCAGTCACCGCATCTGGCTCTTTTATTGGACGTTACGAATTTCTATTGGTCATTTTCATAAACTATGTAAAAGTAGCGTCAATAACGGCGTTGCCTTCCAGTCAGTCGCCGCCATCCCCGAATCCTGCACGGCCCGCGTACTGCCGTCGAGCCGATTCAAAAAAAATGCCACTGTGGAGCGTTATGCGACCTCGTACCGTCAAGCTGTCTCTTCTTGGAAGTCTCGGTTTCTTATTTTGCGGACTACCCGCCTTTGCCCAATCTTCCGCCCCGGCCACCGCACAGCAGATTGCCCAGTTGCAATCTCAGATCGCTAACGCTCAGATGTCGGCCGACAACTCCTGGATGCTTGTCAGCTCCGCCCTCGTCCTCCTCATGACCGGCCCCGGACTCGCTCTCTATTACAGCGGTCTGGTCCGCAAAAAGAACGTCCTCGCCACCATGATGCAGAGCTTCTCCATGATGTGCATCGTCACCGTCATCTGGGGACTCGTCGGCTACAGCCTCGCCTTTGGCTCCGGCACCGCCTTCATCGGCGGCCTGCAGCACGCATTCCTGCACGGCGTCGGCCTCAACCCCGACCCCGCCTACGCCGCCACCATCCCTGCTCAAACCTATATGGTCTACCAGCTCATGTTCGCCATCATCACCCCGGCGCTCATCACTGGAGCCTTCGCTGAGCGCATGAAGTTCAGCGCCATGGCCGTCTTCCTCTCCCTGTGGTCCATCTTCGTCTACTCCCCCATGGCGCACATGGTCTGGGGCAAGGGCGGATTCCTCAATGCCGCAGCCGGCGGCGCCTTCCCCACTCTCGACTTCGCGGGCGGAACCGTCGTCCACATCACCTCCGGCGTCTCCGCTCTCGTCTGCGCCCTCTACCTCGGCAAGCGACTCGGCTACCCCAAGGAACCCAGTCCGCCGCACTCCCTCGTCCTCAGCTTCATCGGCGCATGTCTCCTCTGGGTCGGCTGGTTCGGCTTCAACGCCGGCAGCGCCCTCAACGCAGGCCCGCTGGCCACCAGCGCCTTCATCAACACCCAGTTCGCCACCGCCACCGCCGCTCTCGCATGGGCTGGCGCGGAATGGATCATCTCCGGCAAACCCACCGTCCTCGGCGGCATATCCGGCGCTGTCGCCGGTCTCGTCGCCATCACTCCAGCCGCGGGATTCGTCCAGCCCATGTCCGCCTTCGTCATCGGCGCCATCGCGGGAGCCTTCTGCTACTTCATGGTCGCCAAGGTCAAAGCCTGGTTCGGCTATGACGACTCCCTCGACGCTTTCGGTGTGCACGGTGCCGGCGGCACCATCGGCGCCATCCTTACCGGCATCTTCGCCACCAGCGCCGTCAACCCCATCTTCAAGAGCGCCAGCGGCGCCACGCTCCCGTCCGGCGTCATCGACGGAAACTGGCATCAACTCCTCAACCAGTTCGCCGGAATCGCCATCGCATGGGGCATCTCCATCGTCGGTACTCTCATCATCCTCAAAGTCGTCGATCTCACCATCGGACTCCGCGTTGCACCCGAACACGAGGACGAAGGTCTGGACATCACACAGCACGGCGAAGAAGGCTACGACTTTGCGTCGTAGCCGCGCCGCTCACTTCCGGGTATTCTGACTATCGATCCTCCCTTAGGACGGAAATATGCAAAAGATTGAAGCAATCATCCAACCCTCCAAGCTCGACGCAGTCAAACAGGCGCTCCTCGACGCAGGCATCGAAGGCATGACCATCCTCGAAGCCCGCGGTCACGGACGCCAGAAAGGCCACACCGAGTTCTACCGTGGCCGCGAATACACCGTCGATCTTCTGCCCAAAATCAAGATTGAAACCGTCGTCTCCGACGAAATCCTCGACAAAGCTGTCGAAGCCATCCTCGCCGCCGCACGCACCGGAAAAATCGGTGACGGTAAAATCTTTATTTCAAAGATCGACGAGGCCATCCGGATCAGGAACGACGAGCGCGGTCCCACGGCCATTTAATACGGCAGGCGCGCTCCACCGGCGCCTGCCCTGGCCCCCCGGACTCCGGCTGTTGCGTTTGCCTATGAATCTTTCTGCTGAATTGCTTACGCAGTGCAGGAATCGTGTCGCCGCCGACCTCGCGTCGCTGCGCATCTCTTTCGAGCGCTCAGGAGACGGCTCCGGCCTCGCCCGTCGCCGCGCCCTCAGCGTCTCCTCCCGCCTGCGCGAGCTCTGGGCGGCCATCTTTCCCAACTCCGAATCGCCCGGCATCTCCCTCCTCGCCACCGGCGGCTTCGGTCGCAATGAGCTCTTTCCCTACTCCGATGTGGACGTCCTCTTCCTCCTCGAAAACGACAAGGCCGCGGAGCACCATCGCGAAGCCATCCGCACCCTCACCCAGGCCATGTGGGACATCGGCCTCCGCGCCGGCCCCGCCACCCGCACCCTCAAAGAGTGCGACCGCATCTCCGTCGACAATCTCGAATTCACCATCGCTCTGCTCGACCGCCGCTTCCTCGCCGGCGACAACGCCCTCTTTCAAAAGCTCACTGCGGACATCATGCCGTCCCTCTACCTCCGCGAGTGGCAAACCATCGTCCAGAACCTCGTCGAGATAGCCCGAGCGCGCCACACCAAATACGGCAACACCATCTTCCATCTCGAACCCAACATCAAGGAATGCCCCGGCGGCCTCCGCGACTACCACGTCTCCCAGTGGATCAGCCTCCTCAACCGCCTCCACGACGAGCGCGTCTGGCCCAAGCCCGCGCCCAGCCTCTTCTACGGCACACACACGGACCTCGAGTCCGCATACGACTTTCTCTCCGCCACCCGCTGCTTCCTCCACTACCGCGCCGGCCGCGACGAAAACACCCTCGACTGGCACGGGCAGGACGAAGCCGCCGCGCTCAGCATCGGGCTCGAAACCACTGGCACCTCTGACCCCGCCTACTGGATGCGCACCTACTATCGCCAGGCACGCACCATCTTCCGCCGCGCCCAGCTCCTCATTGACGCCGTCCCACCGCCGCGCCGATCCTTTTACAAGGCTCTCCGCCGCAAGCGCTCCCCCATCGCCGGCACAGATTTCTTCGTAGAAGACGGACGCATTGACCTCGCCGAAGGCGCAGCCGTCACCAGCGCCGAAGACATGCTCACTGTCTTCACCCACATCGCGCAGCACGGCCACCGCCTCAGCCAGTACGCTGAGGACCGCATTGCCGAGGCCCTCCCCGTCCTGGCCGTCCAGCTTCCCGAGGGCCCCTATCTTTGGAATGCCCTTCGTGGCATCCTCCTTGGACCCTCCGCCGCCGACGCTCTCCGCACCATGCACGCCCTCGGCCTCCTCGAACTCCTCATTCCCGAGTTCCACGGCATCGACTCTCTAGTCATCCGCGACGCCTACCACCGCTACACCGTCGACGAGCACACCTTCGTCGTCATTGAAAACATCCACAAGCTCCGTCAGCCCCACGAAGACTGGGAAAAACGCCTCTCCACCCTCCTGCCGGAAGTCGAGCGCCTCGACCTCTTCTTCCTTGCGCTCCTCATGCATGACACCGGCAAGGCACGCCGCACCGGCGACCACGCCATCCAGAGCGTCCAGCTCTGCGAAGGCCTCTTCTCACGCCTCGAATTCGACAACGAAGAGCGTGAAACCATCCGCAAGCTCATCCGCCTCCATCTCGACATGTCCTCCGCCATGCGCCGCGACATCTTCGATATCGAAACCATACGCCGCTTCGCAGACAAGGTCGGCAGCCCCCAGCAGCTCAAAATGCTCTCGCTCATGACCTACGCCGACATCCGCGCCGTCGCACCCGAAGCCCTCACCCCATGGAAAGCCGAGCAGATCTGGCAGCTCTACATCAGCACCTCCAACGTTCTTGACCGCTCCGTCGACGAAACCCGCTATCACGTCGCCAGCGACCCCTCCGTTCTCGAGCGCATCCTCGTTCGCATTCCCCAACAGGCTGACCGCCTCCAGTCCTTCCTCGAAGGACTGCCCCAGCGCTACCTCCAGACCCGCCTTCCCGAGCAGGTCGAGCGCCACGTAACCATGTGCGCCGCCATGCGCCAGGACCCCGTGCAGATCGCCTACCGCACCGTCCGCCACCTCCACGAAATCACCGTCATCACCCACGACCGGCCGCTCCTCTTCGCAGACATGGCCGGAGCGCTCGCCTCCTGGGGCATGAACATCGTCAAGGCAGACGCCTTCGCCAACACCGCCGGCATCATCGTAGACACCTTCCAGTTCACTGACCCCTACCGCACTCTCGAGCTCAACCCCTCGGAAATCAATCGCTTCCTCGCCAGCCTCCGCGAGGTCATCGCCCACCAGACGCGTCTCAAAACCCTCATGACCGCGCGCCGCCATCAGCTCAAGCGCAACCAGTCCAAGGTGCATGTCGAAACACGCATCTCCTTTGACAACGCCTCATCCAGCCACAGCACACTGCTCCAGATCACCACCCAGGACACCCCCGGCCTGCTCCGCCAGATCGCCCTCTGCTTCGCCGACGAAGACTGCAACATCGAAGTCGCCCTCATCGATACCGAAGGCGAAATCGCCATCGACGTCTTCTACCTCACCCACAACGGCGCCAAACTCGACGAAGCCAAGCAGCGAACCCTCTCCCTCGCACTCATGGAATCCCTCGCCGAAGAACCTCTCACCGCCTGAACGCCTGCACCCATCCCCTTACATGCCCCGTGCTCAAAAATAATGTGGCATCCGATTCGCAGAATCGGCCCAGGACAGGCTCCACGCGCACTCCTTTGATCCTCTGACAAAATCTCGCCCCTCCTGAAACCCTCTCAGCACTCCTTATCAAGGCGTAACAATCACGCCACATTTCCCGTTAACGCGTCGTTGAACATCTGTTCACACATGCCGCGCGCTTCGTCACAGCGCAAAGGATTGTTTGTCAATCTTCGGCAAATCCCCTTCCTGTTGACCATCCTTTAATTATCCCCTCCATAAACTTCACTCGTCCGAAGATTCAGCGACGCCGTTCAGCGCGCCAAAGCGGAGTCAGTCGAGTAACTGAACTCGTATCTCCTGTAACCCATTTCTCCGCATGCTCGCTGGATGACACTCTGCCGGACGGCAACACAACACAACCGCTGCATCGCCAAATGCAGCATCCAGTTCACCTGCCTCGCCGCGAACCAATCACATGCTTTGTGGCGGGTCACGTGTGAGGTATTCCAGTCAGGCCAGTTGAAGGAGAACCAATGATTTCGAATACGTACATGCGAAGCAGCCGAATTCTACTGCTCGCGCTTTGCATCTTGCTATGCGGATTTCCCCATCCAGCAAGAGCCGTAACCAGCGCCGTCAGTGCCGCTGCCGCACACAGTCAGACCGGTTCCATCTCCGGCACGCTCACCGATCAGGCCGGCGCCGCTCTGCGCGGAGCGCAGGTCTCGATCCCCAGGAAGAACCTCACCGTCTACACCGATCAGCAGGGACGCTTCTTCTTTAGCGGACTGCAACCTGGCGCCTATACTCTTTCGATCAGCTACGTAGGCTTCAAGAAAATCACCAGGACCGTCAACGTAGAAACCGGCATGTCCGCCACTCTCAACCTGGAACTCCAGGTAGCCTCGAAAAACCAGACGGTGCTCGTAACGGCGAGAAGCGCTTCGGCTCAGGCAGAAGCCGTCAACGAAGAGCGGGCCGCCGACAACATCATGCAGGTGCTCCCCGTCAAAATGATCACCAGCCTGCCGGCTTCCAACCTCGGTAACGCGATTGGACGCCTCCCCGGCGTCAGCCTGACGCGCAATGAGGGTCAGGATCAGTACGTGCAGATTCGCGGCACCGAACCGCGGCTCACCAACACCACCGTCAATGGCTTCAACCTCCCGTCCGCGGATCCGGGCGTCCGCGAATTCGACTACTCCGTTCTGCCTGCCGGCATCATCGACTCGGTCCAGGTCAGTAAAACACTCCAGGCCAATATGGACGGCGATGGCATCGGTGGGTCTGTCAACGTCATCACCAAAACAGCCACAGACAAACCCACCTACGACTTCACCGCAATGGGTGGTTACATCCCGATTGAAAATGGCCGCCAAAATACCGACGAATACGGCACATGGGGCAGGCGTTTTGGTCCAGGAAAGAAATTCGGCTTCATCATCACCGGGGAATACTCCTTCGACGGAACCGGTATCAACGACGCCGAACCCACGCCAGACCTTGCAACGCTCTCAAACGGACAGACCGTCGGATGGTTTGACGCCCAGGACCTCCGCACATATGAATTCCATCGCCCCCGCTGGGGCCTCGGCGGAAGCCTCGATTATCGCATCAAGCCCGGTCAGTCCATCGCGCTCCGCTATCTCTACTCGCATTATCACGACAGCGGTGACAAAACCGTGTATACGCTCCATGACAATACCCCCGGCGTCCAGCTCCTGGTTCCCGGCAACAGCGGATGCACTGGCACCCCCACAAGCAACGGGGCTACCACCCCGCCCTGCAACACCCCGCCCAGCTTCTATAACCAGAGAGAAAGTATTCAGCTTTCTACCGGAGCCCTCGAGTTGAGCGGCACCCATGTGCTCGGCAATACCTGGTACACCTGGGGAGCAGATATCGCCACCAGCATCTTCGGCGGCGAACCTTTCGACTCCGGCAACTTCTCCAACATCGCCACCACCACCGGCTGCTACTTCGATCAGGGCGCCACCACGGACTATCACCTCCCCCAGTGGAGCCCGGCCTGCTTCGCGGAAATCAAGGAGCCTCAAAACTACGTGTTCACTGGAACCCAGCGCCAGCCGGGCCACAGCCAGCAGATCAACATCGGCTTCAATGGATCAGGAGGATTCAACTGGCACTTCGGAAAGCAGTCGGCCATGTTCCAGTACGGAGCCAAATTCCGCAGCGTGCACCAGTACGCCGACACCTACAACATCAGCGCCACGGCGAACAATAACAACATCTCCATGTCAATGTTCCCCAACCGCCTCAAGCAGCCAGACTACTACAACGGCTCATACACAGATGGATACAACGTCTTCTATGGCGATGTTGCCCGCTACGTCCGGCAGCACCCGACAGAATTCACCTTCAACAACGACAAGGGAGTCGATCCTTCCGACTTCAGCATCGTCGAACATATCCCTGCCTTCTACGTGATGAACTCCATCGACTTCACCCGCGGCATCCGCCTCGTGGCGGGGCTGCGCGCGGAGATCACAACCGACAACATCCACAACCTCACCTTCGACGCCAATGGCAACGCCTCGCCGAATCACTTCAGCAACACCTACGTCGATGTGCTGCCCAGCGTCGCCCTCCGGCTTCCCGCCGGCCATCGCAGCTTCGTCCGCGTGGACTACGCGCGAGGCATATCTCGCCCCGAAGAAGTCAGCCTCGGGCAAGCAATCAGTTGGAGCCAGAACGGGAACGGCTCCTACAAGTACACCGCCTCACTCAACAATCCCGATCTCAAAGCAGAAGTCGGTGACGATATCGACCTCCAGTACGACCACTACTTCAAAACCTTCGGCGTCCTCACTGCCGGATATTTCTTCAAGCATCTCTCCTCGCCGATCGTCACCGAGAAGAGCTTCCGGCCTGACTACCAGCCACCCGGTGGGCCTGCGGGTTCCTACCTCGTAAGCCAGCCCATCAATGCCGGCACTGCATGGCTTGACGGCATTGAGTTGCAGTACTGGCAGCACTGGACCGGCCTTCCCGGTTTCCTGGGCGGGCTCGGCATGAATGCCAACTACAGCTACGAAACCTCACGCATCAGCAGCATCGCGGGCAGAAGCGATCATCCCCGCCTGCCCTATGACGAACCCAACAACTTCAACATTGGGCCTACTTACAACCGCGGACCGCTCTCCATGCAGATGGCGATCAACTTCAATCAGGCAAGCATCTTTGCTTACCAATACACAGATGGCACTCCCGGCGGACTCCACGGCCCCCTCGGCGACATCTACTTCTACAACCACACGCAGATCGACGCTCAGGGTGGCTACAAATTTGGACACGGCCTGCAACTGATCGTCTCCGCAGCAAACCTCAATAACGAGGAGTTCGGCTTCTACAACGGAAGCCGGCAGTATCCCATCCAGCGGGAGTTCTACCACCCGACATACTCCTTCGGGCTCCGCTGGTCGCCGAAGCAATAGCCCGGCGTAATACCCGCAGCCGATGGCGCATCAGATCACCGCTGCGCCCAAACCTGCCGGAAATAAACCCCAAATCCGCCAACAAAGGTCTGGAGAAGACCACAAAAAGGGGCAGGCCCAACCAGCCTGCCCCTTTTACTTTTCAGTCCCCACGCACCCTGCGATGAATTCGCGGATTCATACGATTCAAACCGCAGATAACGTAAAAGTTCGCAGCATTGACCCCACCTGGCAAAATATATGATTCAAAAGAATTACAACCGTAATGCCCCGCAAGGCAATGATTCAACAACGCTCACGGAACACATTCAAAAGCGCGCCAAAAACTCAAGCCGCAGCATCCCGGCAAGCGAGCGTGTCGCGGCCCCGCACAGTGAGAAACCGCTCTCGTCGGCCCATTCCTGATCACTGCAAACGAAGAACCCCGACTGCTACTGCGCGGCCACCGGCTGCCCGCACTGCGCGCAGCGCTTCGCCGCAATCGGAATCTCGCTCAAGCACTCCGGACAAGGCCGCGTCGAGGGCGGAACCTCCGGCGGAGCCTTCTTGAACTTCGCCATCAGCTTGTTCACCGGCAGCACCACAAAAAAATACACCGCAAACGCCACCAGTAAAAATGAAATCAGCGCATTCAAAAACGCCCCATACATGATCTTGCTGCTGTTCAGCGTCACGCTCAGTGCCGCAAAATCCGGAGCCTTGAATATCGCCGCGATCAGCGGCGTCAAAATGTCCTTCACCAGCGCCGTCACAATCGCCATGAATGCCGTGCCGATGACCACCGCCACCGCCAGGTCCACCACGTTGCCCCGCAGAATGAAATCTCGAAAGCCCTTCACCAATCCAGTGGCTCCCCCGGTTACTTTCTCAAGATTGTTATTTGCCATGCGTCAACCAACATCGGCTAAATCCGCGCGAAAAGCAAGCATGAATTCCGCCCATCCTCTCCCGCTGGCCATCCGCCCGGTCGCTCGCGTATCCTGCTTGGTTTGGCCCACGCCGAAAGGAATGCCCATGAACAAGACCGTACCCAGCGCCGACGCCGCCATTGCCGACATTCCCGACGGCGCCACCCTCATGCTCGGCGGCTTCGGCCTCTGCGGAATTCCGGAAAACCTCATCGCCGCCCTCGTCCGACGCCGCGTCAAAAACCTCCACACCATCAGCAACAACATGGGCGTCGACGGCTTCGGCATGGGCCTCATGCTCGAAGCCGGCATGATCGACTCCCACATCGGCAGCTACGTTGGAGAAAACAAACTCCTCGAAGAAAAAGTCATCCGCGGCGAACTCAACCTCACCCTCGTCCCGCAAGGCACACTCGCCGAACGCATCCGCGCCGGCGGCGCCGGAATCCCAGCCTTCTACACCCCCGCCGGAGTCGGCACCCTCGTCGCGGAAGGCAAGGAGACCCGCGAATTCGACGGCAAAGCCTACCTCCTCGAGCGCTGGCTCAAAGCAGACTTCGCCCTCGTCAAAGCATGGAAAGGCGACACCCACGGCAATCTTATCTACCGCAAAACCGCCCGAAATTTTAATCCCATGATGGCCATGGCAGGCCGCATCACCATCGCTGAAGTCGAGCACCTCGTCGAACCCGGCCAGCTCGACCCCGACCAGATCATGACCCCCGGTGTCTACGTCCAGCGCATCCTGCAAGGCCAGAACTACGAAAAGCGCATAGAACGCCGCACCACCCGACCCAAATAAGCAATCCGCTCAGCTACGGGTGAATCACCACCAACCCCAGGTGCCGCTCAAATGCCGCAAAGTCCCGATCTTTGTGCAGCAGCGCGTGTCCCCGCACCAGGCAGAACGTCCCAATCAGGCAATCAATCGTCGTCCTCACCGTCTGTCCGCGCGCCCGCAAAAAGCGAAAATTCTCCGCCGAGCGAACAGCCATCTCCTCGCCGCCCGTCGAAAACACATCAAACGAACCCAGCGCTTTCTTCACCTTCCGGAACTGCCCGTCGCTACGAATCCCCTGCAGAATCTCGCACAATATCAAATCCGTCAGACCAAAAGGCTCCACGCCCAGTCGATGATCCAGCCAGTCCGTATGCGCATTCACAATCCCGCCAAAATAATCAATCCAGACGCTGGTATCCACAATCACCATGCCCTAGGTCTCATCCCGGCCACGCCGTGACCGGTCAAGATCACCCTCCCACTTCACCTTGCCCCGGAGCCCCTTCACCGCCGCCTGCGCGCGAGTCCTCACCAGCAGCTTCAATCCCTCTTCCACCGCCGCCTTCTTCGTCCCCAGGCCGGCTGCACGCACTGCCTGCTCCATCAAATCATCGTCAATTTCAATGTTCGTCCGCATACGCCAGTCCGCCTATGTGTATAAATCTACCATTTATGTGTACCAGGCAGACCACCAAATCAGCTCACCATCTCCTTCAACTCCGAACTCACTCGCAGCCGAGGCTCCGTCACCCCCTGCACATCCTCCACCGTCAGTCCCGGAGCAATCTCCTCCAGCACCAGCCCCTCCGGCGTCACCTTGATCCACGCCATCTCCGTCGCAATCGTATCCACCACCTTCAGCCCGGTAATCGGCAGCGTGCACTGCTTCAGAATCTTCGGCTTCCCATCCTTCGTCGTATGCTCCATCGCCAGAATCACCCGCCGCGCGCTCGCCACCAGGTCCATGGCGCCACCCATCCCCTTAACCATCTTGCCCGGAATCATCCAGTTCGCCAGGTTCCCCGCCTCGTCCACCTCCATTGCGCCCAGAATGCTCAAATCGATGTGCCCCCCGCGAATCATCGCAAACGAATCTGCGCTCGAGAAAAACGCCGTCCCCGGAAGCTCGCTCACCGTCTCCTTGCCCGCGTTAATCAGGTCCGGATCTTCCTCGCCCTCCACCGGATAAGGCCCCACGCCCAGCATCCCGTTCTCTGACTGCAACACCACCTCAATCCCCTCCGGCACGTAATTCGCCACCAGCGTCGGCATCCCGATCCCCAGGTTCACGTAAAACCCGTCCTGCAACTCCCGCGCCACCCGCCGCACAATCCGTTCCCGCTTGTCCATCTCCACACTCACACTCATCACACGCTCCTATTCATCGTCGTACCCAGGCAAACCCTGCATTCTACGGCACCATTCCCCACTCTTGCACACGGCAGCCACCTCCACCCGGTTTACACTTGTGCTTCATACTTCTCATGACCGCCTCGGAATCCATCCTGCAGGCACTCGCCCGCGGCGCCACCATCCTCACCGGCAACGCCCGCGCCGCGCGCCGCCTCCATCTCGACCACGCACGCCGCCAGCGCGCCCTCGGCCACTCCGCATGGCCCACGCCACCCATCCACGACTGGCGCACCTGGCTCAACGACATGTGGGATCAGTACAACTTCCACCATCCCGAAGCACCCATCCTTCTCACCCCCCTGCAGGAAACCGAGCTCTGGAAAATCGCCCAGGGCCAGGACGCCAGTGCCGTCGTCTCCCCGGAATCCCTCGCCGCGCTCGCCCAGCAGGCCTACTCCCTGCTTTGCGACTACAACGCCCACGCATTCCGCCGCCAGCCCTGGACCGAACCCGACGCGGAACGCTTCCGCCAATGGGCACAAGCCTTCGACCGCATCTGCGCGGAAAAGAATTACCTCAGCGCCAGCCGCCTTCCAGAGCACATATCCGCCCGTCTCGCCACAGCCGCCCACAGCGGCCAGCTCACCCTCCCTGCAGAAATCTTCCTCACCGGCTTTGACCGCATCACACCCGCCCAGCAATCTCTCATGGCGGCCATGCAGGACACAGGCACAACCATCCAGGTCCTCCAATCCGGCCCGCCCCGCGCCGAACTACGCGCCCTCGTCACCGCCAGCGAGCAAGCCGAGCTGGACTCCTGCGCCCTCTGGCTCCGCCAGCAACTCGAATCCCACCCCGAAGCCCGCATCGCCGTCCTCTGCCCCAGTGTCGAGCAGCGCCGCGGAGCCATCGACCGCACCTTCCGCCGCATCCTCACGCCGCAAATTGACGCCAGTCCTGACGCGCCCTCAACCCGCGCCGTCTACGAGTTCACCCTCGGCCATCCCATCGCCACCGTCCCCATCGTCCACGCCGCCATGCTTACCCTCCAGTGGCTCGCAGCACCGCTCGCGCAGCAGGACCTCACCGCACTCCTGCTCTCCGGCTATCTCGCATCCAGCCCGGAAGAACAACTCGCCTGCGCCCGCGCCGACTCCGCACTTCGAGACAGCATCACCCTCTCGCCGCTCGTCTCCATCGAACGCGCCCTCAAAATCAGCCGCGCAGCCCTGCCCCAAACCCTCCGCCAGCGCCTGCAAGCCACCTTAGACTTCGCAATCAGCAACCACTTCGCCACAGAAAATCGCCTTCCCGGCGCATGGGCAGAACTCGCTCGCATCGCACTCGAATCCTCAGGCTGGCCCGGCTTCCGCACCGCGGACTCTGTCCAGTTTCAGGCCCGTCACCGCTGGGACAAGCTCCTCGACGACCTCGCCCTCCTCGACCTCACCGCCCAGCCCATCCCCTTCAGCCAGTTCCTCAGCCGGCTCACCCTCCACGCCCGGCAAACCCTCTTCGCGCCCGAATCCCTGGACGCACCCATCCACATCATGGGCCCGCTCGAATCCGCCGGTCAGGAATTCGAAGCCGTCTGGTTTCTCAACGCCACGGACGAGCAATGGCCCGCCACCGGCCGCGCCCATCCCCTGCTCCCTCTCACCATCCAGCGCCAGGCCGGCATGCCCCACGCCAGCCCCAGCGACGACTGGCAACTCGCCCACTCCGCCACCAATCGCATCCTCGCCAGCGCCGCGCAGGTCACCTTCAGCCGCGCCCGCCAGAACAAGGACGGCGAACTCCGCCCCAGCCCCATCACCACAACACTCACACAGGAACAATCCGCACCCGAAACGGTTACAAATCCCCCCAATCCAGAATCCTTCACCGAATCCTGGCAGGAATCCGCACCCATCCCGTTCCCCGGCGGAGTCGCTCCCGGCGGCGCATCCCTCCTCCGCGACCAGGCCGCATGCCCATTCCGCGCCTTCGCCACTCGCCGCCTCCGCGCCGGAGAAATCTCTGAGCCCGAATCCGGCCTCACTCCCATCCAGCGCGGCAACATACTCCACAGCGTCCTCTACCGGTTCTGGTCCGCTCCCGAGCCTCGCCCCATCGCCACCCGGAACGATCTCCTCGACTCCATCCGCGACGGCTCCCTCCCATCGATCCTCCGTCACCACATCGACGCATCCTTCGCAGAAGAATTCCCCGGCGATCTCACCGAACCCTGGCTCCTCGCCTACATCGAGTCAGACAAACGCCGCCTCACAACACTCCTCACCAACTGGCTCACTCACGAATCAACTCGCGAATTCTTCGCCGTCGCAGCCTGCGAAAAAAGCCTGCACGACGTCACCATCGGCCCCCTTCAGCTCCATCTCAAAGCCGACCGCATCGACCGCCTCCAGGATGGCACCCACCTCCTCATCGACTACAAAACAGGCCAGGTCTCCACTGCCGCATGGCAGGGCGACCGTCCCGACGAACCCCAGCTCCCGCTCTACGCCGTCTACGGCAACGTCGAAAACGTCAGCGGACTCCTCTTCGCGCAAATCCGCACGCAGGACGCAAAATTCATCGGCCGCATCCAGGACGCCCGCACCCAACTCTTCGCCGATATCAAAGACTCCAGCCCGCTCGTAAAGTATCCCTACGAAGATTCCATGCACGACCAGTGGCAATCCGCCCTCGCCGCGCTCGCCGAAGAGTTCGCCCAGGGCCAGGCACGCATCACCCCCAAGCACGGCGAACAAACCTGCCAGTACTGCCCGCTGCCCTCGCTCTGCCGCATTCACGAAATCAACGACACCGCTGAAACCAGCCCCTGGGACGTCCCCGAATCCGACGAAGAACAGGAGAACGAAGATGCCTGAAGACTTCGACGCCCCGCTCTTCGCCGCGCAAACACCGCAGCCGCAACCATCCCAATCTTCCACCAACACGCCCATCGACCAACCCCAGCGCGATCGCGCCATTCAGGTCAACGGATCCTTCATCGTCCAGGCACCCGCCGGCTCCGGCAAAACCGATCTCCTCACCCGACGCTTCCTCGCCCTGCTTGCGGAAGCTCCCATCGACTCCCCCGACCAGATCCTCGCCATCACCTTCACCCGTGCGGCAACCGCGGAAATGCGCAACCGCATCCTCTCCGACCTCCGCCGCGCAGCCGCCACGCCACCCTCCACCAGCGATGACGAACGTATCCAGTTCGCCCGCCGCGCGCTCGCCCGCTCCCAGCAGGCCGGCTGGCACATCCTCGAGCAGCCCAATCTCCTCCAGATCGAAACCATCGATTCCCTCTGCATGCGCATCGCACAGGGCCAGCCCCTCACCGCGCGACTCGGCGGACGCCTCGAACCCGTCGAAGACGCCAACGCCCTCTATCAGGAAGCCGCCCGCAGAACCATTCGTAACCTCGGCGGTGACAATTCCGAGCTCAACGACGCCATCGAGCATCTCCTCGCCCTGCGCGACAACAATCTCGCCGACTGCGAAACCCTCATCGCCAACATGCTCGCCCGCCGCGACCAGTGGGAAGCCGACTTCCCCATGCAGGGCAAAGTCGACTGGAACCACCTCCGCTCCATCCTCGAGAAACCCCTCCGCGAAGAAGTCTCCCGCACCCTCACCCGAGCACGCACTCTTCTGCTTCACCACGCAGCCGTTGCGGAAGAACTCCTGCTGGTCGCCCATCAGGCTTCACGGAATCGCGAAGACGGCGCGCTGGCACTCCTCGCGCACGCAACTGAGCTTCCACCACCAACCAGTCCCGAACACTGGCAGGCCATCAGCACGTTCCTCCTGAAAAAGAACGGCGACTGGTATACAAAATTCAATGCCCGCAATGGCCTCCCGGCCGGCAAGGCCGGCTCGGACGAAAAGGAATGGAACCAGCGCGGCAATTCTCTACTGGATCGCCTCCGTAATATCCCCGGCCTTCACGAATCCCTCCGCGCCATCCGCACCCTGCCCGCCCAGCGCTACACAGACGATCAGTGGACCACCCTGCGCCATCTCTTCACCACGCTCTACTACTCCCTCGCCGAACTCCGCGTCCTCTTCGCACAACGCAATCAAATCGACTTCCTCTACAGCAGCAGCGCGGCCCTCGATGTCCTCCGCCACAACATCGCCGGCTTCTCCTGGGCAGACAATATCCACCATCTCCTCGTCGACGAGTTTCAGGACACATCCCGCCGCCAGCACGACCTCATCGCCACCCTCGTCGCCCACTGGTCAGGCGACCCATCCCGCACCGTCTTCGCCGTCGGCGACCCCATGCAGTCCATCTACCTTTTCCGCCAGGCAGAAGTCGAACTCTTCGAGGCCGTGCGCAGAAACGGAATTCGTAACGACAACGGTTTCGTTTTCCCCCTCGAAGCCCTCACCCTTTCCGTCAACTTCCGCTCTCACGACCTGCTCACCACTCCGCTCAATCAAGCTTTCGAGCCCGTATTCGCCGCAAACACAAACCCGCAAGCCTCGCCCGTCACCTTCACGCCCTCCACCGCGCACACCGCCGCGGTAGAAACCATCCATACGCCCGCCTTCCAGATCCACACTCAACTCCTCGACGCCGCCGACAAACAAAAGAAGCCCCAACGCAAGCTCGACCTTCAGCACCGCGAAGCCAACCTCATCGCAGACATCATTCAGGCCCACCTGCCCCGCATCGAACAGGCCCGCCACGAACGCGCCGAATACCGCGTCGCCGTCATCGTTCGCAACCGCAGCCATCTCGCCGCCATCGCGCCCACGTTGCGTCGTCTCGGTATCCCCTACCGGGCCGTTGAAATCGAACCTCTCGCCGAGCGCCAGGAACTCCTCGACCTCAACTCCCTCATCCGCGCACTGCTCCACCCCATGGACCGCATCGCCTGGCTCGCCGTTCTTCGTGCGCCCTGGTGCGGCCTCACCCTCGCAGACCTCCACATACTCACCGGCTCTGACCATCCCTCCGCCCGCGCCACCCCCATGCTCGATCTCATCGAGCACAACCAGCAGCAACTTAATCCCGGCGCCCGCCAGCGCCTCCAGCGCACCGTCTCCATCCTCCGCCGCGCCCTCGACGCCCGCCCGCGTCAGTCGCAAATCGGCTCCTTCGCCGAGTGGATCGAGCGCACATGGCGCGCCCTCGGCGGCCACCTCTGCCTCAACGCCACCGCCCTTGAAAACTCCCAGGTCTTCTTCGCCCTCCTCGACTCCGTCGCACCTGACGCCGCGCAAATCCTCAGCGGCGAGTTCCAGCGGCAACTCGAAAAACTCTACGCCCAGCCCGACCCATCCGTCAGCGAAACCTGCGGCGTCCAGCTCATGACCATCCACAAGGCCAAAGGCCTCGGCTTCGATGTCGTCATCGTCCCCGCCCTCGAGCGCGGCACCCGCCGGGAAGATCCCCCGCTCATCGCATCGCTTCAGCGCAGCAACCCGCAAACCGGTCAGCCCGAATACCTCATCGCCCCCATCGGCGAAAAAGGTGCACAGCAACACCGCATCTACGACTGGATCCAAAGCCAGATCAAGCACCGCAACGCCGAAGAAACCAAGCGCCTCTTTTACGTCGCCTGCACCCGCGCCCGCCAGGAACTCCACCTCATCGGCACCGCCTCCTTCAGCGACAAGGGCCTCGCCACACCGCGCCCCGGCTCACTGCTCCACACCGCATGGCCGGCCCTCGCCGCATTCTTCGAAGCCGCATACAACCAGCAACAGCCCGAACCCGCCCCGCAACCCTACGGCGCGGAAATCATCGCCTTCCCCACACCATCCCAGCCCGGAGAACTAGCGCAGGTCGCAGCCCAGACCGAAGCTCAGCCCGAGCCCACGTTCCACCGTCTGCGCCTCGACGCCAACCTCGCACCCGCCTCCGCCAACGTAGCCATCGCCGCTGCTGCTCCTGCAAGCACCCAGGACCGCGAGTTCCATCGCCCCGAAGGCTCACGCCTCGCCCGCGTCATCGGAAGCACGCTGCACCTCCTGCTCCAGCGTCTCGGCCCGCAAATCGCAGCCCAATCCATCCAGCCGGTGCATCTCGAATCCCAAATCACCGCACTGCTCCGCGCCTCCGCGCTCGACGCGCGCCAGTCGCAAACCGCCCTCCGCGAACTCCTCCAGATGATCGCCGCGTGCCAGGCCGACCCCATCGCCCGCTGGCTCCTCGCCGAACACCCCGGCGCGCAATCTGAGGCGTCATGGACAGGCTGGCTCAACGGCACGCTCCGCACCCTCCGCGCCGACCGCATCTTCCACGCCGGCCCCGAGCCGCTCACCTCCGCCGGGCCGCAATGCCTCTGGATCATCGACTACAAAACCAGCCACAACGCTGCCGAAAATCTAGACGAATTCTTCGCCAGCCAGCGCCTCGCCTACAGCCCCCAGCTCGCCGCATACGCGCGCGTCGCCCGCGCCGCATCCTCAGCAATTGCAGACATGCCCGTGCGCCTCGGGCTGTACTACCCAGGGCTCACAGGCACAAAACGTTTTGACTGGTGGGAAGGTTAAATCAGTTCGCAGGCATGCTGCTTTGCGCGTCCGCTCCATCCGACTCGCGCACATGGTGCCGTACATCCGCGCCGCGCACCCAGAAAATCACGTCCTCGGCCACATTCGTCGCATGGTCGGCTACTCGCTCCAGCGCACGGGAAATCATCAGCACATGCAGGGCCTGCGCCGCATACTCCGGCTTCTCTCTCATCATCGCCAGCACGGTCGCATGTGCGCTGCTGTTCAGCTTGTCCACGCTGTCATCCATCGTCAGCACCGCTTCCGCCATATCAGCGTCGGCCTCAATGAATGCTTGAATCGACTTGCGAACCATATCCGTCGCAAGGCTGCCCATCTTCGGAATATCCACCGGCACTTCCGCCTGCGGCAGCCGCTGCAGATCCCGCACCCGGTCACTGATGCTCCGCGCCGAGTCGCCCACCCGCTCCAGGTCGGCATTAATCTTGATCACCGCCAGCGTAAACCGAAGGTCAATTGCCATCGGTTGTTCCATCGCCAGCAGGTCCAGCGCCATCTGGTCAATCTCGCGCTCAATCCGATTGATCGCCACTTCGCCCCGGTCCACCAGGTCGCAAATGGACAAATCACGCACCCGGTAAGCCTCTACCGCGCGCTGAATCGACTGCTCCGCCATGCCCGCCATGACCAGCAGCTTCTCGTTCAAATCATCCAGACTGCGGTGAAATCGAAGACGCATTATCCAAACCTGCCCGTAATGTAATCTTCCGTCCTCTTGTCGCTCGGGTTTGTGAATATCTTGTGAGTCGAATCAAACTCGACAAGTCTCCCGTTCAAAAAGAACCCCGTCCGCTCTGCCACGCGGGCCGCCTGCTGCATGTTGTGCGTCACAATCACAATCGTGTACTGCGACTTCAACTCAAAAATCAGGTCTTCAATCTTGGATGTCGAAACCGGGTCCAGCGCCGACGCCGGTTCATCCATCAGCATCACTTCCGGGTCCACCGCCAGGGCGCGCGCAATGCACAAACGCTGCTGCTGGCCGCCGGAAAGGCTCGCGCCGCTCTTCTTCTTCAGGTCGTTCTTCACTTCGTCCCAAAGCGCAGCCTTCTTCAGGGAGCGCTCCACGATCTCGTCCAGCGCACGCCGGTTCTTGAACCCGTTCAACCGCAGACCCGCGGACACGTTGTCGTAAATCGACATCGTCGGGAAAGGATTCGGCCGCTGAAACACCATCCCGATCCGCCGCCGTATCGCCACCGGCGACGATCCGTTGTACACGTCCACATCGCCAATCCGCACCGAACCCGTCACGCGAGCGCCCGGCGTCGTCTCGTGCATCCGGTTCAAACAGCGCACAAACGTCGACTTGCCGCAGCCCGAAGGTCCAATCAGCGCCGTGCAATGGTTCGCCGGGATGTTCAGCGTAATATCGTGCAGCGTGTGATTCGAGCCGTACCACGCATTCAAATCTTTTACTTCAATTCCGACACCCACGTCGTCTCGCCCCTTTCACAAACCCTGCCCTCATCTCCATACTACAAATCCGCAGGTGGCAATCCCGCCAAAAACGTTGCACAACTCGCACGCCTGCACGCGCTACCTGTCTCCCCCGAGAGGAACACCATCCCTACTAAGATAAATGCCCCAGTTGAACAACCGGTAAATCTGAAAAAACAATGCCCTTTCCAGCTTTTGCCTAAATCGCTTCGCCCTCTGCCCCAACACCCTCGTCCTGGCCTGCATCCGCATCCTCCACCTCCGCCCCGTTGCCAGTCGCCGCAGGCAGGCAGAACAGAAAAGTCGCCCCCGCGCCCAACTCACTCTCCACCCGGATCGTCCCCCCATGCGCCCGCACAATATGCTTCGCAATTGCCAGTCCCAGCCCCGTCCCGCCAGACTCCCGCGACCGAGCCTTGTCCACCCGATAAAACCGCTCGAAAATCCGCTCCTGGTGCTCCGACGCAATCCCCGGCCCAAAATCCTGCACGTAAAACTCAACCCCGCAGGCCGCGTCCCGCACGCCCACCGCCAACCGCTTGCCCGAGTTCGCGTACTTCATCGCGTTCTCAATCAGGTTTCCAAAAACCTGCGTAATCGCGTCAACATCCACCGTCACAGGCGTGTCCGAGGACTCGCAAACATCTACCGCAATGCCGGAATCCACCAGCATCCCGCCCAGCGACTCCAGCGTGTCCGTCATCAGCACGCTCGCCGGAACCCGCTGCATCGTCAACCGGTACTCGCCAGACTCCACATTCGCCAGCGCCAGCAGATCCTCTGTCAGCCGGTTCATGCGCGTCGCATTCTTCAAAATAATCCCAAGAAACTCCCGCACATGCTCCGGCAGCTCATCCGGCCCGTCCAGCAGCGTCTCCACATACCCTGAAATCGAAGTCAGCGGAGTCCGCATCTCGTGAGACACATTGGCGATAAAATCCCGCCGCATCGTCTCCGCGCGCTCAATCTCCGTCACGTCATGCAGCACGGCGACAGCACCGCCATCCGGCGTCGGCGCCACGTTCACTTCAAAAATTCGTCCCGGAACCACCGTCCGAGCCTTGCCGCTGCGCAACTCACGCTGCTCCAGCGCATCCTTCACGCAGGCCAGCACCTCAG
Organism: Acidobacteriaceae bacterium; assembly: GCA_049965615.1. GTDB lineage: Bacteria > Acidobacteriota > Terriglobia > Terriglobales > Acidobacteriaceae > Acidobacterium. The sequence goes on from JBMFWD010000005.1 coordinate 64,959, forward strand.
GGTCACGAACCGTCTGCACCAGCGCCCGCCCAGGCCGCACCGCTCCCGGAGCAATCTGCTGCATCACCGCATTCGACCAGCTCACCAGCCCATCAGGATCAACCGCCACCACGGCCTCCTGCATGCTGTCAATCATCGCCGCAAGCTCGCGCTGCTTCGTCCCAAGCCCTTTGAAATTCCGCTCCAGCCGGCTTGCCGCCGCGTTCAACGCCTGCGCCACCTCCGGCATCGCTTCCAGGTCGGCTTCGCCCATCCGCGCATCGAGCTCGCCGCCCGCCAGATGATTCGCAAATCCAACCACCCGGCTCGCCCTTCGAGATATCCTCCGGGCCAGGTATCCGGCCACCAGCACGCTCAGCAGCACCGCCAGCAAAAATCCCAGCAGCACAAAGCTCCGCAGCCGATCCAGCGCCGCCTGCACCCCATCCAGATTTCTGCCCAGCTGCACCACGGTATCCCCGGCGCGCGCCGTTGCATACATTTTGCCGCTGGTCACCTCAAAGGCCTGTACGCTCTTGCCCGAGAGCACCGCGTCAAGAGCCTTCCCCGTGTCCACCTTCACGGCTGCCCCGGAATCCCCATCAACTCCGCTCGCCGCCAGCAACTGCCCCTGCCCATCCAGCAGAGCAACGCTCGTGCCCGTCACCTCAGCCTCCCGCTGCACAAACGCAGCAGGGCTCCCAGACCCGCTCCGGGCCTCCATCGCCACCAGCGCAGCTATTTTGCTCAGGGACTCCCCGGCCTGTCGCACCATCTGCTCACCCGCGAGGGTGCGCACCGTATAGTCAAGCGCAACCGACCCAATGCTGAGAACCACCAGCAGGGAAAACAATATCTTGCTGAATACGCGGCCAGTCAATTCCGGACCTTACCCCGCTGCCTCATCAGCCCTGCCGGGGTATCTCGAATCGGTATCCGGCTCCGCGCACCGTCTTCAGATAACGCGGGTTCTCCGGGTCCGTCTCAATCTTCTCACGGATACGCCGCACATATACGTCCACCGAACGAGGCGTCACAAACCGCGCATCGCCCCACACCGCGTCCAGCAAATGATCCCGGCTGAACACCCGGCCCGGATGCCGCGCCAGGTAATCCAGCAACCGAAACTCCGTCGCCGTCGTCGTCGTGATCTCCCCGCGAACCTTCAACTGCATCGCGCTCGCGTCAATCACCACTTCCTCAAAGCTGATCACCGAAGGCGTCGACGGCCGCTCAAATCGCCGCAGCACAGCCTTCACGCGTGCCAGCAACTCCCTTGGAGCAAACGGCTTCGTAATGTAATCATCCGCGCCCAGTTCCAGACCCAGCACTCGATCGTTCTCACCCGCCCGCGCCGTCACAAAAATAATCGGAATGCTGCTCAGCGCCGCATGATTCCGCAAACGACGACACACATCCAGCCCATCCCCGCCAGGAACCATGATGTCCAGCAGAAACAACGCCGGCGGCTGCCGCTCCGCATCACTCAGCAGGTTCGTCGGCGTGCCGAACAACCGCACCCCATAACCGGCTGACTGCAGGTTATGCTGCACAAGGCGTGCAATATCCGTATCGTCTTCCAGCACGAATATTGTCTGATTCGAACGATTCTCTTCCATAATCAGTGGCCAGCCCGTTTCTTCTAGCTTTTACCTGTTCTTCACGAAAAGGCTATCTCATACGCGAATCCGAATTGCAAACATTCTGTGAATTCATGCCCGGCCTCGCTTACCCTTGGCGCGCTATCATCACTTTCATACCCTCTCACCTCCTCCCATGCGGAGAAAGACAGAGATCGAGGACGTAATTCGTGCATCCAAAGTTACGTTTGCTCTGCATTGACGACGAAGACATCGGCTTGCGGGTCCGAAAAGTAGTCCTCGAACGAGCCGGTTACGAAGTCCTTACAGCGCAAACCGCCCAATCCGGCATCGAACTCTTCAAATCCGGATCGTTCGACTGCGTCATCCTCGACTTCCTCATGCCAGGCGCCAACGGTGGAGAAATCGCGGCTACCCTCAGAGACATCCGGCCAGAAGTTCCCATCCTCCTGCTGTCGGCGTACGTCAACCTGCCGGAGGAAGTCCTTCAAAAAGTCGATGCGCAGGTGCTCAAGGGCGCCGGACCAGAACAACTGCTGCGTCAGGTCAGAACTATCATCGAGAATCGCCGCTCCAATGACGGCGATCCAGACGGAAACTATGGACCAGGTAAGGTTCCAACGCCATCTCGCTGAAGCGCTCCTCGTTCCCCTCCTCGCTCTGCTCGGACTCGGACTCTTCTACGTCATCCTCCTCCACTACGACTATCGCGCCCATCAGCGCCTCAATCACATCGACGCCATCGTCACCTCCACCGAGCAGCTCCAGGGCAACATCTCAAACCAGCGCGCCATCGTCCGCAGCTTTGAAATTGCACCCCCATCCAACCAGACCGCCAACTTCACCGCGCTCCAAAACCAGACCCGCACCGGCCTCGCCAGCCTCCAGAAGCTCGTCGCCACCGACCCTGAAGCCTCGCGCCTGCTGCTCCAGCTCAACGACCAGTACCAGCTCTGGGTCGGATGGGCACAGGCGACCCTCGCCGGCAACATCGCTCCGCTCACACCCGTGCAAAACGACCAGCGTGGTATCACCCTCATCACGCCTGTCGGAAACACCATCCGCTCCCTCCTCGCCCACGAGCACACACGCCGCACCCGGCAGGCCCTCCAGATCTCCAGCTTCAAGCGCCACACCATCCAGGCCATCTCCATCAGCGCCGTCCTCATCGGCTTGCTGCTCGCCACCTTCACGCGCAAAAGCCTTCTGGCCGTCTCCCGCGGCTACCGCTCCGTCATCGCGGAACTCCACCAATCCTCTGAAGAGCTCGAGCGCAGCCGCAACTGGTTCCAGATCACGCTCGAATCCATCGGCGACGCCGTCCTCACCTGCGACCGCGACTCCCGCATCACCTTCATGAATCCCATCGCCGCGCGCCTCACCGCATGGAATGCCGCCGACGCCATCGGCCGCTCCGCGCACGATGTCATTCGCATCTTCGACGAGCACTCACGCAAGCCCCTCGAAAATCCCGCTGCCAAAGTCGCCCTCAGCGACTCCATTCTCAGCGTCTCCGGACAAAGCCTCCTCATCGCCCGCGACCAGTCCAAGTGCATCATCCAGCACAACGCCGCGCCCATCCGCAACCGCCAGGGAAAAACCACCGGCGCCGTCCTCGTCTTTCGCGACGTCACTGACCAGCTCCGCACCCAGCAAGCCCTCCAGTCTTCTGAGAAGCTCGCCGTCGCCGGAAGACTCGCCGCCAGCATCGCCCACGAAATTCACAACCCTCTCGACTCCATCGCCAATCTTCACTACCTCATCGACAATGAAGACGATCCCCAGGCCCAGCGCGAATACCTCGCCCTCGCCCGCCAGGAACTCGCACGCACCATCCAGATCACCCGCACCATGCTCAGCCTCTACCGCGAGGCAGAAAACCCCGTCGTCACCTCTCTCTCCGACCTCACCCGCGGCGTTCTCCTGCTCCTCGATCGGCGCGTCAAGGAGCAGTCCGTCTCCGTCGAAGAAACCTACCTCGGCGACTGCGCCATAGAAGGCTTCCCCGCCGAACTCCGTCAGGTCCTCACTAACGTCCTCGTCAACGCCATCGAGGCCGCAGGCCCCAACGGCCGCGTCCGCGTCCATATCGAAGCCCAACCCGCTCAGGAACTGCGTGGAAGCGGCGTGCTCATCCAGATCTCCGACAGCGGAAAAGGCATCGCCTCAGGCGCAAGCGAGCGCATCTTCCAGCCCTTCTTCACCACCAAGGGAGCAGAAGGTACAGGCCTGGGACTCTGGGTCAGCCTCGGCATCATCCAGAAGCACGGCGGGGTCATTCACATCTTCAACAGCAAGGACACCTCCATCCCCGGTGCCTGCGTTGAAATCTTCCTCCCGCGCAGCAATCGCGCCTTCCACACCCAGCCCGCTGCTGCCCAAACCCCGACCGCAGACCGCATCGCCTAGCCCATTACCGTGCATACCACCTGCCGCCGCCGTGGCCCGTCCAGTTCCACCAGAATCACCCGCTGCCAGGTCCCCAGCACCAGTTCGCCATCCTCGTACGGCAGGCTCAGCCCCGTTCCGATCAACGTCGACAAAATGTGATCCGGCACATGCTCCGGGTTGTGCGGATGCCGATACCGCAGGTGAGGCACCATCGCCTCAAACGCATCCAGCATGTCCAGATCCGTCCCCGGATCAAGATCTGCGGTGGTCAGCGCCGCCGTCGTGTGCAGCACATTGACAAAGCAGATACCCGATTTGCCCTCTCCCCGGCTCCTCGACACCCGGTTGATCTCCTCCGTGATGTCCAGTATTTCCCGCTTCTTACGCGTCTCAAACGTCAGCTTGTCCATCGCTCCCCCACTTCCGCTGATTCTTTCCTGCAAACAATTTCATCTAATTACTAAGTATTGCTCTAAACTCTTGTTGCGATCATTTTCCGAAGAATCACCGTTGATAGTTCGGGGCAGTAAACAAAAGATCGAGGCAGGCATTGAGTAGAGGAATCGCAGGCAGAACGAAGTTTGCTTGGGAAACAGCACGTCTGGCGTTGGAACCCCTGGCCGGAGAACCACAAAAACCGCAACTGGCTCGCCCTGGAGAACTCGGCGTCACCTTCATCGGCCACGCGTCGTTCCTGATCCAGATCGCCGGCAAAAATATACTCATCGACCCCGTCTTCTCCAAGTGGCTGGTCGTCCTCCGCCGCGTCCGCCGTCCAGGCGTTGATATCAACGATCTGCCCCCCATCGACTACGTCCTGCAGACCCACGCGCACATGGACCACCTGAGCGTCCGCTCCCTGCGCGCCGTGATCGAACGCAACCGCGCCGTCCGCGGCTCCGCGCCGGAAATCATCGTCCCGGAAGGCGTAGAGGATCTCGTCTCCCACCTCGGCTTCCGCCAGATCCACACTATGCGCTGGTGGCAGCAGTTCTCCAGGGCAAATCTCAGCATCGTCATGACTCCCGCCCAGCACTGGGGCAAGCGCTACTTCCACGACGATCACCGCGGCTACGGCGGTTATGTCATCCAGTCCGGGTCCCACTCCGTCTACCACTCAGGCGATACCGCCTACTTCTCCGGATTTCACGACATCGCCCGCCTCAAACCAAGGCTCGCACTGCTCCCCATCGGCGCCTACAATCCCGATCTCTTCCGAAGCGTGCACACCACCCCGGAAGACGCACTGCAGGCCTTCCTCGATCTCCGCGCCGAGCGCATGATCCCCATGCACTTCGGTACCTTCCGCTTGTCCATGGAACCCATCGACGAGCCCCTGCCGCGCCTGCTCGCCGCCGCCCGCAAAGCAAAAGTCGCCGATCGCATCTCGCCTCTGCGCGAGGGCGATACCGCGCTCATCCGCTCCTCTGCCGATCTTCACGTGCCAGGCCCGGAGAATTTCCCAACCACCCTCTCCGCTTCTCGCTAAAGCACAAGCGGTCCAGCACGAGCGGGCGGATTCAAAGTCCCGGTGCAGCATTTTCTACTTTTGGGAATCAGCTGCCCGCGGGCCGAATCGAAACCGTCTGAACCCCGAACGCTGTCATTCCGAGCGAAGCGAAGAATCCCGACAATACCTCGGCAGAAATTGCTCTCAAAAGTTTCTCCCAGCGCTTCCCCGCTCTCCAGCGCGGAAGCGCTGGACCCGCACCAACCCACCACTTGCACTTGCACCATGAATCCGCCGCACCGCATGCTTCTTTCGCGAAGCTAAGGGTGAGAACAGAGCACCTCACCGCTCCTCAGTGGCCGCTGCCGGGAACCGGCTTGGTATCTCTCATCGGAGAAGGCAAAGAATTCAGCATCCTCGACCTGGGGATCTTCGTGCTGACGACCAGCGGCTTCGTAAACGGCTCAACCTTCACATCGGCCGCCGTCAGCATCCCCTTCGCGTTGAAGCTCAACGTCCAGGTGCGAATTCCATCCCGCGGCGAAACATCAGAGAACACGATCGTCCGGGCGGAACTGCCGTTCCTCATCAGGATCGTCGGCTCCGGAGCCCTGATCCATCGCACGTGCGAGGACGGCGCCGCAAGCACCACCGAATCATCCCCGGCCAGCGCCGTAAACGTAAGTCCCAGCGTAATCCAGTTCCCGGAAGGCTTCACCGCCTTCGCCGCAATCCGCTCGGGAACCACGTGGTTGAAAATCTCCCGGCTCGCCTTCATGTTCGCCGCCGTCTTCCACGGCGCAGCCCCGCCAAACAGCACAGGCACCACGTACACCGCATCCCCGCGCCGCGCAATCAGCGCCGAAAACGCAAAACTGCGCTGGTTCTCCTGCTCCATCCTCCGGCAAACCATCATCAGGTAATCCGGAGTATCCGGCGTCATCACCTCATCGCAAGTCCAGCCCGGCTCCTGCATCCGGTAGCCGAACAGCCGTGCCGCGCGCGCCAGCCGGCCCTCCGCGCTGTCCAGCAACGCCCTGTCGGCCTGCGGCATCTGCGCACGCCCTACCTGCCGCATCTGTAACGGAGCCGGTTCCGGAAACGCCTCCTGAGCCTGCTGCGCCAACGCGCCCGGGCACACCAGTCCCGCCAGAACCATCAACCCTGCAATCTTCAACACAGCCTTCATCATGCTCACTCTAACACCTTCGCTGGACGCAAAAAGGGGCGGCTTCCCAGCCGCCCCTTCCGAGTTATCCACCCGCTTACCGGCGAGCGTGGGGAACCGCATGATGCACCGCACGATGTGGCTTGGCCGGCGGCTTCACAATGCCGTCCTTCATGATAATCATCAGCGGATTCTGCGTGAATGAGCTGAACGTGGCAATGTAGGTCACCTTGTCCCCGGCAGTCGGAACCTTCATCAGCGGCTTCTTCATGTTCACCGTAAAGTCCGCCGTGTTGGCCTTTTGCGCTTCCGGCGAAACCGCCATCTGCACCGAGTCCGCCGTCGCGGAAACCACCACGCCCGGAACCTCGGCCACCTTGCCGTTCAGCACAGCCCATACCTTCGAAGCGTCATCCGAAGAACCGTTCTTCAGGATGTACTCTTTGTCGTGCAAAGACAGCTTCGAAAGATCCGGCGTGTTCGTCACTGCCTGGTGCGCCAGTTGCGCCGGCGTCGGCGGAACATACTTCTCCACCGTGTAGGTCGAAGGCGGGAACAGGTTCGTCTTCGTCATCGCCTGGATCGCGCTGTAGCCGTCCATGCTGTTGTGGTACGTCTGGTACCAGTATTCGGCCGCCTTCTGCGCCGTCTGCTGGAAGTTCCCCGTCAGGAACTGCGCCGCGCGCGTAAAGTACCAGATCGCGCTCACAATGTCCTTCGGATCCTCCTGAATGTAAGCATTCGCCAGGTTGTAGGTGTCGTAAAGGCCAATGCCCTTCTGCGTATCCGCGTTCGGATCGGCAAACGTGTGCAGCTCTTCAAGATAAGTCTGGATTGCCGCCTTGTAGTCCTTGTCCGCCTCCTGCGAAGCGCCAACCACATCCAGGAACAGCGGCTTCAGAGCCTTGTACTGCGGATCGGTCGGCTTCAGCGCGGCCAGACCCTTCTGCGCATACGACGCAGCTTCCTTCAGCTTCGCCGCATCCGAACCCGCCTGCGTCTTCGAAACAAACGCCACAAACGCATACACGCGAATGTTGTCCGGCTCCACCGTCAGCAGTTGCTTGGCCGCCTCCAGCGTCTTATCCGTGTTGCCTGCGGCGCGGTAAGCAGCCACCAACTGCTCCATCATTTCCTTCTTCACCACGCTGTTCGGATACTGCTTGAGGAACTGCTCAATCGCAGCAGCCTTCGCAGCCGGGCTGCTCTGGCTCATCGCGTTCTGATAAGCGTTGTACTCGGCTGGGTTCTTAATCGTGATCTGATCGGGGGTCGATCCCGAAGAGCTTTGGGCGGCAAATCCGCCCGGCAGAGCCAGTGCTGGCATTGAGCAAAACATACCGGCTGAGGCAATCGCCAAAACCGACGCTATAACGACCTTCTTCATTCCGAAGCTCCTGGGACTAAAAGCTGGATGCATGGTAACCAAATTAGACACTTTTTCGGGTCGGCAAGTCGCGCTTTCTTCCACGCAATGCTTTCAAACCTGAAAGTTGTTGCAATGATGCGGATTATAGAAACGATGGAATACAAAACACAAGATTCGGCGGCCCTGTCCATAGCATAGCGATTGCCAAACCCCTTGAAAAGCCGGATTCGACACCTTTTACAGTCCTGAAACACGCACCACCTCCCCGAAGGCAAACGGCGCCCTCCGTAGCGTCATCTGCATCCCAACCAAGAGAGATGTGCATCATGCGCAGACAAGTTGCCATCGTCGTCCCATCCCGTCTCGCAGTCCCCCGCGACTGTGCACGCAGCTGCACCCGATCCAACGTCTATCCCTGCGTCTTGACCATCCCCCACCCCCACCAAGGCGAACTCCTTTCACCCGCCGGAAAGTCGTGAAAATCCCATGCACACCTCAGCACACCCCATCCCCAACTACGCGTATCCTGAGTCCATGCAGATTCGCGTCCTTGCATTCGGCGTCCTCAGGGAACTGCTTCCCTCCGCCGACTTCTGCCTTCACATTCCATCCCCCTGCACCGTCGGCAAAATCGTAGACAAGCTCGCCGAAGAACACGGTGCCTCCGCCGCCCATTCCCCCGTCGCCCGCACCACCCCATGCTCGCCCGCCGTGGCTGTCGCCGATATCTGGGACTCGATAGCAGTCGCCGTCAATCGCGAATACGTCGACCGCTCCCGTCAGCTCGCCGACGGCGACGAACTGGCCCTGCTCCCGCCCGTCAGCGGAGGCTCCGCCCAGCCCCTCGTCGCCATCACCCACAACGTCATCGACACCCAGGCCATCCTCGAAGCCGTCCGCCACCCCCACGACGGAGCCATCGCCATCTTCGACGGCATCGTCCGCGACAACACCCGCGGACGCAAAACCCGCTTCCTCGTCTACGAGTCCTACGAGGACATGGCCCTCAATCAAATGCAGCAGCTCGCCGCCGAGGCCCGTCAGCGCTTCCCCATTCACGAGGTCGCCATCGTCCACCGGCTCGGCAAACTCGACATCGGCGAGTCCAGCGTCCTCATCGCCGTCTGCTCCGCCCATCGCGGCGCCGCATTCGACGCCTGCCGCTGGCTCATCGACACCCTCAAGAAAACCGTACCCATCTGGAAGCAGGAACACTTCGAAGACGGAGCCGTTTGGGCCGCAGGCGAGTCCTTCCCGCCGGAAATTGTCCCGCCGGAAATCATCCCGGAGCCTTCCCGTTGATCCACTCCCTCCGCCGCGGCCGCTCCCGCTTCACGCTCCTCGCCGCACTGCTCGCCCTTTCGCCGCTCGCCACTCTCGCGCAGCAATCGCAAACGCCCACCCTCCGCGTACAGGTCCGCCTCGTCAACGTCTTCGTCAACGTCACTGACCAGACCGGCGCACCCATATCCGGCCTCCGGCAAACCGACTTCTCCCTGTACGACAACGGCAAACCCCAGAAAATCGCCGTCTTCGAGCAGCACTCCGACCTGCCGCTCTCCATCGTCCTCGCCATTGACACCAGCGGCTCCGTCCAGAAAGATCTCCGCTTCGAAACCCGCACCGCCGCAGAATTCATCCACTCCCTGCTCCGCCCCCAGGACCGCGTCGAAATCCTCGACTTCAACACCCGCGTCCATCAGGTCATCCCCTTCACCAACAACCTCCGCACTGTCGACAACGCCTTGCGCCATCTCTCCAAAGGCCCCGCCACCGCACTCTACTCCGCCATCTCCCAGGCGGCTGGCGACCTCGCCCCGCTCCACGGACGCAAAGTCATCATCGTCATCTCAGACGGCGGCAACACCGTCCCCGGCGTCGACTACCCCCAGGCCCTCGACGCAGCCATCCGCGCGCAGGCCATGATCTACTCCCTCATCGACCTCCCCATCATCAACGACGCAGGCCGGGACATCGCCGGCGAGCACGCCCTCATCACTCTCTCCCAGCAAACCGGCGGCAAGTACTACTACGCCCAGTCCGGCAATCTCCAGCCCGTCTTCGACCGCGTCGCCAGCGACCTCCGCACCGAATACCTCCTCGCCTACTACCCGCGGAAAACCCACCGCCGCTTCTCCAGCTATCACGCCATCACCGTCAAGCTCAACCGCCCGGACGCATCTCACTATCAGGTCACCTACCGCACCGGCTACTACGCCGGCGACGGCGATAACAACATGCTCGGTCCCGCCGACGGCGGTCCGTCAGGACCCCTTCGTTAAAATTGCCCTATGCCTTTCCCAGGCCAATCCCGCAAACGCCAGAAATCCTCGCCACCCGGAGAAACCGGCCAGGAAGCCCTCTACCTTCGCTCCCTCAGCGAACGCCAGGTCGTCGTCAACATCAAGCTGCGCGACGGAGAAACCGTCACCGGCTACATCGAATACTTCGACGAACGCATGATCCGCCTCACCCGCCAGAACAAGCCCAATCTCTTCATCTACAAAAATCAAATCCGAACCATCACCGAGCAGACGCGCCGCGAAGACCCCCGCAACCGCTACCGCGCTGCCAGCGAGGAAAACCAGTGACCCCACCGGATACAGCCGCCACCCTGCCCCAGGTACCAGCCGGCCTCACCTTCGCTTCTGCGGCAGCTCCCATTGCCCTCGAAGCCGGCGCGCTCATCCACCAGCACTTCAAAAACGGCGTCGCCACCGAGTACAAAGGCGATGTCGATCTGGTCACCGTCGCCGACCGAGCCTCGGAGAAACTCATCGTCGAACGACTCCACCAGGTCTTTCCCACCCACGGCATCTACGGCGAAGAAGGAACCCGAAAGCAGCTCCAAAGCGAATACCGCTGGTACATCGACCCCCTCGACGGCACCACCAACTTCGCCCACGGATTCCCCGTCTTCTGCGTCTCCATGGGCCTCGAACACCGCCCCGCCGGCCTCCCCGAAGATCAGGACGGAACCCTCATCGCCGCCGTCATCTACGACCCCACCCGCGACGAACTCTTCACCGCCGAGCGCGGCAAAGGCGCATACCTCAACGGCAAGCCCATCCACGTCTCGCAAACTCCCGTCCTTGCCGAATCCCTCGTAGCCACCGGCTTTCCCAGCCGCAAGCGCCACGCCAACCCCAACGTCTTCTTCTACCAGGAGTTCACCCTCCGCTCGCACGGCGTCCGCCGCGCCGGCTCCGCCGCCATTGACCTTGCCTACGTCGCCTGCGGACGCTTCGACGCTTACTGGGAATTCAATCTCAACCCCTGGGACACCACCGCGGGCATGCTCCTCGTCCTCGAAGCCGGCGGAACCGTGACCTGCTTCGACGGCAGCCCCTTCCGCATCGACAGCCGCGAAGTCCTCGCCACCAACACCCTCATCCGCGCCGAAATGATTCGCATCTTCGAAGACCTCTTCGCCGGCCGCGACCTCGACCCGCTCCTCACACCCCAGGAATTTGCCGCACAGCGCGCCGCCCGCTCGTCTCAAACACGATAGGCCCCGCAAATCCACCGCCCACAACCCGTTTGTGACTTTCATCACTTGAAGCCCCTGCCGGCCCTGCTACAATCCACTCTGTAGAGTTCACCTACGTTCAAAGAGGATCGGAATGGCTTACGTTATCGCAGAACCTTGCATTGGCACCAAAGACACAGCATGCGTGGATGCATGCCCCGTTGACTGCATCCACCCCAAGAAAGATGAAGCCGAGTTCAACGACGCTGAACAGCTTTACATCGACCCCGTAGAGTGCATCGACTGCGGCGCCTGCGTTCCGGTCTGCCCCGTCTCGGCGATCTTCGCCCTCGACGACCTCCCGGAGAAGTGGCAGAGCTTCACCGAGAAGAACGCCGCCCACTACGGACGGTAGTTGCAGCCCCTTTCCACTGGCGCAGCCTAAGGGCTGCGCCTATCCATTTCTGGCAGGGGAAACCCTTCCGGGTAATCTTGCTTCTAAGTCCTTGATTACCTTTGCTTTTATGAGTATGCCAATGCCAGACCGCACCCCCGCGGGCTCTAATCCGCCCACCAATGACCCCCTGGCGACACCGGGCAAGGTCCTGCCCATGAGCAACACACCCGCTGCTCCCAAACCCGCCACGCGCCACATGCGGCGCAACCCGCCCATCGCGGGCGAAGCCGAGGCCATCAAAGACGCTCAGGCCGGTGACGGACGCGCATTCGAAAAGCTCTACGCACTCCACAAGCGCCGCGTCTACTCCCTCTGCCTGCGCATGCTCGGCAACGTAGCCGAGGCGGAAGACCTCACCCAGGAAGCATTCCTCCAGCTCCATCGCAAAATCGGAACCTTCCGCGGCGACTCCGCCTTCTCCACCTGGCTGCACCGCCTCTCCGTCAACGTAGTCCTCATGCACCTGCGGAAAAAAGGCCTGCCACAGGTCTCGCTCGAAGAAACCCTCGAGCCCTCTCAGGAAGATGGACCGCGCAAGGACATCGGCACGCGCGACCTCACACTCTCCGGCTCCATCGACCGCGTCACCCTCGAGCGGGCCATTGAAAATCTGCCCCCAGGTTACCGCCTCGTCTTCGTCCTTCACGACGTCGAAGGCTACGAACACAACGAAATCGCGGAAATGCTCGACTGCTCCATCGGAAACAGCAAATCCCAGCTGCACAAGGCACGCATGAAGCTGCGCGATCTGCTGCGAAGTGGCCAGAAAGCCGAGCAACCCCGATGACCTCAATTCATCCAAACCAGATAAACATGGATTGCGCCGAATTCCAGCAAACGCTGCCCGAGCTCTTTGAATCTCACGCCGATCTCTCCGCGCAGGAGCACCTTCAGCACTGCGAAAACTGCGCCGCGCTCGTGCGCGATCTCGAATACATCGCGCAGCAGGCTAAACTCCTGCTGCCCCTGCATGACCCCAGCCCGGCCGTATGGGACACCATACAGTCTGCCCTGCAGAACGAGACGGAATCCGGCGCCGAATCCCCAACCGACACCAAGCGGTCGAGCTGAGATACTCTACCCTTCAGCCATGCAAAACCCTCCAGCGGGGAGCACCAGGCTCCCCTCTTCCATTCACGTCATCGTCCTCACCGGCTTCATGGGAGCCGGCAAATCCACCGTCGGCCCGCTCCTCGCAGAACGCCTCCAATGGACATTCCTCGACCTCGATACGGAAATCGAACGCCTTGCCGGCATCTCCGTCGCTGAAATCTTTCGTATCCACGGCGAAGCCCACTTCCGCGCCCGCGAAGCCCGCACCCTCCAGTCCCTCATCACACGCCCACGCACCGTCATCGCACTCGGCGGCGGCGCCATCGAAGCGGAATCCTCGCGCCGACTGCTCGCCACCACCCCCGGCCTCTGCACCGTCTACCTCTCGGCCCCGCTGGAAGATTTAATCGACCGCTGCCTCGCCCAGCAAAAGCAAACCAACGCCATCCGGCCCATCCTCGCCGACCGCGAACGCCTCCACGCCCGCTGGTCCAGCCGCCTGCCCCACTACCAGCAGGCCCACCTCTGCGTCGAAACACAACGCTTGACTCCCGGCCAGGTCGCCAGCAACATAGCAGCAGCCATCGCTGATCGCCTCAGCCAGGCCCCAAAACCATGACCACCGACCGCGAATACCGGGCCCGGCAGCAGCGCAGAAACATCCTCTTCGCCTTCGCCATCGCCGTTCTTCTCTACTACGTCTACCAGTTGCGTGCCGAGCTCACCCTCATCTACGTCAGCGCTCTCGCGGCCGTCGTCCTCCAGCCCGTCGCCAAAGCCATCATGCGCATCCGCATCGGCAAATGGCATCCCGGAATCGGCCTCTCCGTCATCACCCTCGTCCTTGCCATCGTCGCTCTCGTCGCCACCTTCGCCGCATTTGCCGCGCCTCCGGCCTTTCACGACCTTCGTGACTTCATCGCCGAATTCCCCACCCACGCGCCCCGCCTCCTTGACCGCATCCAATCACTCCCCTTCATGCAGCACGTCAACGTTGACGCCCTCAACGCCAAATTCCAGGACTTCGCCACAAGATTCGCCACCTACCTCTTCCACTCCGCCGGAAACTGGGCCCACGCGCTCTTCGCCATCATCACCGGCATCCTCCTCACCGTCTATTTCATGATTGAAGGCGAACGCGTCTATGCCTGGAGCCTCAGGCTCGTTCCCATCGAGCACCGCGACCGCCTCGACCAGACCCTCACCCGCGCAAAACTCCGCATGGGACGCTGGCTCCTCGGCCAGGCCTCCCTCATGCTCATCCTCGGCGTCACCAGTACTATAGTCTTCGTTATCCTCCACATCCGCTACGCCTACGCCCTCGGCGTCCTCATGGGGCTCTTCAACATCATCCCCGTCGTCGGCGCCATGATCACCGTCTCCCTCGCCATCCTCGTCGCCGCCATTGACTCCTGGGGCCGCGTCCTCGGCGTCATCGTTTTTTACGTTATCTACGCCCAGATCGAAAACTCCATCCTCACCCCCAACATCATGCAGAGCCGCGTCAACCTTCCCGGCGTCGCCATCCTCGTCGCCCTCGTCATCGGCAGCGGACTCGCCGGTATCGCCGGTGCTGCCGTCGCCGTGCCCACCGCCGTCCTCATCGCCGTCCTCATCAACGAGTACCTCGTTGCGGGCGATCACTCCCCGGCGCCCAACTCTTCCACAGGCTCAACGCCCGCCCCATAATCCCCGCTCGCCCTGAATCCTTCCACCCCCGCTTGGTATCATTAAAGTTGGACCGCAACCTCCGGCGCCGTACCGGCTCGGTGTACCGCGATCCCTCCGCAAAAATGCGAACCCTTCACCCAGTCCGCCCCGCCCGCAGACGCATCCCCAAAGCGAGTCTGCCCCTGTGAGCACCCTCCCCTCCAGCGTCGAAGTGCAGGAACCAAACCCCACGCCCAATCCCGCTCCAGATACATCCAACCCCGCGCACCCGCACCACGTCCACCTCCACGCGCCTTGCGCCGGCGCTACCGCCACACTCCTCAACGACTACATCGAGCTCTTCAAGGTCCGCGTCACCGCCCTCGTCGTCATGACCGCCTGGGCCGGCTTCTACCTCGGCTCCATGCGCTCCGGCATCAGCAGCATCCAGCCCGTGCTCCTCGAATTCCTCATCGGCATCGGACTCGTCTCCGCCGGCTCCGCCGCGCTCAACCAGGCCATCGAGCGCAAACTCGACGCCAAAATGATCCGCACCGCCCGCCGTCCCATGGCCGCCGGACGCATTTCCCTCATCCACGGCGTCACCGTCGGACTCGCCGCCATCGCCATCGGCGGCGCTATCCTCGCGCTCTCCACCAATCCCATCACCGTCGCGCTCACGCTCCTCACCGCGCTGCTTTACACCGCCATCTACACACCCCTCAAGCGCGTCACCACCCTCGCTACCTTCATCGGAGCCTTCCCTGGCGCGCTGCCCCCGCTCATCGGCTGGACCGCCGCCCGCGGACAAATCGAGTGGGCCGGTGTCGCCCTCTTCGCCATCTTGTTCGTCTGGCAGTTCCCCCACTTCATGGCCATCGCATGGCTCTATCGCGAGGACTACGGCCGCGCCGGCATTCGCATGCTTCCCGTCGTCCAGCCGGACGGCTGGTCCACCGTGCTCGAAGCCCTCGTCTACGCCATCCTCATGATCCCCGTCAGCCTCATGCCCGTCTACCTCCACATGGCAGGCCCCATCTACGGTGCTATCGCTTTGCTCCTCGGAGCCGTCTATCTGGCATACACCATCCGTTTCACCAAAACTCCGGCGGCAAGCAAGCGCAGCCTCACGGAATCCAAAATGTATGCGCGCGATCTTCTCAAGGTGAGTGTGATTTATCTGCCGCTCCTCCTCACCGCGCTCATGCTCACCGCGGCAGGAAGGCGCTGAAAACTATGGCGACAATGGCTCATCATTCCACGGAATCCACACCCCAAGCCCCCGGTGCGGTCCCGATCGAACTCGAAGGCCTCACACACGATTACGGCAGCCGCCTCGCGCTGGACCACCTCAGCTTCCGCGTCCGTCGCGGCGAAATCTTCGGCCTCCTCGGCCCCAACGGAAGCGGAAAAACCACCCTCTTCCGCATTCTCTCCACCCTCATGGTGCCCAGCTCCGGCACCGCCCGCATCCTCGGCTTCGACGCCGCCAAAGACCCCAACCGCGTCCGCGAGAAAATCGGCATCGTATTCCAGGCACACAGCTGCGATATCAAGCTCACCGTCGGCGAAAACCTCAAGCATCAGGGCCACCTCTACGGACTCACCGGCGCACGCCTCAAAAAACGCATCCACGAAGTCCTCGACCGGGTCGCCCTCCTCGACCGCATCAACGACAACGTCGAAGAGCTCTCCGGCGGCATGCAGCGCCGCGTCGAACTCGCCAAGGGCCTCATCCACTCGCCCGAAGTCCTGCTCCTCGACGAGCCCACCACCGGCCTCGACCCCGGCGCACGCATCGACCTCTGGCAATACCTCCGCACCCTGCGCGACGAAGAAGGCATCTCCGTCCTCGTCACCACGCACCTCATGGAAGAAGCCGAGCACTGTGACCGCCTCGCCATCCTCAACACCGGCCACCTTGTCGCCCTCGGCTCGCCCTTCGACCTCAAAAGCGAAATCGGCGGCGACATGGTCACCTTTCAGGCCGCCACACCCGAGCTCGCCACAGAATTAGGCGACCGCATCCGCTCCCGCTTCGTCGTCGAACCCACCGTCCTCGGCAACGCCGTCCGCCTCGAGCGCGAAGAAGGCCACCGCTTCGTCACCCAGGTCGTCGAAGCCTTTCCCGGTCTCGTCGAATCCATCTCCGTCGCCAAGCCAAGCCTCGAAGACGTATTCATCCAGCACACCGGCCACCGCTTCTGGACCGACACGCCTTCCGAAACCGACAAACCCGCCAAAAAGAAAAAATACTAAAAAGGAGGAGCTCCCATGGCCACCATGACCACGACCTTCGAGCAGAAACGCCACACCTCTGCCCCCGGCATCTGGACCCCCGCCTACAGCCTCTGGCTCCGCGAGATCGTCCGCTTCTACCGCCAGCGCTCCCGCGTCATCGGCGTCCTCGCCACGCCGCTCCTCTTCTGGATCGTCCTCGGCTCCGGCTTCGCCAACAGCTTCCACGCCACCAACTCCTCACACACCTATCTCGCGTACTTTTTTCCCGGCACCATCGCCATGATCGTCCTCTTCACGGCCATCTTCAGCATGATGTCCCTCATCCAGGACCGCAACGAGGGCTTTCTGCTCTCCGTCATGGCCGCCCCCGTCAGCCGCTCCTCCATCGTCCTCGGCAAGGTCCTCGGCGGAACCACCCTCGCCGCCATCCAGGGCATCCTCTTCCTCGTCTTCCTGCCCATGCTCGGCATCCACGCCTCCCTCGCCGACATCGGCTACAGCATCCTCCTCATCTGCCTCATCAGCTTCCAGCTCACCGCCGTCGGATTCGCCATCGCATGGCCCATGGACTCACCCCAGGCCTTCCACGCCATCATTAACCTCATCCTGCTTCCCATGTGGATGCTCTCCGGCGCGATCTTCCCCATCAGCGACGCATCCGGCTGGCTCCGCTACGTCATGCTCGCCAACCCACTCACCTACGGCGTCGTCGCCCTCCAGCAAGCCCTTCTGCATCCCTCCGGCGAGCTTCTTTCCATGGGCGAAAACCTCATCATCACCGCCATTCTCTGCGTCTTCTTCTTCGCCCTCTCCTGGGCGGTCGTCAACCGCCGAACGCACAAGCCCGCAGCCTGAGCCTTTGCCGCGGCCAACATTTCGCCGCGCAGATTTCCATCAGGCCGCCCATACCAAGGCGGCCTTTCCACTCCCGCTTCCATCACAATCACTCTTCTGTTAGCAAAGAAGCAGAGCCTATGAGCCAGCCCATCACTACCGAATCCTCCAGCAACACCAGCGTCGTAGTCACCGGCCTCGTCATCGTCAGCATCGCGGCCATCAGCTTCCTCTTCTGGCTGCTCTACGTGCACCACGCCGCGCCCGGCACCTCAGACGAGCTCACCTTCCTCGCGCCCCTCGAAGCCGCCTGCAACGCCGCCAGCGCCATCGCGCTCCTCCTCGGCCTGCGATTCATCAAGCAGCGCCGCATCACCGCGCATCGCAACTCCATGATCTCGGCCTTCGTCTTCTCGTCCCTGTTTCTCATCGCCTACATCGCCCACCACGCCCTCCATGGCGACATGATCTTCCAGGGCCACGGCGCCATCCGCGTCACCTACCTCGCCATCCTCATCAGCCACATCGTCCTTTCCGCCGTCGCCCTGCCGCTCATCCTCATTACCTTCTTCTTCTCCCTCAGCGGACGCTTCTCCCAGCACCGCAAAGTCGCAAAATTTACCTACCCCATGTGGCTGTACGTCTCCGTGACGGGAGTCGTCGTTTACGCTATGCTGGCGCTGTGGAGGTAACCAGCACAAACATGATGCCCATCAGCCAATCCGTCTCCTCCGCGGCTCCCGCGGCAGAGCCCTCCTGGGAACAAAGCTGGAAGCTCCGCAACGCCGAAGACGGAACCAACCAGCTCATCCGCACCGGCTTCTGGACCCTCGCCTTAGGCATCGCGGCCACCGCCCTCGCAGCCCTCGTCTTCAGCGGATTCACCCCGCAAGGCCCCCATTCCAACATCGGATGGCTCTGCATCATCTTCGCCCTCATGAGCCTGCCCTTCGGCATCACCGTCTCCTCACTCGGCCTCGCCAAGTCCCTCCGCAACCGCCACCTCGCTCGTCTAAGCACGCAGCAACCCGGTACCACCGTGCTCCGTCGGCGCTA
Organism: Acidobacteriaceae bacterium; assembly: GCA_049965615.1. Classification (GTDB taxonomy): domain Bacteria; phylum Acidobacteriota; class Terriglobia; order Terriglobales; family Acidobacteriaceae; genus Acidobacterium. The sequence continues at coordinate 83,677 of JBMFWD010000005.1, forward strand.
GCTGGCCCGTTCTCCGCAACCCTCCGTCTGCTATCCTTCCATCTGAGCCAACCGGCTCATCTACATCGCTTCCGGGAGAATCCTCATGGCAAAGTCCGTTAACAAAGTCATCTTGCTCGGCAACGTCGGCAAAGATCCTGAAATCAAGTTCGCCACCAGCGGCAACGCCATCGCCAGCTTCTCTCTCGCCACCACCGAGCGTTTCAAAGACAAAAACTCCGGCGAATGGCAGGATCGCACCGAATGGCACGCCCTCACCGCCTTCGGCAAAACTGCCGAAATCATCCGCGACTACGTCAAAAAGGGCTCCAAGCTCTACGTTGAAGGCAGCCTCCGCACCTCCTCCTGGGAAGACAAGCAGAGCGGCCAGAAGCGCTACAAGACGGAAATCCTCGTCAACGACATCTCCCTGCTCTCCGGTCGCGACGACTCCGGCAGCGGCGGCGGATACTCCCGCTCCAGCTCCAGCGCAAGCTACGACCAGAGCGCGCCGGCCTCCCACGACGACCTCGCCCACTCCACCGAAATCACCGACGACGACATCCCCTTCTGAAGGGATGTCGTCCCACTCCTGCTGCAAAACGCTGCCCACTACTCGGTGAATGTCATCCTGAAGCACAGCCGAAGGATCCCGGCAATGCCCCGATAGAAATTGCCCTGCAAAGTTTCTCCCGAAAAACCCACCCGCACAAGCCAAAACCAAAAGCCCGCCCCCCATACAAAACCAAAGCCCTCCAGAAAAAAACGCAGCGCGTCGATCCGCTGGAAACGCACACCCAGCGCCCCTCACAGCATTTCCACCAAAAAAGTGCCGGAAATTCCCCACCCGATTGCTATCCTGAAAGTAAGGACATACAAAAAGCGGCCACAAAGGGCCGCTTTTTCCGTGCCCAATCGCAACAAGCTCCGGCAAGGGCAGAAATCGAGAAATATACGATTCCAATCGTATATACCGCATAAAATCGCAGGGTTAACCCCCGCCGCAAATAATATGATCGAAAAGACTTACAAGCCTAATGTCCCACAAAATCATGATTTCATGGAACTTACCAGACGTTAACCAGAACTTTCTAAATCGTAGGGTATGGAAGGCCTGAAACAGCCATCCAAACCCGCCTCTCACCCAACCGGCACTTCTCAACTCCGTCCTCAAAAGTCCAAAATAGGAGCAAGCTCCCGAATCCCCAAAATTCGAATCCGGGACGCAAGGAATTGTCTCTTGAAAAAGTACCTCTTTGCAGTTTTGTTCCTCTCTTTGCTCGCCGCACCGTTATCAACGTTTGCCGACTCCATGACCCCCATGCAGACCGCCGCGCGCCAGCTTCAAAGCGATCTCAATCAGGCCCTGCAGCAAAGCTCCTTCGACGCCAGGCAGCGCTACGCCATCAGTCAGGATGCCGCCGGCCTCGTCAAAGCCGCCGACCGCCGCGCTGCAGGAAAACGCATGGACCGCCGCGAACTCCGCAACGACGCCCGGGAACTCCTCAAGGCCTTCGACTCAGGCAGCTTCCAGGTCGGCGATGTATCCACCCTCAACTACGACTTCAACCAGTTCAAAAAGTCCATCAGGTAGAGGCGGCTACTTTTCCCCCATCGCCCGAATCATATTCTTGCCGAGCCCCACGCCCGCGCTGATCACACCCCCAAACAGCGCACCGGCCACCCCCGGCGTAACCACGTCCTGTCCCGTCAGGTATAAGCCCTTCACGGGAGTCCGCGCCTCCAGCTCCCGCAGTTTGTACCGCTCCGGCCGCGCGCTCAACCCGTAAATCTCTCCGTGTGCGTAGTTCGCAAAGTGCCGCGTCGTCAGCGGCGTCGAAAGCTCCGCATGCTCCACCCGCCCGCGCACCGCCGGAACATGCCGCTCCAGCACCTCCATTAACCGTCCCGCCAGCTTCGCCTTCAGCGCCTCGTACTCCTCCCCGCGATGCTGCCAGCCGCTGCCCTCCCACTTCGCAAACCACTCGTAGGGAACCAGCGTGATCACCTCCACCGTACTCTTGCCCGGATGCCGCCGCGCAAAATCCGGGTCCTTCGCCGAAGGAAACGACAAATAAGCCACCGGCAGCGGAGCATCCGCATCCTCAGCAAAGCGCCGCACGTTCCCGTCATGATCCAGCGAAGGAAACACCCACAAATTCGCCGGATCAGTCCTCATCTCCGCATCGCTCGCACTCAGCCCCACGTACAGGCTCACATGCGCCGCGGAAGGCCCGATCGCCGCCAGCTTCCGCCGCAGCCCTCGCGTCGCTGCCAGATCCTGCGGCAGCAGCCGCTCAAACGTAGTCGCCGCACCCGCATCGCTGAAGATCATCGGCGCCAGAAACTCCCGCCCATCCGCCATCTTCACGCCCACGGCTCGCCGCCCCCGCAGCACAATCCGCTCCACCTCGGCCGCCACCACCACCTTGCCGCCCGCGCCCTCGATAATCCCCGCCATGGCCGCCGCAATCACGCCCGCGCCGCCCACCGGATAAGCCGCTCCCCGCAGATAGTGCCCCCAGATCGTCGCATGCATCCCAAAGCTGCTCTCGCCCGGAGGAAGCCCATAATCCCCCCACTGCGCCGTCAGCACGCCGGCCAGCTCCGGGCTTGCCTTCAGCTTTCGGAGCGTCTCCGCCGTGGTCCGCTTCGCAAACTTCAAATAAGACCGCCGCAGCGATCCGCCCACCAGCGGCTTCCACCACACTGGCAACGCCTTCTCCGCAAAGAAGTACAGGCTCAACTGGTTCGCACCCTTCACCCACTCCAGGTACTTGTCAATCGCCTTCACTTCCCCCGGAAACCACTCCACCAGCTGCTGCCGCATCCGCACCGGCCCTGCGGCATAATCAAATCGCCGCGCCGCGCCATCCGGACCCCTGCCATCCTCCACGCAAACCCGGTCGTAAACCTCCGGCATCGGCTGCCACTCCACCGCGCCGCCCGTCACATGGTCAAAGGCCTTCCGCACCGCCTCGCCCTCCCGCATCTGCCCGATGTAATGCAGCCCCACATCCCACTCAAACCCCGGCCTGTGGAATGTATGCGTAAACCCGCCCGCCGTGTAGTGCCGCTCCAGCACCAGCACCCGCTTGCCGGCATGCCTCGCCAGCATCACCGCCGTCGTCAGCCCGCCCATTCCGGAACCCACCACGATGGCGTCCCACTCCTCTTCCAGTTTTGCCGTCTTGTAGGGAATCCCGGTCGCCATCGCATCACTCTCCTTACCCATGCTATGGCATTCCAGCCTCCCATTCCTCGCACCCCACCCGCCTCATGTCCACATCCGTCACAATCCCTCGAAACTCTTTTCGCCACAGTGCATCATGATTACAGGAGTATTCCCCTTGAACGAACCCACCACCATCCAGGAAATCCTCGACCGCACCCAGACCATCGCCGTCATCGGCCTCGCCGACCACGAAGGCCGCGCCAGCTACGGCGTCGCGCGCTTCATGCAGAGCCAGGGCTACCGCATCCTCCCCGTCAATCCCAACATCCACTCCTCCCTCGGCGAACCAGCCTTCCCCACCCTCGACGCCGCAGCAGCCGCCCATCCCGGCCAAATTCAGCTCGCCAACGTCTTCCGCCGCCCCGAGCACGTACCCGAAGTCGTCGACGAAGTCATCCGCCTCAAAATCCCCTACCTCTGGCTGCAGGAAGGCGTCATCCACGAAGAAGCCGCCGCCAAAGCCGAAGCCGCCGGCGTCAAAGTCGTCATGGACCACTGCCTCTTCAAAGAGCGCCTCGCCCATGGCCCACGCAAGCAGGAAGATTTGTTGCCTCAACACCCGCTTTCCCCAATAACCAATTCAGATAACCAAATCCCTTCGCAAGAGTCCTAAAATCAGACCTATGCTTCCTTGCCGCCCAATCCGAACCTCGCGCCACACTGCCGCCCTGCTCTCCCTGCTGATCGCCTGCGGCTTGCTGCTCGCGCCTGCTCCGGCCGGGGCGCAAGCTCCAATCAACGGCCAGGACTCCGCCGCCACCCAGCAACTCGCCGTAAAACTTCTCGTTCCGCCCGCTCAGATCTATCCCGGCCAGACCTTCCACGGCGGACTCCAATTTCAAATCGCACCCGGCTGGCACATCTATTGGATCAACGCCGGAGACTCCGGAGAACCACCTGCCGTTCAGTGGACCCTACCCAAAGGCATCACCGCCGGCTCGCTCCAATATCCGCCGCCCACACGCCTGCCGCTCGGTCCGCTCATGGACTTCGGCTACCAGAACCAGGTCGTCCTCCCCATCCCATTCAAAGTCGCGACGGACTTCCAACCCAAATCCAATCAGGTCCCGTTCATCGCCAATGTCTCCTGGCTCGTCTGCCAGAACGTCTGCCTTCCCGGTCACGCCACACTCCGTCTCACGCGCACTGCGCTCACCGCCGCGCCTGCAAAACCCACCATCGACGCGAACGCACAGCAATCCATCGCCGCATTCCTGGCTAAGATGCCCCAACCGCTCCCGCCAGACGCCGTCGCCCGCTTCCAGCCCACCGCCCACGGCTTCCGTCTCGCTGTCCGCCTCGGCCACAAGGTCACCCACGCAGAATTCTTCCCTCTCGACTTCACCGTCATCGCCAACGCCGCCCCGCAAAAAACCACCCCCACCCGCAACGGATTCATCCTCGACCTCACCAAAGACGGCAGCCTCACCACCCAGCCCAAACACCTTCACGGCGTGCTCGAAATCCCCGGCAGCCCCGCCTACCTCATCAACACACCCGAAGGCCCGCTCCCCACCGAGCCCGCTTCCGGCTTCGCATTCGGCGCGCTCCTCGGCGCCATCGGCCTGGCTCTCCTCGGCGGAATCATCCTCAACCTCATGCCCTGCGTCTTCCCCGTCCTCTTCATCAAGGGACTGGCGCTCGTGCAGTCCTCCCAGCATGACCGCCGCAGCATGCGCGCCCATGGCTGGACCTACACCGCGGGCATTGTCCTCTCCTTCTGGGTCATTCTTTCCGTCCTGCTCATCCTCCGCGCCGCCGGCCAGCAACTCGGCTGGGGATTCCAGTTCCAGTCCCCCGTCATGCTCGCACTCCTGGCCATGCTCTTTTTCTTCCTCGGGCTCTCGCTCGCCGGCCAGTTTGAAATCGGCCTCAGCCTCACCAGCGTCGGCGGCGGCCTCGCGCAAAAGCAGGGCTACGCAGGCAGCTTCTTCACCGGCGTTCTCGCCATGGTCGTCGCCACACCCTGCACTGCGCCCTTCATGGGACCAGCCATCGGCTACGCCCTCAGCCACTCTGCCTTCACCAGCTTCTGCATCTTCACCACGCTCGGTCTGGGACTCGCCCTGCCCTATCTCCTGCTCGTCTACTTCCCCGGCTGGGCACGCCTGCTCCCGCGCCCCGGCGCCTGGATGGAAATTCTCAAGCAGGCCTTCTCCATCCCCATCTTCGGAGCCGCCATCTGGCTCACCTGGCTCTACGCGGAAAATGCCGGCTCAGCCGCCCTGCTCGCCCTGCTCGCCGCATTCCTGCTGCTCGCCATCGCCGGATGGTTCCTCGGCCGCTGGCCAGCCAAAATCGCATCGACCATTACAGCCATACTCGTCATCGTCGCCGCCATTGCGCTACCCGCATACGCAGCCAGTGCGCTTCCACCACCATCCCAATCCAGCACTCAGTCCAGCAGCAAAGCGTCCGGCCAAACCAACTGGCAGCCGTACACCCCCGCCTTGCTCCAGCAATATCTCTCGCAAGGCAAACCCGTCTTCGTCGACTTCACCGCCGACTGGTGCCTCTCCTGCCAGGTCAACCAGCGCGTCGTCCTGGACCGCCCAGACGTACAGCGCCGGCTCGCCAACAGTGGCGTCCAACTCCTCAAAGCCGACTGGACACGCCACGATCCCGCCATCACCCAGGCCCTCGCCCGCCTCGGCCGCAGCGGCATTCCCACCTACGCCCTCTACTCAGGAAAATCCGGCCAGCCACCCCAGCTTCTTCCCGCCGTCCTCACGCCGGGAATCCTCTTCAGCGCCCTCGATTCCATCCACACCACGAATCCGCCACCCGCGTCTGCGGCAAACAACCCGCCGTCGCCCAATCAGGAATCCACTGCAAACTCAAAGTAATTTCCCCATGAATCCAGCGCCCACCCTGCAGCACCAGTCACAATTCTCTCGTCTGACTGTGTAATGTTTCGCCGCGTCGCATCCCTCGCTCTACTGGCTCTACTCACCGCGTTTGCGCCCACTCAGGTTCACGCCCAAAAGCACGTCTCCAGCGCGCTCACCCCTCATCAGATCATCCGCAGGGCCGTCGACCTCCAACTCGCCAGCAACAAGCAGATGCCCGCCCTCCGATTCACCTTCACCAAAACCACCCCTCACGGAGCATTCGTAAAAGACGTCATCCAGACCTCCGGAGGAGAAGTATCCCGCCTCGTCTCCATCAACGGCAAGCCTCTCGGCCCCGCGCGCAACGCAGAAGAGCAGCAACGTCTCACCGCCCTCCTCTCGCACCCTTCCGACCAGGCGCGCCACCGCAGCCATCAAGTCGAAGATCAGGATCGTGTCAATCACCTGATACGGCAATTACCAGAAGCATTGAACTTCACCCCCACCGGTGCCGAACCCGGCCCCTACGGACCCATGCTGGGCTTCACGTTTGTTCCCAACCCGCACTACTCACCGCCAGACATCGAGTCCAGCATCCTCACGGCCATCACCGGCCATGTGTGGGTCGATCAATCCACCGGCCACTTCATCAAATTCAAAGCCCACCTCATTCACAGCGTCCACGTCGGCTGGGGAATCGTCGCCACCTTCCAGAAAGGCGGCTCCGTAACCCTCGCCAACCAGAACATCGGACACGATCAATGGCCCATCACCCGCATGAAGCTCGACGTCGACGGCTCGGCCCTCATCTTCAAGCCCATCCACATCCACATCACCCAGGATCAGTCCAACTTCCAGTTCCTTCCGCCCACCACCACCTGGCAGCAGGCCGTAGCCATGCTCACCAGCAGCAGCTTCGCATCCGGGCATCAAAACGAAACCCCTTCAGATACAAATTCCAAAAAACGCTGATGCAGCGCTCCTTCTCAAAAGAAAAGGCCCACCCTCCCGCGCTCCTCGCGCAGAAAAATGGGCCTTGTCCATTAGTCAGAGCTTACTTCTTACCCCAGAAATCAGGCGAAGCAGTCAGCCACGAATCCGGCACGTAGCTCATCCTGGGAACAAATACGAACAAGTCCGACTCAGACATCGAAATCGTCTTGCCCTCCATCGACGTAACTAAGTGAGCCATTCCCTCGCCTACCATGTCGCTCAGCTTTTTGTGATTCGCCATCATCGTGTCTAAAGGCAAGATCTCGCCTACATAGTCCATCTGCGCACCCAGAAAGCGTCCCCATGTGTGACGGTCATACTCGACGCCGGCCAGTTGCAGATGGGTATATTTATCAACAGCAAAAATAGTGTAGTGGCCAAACGAGCTCTCCCCGGGGAACACCAGTTCACTGTCTTTCATGTGACGTGCCGGGTCCTCTTCCTCGCGAATCAGCTTCTCCTCTGCCGCCGCTGATCGCGCACGTGTCCACACCACTCCTGCCGTCAACCGCGCAAAATTATCCGGCAAACCCGCAGGCCGATAATACGGAAAACTCACCTTCTTACTCCTCATCAAAGCAAAGTTGGTATGCTGCACTCCGCCCTCTACCCGGAAGGCAAGCGAATGTGTCAGAGGAGTATCGAATCCACCTCCAGCAAACTCAGGAAACGATGCAGTCGACACCAGGCCGCCGTTGTTGTACCAGTTTTGATTCAGGTTCGCCTCACCCGCCAGGCCCTCGACAAAGATACCCTCCTGACCGATGAGCCGCTCATACTGCCCACCGCCCATGATGAAAGTACCCTGCTGGGATGCGCCCTGGTTCGTCCCGTTGAACGAAACATAATCCAGGACCAGTCGCATTCCATGCGTCGAAGGAAAACCCAGCGAGGTCTCCCACCCGTCCAGGCCGTGCTCCTTGCCCGGCAGTCCGTTGAACGAGTTGGAAAGCCGCGTGTAGCCGGCAAATATCTGGTAGGAACTATCGTCTCGAGATTGCCCAACTGCGGCAATCGAAAAACCAAGCACAAGGCAGCAACACAGGAACTGTTTCAACAAATCATCGCTCCAGACCACGCCCCCGGTACCGCCACAAAAATGGCATGATGATCCAGATCAACCCGATCATTCATTGCTTTCCAAGCGTCTTTCAGAGGCCGAATAGTCTGGATAATACAGACTTAGGCCACCCCGCTCCAGACCAATCTCAGCTCCTAACGTAGTTTCTTTGCACGCCTGCAACTTGGGTAATCGCTAAGCGGCGACAAAATAAATCGCTTGCGCCTGTGCCTTGGTTACCACAAAGAGGTTGCGCCCCATCGCAATGACAGATCGGCAGCGCTCAACGCCGGATCTTCAAAAATGCCGCAGTTGCTCGCTCTGCGGCATCTCCACCGGCTTCGAGGTCTCGCGCTCCAGCGAGCGGCTCACAAGGTCGCGCGAGCCAAGCCCCACCGCCAGCGAAAGCGCAAGTACAATCCCGCCAAACAAAATCCCAAACGCCATGTCCACAATGCCGCGCCCAAGATTCAGATGATCCAGCACCATCGCCCACGTCAGCACCAGCACCAGCCACTTCACACCAATGCTCAACAGCCGCGCATAATCCAGGTTCATGTTCACGGCGGTAATCAGCACGCTCCGCGAAACAAATCGCGCCAGGATATTGCCCACCACCAGCAGCAGCGCCGCTCCCAGAATACGCGGCACATAATCAAAGATCGCATCCGAGACTGGGGGCTCAGAAGATCCCGCCGCAAATGCCGAAACCCCAACCAGCAGCCCAATCAGCACAAATAACCAGAACACCACTCGGGTCACCAGCCTCGTCGGCGTATAGGTCGGCGTCCACTCCGCAATCCTGTTCGCGCTTCGCGTCATCCGCTCGTCAAAGCGAACCCACGACAGAACCTGCTGCGTCAGCCACGCCGCGCCCCATCCGAGCGCAACAAAAATAAGTACCGCCACAATAAAGGCAAACACGCCCGGCAGCAGCATCGCGATCTGCTCAAACACCCGCTCCATCGACTGTTGCAGCGACTGCCCAACCTGATTCCACATAAAATCCTCCTTGCTCCACGACGCCTCGGCTACGGATTAAAACGATCCGGCCATCTCCATCGCGATACCAGATAAGGCTTGTTCTCTTCAAACGCGCGCGCCAGTTGCTCCTGCCGCTGCACAACCTGCTCCATCGTCATGGCCGCAACTTCCTGCACGTAAGACGCTACCCAGCCCAGGTAGAGCGGCGTCAACGCGCCCATCAGGTGCGTCCGGCTGATCGCGCGCAAACGGTGTGCCAGCGCAAAGTCATAAACAATCCGCGCCCAGAGCCTGTCCGCCATCTTGAAGTTGTCAGGCGTGCTTCGTGCCAGGTGCTTCAACTCCAGCAGCGTCACCGGCGGCAGCACCAGTTGCCACAACTCATCCAGATTCCGCACCGCCAGTTGGAACGACTCGATCATCGGACGCACCTCGATCGCATCGGCGGGCTTCTCGGCCGACGTGGCCTGACCCCAGACCGGCGTCGCCTGCGCGCTTCGCCCCCGCTGCCAGACTGCGGCCGTCTGCTCCACTTCCTGGAAGAGAGATCCCGCAATCTGCGTCAGCACCGTCGTCAGGTCCAATCCCTCCATCGGCGTTCGATGATGCGCTGGTAAATGCACCTGCCCCACCTGCATCGTCTCTTGCGCCGCCGTAATCGAAGGCCATAGCAACCCGCGATTTCCCAGCCTGCCAGTCCGTTCTGCAAATCGCTGCGATACCGCAAAATCCGGCGCCAGGGGTATCTGAACCCGCTTGCAGTAAAGCGCGCGCGTCAGCGGCATCAGAATCGCTGTATTCAACAGCCCCTCGTATCGATGCAATGCATAAATCGGCATCACCAGGTCGCACTGCCGGTCCATCACCGGGGCCACCAATGAGCGCAGACCCTCGCCCTGCAGCAAGTCCATGTCGGCATCCATCACCACGCACGCAGATGCCTTCAGTTCCGCGGCAAGCGAAAGAACTCCCCGCTGCGCCGCCGAAATCTGCGCCCACGGACCCGCTTCATTCGCCGCTGCAGGCCGGTACGGAATCATCGCGGGCTGCCCGTCCTTGCCCGGCTCCATCTCGGCAGAATCGACTCCCGGCCACGACACTACCACCTGCGCTGACAATCCATCGAGCAGTCCACCTGCCGCCAGCGCCGAAGCGGCCCGGCTGCGCAACTCCACAGGGTTCACGTCACCGGTAACGCCGATCAACAGCTGGACCGCGTTCACTTCCTCCACCGGCGTCGCCTCTTCCGCAGAAGCATCTTTCACTGCCATCCGCGCCACTCCTCTTCCCCATTACGGCAGATACAGAATCCCGTTCAACGGTACACTGACCCACTCTGGACGATGATTCAGTTCGTAATGCAACTCGTATAAAGCCTTATCCAGAGTAAACACTCGAAGCATCACTTCAAATCCTTCCATCGTCACCGGCACAATCGAAGAGCCGCTCATCGTCTCCCGATAAGCGCGCAAATACTCCGCCGTCACTGACGACTCCCAAAGCCGGGCCCATGGTTCCAGCGCCGTCACATCCGCCGGACGCCGGGCAATAAAATGCGTCATGGCAGAAAATGCCGCGTAGCTGAACGACCGCACCATGCCCGCTACATCCTTCAGCGGCGACTGCTTCGCACGACGCTCAGCCAGCGAGCGCGCCGGCTCGCCCTCAAAGTCAAGAATCACAAAGTCCCCCTTCGAGCGCAGCACCTGCCCCAGGTGATAGTCCCCATGCACGCGAATCTTTGCTCCCGCGTCATGCACCGCAACCAGCCGCGAAAATCTCTCCAGCAACGCCGACCTGCGCCCCAGCACCAGCCCTGCCGCTTCCACCGCGTCGTCGGGCAGTCGCGCCAGGTTCGCCTTCAACGCGTCAAACGCGCGCGTCGCATTCTGTACAAGCTCTGCCCGCAGCGCTGCCATGTACTCTCCGGTCAACGGCTCAGGAGAGAAATCCTTATCGTCCAGATCGCTCGCCAAAGCAAGGTGCATTTCCGCAGTCCGGCGACCCAGTGTTGACGCAGCCTCCAGTGAAATCCCCGCATGCTCCCGCGCCGCTTCCGGAATCTCCTCCAGCTTCTCTCGCAGCGTCGCCGTCGCGGTAAAGTCCACCTCCGGAGCCTCAGTTCCAACGCTGCTCTCGTAATAACGGTCCAGTTCCTCCAGCGTCCATGCCCATCCATCCCCCTCGTTCGGAACCGCCCCCTGCAGCATCGCCAGCGTCGCGCCGTCGCTCTCCTGCCCTTCCAGACTATACTCAATCGATCCGCCAAACGGAGCAACGTTTCTGAAGCCCGTCTTCTCCGTCAGGAACCGTCCGATCTCCGTATCCGGATTCGGCCCCATCTGCTGCCGCCGAAACAGCTTCAGAATCATCCGGTCCCCAAAGAAGATGGACGAATTGCTCTGCTCCGCCGTAGACCTCCGTGGCAACCGGCCCTCCGTCGGACCTCCTTCCAGTTTCCGGAAGATCGTGCTCTGCTCCCCGCGAATTTCGCCCCGTTGCGTATTCACCCGTTCGCCATTTGCAATCATGCCCAGCAGCGCCGAACAAGCCGCATCCCGCATCAGCCCGTCATGCAGCACTCCCATTCCCTCCGGGGAAAACACCTGCGTTACCACCGCATTCCCCGCATGCTGCAGAATCTCCTTCGCTTCCCTGCCGAACGAAATCCCCAGCGGCATCAGGTACATCTCCGGGTCGCCCGTGCTGAAGGTCACGCGCGCCCATGCCAGCGCCGTGCGCCCCTGCTCCATCAAACCCCAATCAGTAACTGTTACAGTTTCAATTACCCGGGACTTTCCTCCAAACCACCGCTGCCGATGCATATACTCTGGCAGCAGGCCCTCCAGCATCTCAAGATTTCGGCCAGTGAGCAGTTCCTTCCAGTCCAGATGGTCTTTCACATGCAGCCGCTCTTCCACCGCCACTGGCTGCGGAACCCCCACCGGCTCCTCACCGGGCTGCAACTCCAGCCACAGGAATCCGTAAGGGCCCAACGTCAGCGGATAAGGATCCTTTCCAATCGTCGGAAACTCCACGTATCCCAGCATCTCCACCGGAATCATCCCCGCATAGTCAGCGAGGTTCAAAGCCACCGGCTGCGCAAATCGCGAAAGATTGGCCACGCACAACACTCGCTCCCCATCAAACTCCCGCAGGTAAGCCAGCACCTTCCGGTTCTCCGCTTCCAGAAACTTCATCGAGCCGCGCCCGAATACCTGGAACAGCTTCCGCAGCGCGATCATGTTCCGCATCCAGTTCAACAGCGAAGAAGCATCACTCTGCTGCGCCTCCACATTGATCGCCTCATAGCCCCACAACGGGTCCATGATCACCGGGCTGTACAGCTTCGCCGGATTCGCCCGCGAAAATCCCGCGTTCCTGTCTGCCGTCCACTGCATCGGTGTTCTCACACCGTTTCTATCGCCAAGATAGATGTTGTCCCCCATCCCAATCTCATCGCCGTAATACAAAATCGGCGTGCCCGGAAACGAAAACAGCAAACTGTTCAGCAACTCGATCCGTCGCCGGTTGTTGTCCACCAGCGGCGCCAGTCTCCGCCGGATGCCGATGTTGATCCTCATCCGCGGGTCGGCGCTGTACGCCAGGTACATGTAATCGCGCTCGTCCTCGCTCACCATCTCCAGCGTCAACTCATCGTGATTGCGAAGAAAAATGCCCCACTGGCAGTTCTCGGGAATATCCGGCGTCTGCGCAATGATGTCGGTAATCGGCAGACGGTCCTCCTGCCGCAGCGCCATGTAAATGCGAGGCATCAGCGGAAAATGAAACGCCATGTGGCATTCATCGCCATCACCAAAATAAGGACGCACATCCTCCGGCCACTGGTTCGCCTCCGCAAGAATCATCCTTCCCAGATAGCCGTCATCCATTGCCTTCCGAATCGCCTTGATCAGCACATGCGTCTCCGGCAGGTTCTCGCAATTCGTACCGTCCCGCTCCATCAGATAAGGAATCGCGTCCAGCCGCAGCCCATCCACCCCCATATCCAGCCAGAACCGCATGATCGAGATCACTTCCTCAAGCACCTGCGGATTATCGAAATTCAAATCCGGCTGATGCGAGAAAAACCGATGCCAGTAGTACTGTTGCGCGACCGGATCCCACGTCCAGTTCGACTTTTCCGTGTCCGTAAAAATAATGCGCGCGTCTTTGTACTTCTGGTCAGAATCGCTCCACACATAAAAATCCCGCTCCGGCGAACCCGCGGGCGCATGCCGTGCGCGCTGAAACCACGGATGCTGATCCGACGTGTGATTGATGACCAGCTCAATCATCACCTGCAGGCCGCGCGCGTGCGCCTCATCGAGGAAACGCTGGAAATCTTCAATCGTCCCGTAGCTCGGATTCACGCTGCGGTAATCCGAAATGTCATACCCGTCATCCCGAAGCGGCGAAGGGAAAAAAGGTAACAGCCACAGGCACGTAACCCCAAGCTCCTGCAGATAGTCGAGCTTTCCTATCAGGCCCTGGAAATCTCCAATCCCGTCATTGTTGCTGTCGTGGAAGGCACGCACGTGCAATTCATAGATAATTGCGTCCTTGTACCACATCGCATCGGTCGCCGAACCCGGCTTCTTTACCAGCACTTGCCCTGTCGCCATTTACCTCGTGCCCTCACAGGTAGTAGTCAAAATCTTTCTCCGTCCTTACGTGTTTCCTCACGCGAAATACATGCGCGGGCATCAGTTCAGGCGACAACTCCACATAATTGCGCGCCCCCTGCCACAGGAAAGCCGCGTCCGTCAGAAGATCAAACACTCCAAATCGCTCGTCATCCGTCATCCCCAGTGCTTCCATGTTCAGCATCACCCAGCCCGACTGCGTATAAGCCGGGTCCAGGTTCACCACCGTCAGCACAGGATGCTCATCCTCCTCCACCCGCTTGCTGTAAGCAATCAGGTAAGGGTTATCCGTCGAATGAAACACCAGATTCTCCATCGTCTGCAGCGCCGGCAACTCCCGGCGCGCTCGATTCAGCCGCTGCATCAGTTGCGACAGCGGTCGCTCCGCGTCCCAGTCCCAATGCCTCACCTGGTATTTCTCTGAGTGCAAATACTCCTCGCCGCCCTTGCGCAGCGGCGCGTTCTCTGCTGCCTCGTAAGCCGGACCGTACACGCCAAAGTTGCTCGCCAGCGTCGCCGCCAGCACCAGCCGGCTCTTGAATGCGGGCAGCCCGCCTATTTGTAACTGTTCCGGTAATATATCCGGCGTATTCGGCCAGAAGTTCGGCCGCAGGTACTCGCGCACCCGCGTCCTAGTCAGTTCCGTCACATAGGCCGCCAGTTCTTCTTTCGTATTGCGCCACGTAAAGTAAGTGTAAGACTGCGAGAATCCCAGCTTCGCCAGCCGCTGCATCACCCTCGGCCGCGTAAACGCCTCGGCCAGGAACAGCACTTCCGGATACTCTGCCTTCAATCCCCCGATGCACCACTCCCAGAACGGAAACGCTTTCGTGTGCGGGTTATCCACCCGGAAAATCTTCACGCCCTGCCCAATCCAGTACAGAAACACGTCCTTCAGTCCCTGCCACAATCCGCGCCAGTCTTCGCTCTCAAAGTCCAGCGGATAAATATCCTGGTACTTCTTCGGCGGATTCTCAGCATATTGAATCGTTCCATCCGCACGATGCTTAAACCACGCAGGATGCTCCTTCACCCAGGGATGATCCGGCGAGCACTGGAACGCAATGTCGAGCGCCAGTTCCAGTCCCAGGTTCTCCGCCTTCGCACGCAGCCGCCCAAAATCCTCCAGCCTGCCCAGCGCAGGATGTATCTCCGTGTGTCCACCCTCAGCCCCGCCAATCGCCCAGGGGCTGCCCACATCACCATCTTCCGCGGTTACAGAATTGTTCTTACCCTTGCGAAAGCTCTCGCCAATCGGATGCACCGGCGGCAGATACAACACGTCAAATCCCAGTCCAGCCACATACTCCAGCCGCGCTTCTACGTCCTTAAAAGTCCCATGCTGCCCCGGCTCCTGCGCCGTCGAGCGCGGGAACAACTCATACCAGCTTGAAAACTGCGCCCGCTTCCGATCCACCGTCACCATCAGCTCGCGCTCATAGCGGCTCATCAGCGTCTCGTCAGGAAGGTCACCCATCAACTCTGCCAGCTCATCATCCAATGCCAGCGTCGCAGCCGCAGCACCACCTGCCCGCAACTCCTTTGCCCAGACCTGCAATCGGTGCGTGTCCTTCGCAGCTCTGGCTCGGGTTGCCGCCTGTTCCAGCAGCAGAGCGCCATTCTTCAAATCAACAGAAATGTCCTGCCCGGCGGCAATCCGCTTCTTCAGGTCACTGCGCCAGGTGTCAAAGTGGTCGATCACCCCCGCCAGCGTATACGCATAGCGGCCCACCTCGGTCACCGTGAACTCGCCCCGCCAGCGATCATTGCCCAGCGGCTGCATCCTTACCCGCTGCCAGTCACCAGCACCGCAGGCCTTCGCTCCCGGCGGCAGTGCGCGGTGCAGCAGCCATGCCGCTACATGATCATGCCCATCGGCAAAAATATCCGCTTCCACCTGCACGCGGTCTTCCACCACACGCTTAATCGGAAAACGTCCTGCGTCGATCTCCGGATCGACTCCCTCAATAACAACGCGCTTCCTTCCGTCTTCTTTCACAGGCATCCCATCTAATTTTTTGTGGAGAGGCTAACTACCCCATCAGATCAGATGACGCGAAATCAAAAAAAGTCCACCTCCCACTGCAATCAGATCTTCCACAATCGCAACCACAAAGTCCTTCGTGCCCCTCCTTGTGATCGCTCGACGAATATAAAATCCCGCAAACGCTCCGGCTACAGCGCCCAAAGCCGCGCACACCACGCCCGCCACAATCGATGCATGACCGCTGAGCGCAAGCACCCAGCCGCTCATCCCGCCAAACACCATCCGCGCCACCAGCGGACCCGGATCAATCCGGTTCGGAATCTGCGGCAGCTTATCGCCGATCAGCTCACCCACCGCCAGCAACGAAAACACCGCCAGCGAGATCGGATGACCCAGAAAAAACAGCGGCGATCCAACCACCGTCAGCCAGCCCAGGTGAATCCCCCAGCAAACCAGCGCCGGTCCACTCATCGAGCGCAGCCCCGTCACGCTCCCAAGCAGAAAGCAATAAAGCAACACAAAAATTGCCATTACGTGCACGTCCTCGATCCTATGCAGCACACACTCAGCGCCGGATTCGTTACCCGAATCACTCTACACCAAATCAAAAAGGCCGCCATCGTGACGGCCCTTGTTTCATCTCTTCAAATCTGCATTCTTCTATCACTGCTCGCGCAGCAGATTCGGCTCTTCTGACGCACGCAGCCGCACTAGCCGATCCACGGCGTAAGGAGCGCGATGGTTGTTCGTGTGATAATGCCGCACCTGCAACTCACCCAGCAAACCAATCGCCAGCATCTGAATACCCGCCACAATCGCCACCGCCGCAATCACAAACAGCGGACCGTGATCATCCATCACATGCTGGTTGCCCGCCAGCTTCAGCCCCAGCAGCAAAATCGATATTGCGCTGCCGCTCACAATGCCCAGCGAGCCAAGCCCGCCAAAAAAGTGCAGCGGACGCGTCATGTACTTCAGCAGAAACCGGATGGTGAGCAGATCAAAAAATACCCGGAACGTCCGTCCAATCCCGTAGTGCGACTTCCCTTTTTCGCGATGCACATTCTTGATCGGAATCTCGCAGATGCTCGCCCCGTACCACGATGCCAGCGCAGGAATAAACCGGTGCATCTCCCCATACAGAGGAATGTTCTGGATCACTTCTCGCCGATACGCCTTGTACGTCGTCCCGAAATCATGAATGTCCACGCCCGACAACTTCGCCATCAGCCAGTTCGCGCAGCGCGAAGGAAAACGCCGCAGCACAAAATTATCGATGCGCTGCTTCCGCCACCCGCTCACCACGTCGTAGCCCTCTTCCAGCTTCGCTACAAAATTGGGAATCTCGCGCGGATCATGCTGCAGGTCGCCGTCCATCGCCAGGATGAACTCACCCGCCGCATGATCAAACCCCGCTGCCAGCGCCGACGTCTGCCCGAAGTTCCGCCGCAGCTTCACTACCAGGACGCGGCTGTCCACCGCGGCAATCTCTTCCAGCAGCTTGTACGTGCGGTCGCGTGAGCCGTCGTCCACAAACACCAGCTCAAAGCTGTCTCCCACCTGTTCCATCACCGCTTTCAAGCGGTCATACAGGTCGGTTACGTTATCTTCTTCGTTATGGAAAGGGACGACGATGGAGTACTTCGGCATACTGTAAATTATAGTGCTCACGCACCACGGCGGCAGTAGAAATCCCCGCCGGATGTTTACCAGACAGGTTTTCGCCGCTTCTTCTCCCGCAATGGCCGCAAACGTAAACTCAAACCGGCCTACAGACTGCTGATCTCCTCCACCGTCACCCGCGCCGCCTGCTCGCACATCGCCCTGTCCACATTCCTGTGCGTCACAAACCGTACCGCATGCGGACCCACCGCGCTAGCCGCCACCCCGCGCTGCTTCAGCCGCGCCACCAGCGCCGCCGCGTCACCCTGCCCGCGCAGCGCAAAAATCACAATATTCGTCTGCACTGCCGCAAGGTCCAGTTCTACCTGCTTCAAGTCCGCAATCTGCTCGGCCAGCAGCCGCGCATTCGCATGGTCCTCACCCAGCCGCTTCGGCATCTCTTCCAGCGCAATCAATCCAGCCGCCGCCAGCACGCCAGCCTGCCGCATGCCGCCGCCCAGCATCTTCCTCACAGACCGCGCACGATCAATAAACTCCCGGCTGCCCACCAGCATCGAACCCACCGGCGCGCTCAGCCCCTTTGACAGGCAAAACATTACCGAATTAAATCCCCGCGTCAGATCCGCAACCGGAATCCCCAGCGCCGTCGCCGCGTTGAACACCCGCGCACCATCCAGATGCACCGGAATCCCCGCATCCTTAGCGCCCGCCCAGATCTCCTCCATCACATCCAGCGGAGTCACCGTCCCGCCCGCCATGTTGTGCGTGTTTTCCAGCGAAATCAACCCCGTCTGCGCACGGTAATAAATCTTCGGAGAAAGCGCCGTCTTGATATGCCCCCACGTCAGCACGCCGCGCTCCGCCGCAACCGGCCGCAGTTGGCATCCGCTGAACGCAGACACCATCGCCATCTCCCAATCCAGAATATGCGCCCGCGACTCGCACACCACTTCCTGCCCATGCGTCGTGTGCAACCGAATCGCCGCCTGGTTCCCCATCGTCCCCGTCGGCACAAAGATCGCCGCCTCGCGACCAAACACCTCCGCCGCGCGCGCCTCCAGCCGGTTCACCGTAGGATCTTCCCCATACACGTCATCGCCCAGCTCCGCTGAGGCCATCGCCTTCCACATCTCCGGCGTCGGCAGCGTCACCGTATCGCTGCGCAGGTCAATCATCGTTGGGGCTTTTGCACTCGCTTCTTCTAAAACAGCAGGACTCATAGCGTTCATCGCACACATAACGTCATCATATCCAGTCGAACAGCCACACAATCAACCTTCCACTTCCTCTTTTATGAAATGCTCAAATACTTCATTCGAAAGCAGCCGTCCCCGCATCGTCAGCGCCACACGCTCCGCCTCCCGAGTCACCAGACCCTCCGCAGCGAGTTCCGCAATCACCGGCTCAAACTCCGCCACCGCAGCCACCCCAAACTCCTCGCGCAGCGCAGTCAGATCCACGCCCTCATTCATCCGCAAACCCAAAAACCACGCCTCTTCCATCTCCTGCTCGCGCAAAAGAGGTTCCGGACGCTCCCAACCCGGCGCACTCAAAAAAGGCTCCAGCTCGTCCGTAGTCGCAAACCGCAAAGCCCGCCCCCGCTCATCCCGCAGCATCGAGTGCGCATCCACGCCCACCCCCAGGTAAGGCTTCCGCTCCCAATACTTCCGGTTATGCAGCGACTGCCGTCCCTCCCCCGCAAAATTTGAAATCTCATAGTGCTGCAGCCCCATCTCCGCCAGCGCCGCAACCGCGTCCTCATACATTCCCACAATCGCGTCCTCACTCGGAACCAGCCCCGCGCCATACCTCACGCCGCCCGCCAGCATCTCCGCGCCCAGCTTCGACTCGCCGTCCACCTCCAGCATGTACACGCTCGCATGCCCCACGCCCGTCTCCCGCAACGCATCCAGGCTCTCCCGCCAGCTCGCCCGCGTCTGCCCCGGCAATCCCGCCAGCAAATCCAGACTCACATCCTCAATCCCCGCAGCCCGCACCCGCGCCACATCCGCAAACACATCCCGCCGCCCATGCAGCCGCCCGGTCGCATGCGCCTCCGCGTCCACAAAAGACTGCACCCCAAAGCTCACCCGATTCACGCCGCACTCCACCATCGCCGCCAGCGTCTCGTCCGCCAAATGCGCCGGAGCCGCCTCAAACGTCACCTCCGCCCCAGCGGCCACTGCAAATTCCTGCCGAATCGTACCCATCACTCGCCGCACCAGTGGGCCCGGCAGCAGCGAAGGCGTCCCTCCGCCAAAATAAATGCTGTCCACTCCTTCCGGCAGCATCGCACCCCACTCCGCCGCGCACCGCCGCGCCGCCTTCAGGTCCGCCTCCAGCCGCGCCACATACTGCTCCATGTAGCTCGCCGGAAACACCCCCGAAGCAAAGTTGCAAAATGTGCACTTTGACCGGCAAAACGGAATCGACAGGTAAAGCCCAAGCATCTGCATCTATAGTTGATTCTCGCACCGGCAAGCCCTCGCCGCCTCCAGAGCAGTGCCGCGCACCAGCCGCTAAAATAAAAGTGTTCGCTTATGCCACCTGAGCAAGCCAAAAAGGAAGACCACTCCACCGCGCAGCCCAAACCCGCCCCGGCTAAAGCCGCGCAGCAGGAAGATGATGTCGTCGGTAAAGCCTATGACAGCCGTCTCATGGGCCGCCTGCTCACCTACCTGCGCCCCTACAAATGGGTCGCATTCATCTCCATGGTCACCGTCATCCTCAAGGCTGGCGCAGACATCCTCGGTCCCTATCTCACCATGGTCGCCGTTGATCTCTACCTGGCCCCCGCCATGGAGAAATCCGCAAACGCCAGCGCCGCCCTCGTACAACTGGGCATCAACAAGCATCCCTTCCTCGGCCATCGTCTCAGCCTGGACCCTCTGCAGGGCATCACCCAGCTCGCCCTCCTCTTCATGGGCTCGCTGGTTTTCAGCTACATTCTTGAGGCCATCCAGACCTACCTCATCCAATGGGCCGGCCAAAAAGTCATGTTTGACATGCGCAGCCAGATCTTCCGCCACCTCCAGCAAATGGATGTCGGCTTTTACGACCGCCACCCCGTCGGTCGCCTCGTCACCCGCCTCACCAACGACGTCGACGCCATCAACGAAATGTTCACCTCCGGCGTCTTTGCCATCTTTGAGGACATCTTCGTCCTCGCCGGCATCGTCATCGTCATGCTCCGCATGAGCTGGTGGCTCGCGCTCATCGCCTTCTCGGTCCTGCCCTGCATCCTCATCGTCACCCGCATCTTCCGCCACTACGTCCGCGACTCCTACCGCCGCATCCGCGTCGCCCTCGCCCGCATCAACACCTACTCGCAGGAGCACGTCAGCGGAATGTCCCTCGTGCAGCTCTTCAATCGTGAAGAGTCCGCCTATCGAGCCTTCGAGTCCATCAACGGCAAGTACCTCCAGGCCTTCAAAGACGCCATCATGGCCTACGCCCTCTACTACCCCGCCGTTGAAATTCTCAGCTCGCTCGCCATCGCTCTCATCATCTGGCGCGGCGGCTTCAGCGTCATCCACGGCACGGTCCTCCTCGGCGTCCTCGTCGCCTTCATCCAGTACGCGCAACGCTTCTTCCGGCCCATTCAGGACCTCAGCGAAAAATACAACATCCTCCAGGCCGCCATGGCCGCCAGCGAACGCGTCTTCAAGCTCCTCGACACCCAGCCGGAAATCGTCTCGCCGCCCAGCCCCGTCGCCGGCGACGGCTCAGGCCGCATCGAATTCCGCGACGTCTGGTTCACCTACCAGCGCCTCACCACCGATCAAAAAAAACGCATCGCCCACGCCACCGCCGCCGAACTCGAAGCCATGGACGACGTCGAGTGGATCCTCCGCGGCGTCTCCTTCACCGTAGAGCCCAACCAGACCGCCGCCATCGTCGGCCACACCGGAGCCGGCAAAACAACCATCACCGGCCTCATGATGCGCTTTTATGACATTCAGCGCGGCGCAGTCCTCGTCAACGGCGTCGATGTTCGCCAGCACGACCTCACACTCCTCCGACAGAACTTCGGCGTCGTCCTCCAGGAACCATTCCTCTTCAGTGGCACCATCGCCGACAACATCCGCCTCGGTACAGAAAACATCTCAGACGATCAGCTCCGCTACGCCGCCCGGCAGGTCAACGTCGACGAGTTCATCGAAACCCTCCCCGCCCAGTATCAGGAAATGCTTCGCGAGCGCGGCAACAGCCTCTCCACCGGCCAGAAGCAGCTCATCAACTTCGCCCGCGCCCTCGCCCACAACCCCCGCATCCTCATCCTCGACGAAGCCACATCCTCCGTCGATACAGACACCGAACTCCGCGTCCGCTCCGCACTGGAGCGCATGGTCGAAGACCGCACCTCGGTCGTCGTCGCCCACCGGCTCTCCACCGTCCAGCGCGCAGACCTCATCCTCGTCATGCACCGCGGCCATCTCCGCGAAATCGGCACCCACCAGGAGCTGCTCGCCATGCACGGGCTCTATTGGAAACTGTATCAGTTACAATATAAGGATCAGGAACTCCCCATCCCACCCGGCACCCTCACACCATCCCTCGCACTCGGCACCGATTAGACCTCTCACCAGCCCATCTGGCTCATCCGCCGCTCAATCACCCCGCTATACCACCCCATCCGCTGTGGCGCCCAATGTAGCGGATCAGGCAATATCGCCGCCAGTTGCGCAGCCTCTACCCGGCTTAAATTCCGCGCGCTTTTCCCGTAGTAATACCGGCTCGCCGCCTCCGCGCCATACACGCCGCGCCCCCACTCCACTTCATTCAAATACAAAGTCAATATCCGCTGCTTGCCCAGCACCACCTCCGCCACCGGAACCAGCGAGGCCTCCAGCACCTTTCGCAATATCGACCGGTTGGTCCCCAGAAAAAGATTCTTCACCAGTTGCTGATCGATCGTAGACCCACCCCGTAGCCGATGCCCCTTCAAATCCCACTTCGCCGCCTGGTCCATCGCCTGCCAGTCAAACCCGTGTTCGTGATAAAACTTCGCATCCTCCGCCGCAATCACAGCATGCTGCAGGGTCGGAGAAATCGCCCGTAGCGGCACAAACTCGTACCGCTCGCGATACGGCTTATGCTCCAGCCACGCCTGCACACGCCGCTCCACATGCACCGCCGTCGTCGGAGGCGGAACAAACCGGTACAGCACCAGCAGCAACGAACACGTCACCCACCAGCCCACCACTACCAGCGCCGACCAGCGCAAAATGGCCCGCAGCCATCGCACCGGCCACGAGCCCTGCTCGCGCTTTTGCTTCCCTTTACCGAACGGCCACAGTCTCATCTCTCAAAGATCATATCCGCAGCCCGTCACTTTTACGCCTGCGCTGCGGCGGCAATTCCATCCAGCTTCGCCAGCGCATCTTCCGGCAGCTTCAACTCCGCCGCCGCCAGGTTCTCCCGCAAATGCCCCACAGACGAAGTCCCCGGAATCAGCAATATATTCGGCGACCGTTGCAGTAGCCACGCCAGCGCCACCTGCATTGGAGTCGCATCCAGCGCCGCAGCCACCTCCGCCAGCTCCCCGGCCTGCAGAGGAGAAAATCCTCCCAGCGGAAAATACGGTACGTACGCAATCCCCTCCGCCGCCAGCGCGTCTAGAAATGCGTCATCCCGCCGCTGCGCCACGTTGTAAAAATTCTGGATGCACACAATCTCCGTGATCTTCTGCGCCTCCGCAAGCTGCTCAGGAGAAACCGTGCTCAGCCCGATATGCTGAATCAGCCCCTGCTCTTTTAGTTCGGCGAGCGCCGTCAACGGCTCTTCCACTGCCTCATTGCTCGGGTCCGTAAGCCCGCCCAGCCGCAAATTCACCACGTGCAGCGCATCCATCCCCAGGTTGCGCAGATTGTCATGCACCGCTTCGATCACGTCCCACCGCGAACGCGCATGCGGCCACGACCCATCGCTCCCGCGACGCGCCCCCACCTTCGTCACAATCACCAGATCCTCGCGATACGGATGCAGCGCCTCCTTGATGATCTGGTTGGTCACATGCGGCCCGTAAAAATCGCTCGTATCAATGTGGTTCACGCCGGCTTCCACCGCCTCGCGCAGCACCGCAATCGCACCCGGCCTGTCCTTCGGCGGACCCCATACCAGCTTCTCGCCATCCCGCCCTGCAAGCTGCATGGCGCCATATCCCATGCGATGCACCGTCAGTGAGGTCCCGGGAAACGCAAAACTCCCGCCCATCTTCAATAACTTCTGCATAACTCTCCTCTAAGAACCAGGCTGCCCGGAATGACTTCCAGTCATCAGCCCGCAACCAGTTAGATGAAGAATCAGTCAGAATTTATTCAGAAATCACCCGCATGCATCACAGCAGACCCGCGCCATCAGCGTTTAGTCTGCCCTGCCTGCTTGGCCAGGTACATCTTTTCATCCGCCGCTTCCACCACCTTGCTCGCGGTCATCCCGCGCTGCCACTCAGCCAGCCCAACAGCAGCATCAATAAACACCTGTACTTCATCGCCATCCTCTAATTTCAAAAAATACTTCCCCACCACCCACTGCTGAATGTGCCCAATGTACAACCTCGCCTCGCTCATCCCGCACGTCATCACAACCACAAACTCATCCCCGCCCCAGCGCCCCACCAGGTCCTCGGCTCGGGTGTGGTTCCGCAACTCCGTCGCAAACTGCCGCAGCAAATCATCGCCCGCACGATGCCCGTAACGGTCGTTCACCGGCTTAAACCGGTTCAGGTCAAACATCGCAACGCAAAAGTTCTCGTTGTGCCGGATGTTCCATTGAATCTGCCGCTCCAGGCATCGCCGGTTCGCAATCCCCGTCAGCTCATCCTGAAACGCAATATCCTCCGCAGACTTCAGCTTCCGCTCATACGCCGTCACCTGAGCGCTCAGCTGCGACACCAGTTGCTGGTTGTCCGACACCATCTGGTCCACGCACTTCTTCAAGGCATCCATGTAGGTCGTCAGCGACGATCGGATCTGGGTCAGATCATTCAGCGTTGCCACATGCTCCAGCCCGCCCATCAGCTCGTTGAACGTCTTCCGGTACGCAACATCCCGACTCCCAATCGACTCCGCCGTCCGCCCCAGAGCTATCAGCAGTTGCTTGATCTCGTCCGCCTTGGACTTTGAATCCTCAGCAACCGACTCGCCCCAACGCTCCACCTGCGCCAGAACCTGCTTGTTGACCTTCGCAACCACGTCGCCGCTCGGCTTCGTTGAAACACGCCGCTCCAGCCGCTGCAATGCCTGGTCCAGGTCCAGACCATGTGACGATCCGTCCTGCGCCGCTCCCTTTCCAAACGCAAGCAGCACCGCACAATAACATGCGATCGCAGTCCGAAAGTCAGTGACGGCGCCCTGCTTCTCCTCGGAAGCCCCTTGCCCATAGAGAAAAGGCCTTAGCGTGATCATAAAAGTGCCGCCCTCGCGACTGTTGCATCCCTGCGCACAAATGAAAACTCCTCTATGTGTCACTCATCCGGGGACTTTCTTTCATTTATCGGATCAAGGGACGGAAAGCTGTAGGCGTCATCGAGGGTTAAATTTCGCCATATCAAAGCCGCCAGATCGCTCCGGCACGCAAAAACCCTTCCCACCCGGGCACTCAAAATCCTCAAACGGATCACCCCCCCTCAACAAAGGGGTTCCTCGACTCCATCCCAGCTCCCAATTTCACAAATCAAAGAATGACAACTGCGCAGCTTTACCGCGTAATCAAAACCTCGTACAAGTTGTCCTTGGCCAGGAAAAACCGGTAATTGCTGAACTGCGAGAACAGCTTCTCAATGCTCCGGTTCGTCAAAATCCGCTGCACCGGATGCGCCTCCAGATCCTGCATCTCGATCGCATCCGTCTCCGTCAGGTGATACCGGCAGTAATGAGTATTCTCCTCGCGGTTCTTCGCATGGAACATCGCCAGAACCTGCGCCCCCGGAGCCGTCCTCTCGTAAATCCGCTCCACCAGCGGCTCCACCAGCGCCTCCGGAATGTAATCCAGCGTGGCCCAAAGCAGCACCACGTCAAACAGTCGCGAGCCAAAACCGCTCTCCTGCGCGAAATACTTCTCTGTGTCGAACCGCTTCTCGCCACCAGGCTCCTCGGCCGCCAGATCAAATTCGCCCGAAAGCGAGTCGCCCACAATATCCGCCATGTACACACTGTGGCCCATGCCCGTCAGCAGCGTAATGTTCTGCGGAGACGTCGGTCCCACATCCATCACACGCAGCCCTTCACCCGCCCGCAGCCGCTCCAGCAGCACCTTCCAGCCACTGGAGTGCCGAGGCACAAACCGCTGCTTCTTGCCGGTCGGCCTGCCCGGCCGCTCCGGCTCTGAGTCTTTTTGAAAAATACTTCGAAACACGTTCTCTGCTTGCCCTCACCTTCGGCTTGGAACGCATCGATTTCTCGAATGCGCCTGTTTTCATCCTAAGCCGATCGCGCCAGGCGGCCAGCCCCGCTACTAAAACTGCAGTTTGTCGGTCTCAATCCCGCCCGCCGCGCGCCCGGTCGAAGCTCCAGTCGCGGGTTCGGTCGCCGCCGCTACCGGTGCCGCCACCCCAGCCGCAGCAGGCTTCTCCGCCGTCAGCAAATCCACCTTGCCGGAAAACGAAGCATTCTCCTCTATCGAAAGCCGCGCAGCCCGCAAATCGCCCACCACCTGGCAGCCCGCACGAAGCTCAATCCGCCCGCTCGCCTGCAGGTTGCCCTGGATCGATCCCATCACCACAATATCCCGCGCCGAAACGTTGGCCTTTACCTTCGCATTGGGCCCTATCGTCAAACGGCTCTCCTGCAGCGCAACCGTTCCGTCCACCATCCCGTCTACCATCAGATCTTCGCTGCCCTGCAACTCGCCCCTGATCTGTACTGACTTCCCGATTGCCGCAATCACATCCCCTGCCGCCATGCTTTGCTCCCCTTAGTTCGTCTACGACGCTTTGCTCGAACTATACGCAAGCCCCCGCGCACTCGCAACCGCCTGCTTCGCCTCCCCGCTGGAACGCGACCAGCCGTGCCCCGCCCAGCCGTAACTTATGACTCAGGACCGCAGATCTCCTCACCCTCTGCTACCGCATCGCACAAATCCCTTCCCCAGTTCGACCCAACCAAACCATCCCCTCGCGACTCGCCCCACCCAGCACCCTCGGCCCAGACTCACGCATCCCATCCGCAGGCACGTTCGACTCATCGCAAACAAATCAAATTACAGGAGTTTTTCTCTATGGCAGACCTGAAAGGCGCTTCGGTCACCTGGCTTGGCCACTCTACCGTTCTCGTGACCACCCCCAAGGGGACCAACATCCTCATCGATCCCTTCATCGAGCAGAATCCCAAATTCCCCAAGGGATACACCTTCCCCGAAAAAATCGACCTTATCCTCGTCACCCACGCCCACTTCGACCACATCTCCGACGTCGTCCCCATGGCCAAAAAGTACGGTGCCCCCGTCGTCGCCACCTTCGAACTCGCC
>JBMFWD010000006.1:0-104212 GCA_049965615.1 Acidobacteriaceae bacterium
CCACAAACACCGAGTCCGTCAGCGGCTCCTTCAGCACAAACATCCCGTGCGGCCCGTGGAACTCCACTTCCTCGCCCACCTCCATGTCGCACAGCAGGTTCGAGAAAAATCCACCCTCCACCCGGTTCACGCACAGGTCAAATCCGCCCGCCCGCGGCGCAGAAGCAATCGAGTAAGCACGCGTCTGCTGCTTGCCGCGCTCATCCTCCGCCACCAGCGAAATAAACTGCCCCGGCGCAAATCCAAACTCCTCCTCAACCCGAAACTCCAGATGAAAGCACTGCTCCGCCTCCGATAACAGAACCTTCTTCGCAAGCCGCCCGCGATAATGCCGTCGCTCCAATTTCTTCCCTCCCATTGCCGGGACCGCTACTCCACCCGGGCCCTCTTACACAACTTTAATCACTCAAATCTAACTCGTGCTCGACATCTAACCCTACTTTGCCTATGCTGGTGGCACTGCTTGCATACAGTTAGCCTCGAAGCGTCATCATGCTGATACAAAATCTTCAGGTCGAAGTAACCCCCATCGCCGAACCCCGCGGGCGCATCCTGCACTTCCACGGACCCCTCGTCATCAGCAATCTCCAGGCCTTCCGCACCGCCCTCCGCCGGGACTACACCCTCTTCACCATCCTCGACCTCACCGACGTCCCCTTCATGGACTCCACCGGCCTCGGCGAAATCATCAACTTCTACACCGTCTGCCAGCGCAGTAACGGCCGCCTCGCGCTCGCCGCGCCATCACCCCGGGTCGCAGACCTGCTCCACATGACCCGCGTCGACACCCTCCTCACCGTCGCCCCCACCGTCAACGCCGCCAAAGCCTGAACGCCCCCGCTGCGGCCACAATCCACCCCGCCAAAATAATCCCGCCCTCGCACTCTGCGCTCCGCGCATCCAAGCCTGCAAGCTTGCATCAGCTCACTCAGGCCGTATTATGGTACGTCTTGCGTAACCTTGCGCCGACCGAAACACTCTAACCTGACAGGAGGAGCAGCCAGCCTTGTCCACCCTGACCACTCCCGGCCCAGCACCCTCGAACTCCGAGCCCTCGCACTCCGCCGATCTCGCCGCTCGCTTCGCCTCCGTCCGCAACCACTCCCTCGCCCTCTGCGAACCCCTCACCCCAGAGGACATGATGGTCCAGTCCACCCCCGAGGCCAGCCCCGCAAAATGGCACCTCGCACACACCACATGGTTCTTTGAGACCTTCATCCTCCGCGAATTCCAACCCCAATACACCCCTTTCCATCCCGACTTCCTCTGGCTCTTCAACAGCTACTACAACGGCATCTCCGCCCAGCCGGAAAAACAGCTCCGCGCCACCTTCTCGCGGCCCTCCCTCACCCAGATCCTCGACTACCGCCACCACGTTGACGCCGCCATCCAATCCCTCATCGCGCAAACCCTCCCGCAGGAAGCCGGAACCCGCCTCATCCTCGGCCTCCACCACGAGCAGCAGCATCAGGAACTCCTCCTCACCGACGCCAAGCACGCCTTCTTCACCAATCCCCTTCAGCCCGTCTACCGCCCAGGCTCCATCGCCTCACAGGCTCCGGCCGCACCACTCACCTGGCACGACTTTCCCGGCGGCATCCACGAAATCGGTCACTCCGGCAGCGGCTTCTCCTTTGACAACGAACTCCCTCGCCACAAGGTCTACCTCCAGCCCTTCCGCCTTGCATCCCGCCTCGTCACCTGCGCCGAATACTTCGAGTTCATCCAGGACGGCGGATACCAGGAAAGCCGGCTGTGGCTCTCCGACGGTTGGACCACCATCCACTCCCAGCGATGGCGCGCCCCGCTCTACTGGTCGCAAACTTCCTCCGGTGAGTGGACCGTCTTCACCCTCCGCGGACCCGTCCCGCTCAACGATCTCCTCTCCACGCCCGTCTGCCACATCAGCCTCTACGAGGCCGACGCCTACGCCCGCTGGCGCGGCATGCGTCTACCCACTGAATTTGAGTGGGAAGCTGCCGCATCGTCAGCCCCCATCTCCGGCAACCTCGTCGAATCCAACTGCCTCCATCCAGCCCCCGCCGAACCATCCACCCATCCCACCCAACTCTACGGCGACGTCTGGGAGTGGACCGCCTCGGCCTACCTCGGCTATCCCGGCTTCCAGCCCGCACCCGGCGCCATCGGCGAATACAATGGCAAGTTCATGTCCGGCCAGATGGTCCTCCGCGGAGGCTCCTGTGTCACCTCCGCCTCCCACATCCGCGCCACCTATCGCAACTTCTTCCAACCCGCCACCCGCTGGCAGTTTTCCGGCCTGCGCCTGGCGCAAAACCTGTCCTGAGGAACCACGCACCCTCACGACCTGTAAGGCCGTTTATGTCCCTGGGAAACTCCTCTGCCGTCCTGCCTGCCGCGCAACAATCTGCCCTTGGCGCCGAAGTGCTCCGCGGCCTCACCGCCCAGCCCAAATCTCTCTCGCCCTGGCTCTTTTACGACCAGCGCGGCTCCCAGATCTTTGACCAGATCACCCAGCTACCCGAGTACTACCTCACCCGCACCGAGCGCGAACTCTTCGCCGCCCACGCGCCCGCCATCCTCGCCGCCGCCGGCAAAGACGCAACCCTCACACTCATCGAATTAGGCGCTGGCTCCGCCTCCAAAACCGGCATCCTGCTCCGCGCCGCGCTCGCACAGCAGCCCCAGCTCACCTATCGAGCCCTCGATGTCTCTGCCTCCGCCCTCCAATCCGCACGCAAAAGCCTCTCCCGCGAATTCCCCACCCTCACCATCGAAACCCGCGTCCGCGACTACACCCACGGCATCGGCCATCTCCCCTCGCTCCAGCAGCCAAACTCACGCCGCCTCGTCCTCTACATCGGCTCCAGCATCGGCAACTTCGATCC
Source organism: Acidobacteriaceae bacterium (assembly GCA_049965615.1). GTDB lineage: Bacteria > Acidobacteriota > Terriglobia > Terriglobales > Acidobacteriaceae > Acidobacterium. Next base: position 2,868 of record JBMFWD010000006.1, read on the forward strand.
CAGCGACGCACGCGAGCTCCTCCGCGACATTCGCCGCCAGCTCGCCCCCGGCGACTGCATCCTCCTCGGCGTCGACCACGTCAAGCCGCTCGCCCCGCTGCTCGCCGCCTACAATGACGCAGCCGGAGTCACCGCCGCCTTCAACCGCAACGTCCTCACCCGCATCAACCGCGAGCTCGGCGCAAACTTCCAACTCGACCAATTCCAGCATCGCGCCATCTTCAACCCCGCCGAGTCCCGCATCGAAATGCACCTCGTCAGCACCTGCGCCCAGCGCGTCGCCATCCCCGCCCTCGATCTCGAAGTCGCCTTCGATCAGCACGAAACCATTCACACCGAAAACAGTTACAAATTCACGCCCGAATCCGCCACCGCCCTGCTCGCCTCCGGCAGCTTCCACGTCACCCACTCCTGGACCGACCAGCAAAAATGGTTCGGCGTCTATGTAGCTGCAGCCGTATAAACCCTCAACCAACAGGCTGCCCCATTCATGCGCTGCTTGGTTGGGAGCAGAAATCGTTCGCGCCGCACGAGTCCTTCTGAGGCTGAGCCGAAGCGCCGGCACAGGCAACAATGAAACCAAACACAGAAAAAGCAGGCAGAGGGTCATTCAGAGCGAAGCGAAAGCCTGCCCTGAGCGCAGCCGAAGGGAATCCCGACAATCTTCCTCAACCCGATGCCCTCAAAAGTTCCTCCCGAAATCCCCGATTGGATCCACCCAATTCCGAGAGCCGCGAAGTAAAGTGGCCAGATTCGAAGAACTCGACGAATATAAAAGCTGCCAACATGAACTCGACCGGTGTTTTCTTTTTCTCGAAACAAAAGCTCCGTGAGGAGAAATGCGCTCAGCAAAAAGAAGACCGGCACACGAAAAGTACCCCAATGCGACCTCCCAATAAAACCACCCCCGAAGAGATCCAGAACTGGATCAAAACCGGCTGGAAAGCCGCCCAGGCCGGAGCCCAGGCCATCGAACAGGCAAGAAAAAACATCCCTGAACCCCAACCCGCTCCCATCCCACCCAAAGCCGTCTTCACCGTCAACTCCGCCAACCAACAGCAAACCGCATAACCCCACTGTTAGACCATTAGTCCACCCAGCAAAATCAATCACTTCCCCGCGAAAACAAGGGAGGACTGAAACAAAAAAACGCCAGAACCAACAACAAAGAGGCAGATCCCGTCCAAACATCAACAGAAATGGCGCGCAAAGCGCGCGACCGCCTGTGCGGCCAGCACCCGCCAGCAGTTAGTCCCAGCTTAGAACCACCTTGCCTGTCTCGCCGCTCATCATCGCCTCAAAGCCCGTCTCAAACTCTGTGTAAGGGTAGCGATGCGTAATCACCGGCGAAATGTCCACCCCTGACTCGACCAGCACCGACATCTTGTACCAGGTCTCGTACATCTCTCGCCCGTAAATGCCCTTGATCGTGATCATGTTGAAGATCACGTTCTTCCAGTCAATCTCCATCGGCTTTGCAGGAATCCCCAGCATCGCCACCTTGCCACCGTGGCACATGTTGTCCAGCATCTCCACAAACGCAGCCTGGTTGCCAGACATCTCCAGCCCCACGTCAAAGCCCTCCAGCATGCCCAACTGCCTCTGCGCCTCGGCAATCGGCATCTCCCGAGGATCAATCGCCAGCGTCGCGCCCATCTTCCGCGCCAGGTCCAGCCGGAAAGGATTCAAATCCGTAATCACCACATGCCGCGCTCCGGCCTTCTTCACAATCGGAATCGACATCAGCCCGATCGGACCCGCTCCCGTTATCAGCACGTCTTCGCCCAGCACAGGAAACGTCAGCGACGTATGCACCGCGTTGCCAAAGGGATCGAAGATCGCAGCCACATCCTCCGGCACGCCCTCATGATGACGCCAGATGTTCGTCATCGGCAGCGAGATGTATTCGGCAAACGCACCCGGCCGGTTCACGCCCACACCCTTCGTCCGCGCGCAAAGATGGCGTCGCCCCGCAAGGCAATTTCGGCAACGGCCACACACCACGTGCCCCTCGCCGCTCACCAGGTCGCCCACCTTGAAGTCGCTCACATTCGACCCCACGGCGGCAATCTCGCCCACAAACTCATGCCCAATCGCCATCGGCACCGGGATCGTCTGCTGCGCCCACTCGTCCCACTGGTAAATGTGTACGTCGGTGCCGCAAATCCCGGTCTTCTTCACCCGGATCAGCACATCGTTGATCCCGTACTCCGGCACTGGAATGTCTTCCAGCCACAGGCCGCGCTCCGCACGGCTCTTCACAAGCGCTCGCATAGGTTCTCCCCCTGGGCTGAAACTCCAGCCATAGAACCTAATAGCCTACGACACGCCCCGAACTGCGACAACAGCAGCCTACCCGCACTCCAAAAGGCCCATGCCTACTTGTCCTTGCGCAGATCCTTCATCGTCCCCCGAGGAAACCCGGTCGACTCCCGCACCACCAGTTCCGTCGAAATGTGGTACTCACGCGGCGCCGGCTGGTCTGAGGGTTCCACCGCCGCCCGCAGGGCAGCAACTGCGGCCTTCGCAAGGTCGTAGCGCGACATCCGAATCGTGGTCAGCGGCGGTATCGTCACCTCGGCAATATGGATATTGTCGAAACCAATCACCGAAAACTCGTCCGGGACCTTCATCTTCGCCCGATACAACTGGTGCAGCACCCCAATCGCAGACATGTCGTTCGAGCACATCACCGCCGTCGGCAGATCCTTGCTCTCCAGCAACTGCTCCATCGCCCGCGTCCCCCCTTCCAGCGTATGGTCGCCCTCTTTAGTCCACTCCGCGCTCGGAGTAATCCCGCACTCCCTCAGAGACTTGTTAAACGCCGCCAGTCGAGACTTCGCCGAGTGCAGCCGCGCAGGACCCGAGATAAACGCAATCTTCCTGTGCCCCAGGGCCGCCAGGTGCTGCACGCCCTGCCGGATGCCATGGTGATAATCCACCTTCAATACGCTCACGCCCGGCCGGTCAGGCCCCACGTCAACAAACACCAGCGGGATATTGCGCTGCGCCAGTTGCTCCAGCAGGGGCTCCTCAAGACCAAAGGTCATCACCGCCACGCCCTCGACCTTGCGCTCGATCATCCGTCGAATGCTGTGCGCCATGCGCTTCGGGTCGTAGTTCGTCGAGCTGATCAGCACCTCATAACCATGCTCGATCGCCACATCCTCAAACCCCTGGATCAACTCAGGGAAAAATGGATTCGTGATCTCGGAAACAATCAACCCCAAAATCCGGCTCCGCCCGGAAACCAGAGCCCGCGCCTGCGTGTTCGGGAAGTAATTCAGTTCCTCAATTACCTCCCAGACCTTCTTCGCCAGCTTCGGATTCACCGTTGGCACACGGTTCATCGTCCGCGATACCGTCGCAATGGATACGTTTGCCAGCCGCGCAATGGTCCGGATGTCCAGACGCTCAGGAGCCTCTTGCGCCTCTCTCTTCACTCCACTTGCTTTCTTTGGCATACTCGCCACAATCTCCCCATCCACAAATATCCACTACGGCCGCCGGAAACAAAAGCGCCCTGATTCAATAACCCCATCTCAAACGATAAAGATCGGGAAAAAATCACCTTACGACGGCACAGCCAGAACTGTCACGAAAACAATTACGCAAGGGCCGGAAACGTCAGTTCAAAACTCCCTCAATCCGCCTCCCATCGATTGCCGAAGCTTCAAAAAATCCCTGCTTTCTGATCGAAAACAGGGATTTTCCACAAACCTGGCTCAAGTGCGCGTCAGTCCACATGCACCTTCAAAACGTTGATCGAGTACGGCGCAAACGTATGCTGCACATTCGCCCCAAACCAGTTCACCGCTCGCGTCTCCGGCACAACATTCCTCGGATCCGTAAGGGTGTTCGTGGCATGCGTGCTGTCCGCCTTGAGCGTCACCATCATGCCGCTGTGCGCAACCTCTCCGGCGCCCTCGATATGCAGGGTCAACGGCTGAGCATGCGGCGCTGCATTCACAATCTTCACATAAAGCGTGTGCGTCGCCGCATCCCGCGTCACCGACTCAAAGCAAAGAGGCCCGGCGCCCGACAGATGCGACGCCACCACCTGGTTGCCCAGATAGCTGCCAAACATCACCTGCGCGTAGTAGCTCGGGGACCCATAGCTATGCAGAGAGTCATATCCAATCAGATTGGTACCCCACTGCGCCGCCATCGGATTCACGTTCACAAACATCGGAGCATAGCTGGACATCACCACCAGGTCGCTGTTCCGCTCCAGCCCCGTCATCCAAGCCGCATCACTCAGCGCCGCTCCAAAGTCAGGCGTAGGAGAGCCCTCCATCGTCGCCCACTCGCCCACAAAAATCTTCGGCCCTTTGCGGCTCACCGTGTCGTAGTGATGCGTGTCATCAAAAAACTCCTGCGGAGTCCGATAAAAATGATCGTCCACCACATCCGGCTGCACATCCCCCTTCACCGGCATCGTCGCAATCAACTCGAGCTTCGGATATGCCTTCCGAATCGCCCGCGCGAACTGCGCAAAGCGCCCGTGAGACCCGCTATAGCTGTGCGACGGATCAAAGAAGTCTTCGTTCCCGATCTCCACATACTTCAGCTGGAATGGTGCCGGATGACCATCCTTCGCACGCACCGCACCCCACCTGGTCGAGGTGCTGCCGGTCACATATTGAATCTCCTCCAGCGCATCCTTCACATAAGGCGCAAGCTCCGGACCCGGCGGAATGTGCTGGTGATCCAGCGCGTACCCTGCATAAACAGCCAGCACAGGTTGGATGTGCAGGTCCTCACACCACTCCAGATACTCCAGCAGTCCCATCCCGTCAGAGGACTGATACCCCCACGGACTCGGATGCGTGGGACGATCCACTATCGGACCAGTCGTGATCTTCCAGTCATACCAGTCCGCCAGCGTATTGCCCTCCAGGTAATTCCCACCCGGCAAACGCAAAAACTTCGGGTGCATCGCCGCCATCTTTTTCATCAGGTCAACGCGGTCCCCGTTCTTCTGGTTGTCATAAGTGGGCGGAAACAGCGACACCACATTCATAAGCACCGAACCTGGATGACTCACAGTAATCCGAACAAAGTTGTCCTCGGATTCAGGAACATCGCCCGTCCGCATCGTCGCCGTGTACTGCCTCCACCCCGGCCCTGCCGCCGGAAATGTCGCGCTCGCCATCACCTTGCCCGTCGACTGGTTCACAATCGCCATCCTCACCGGACCCGGGTTTTCACCCCCGGCCGACTTCAAATAAGTCGAAGCCCGATACGTCGTATCCGGCCACACCGGCACACCCCAGTAGCCCGGATTGTCCAGCCCGCCCGGATCCGCCGGACTCGCCTTCGTTGCCGTCAACTTCAGGCTGTAAGGCAAAGCCGCGCTCGGCCCCGTCTCGTCATCCACCGCAATGGAAATCCCATTCGCCGCGTTCTGATCCAGATTCCAAACCTTGTGAAAGCTATCATGCTCACGATGAAAAAATGTCCGGTCGCGAATCAACTCCGCATAGAGTCCGCCATCGTACGAGTGGTTGATCTCCTCCGTCATCAGTCCATAAAGCGTTGGACTCACTGCATGCAGCGGGTGGTTATACTGCACGGTCAGCTCAGCTGGCCCGTTTTTGGCGGCGGGGCCTTGCGCAACGGCCCCCGCGGCTGTCATGGCAACGACCGCTGTCAGTGCGGTCGCCGTCAGTGCGGCTTGGAATGGCAGACGAAATTTCATACCTCAACAACCTCAGGGAAACGTTTTATTCGAGAGTGTACTCCATTCCCAGCCACCTCTGGCCGTCAACAACTTGCGATTCTCAGAAAAACCCTGACTCGCACTCCCCCTGTATCCTATTGACAAGTCCATCGAACATCCATACTCTCCCTGTGGATAGTTCAGGGAAAGGTTTTCTCATCCCAGCTCCGGAGGCCCCGCCTGACATGCTCCAACAGTTCAAACAACAAGTCCTCGAAGCCAACCTCGACCTCGTGCGTCAGGGCCTCGTCCTGTTCACCTTTGGCAACGCCAGCGGAATAGACCGTGACGAAGGACTCGTGGCCATCAAACCAAGCGGCGTTCCTTACGAAGAACTCCGCCCCGAAGACATGGTCATCACCGATCTCGATGGAAAGATCGTCGAGGGCAAACTCAAACCATCCTCCGACCTAGCCACCCACATCCTGCTCTACAAAGAGTTCCCCTCCATCGGCGGTGTGGCCCATACCCACTCAGAATTCGCCACCGCCTGGGCACAGGCCCGCAAGCCCATTCCCTCTCTCGGCACTACCCATGCCGACTATTTTTACGGTGAAATTCCGGTAACAGATGACCTTACGGACGATGAAATCAACGGCGATTACGTCCTCAACACCGGCGTTGCCATCGCGCGCTGCTTTCAGGACCTTGACCCCCTCGCCGTCCCCGGCGTCATCGTTGCCGGGCATGCGCCTTTCACCTGGGGCAAGGACGCTCTGCAGGCTGCGCACCACGCGGCTTTACTGGAAACCGTCGCGCGCTTCGCCTATCGCACCATCACGATTAACGCGGACTTCCGCGCCATTTCTCAGGCTTTGCAGGACAGACACTATTTTCGGAAGCATGGAGCGAAGGCAACCTATGGTCAATAGAAAATCCCTTTACTTCAGCCAAGCGTGCCCGTTTTCTGATACCGTTTCATGAGCACGGTTTTGCTTCAGTTCCAGGCGTTCCTTCAGCAGGCTGCACGACATTGACCCTGATTCCGGCAAACAAGGCATAAAGGCCCGGTGAGGACAAGAACAACGAACACCGCCGCTTGCGGCGTGTTTCCAATTCGATCCAGTGCGAGGACTCCGAACTGATGCAAACCTCAACCAATATGCAAGAAGAAAACGATCCAGCCATCAGCAGAAAAAGAAGACGCAACCTGACGTTCATCTACTTCTTTGGCGCCTTTGGCGGCATCCTGTTCGGGTACGACATCGGTGTCATGACCGGCGCCCTGCCCATTCTCCAGCAGCAATGGAGCTTGCAGAACAGCCCCATGGCGCTTGGCCTCATCACTTCGGCAGTCATGCTCGGTGCCATCCTCGGGGGCGCCATGGCGGGCCGCCTCGCAGACCGCTATGGCCGCCGACGCCTCATCCTCATCGCCTCCCTCGTCTTCATCGCAGGAGCAGCGCTCTCCGGCATAGCACCCGGCAACGGCGTCGCCTTCCTGGTAGGCGCGCGCATCATCCTGGGATGGGCGGTCGGTGCCGCCTCCGCGCTCGTGCCTGCCTACCTGTCAGAAATGGCCCCGGCCGACGTCCGGGGCCGCCTCTCAGGACTCAACCAGGTGATGATCGTCTCCGGCATGCTGCTCTCCTATATCGCCGACTTCCTGCTCGATAGCTTTTCTGCCACCTGGAGCTGGCGTCTCATGCTCGGCGCCGCCGTGCTTCCCGCCATCATTCTCTTTTTTGGAACACTCGAGCTGCCCGAATCCCCGCGCTTCCTCGTCAGCCACGACCTCATCGACGAGGCAAGAAAGATTCTCACCACGATCCGTCCGGAACGGTGGCGCATCGAGGACGAATTGCAGGAAATTCTCCAAACCGTGCGCCACGAACACGAGCAGGAACAGGCCAAAGGCCACTACAAGGCATTTCTGCAACCACAGTATCGACCGCTGGTGCTGGCCGGGTTGGGTATCGCGGCATTGCAGCAGTTTCAGGGCGCCAACGCCATCTTTTATTACCTCCCGCTCATCGTCGAGCGGCTCAGCGGCGCATCCACCCACTCCGCTCTGATGTGGCCCATGGTCGAAGGCGCCATCCTGGTATTAGGATCGCTCATCTTCCTTCTCGTCGCCGACCGAATCAACCGGCGCACCCTGCTCACCGTGGGCGGCACGATCATGGCGATTTCCTTCTTCGCTCCCGCCGTCCTGCACATGCTCATGCCCTCGTTGAGCGGCAACACCGTCGTCGTCTTTCTCAGCATCTATGTGGCGCTTTACTCCTTCACCTGGGCGCCTTTGACCTGGGTCGTCGTCGGCGAAATATTTCCCCTCGCCATCCGCGGCTCAGGCACGGGACTGGCTTCCTCGTTCAACTGGGTTGGCTCTTTCCTCGTAGGACTCCTCTTTCCCATCATGGCTTCCGCAATGTCTGAGTACGCAGTCTTCGCCATCTTTGGAGCCGTGTGCATCTTTGGCGTCTTCTTCATCCGCATGTGGGTTCCCGAGACCCGCGGCCTCACCCTCGAAGAAATTGAGGCAAGCCAGGAGAGCGTATGAAGCAACGCCGTCTGATCCAATCCATCCCAAGCTCGTACTGTTCCGCCTGCGTCCCTCCATATGGTGGGGCCGAATCATGGCTATCGCGAGTGCGGCATCCGTCGCCCGTGACCGCCCCTAAAAGTCAACGCCGAAATAAGGACACTGCAAAATGAAAAAGCAACTCACATTTGGACTGATCGTTGGAAACCGCGGCTTCTTCCCTGACCAGCTCGCCAAAGAAGGACGCGAAGAAATGCTCTCCGTTCTCCAGAAGGTCGGCCACAAAGTCATCACCCTCGGTCTCGAAGACTCGAAATTCGGCTCCGTCGAAACCCACGATGACGCCATCCGATGCGCCGAACTCTTTCGCAAGCACCGCGATGCAATCGACGGCATCATCGTCACCCTCCCCAACTTTGGCGACGAGCGCGCCGTTGCGGACACCATCCGCCTCTCCACGCTCAAGGTGCCGGTTCTCGTCCAGGCGACGCCCGATCGCAGCGACAAGATGAAGATTTCCCATCGCCGCGACAGCTTCTGCGGCAAAATGTCGGCCTGCAACAACCTCAAGCAGTACGGCATCCCCTACTCGCTCACCGCAAAGCACACCGTCCAGCCTGACTCCGATGAGTTCCGCGCCGACCTCGACTGGTTCGCCAAAGTCTGCCGCGTCGTGGGTGGATTCACCAACCTTCGCATCGCCGCCATCGGCGCGCGCCCCCAGGCCTTCAACACCGTCCGCTATAGCGAGAAGCAACTCGAGCGCTCGGGCATCTCCACCATCACACTCGACCTTTCCGATGTCTTCGGCGGCGTCTCCCGCCTCAAGGACAACGACGATGCCGTGCAGCAGAAGCTCGCCGCCATCAAGGCCTATGTGCCCACCAACAACATTCCCACCGAAGCACTCCTCAAGATGACCAAGCTCGGCGTCGTCATCGAGCGCTTCATGGCTGAGCAGCACTGCACCGTCAGCGCCATTCAATGCTGGACCTCGCTTGAGGAAAATTACGGCGTCGTGCCCTGCACCATCATGAGCATGATGAGCGAAAGCCTCCTGCCTTCGGCCTGCGAAACCGACGTCATGGGAACCATCTCCATGTACGCGCTCGCCCTCGCTAGCCAGACCCCCAGCGCGCTGCTCGACTGGAACAACAACTACGGCGACGATCCGGACAAGGCCGTCTGCTTCCACTGCTCCAACCTGCCCAAGCACTTCTTCGCAGACGTCATCATGGACTTCCAGGAGATTATCGCCGGGACCGTCGGCAAGGAGAACACCTTCGGCACCTGCGTAGGCCGCGTCAAGGCCGGAGACATGACCTACGTCCGCTTCTCCACCGACGACAACACCGGAGTACTCAGCGGCTACGTCGGCGAAGGCGCCTTCACCAACGACCCGCTCGAAACTTTCGGCGGAGCCGGCGTCTGCCGCATCCCGCGCATGCAGAAGCTCCTCAACTTCATCTGCGAAAACGGCTACGAGCATCACGTCGCTGCCAACTTCTCGCAGGTGGCAAGCCCTGTCTATGAAGCTGCAACCAAGTACCTTGGCTGGCAGATGTTCTACCATGAGCCCGGCGCGCACGATCGCGTCACCATCCGCACCACGTAGTAAAAACTGCTAAGGAGAAAATGATGGCGATCGTTGCCGGTGTCGACTTTGGAACTTTGAGCGTTCGCGTAACGCTGGTGGATAGCGTTCACGGACGCCTCGGCACCGCTTCATCCGAATACCCGCTCGCACGCAGACGTGACGACCCTGACTACGCCACCCAGTCGCATCAGGATCAGATGCAGGCGCTCGTCAAAGCCATGCGCCTGGCCTGCGAACAGGCACAGGTTCCCGGAAGCGACGTCGCAGCGATCGCCATTGATACCACAGGTTCCAGCGTCATCCCCGTCGATGACCATCTCCAGCCCCTCAACGACTACTATCTCTGGTGCGACCATCGCGCCCACCGCGAAGCCCGCGAAATCACCGAACTCGCCCATCGCGAAGAACTCGAAGCCATCGAGTGGTGCGGCGGCGTCTACTCTCACGAGTGGGGGTTCGCCAAGCTGCTCCACTGGCTCCGCCACAACCCGGACAAGCGCGACCGCTTCGCCACCGCGCTCGAAAACTGCGACATGGTCGCGGCCACGCTCTGCGGCATCACCAATCCCCACGAGGTCAAGCGCAGCATCTGCGCCATGGGCCACAAGTGGATGTGGAACCCCAAGTGGGGCGGCCTCCCGCCACAGGAATTCCTCTCCAGGCTCGATCCGCTCTTCGACGGCGTTCGCGCTAAGCTCGAGGGCGAATATCTCACCTCAGACAAACTCGCCGGACACCTCGCCCCCGCATGGGCGGAGAAAATGGGCCTCCGCGCCGGCGTCCCGATCCCCGTCGGCGCATTCGACGCGCACTGGGACGCACTCGGCGCTGGATGCAAGGAGGGTGACGTCGTCAACGTCGTCGGCACCTCCACCTGCATCATCGCCATGCAAAGCAAGCCCCGGCTCGTACCCGGCGTCTGCGGCGTCGTTCCCGGCAGCGTGCATCCGGCCTACACCGGCGTAGAGGCCGGCCTCTCCGCCACGGGAGACATCTTTGAAGCCATCGCAAAACGCGCTGGAACCAAAGTCTCAGAGCTCTCCAAAGGCCTCGAAAACTACCGCGCCGGACAAACCGGCCTGCTCCGCCTCAGCTGGGACAACGGCGACCGCACCGTGCTCGTCAATCCCGAACTCGGCGGCATCACCCTCGGCTGGAACCTCATCCACACAGCGCAGGACGAGCTCTTCGCAGCCATCGAAGGCACCGCCTTCCACACACGCATCATCCTCGAACGCATGGCCGAGCACGGCGTCCCCGTCGAGCGCGTCATCAACGCAGGCGGCATCCCCCAACACAACACCGCGCTCAACCAAATTTATGCAGACGTTCTCGGCAAGCTCGTTCTCGTTCCCGATGGAATCCCCACCAGCCTCGGCTCCGGCATCTTCGCCTTCCTCGCAGCGGGCGCATTCCAGTCGATTGAAGAAGCACAGGCCGCCGTATGCCTGCCCTTCAAGACCTACACACCCAATCCGCAGGCACACGCCGTCTACAACCGGCTCTTCCCGCTCTACCGCAACGTCTACTTCGCCATGGGCAAGCCGCACGCTAAAGCCATCCCCCTCGGCGACGTGCTTCCCACCCTCCGCATCATCGCCCAGCAACAGGTCGGCTAGAGCCTCTTAAACGCAATCAGCATGCAGTCCTCAGCGGGCCGCATTTCTATTTCAGCCGAACAAAAACTCCTTCGTCCGCATCTCCTTGATCGTGTCCCGCAGCTTCGCGGCCTTCTCAAACTCAAACTTCTTCGCCGCCTCGCGCATCTCCGTCTCCAGCTTCGCAATATAAGCGTCAAGCTGCTCCTGCGAAGCAATCTCCGGCATCTCCTCGGACTCTTCCTCCATATCCGCGTACTCGGCCTTCAAAATCTTCGCCAACGACATATCCGCCGAACGAATAATCGACGTCGGCGTAATCCCGTGCTCCTCGTTGTAGGCCCGCTGCACCGTCCGCCGACGCTCCGTCTCATCCATCGCCTGCCGCATCGAGTCCGTAATCCGGTCCGCGTACAGAATCGCCCGCCCGTTCACATGCCGCGCAGCGCGCCCAATCGTCTGGATCAGCGACCCGCTCGACCGCAGAAACCCTTCCTTGTCCGCATCCAGAATCGCCACCAGCGAAACCTCCGGCAAGTCCAGCCCCTCGCGCAGCAGGTTAATCCCCACCAGCACGTCGTACTCGCCCTTGCGCAAATCCCGCAGCAGCCGCACGCGTTCCAGCGTCTCAATCTCCGAGTGCATATACCGGCACCGCACGCCCACTTCGCTGTAGTAGCCGGACAAATCCTCCGCCATCCGCTTCGTCAACGTCGTCACCAGCACCCGCTCGTTCTTCGCCACACGGTCCCGAATCTCCGCCAGCAGATCATCAATCTGCCCGCGAATCGGACGAATCTCCACCTCCGGATCCACCAGCCCCGTCGGCCGAATAATCTGTTCCACCACCACACCCGCCGACTTCGTCAGTTCATACGCGCTCGGCGTCGCCGAAACATAAATAATCTGGTTCGTCCGCGCCTCAAACTCCTCAAACTTCAGCGGCCGGTTATCCATCGCGGAAGGCAGTCGAAACCCATAATCCACCAGGTTTTGCTTGCGCGAGCGATCCCCGTGCCACATCCCATGCAGCTGCGGCACCGTCACGTGCGACTCATCAATAAACAGCAGAAAATCGCGCGGAAAATAATCCAGCAGCGTCGGCGGAGGCTCACCCGGCAGCCGCCCCGAGAAATGCCGCGAATAATTCTCAATCCCGTGGCAGTAGCCCATCGACTTGATCATCTCCAGGTCAAACCGCGTGCGCTGGTGAATCCGTTGCGCCTCCACCATCCGCCCCTCGGTCTCCAGCTGCGTCTCCCACTCGCCCAGCTCTTCCAGAATTGAATCCATCGCGGACTTCTTCCGCTCCGGCAGCACCACGTAGTGGCTCTTCGGATAAATCGGCAGCCGAGAATACTTCTGCTTCACTGTCCCGAACAGCGGATCAATCTGCGCCAGCGAATCAATCTCATCCCCGAACAGCTCAATGCGAAACGCGTTCTCGTCATACGTCGGGAAAACTTCAATCACATCCCCGCGCACTCGAAACGTACCGCGCCGAAAATCCGCATCGTTCCGCTCGTAAAGAATCTCCACCAGCCGCCGCGTAATGTCCTCGCGCTTGATCCGCTGCCCTTTTTCGAGCAGCAGCAACATCCCGTAGTACGCTTCCGGCGAACCCAGACCGTAGATGCACGACACCGAGGCCACAATAATGCAGTCCCGCCGCTCAAACAGGGACCGCGTCGCCGAGAGCCGCAGCTTGTCCAGCTCCTCGTTGATCGTCGCTTCCTTCTCGATATACAAATCACCCGCCGGAATGTAAGCCTCCGGCTGGTAATAGTCGTAGTACGAAACGAAATACTCCACGGCGTTGTTCGGAAAAAACTGCTTGAACTCATGAAACAGCTGCGCCGCCAGCGTCTTGTTGTGCGCCAGAATCAGCGCCGGCCGGTTCAACTCCTCGATCACCTTCGCCATTGTGAAGGTCTTGCCCGAGCCCGTCACGCCCAGGAGTACCTGGTGCTGCTCGCCCGCATTCGTTCCGCCCACCAGCTCGCGAATCGCCCGTACCTGGTCGCCCTTCGGCTCGTACTCACTGACTAACTGAAAATCCATAACCTCTCACCATAACCAACCCGCTCCTGCGGCGCGCCTTTTCACGCGCCCGCCACATGCCTAAATCGAAGTATCCGCGAAAAACGCCTTCACCCACTCCAGCGGCTCGTCCACCAGCACATCCGCCGGAATGTTCTCAATCGTATGCGGCGAAAGACCATACCGGCATCCCAGGGACCATGTACCCGCCCGCTGCGCCGTCAACAGGTCCACATCCGAGTCGCCAACCATCAGCGTCTCCTCCCCCGTCACGCCCGCTTCGTGGATCAGTTGCAGCAGCCCGATCGGATCAGGCTTCTTCGTCTCAAAACTGTCACCGCCATAGATACGAAAGAAGTGCGGGCTCAACTGGAGCGCCTCGCAGATCGCCAGCGAAGGCCCGATCGGCTTGTTCGTCAGCACCGCCATGCTGCGCTGGCCGTCTCCGTTTGGCAACGGCCGCAGCGCTGCCAGCGCTTCAAACACGCCGCCGTAGACATGCGTATGGTCCAGCTTGTGCGCCCGGTACCATGTCAAAAAATGCTCCAGCGCATCCTCCACCAGCGCCTCGTCGTGAGGATCACCCAGCGCCCGACGGACCAGCATCCCCGCGCCATCCCCAATGTAGCTGGCAATAATCTCGTCCGGCAGCGGCTGCCGGCCAAACTCCACCAGCATCGCATTCACTGAGTTCACAAGGTCCTTCCGGGAATCAATCAGCGTCCCATCCAGGTCAAACACAATCAGCCGAATCTGCTCCACAGGAAGCGGTCGATGAACAGAAATCATAGGTCTAGTCTATCCAGAACCCTCTGTGTTTCCAGCCCGGCCTGGCGTATCCTTCCGCCATGCCAAAAATTTCCTGCCGCCACGCCGTCGGCGCGTTGCTGAGCGTTGCCCTCACCGCCCCCCTCGGCGCGCTCGCGCAAAAGCCCACCTTTCCCGACAACGAAGCTCTACGCCACGTCCGCGCCCTGGCAAACCCTCAGCTCTCGCCAGACGGCAAGCTCGTCCTGCTCGAAGTCGCTGACTCCACCGCGAAAGGCGGCAAAAACCACCTCTGGCTCGTCAACATCCGGCAGAACTCCGCCCGCCAGCTCACCTTTTCTCAATCCAACGACTCCGCCAAAGACACACAAGGGGAACACGACGCCTCCTGGATGCCCGACGGCGAAAGCATCCTCTTCCTCGCACATCGCGGCGAGCACACCGAGCTCTTCCGACTTCCCGCCAATGGTGGAGAAGCCCACCCCTACACGTTGAAAGTTCTCCCCGCCGTCGACGAATCCAAATCCCCCAACGCCATTCCGCCCGTCAAAAATCAACCCGCCGGCAGGCCAAAGCCGCTCCTGATCGACATAGCCGACTACTCCGTCTCACCCAACGGAAAGTACATCGCCATTACCGCCCGCGACCCCGAGACTCCCGGCGAGAAAAAGCAAAAGAAGGAGAAAGCTGACGCCATATGGGTCGATCACAACCCGCACGGCATCCGCCTCTACCTCCTCAACCCAAACACCGGCAAGCTCACCCCCACCGCAGTCTCGCCAGACGTAAAACACGTCTCCTGGAGCACAGACGGCAATCGCCTCATCGCCATTGCCTCTGGCATGAATCACGAAGATGAGTTGCACCCATCCAGCAGCACCTGGATGCTCAACGTTTCAGACCCGGACCACCCACATAAGCTCTCTGAAATTCCCGCCACCGTGCAGGGCGGCGTGTGGTCCCACAACGACAGCAAGTTCTACTTCCTCGCCCAGTCCAAGGCAGACACGCCTCCCGGCTACGAAGACCTCTACGCCCTCAACCTCGCTACCCACCACGTCTCTAACCTCACCAACGGCTTCTCCGGCTCGCTCTACTATGGCCTCCCCGTAGCCAGCCGCAGCGGCGTCCTCCAGCCCATTCAAATAGGCACCAGCGTTACTCTGCTCGATCAACAAAACGGCTCCCGTCAGATTCTCCACTTCCCCACACCCGTTGCTCAGCACTTCGCAACCAACGCTATGCAATCAGGATGGGTCTGGCTCGGCACCGGCAGCACCACTCCCGACACGCTCTATTACGCGGCAACCCTCACGCAAACGCCCGTCGCGCTGCACACACCCTCCGTCATCCCCGCTGCGTGGACACCCGTCAAAGCAAAAATCATCCACTGGACCAACGAAGGCTTTCACCTCGAAGGCATCCTCTACCTGCCGCCGCACGCCACCGCCAACCACAAAGTGCCGCTCATCGTGGATGTCCACGGCGGCCCCACCGGCGCATGGGTCAACGACTACTCCCAGTTCAACGAGTTCCTCCTTGGCCACGGCTGGGCCGTCTTTGAACCCAATCCTCGCGGCAGCACCGGCTACGGCGCAAAGTTCGTGGCAGCCAACCACAACGACCTCGGCGGCGGCGACTACCGCGACATCATGACCGGCGTCGACGCCGTCATCGCCCACGCCCCCATTGACTCCAACCGCCTCGTCCTCATGGGCTACAGCTACGGCGGAGAAATGGCAGGCTTTGTCGAAGGCAAAACCACCCGCTTCAAGGCCATCATCTCCTGCGCGCCCGTCATCGATCAGGAAAGCGAATACGGCACCGAGTCCGGGTCCTGGTACGACCGCTGGTTCTACGGCCTGCCATGGGAGCACGCAGCCGCCGCATGGCGTCAAAGCCCGCTCTCCTTCGCAGCCCACGCCAAAACGCCACTGTTACTGTTACAAGGGCAGGCCGACACCACCGATCCCCGCGGGCAAAGCGAGGAAATGTATCGAGCACTGCGACAAATGGGAGTTACCGTCGACCTCGTCGAGTACCCCAGAGAAAATCACGGCCCGCTCGCCCGCGGAATCTTCGGCATGCCCAGCCCCGAACCCTGGCACGGCTTCGATGCCCGACAGCGAATCGTCACCTTCATCAACGCGGCCTTTTCCAAATAACCAAAAACAGAATGGCAGGCCCAAAGCCTGCCATTTCTCTTCACCTTGTCCGGATTCAATCAGCTTTTTCGGCCCAGCGCCCTTCGCAACACAATCTCCAGTGCGCCCTTGATCTCCGCGTACTGGGCATCGGTCAATCTGCCTTCCACGCGCTCCGTCTCCACATTAAACAACTCTTCCTTAAGAGCGTTCAGGAGAGACGGTACGAGCGCTCCACCCGCCGCTGCGCTCCTCGCAGCCGCAGCCGAAGGACTCGCAGCAGGCTGTGCCGGACGGTTCACGTCGGACCCCGCCACCTTCTGTGCTGCGCCCCCACCCGAGTTGCCGCTAAAGCCCGCCGTCGGCGTCAGTGCAGATTCCTCCGCTTCCAGTTCCGCGCCCTGCTCATTCTTCTTGCCACCCAGCAGAAACGCAGCCACCACCACAAGAATCAGGCCCAGTGCGCTCACGATCCACCAGCGATACTTGTGCAGCGGCCCAGGCGTGTCGATCGGCTGACCTAATCCGCCGCCCGGTCGATCATTCTGCGACGTACCAGCGTCCGCCTGGCTCTGATCCCCGCTCTGCGCCTGCAACTCCCTGGGCATCGATCCCGTCCCCGAAACCGTAAACGTCAGATCCTGGCCAGGCGCCGCATCCTTTGAAACGAACGTCTGCGCCTTAACCTTGTTGTCCTGAATCTGTTCAAACCCTGAAGCCCCAGGCGCCTGAAATGTCATGCTGTTCGGCAGCATCACCGCAAAGTTTCCCGTCGGCAGCGAAACCTTCGCATGGAAGGTCATCGATCCCTTGTAGGGAATCAGGTAACTGATGCCAAAGCGGGTTTCGCCCGGCCGCAGGGGGAAAACAAACGCATAATGCCCTTTGCCCGCCAGCGGCACCGGTGAAATCGATACAGGCATCCCCTGCGGTCCCTCCGCCTGTGCGCCCTGGATCTGCGCACCCTCCGGCAGGTAAATTGGGTACGCTTCCGGACTGAATTGCGTCTTCGGCGGCTTCGATGCGTTTTCAACAAAATAATTTTCGATCACCTGCAGCCCCTGCGAATCCGTCTCCATCCGCAGCACGTCTGCCTCGGTCCTCACGCCCGGCACCTTCGCCGCAGCGTCGTAAACCGTAACGTTCACATGCGTTGTGCCCGGCGGAACCGGCTCGTAGTAACTCGCCTGCTGGTGATCCACCCGAATCAGGTGCATGCTATTGTCTGGAACGTTGATCGAAAAGTGTCCCTGCGCATCCGGCTTGACGGACGCCACCTGCTGCATCCCCTGGGAAAGTGAAAGCAAAACAACCGGGTCGCTCGCATCCGGGCGGCCCGTGGTTTTATTCGTAACCGTTCCGGTTACGGTTGCAGCTTGCGCGGCCAAAGGCAGCATCAGCCCCGCCAGAAGAACCCAGCGGGAAACAGAATGAGTCGTTTTATTTGCTTTCAAGGGATGTCGTCCTGTTGATTCAATTACCGCGTTGTCCCAGACCGCTTCACGCCTGACCGCGCTGTTTCCGGCCGGTGGACTCGATCAGATCAATTTCAGCAAGCACCAGCGCAGCTTCATTTTCCATCTGCGCCCGTTGCGCCAAATAGTCCTCCTCCGAATACTTGCCAGCGCGATTCTCAAAGTTCAGGTCCCGCAGATTCTCGTAAAGGGTCGCCTGACGCTCCCGTAAATACTCCAGACGCGTCTTTTGCCGCTGTGCCGCAACATTGCGCTCCGGATAAAACATGTAAATCAGCGCGCCCGCTGTCAAAACAATGCACGCAAACAGAGTCATAGGTCCGTCTCCTTGCGAATCCTCGATCGCAGCTGATCAAAGTCCTGTACATTCGCCGCCGCTGGAACCGTTGCCGCACGCAGTCTCCACTTCCGCACCAACCCCATCACGCCGAAGAGGCCCAGCACCAGCAGCAGCGGCGGAACAATCCACGCCACCATGTTGAAGCGGGTCAGCATGGGAGCGGCCAGTACCGTCGGACCGTACTCCGCCTGGAACGCAGCAAACACCTGGTGATCCGTCATTCCCTTCGCCAGGTCGGCCTTCAACTCGGCCAGCTCGACCGGAGAATCCGGACAGCTGTCGTGATTGCACTCCATCAGGATTTCATTGCACCCGCAAACGCACATCATTTCATGACCAAGCCGTTCGTAGCGTGCGTTCGGATTCGACGCTCCCATCGAAAGCATCAGCGCAATGGCAATCGTGGGAGCGACTGCAAATTGAGTCAGGCACGTCATCGCTTTTTTCATGATTACGCCTTTCCGGCGACAACCAGTTCACGATTGTCCGAGCTCTTTCCAGCCGCACTGCCATTCGCGCCGCCGGCTTGCATATTCGGAGTAAGCGCAACCAGCGTCCCCCATACCACAATCAGCACGCCCACCCAGATCCACATCACCAGCGGGTTTAGATGTGCGCGGATAATCGGCTGTCCGGTCTGCGGATCCTTCCCCGCATACACAACATAAAGATCCCACTCCGGCGTCGACCGTTCCGCCACAATCGTCGAAGCCTGCTGGCTCGCCTGGTAGAACCGCTTCGCCGGATCAAGCTGCGTGACAAACTTGCCGTCGCGGTAAACATTCAACAGCGCATATTCGGTGTCGTAATTCGGATTCGTGTCTTCCGAGTAATCGAGGCACTCCAGCCGGTATGGACCGATATTCATGCTCTGATGAAAATCGAGTTCCTTTTCCACGCTCTGGTTGAACGCAGATCCGGCCAGCCCGATAAAGATCACCACAACGCCAAAATGAATCAGATAGCCGCCGTAGCGGCGCGTGTTGCGTCGGGTCAAACGTACAACGGAAGCAAACAAATTCTTCCCGGTATGCTTCTGTATCACCCGCGCGCCCCGGTAAAACTCTGACCCGATCGCCGTCGTCACAAAGGCCGCCAGTATGAAGGTCATCCACGAGTAGAACGCGCCCGGCGTACTCGTGAAAATACTCCAGGGGTGCACCCCAATCGCGATCACCACAATGCCGGTCACTACCGCCGCAATCGTCGGAGCAACAAGATTCTTGCGGATACTCCGCATCGAAGTGCTCCGCCAGGCCAGCAGCGGGCCAACGCCGGTCAGGAACAGCAGGAACACGCCAATCGGCACCGCTACACGGTCGTAAAACGGCGCACTTACCGTCACCTTGTTTCCCTGCACATACTCCGAGAGCACCGGAAACAACGTGCCCCACAACACCGTAAAACAGGCCGCCATCAGCACAACGTTGTTAAACAGAAAACTCGACTCGCGAGAAACCAGCGCTTCCAGCTTGTGGTCGGCCTTCAGGTGGTCGCGATTCAGGAAGTATGTAAACAGGCACACCGCAACGCAGATCACCAGGAACGGCCAGAACCAGTTCCCGATCGAAGACTGCGCAAAGGCGTGAACCGAACTCACCAGCCCAGTGCGCGTCAACATGTCGCCCAGCAGCGAAAGCAGGAACGCCGAAAAAATCAGCCAAACGTTCCATTTCTTCATCATGCCGCGCTTTTCCTGCATCATCACCGAATGCAGAAATGCGGTCGCCGCCAGCCATGGCATCAGCGAAGCGTTCTCCACCGGATCCCAGCCCCAGTAGCCGCCCCAGCCCAGCACCTGGTAAGCCCAGTGCGCACCAAGAAAAATGCCGCAGGTCAGGAACAGCCAGCCAACCATCGTCCAGCGCCGCGTAATGTGAATCCACTTTTCGCCCGGGTAGCGCATCATCAACGCGCCCAGCGCAAACGCAAACGGCACGCTCAAGCCTACGTACCCCAGGTACAGCATCGGCGGATGAATCACCATCTCCGGATATTGCAACAGCGGATTCAGACCGAACCCATCGTGCGGAACCGCGCCCTGCACCAGGGCAAACGGCGGCGCGGCAAAATTCACCACCAGCAGGAAAAACACCTGAATTCCGGCCAGGATCGTCGATGCATAGGCAGACAGCTTCACGTCCACCTTGTGCCGTACCCGCACCACCAGCCCATAGCCTGCGAGCAACCAGGACCACAGCAGCAGCGACCCCTCCTGCCCCGACCACAACGCGGCAAACTTGTACGGCGCCGGCAGTGCACGGTTCGAGTGGTGAAGAATGTAAGCCACGGAAAAATCGTTCGTAAAGGCGGCCCAGACAAGCGCAAACGCACCGCAGGTCACCGCTGCAAAACAAGCGATACCGGCACGGCGCGCCGTTTCCGCAAGTCGTTCCGGCGAAAGGCGTCCACGTTTGCGTGTGGCTATCTGGCGTAGGGCTACAGCACCTGCAAGCAGGTTGTAGGCGCTGAGCACAAGGGCGAGAAGTAGCGCGTAGCTGCCGAATGTAGGCATGTTGAACTCAGGCTCCATTCTCGCAGAGTCTAAAGGTGTGCCGCAAACCAACGCTGTGACGAATCGCACAATAGGAAAGGCATAAATCTCACGCGATCAACATCCCAGCCCACAGGGGACCGCTTCGACTTACGCCCGAAAACTCTTATGCCGTCTGTGCGACCGATCCATCCAGAAGCTCATTCACCACCCGAATCAGCGCATCCGGCAGCAGTGGCTTCATACGGAACACGATGTCGTACGGCTCGTATTCGGTTTCCGCCTGCGGAAGCCCGCTCAGGACCACCACTGGTATCTCCGGCATCGTTTCGCGGAGTCTTATCACGAACTCCGGACCATTCATACCCGGCATCAAATGGTCGGTAATAATCAGCGAAATCTGGGTGGCAACCGCTTCCTGTGCCAGCATCCAAAGCGCCTCGGAACCACTCTCCGCAATCAAAACCCGCCGTCCTGTTCTCGTCAGGATCGCTTTCCGGGTCGCGGCCTGAATGGCATTGTCGTCCACTAATAGAATCTGTGACATGGGCCTCGAAGTATGAGCGAAATGAATATCTTTGGCGTGCGAACCCGGCTGCTTTCCCCTGAAACTTGGGCTCTCCACATCCGATGAGCCATCTCGCATCCACGGTTGCCCGCTGTTACCTGTCTTTTCACTCTTTCAGCCAATAGCTGTGAAAAACCAGTCCAAAACAGCGAGAACAATCGCTCAAGCCTTTCGGAATGCGTTCCTATATACAAAATCACGTGCAAAACCCGCAACCCGCCCGCTCGGGCAACCATGTACCCGCACTACGCCCCGCTACCCATCAAGCCCTAACCCGCACATTTAGAATCTATATAGAGAGCAGTCTGGTCTCGCCAGGAGGACCGATGAACACTCTCAAAACCACTCTTCTGCTTACGCTGCTCACCCTCCTGCTCCTCTTCGCCGGAGCAGCCATCGGCGGCCGCGGAGGCATGGTCATTGCCCTCGGCTTCGCCGCCGTCATGAACTTCGTCAGCTATTTTTATTCCGACAAAATCGCCCTCGCCACCTATCGCGCCCAGCCTGTCACCCGCGAGCAGCTTCCCCGAGCATTCCAGGTTGTCGAACGCATGACCCAGCGGGCCGGCCTGCCCATGCCCTCCATCTATCTGATTCCAACCGACTCGCCAAACGCATTCGCCACCGGGCGTAATCCCAGCCACGCTTCCATCGCCGTTACGCACGGAATCCTGAATCTGCTCAACGACGAAGAACTCGAAGGCGTTCTAGCTCACGAACTCGGCCACGTTCGCAATCGAGATATCCTCACCAGTTCCATCGTCGCCACCCTCGCCGGCGCCATCACCCTGCTCGCCCGCATGGGCTACTGGGCCGCGCTCTTCGGCGGATTCGGCGGGCGCGACCGCGACGAAGGCGGAAGCATCTTCGCCGCACTGCTCATGATGATCCTCGCGCCCATCGCCGCCATGCTCATCCAGCTCGCCATCTCGCGCTCCCGCGAATACGAGGCAGATGCCACCGGCGCCCGCATGACCGGCAATCCCTACGCACTCGCCAGCGCGCTTCAAAAAATCGAGGACTACTCCCGCCGCGTGCCCCTGCCCGCTTCCACGTCCACCGCGCATCTTTTCATCGTGCAACCCCTTCTCAGCAAGCAAGACCTTGCCGGACTGTTCTCCACCCATCCCCCAACTGCCCGGCGTATCGAGCGGCTCATCGGCCGCCCCAGCATCTACTGATACTGAACGGAGACCTTATCGATCATGCGATTTCTGCTACGCTCTCTCATCTTCCTGCTGCTCGTTCTCTGGATCGGCGGCTTAATGTTCTTCCCCATCGTCGCCGCATCGGCCTTTTCTGTTCTACCGGTCCATCAGGCAGGCATGGTCGTCGGCAAAAGCCTTAAGACCCTCCAACTCGAAGGCCTCATCGCTGGAATCCTGCTCTTTGCCCTCCTCGCCTTCGCCCAGCGAATCCGCGCCTTCTCGCGCAACCTTATCGCTCCCATGGTGCTCGTGGTACTCATGCTGGGCCTCACCGGCTTCTCGCAGTTTTCCATCATCCCCCGCATGGATAACGACATGGTCGACGCTGGCGGCATGATCGAAACCGTTCCAGCAAACAATCCCTACCGCCAGGACTTCAACCGCCTCCACCATGAGTCGGTCAACGTCTTCGGAGCCGCCCTCATCGGCGGCATACTGGCCTCAGTCGCCGTAGCTTGGGCCGCCGCACCCGGCGCGAAATCCACGCCGCAACCATGACCCGGCACACTATCCTCGAGCGCGCCGGCCAATTGCTGATATCATGAGCGATCGTCCGCTAGGCGCAAAGCGCTTCTTCATTTCGGCACCTGGCAGCGCATTCTGATTCACTATGCTCGTTTCTCTCATCCTCGGCTGTATCGCAGGCTCGGCAAACCTCGTCGGCGGACTTATCCTTGTCCAGCGCCGCTGGAACGACCGCGCCCTGCGCTACTTCATTGCCCTCGGTGCCGGCTTCATGATGTCCGTAGCACTGCTCGACATGCTACCCGAGAGCATGCACTTCTCTCCCAAATGGGCGCCGCTTCTTGTGCTCGCAGGCTACTGCCTCATCCACCTGCTGGAGCACACCATAACCCCTCATTTCCACGTCGGAGAGGAAACCCACACCGAGGAGTTCATCCACGCCCACACCGGCATCTCCGTCCTGTTCGGCCTCTCTGCCCACGCCTTCTTTGACGGCGTTGCCATCGCCTCGGGATTCGTCATATCCAGCTGGCTCGGCTGGCTCATCTTCACTGCCATCATCCTCCATAAAATTCCCGAAGGCTTCACCGTAGCCTCCGTCATGCTCGCGTCAGGACGCACTCGCCGTACCGCCGTTCTCGCCGCTGTCCTCCTGGCCGCTTCCACCATTGCGGGCGTCCTCATCATCGACCTCCTGCCCCACTGGGTCTTCGGCGGGCTGCCACTCTCCGCCGGCGCCGCCATCTACGTCGCCGCCTCTGACCTCATCCCGGAGGTCAACCGCGAACACAGTCTCCGCATCGCGCTCGTTTTCTTCCTTGGTGTCGTCCTCTTCATTGCTATTCGAAGCATAGCCCCCGTGTAACTCCCGCACTTCCCCACCGAAAGCGGATTCGCCGCAGCATCCGCCTCATTTGGTACGATGGCAGCCACTACATCGTGGTTCTCAGGAGCATCCATGAAATTCCGGGCACTCTGCTTCGCCCTGTCCCTCGCTACGCTCGGCGTTCCCTGCTTCGCCGCTCGCCTCCATGTCAAAGACGTCAACAACGTCGTCCGCATCAGCGACCCTCAAATCTCTCCAGACGGAACCGCCGTTGTCTTTGAAGTCGCGCACACCAATCTCAAAAATGACCGCTACGACTCAGAAATCGCCATCGTCGATCTCGCCACACACCAGATGCGCATTCTAAGCCGCCGTCCCGATGCAAGCTTCCCGCGCTGGTCCCCCGATGGCAAAACCCTCGCATTCCTCGCCGCAGGGGCCAAGACCGGCGAAAACAAAGAACCCGCCCTCCAGATATTCCTGCTCCCCATGAATCACAGCGGTGACTCCGTCCAGCTCACCCACTCACCCACTGACGTCGAGCAACTCTCCTGGCGGCCAGACAACAAAGCCATCGCCTACGTCGCCCAGGACAAGCGCCCCAAGCGCAAGGGGGAGGACAAATTCCGGGACGCCTTCCAGGTCGGCGACAACGACTTCCTGGAGCGCTCCAGCACCATGCCGGCTCACATCTGGCTCGTCGATCTGCCATCCTCACTCAGCGCCGAGACCATGCCGAAGCCAAAGCGCCTCACCTCCGGCTCGTGGTCCCTGCCCATCAGCATGCCCCCCGGCCCGCCCGCGTCCCCGCTCCAATGGAGCCCCGACGGCAAGACCCTCTATTTCGTCAAAGTCCCCACGCCGGACTCGGGCGACATGGAACAAAGCACCATTCAGGTCCTCAACGTCGCCACCGGCAAATTCCACCCCTTCAACTCCGACAAAAAACTCGACGGCTTCCCCGTCATCTCCCCCAACGGCTCGCAGATCGCCTACCTCCGCAACCTCCACGGCGAATCCTGGAATGAGCTCGCCGTCCACGTCGCTCCTGCAAGCGGCGGCGAAGGCAAAGACATCACCCGCACCCTCGACCGCAACATCTTCCGCGAAATCTGGATGCCAGGCGGAAAATCCCTTCTCGTCTCCGGCCACAATGCCACCAGCGCAGCTCTTTGGATTCAGCCCACCGACGGCGCTCCTGCACAGCGTGTGAATACCGGCGACGTCGATCCCGCTGAGTTCTTCTGGCTCGACGCCGGCGTTGGCCCCCACGGAGCAATTGCCTTCGCAGGCAGCACCCCCAACGACCCCGGCGAACTCTTCTACATCAGTTCAAGCCACGGCGCGCCCGTGCAACTCACCCACCTCAACACCGAATTCAGCAAATTTGACATCGCAAACCAGAAAACCATCACCTGGTCCAGCCTCAAAGGCGGTCCGATGTCCGATGGTGTTCTCACCTACCCCATCGGCTATCAGCCCGGCAAAAAATACCCGCTCGTGCTCTACATCCACGGCGGACCCACCTACGCGTCTCTCCAAACCTGGACCAGTTTCTCCCAGCTCTTCGCCGCCCAGGGATGGCTCGTCTTTGAACCCAACTATCGCGGCAGCGACAACCTCGGCAACACCTACCAGGCCGCCATCTGGAACGATGCCGGACAAGGCCCCGGCGAAGATGTCATGGCGGGAATCGCCAAACTCGAGAAAATGGGCATCGTCGACGAAAAGAACATCGCCGTCAGCGGATGGTCCTACGGCGGCTTCATGACCAGTTGGCTCCTCGGCCACTCCACCATCTGGAAGGCCTCCGTCGATGGTGCCGCCGTCAACAACTGGCTCGACATGTACAACCTCAGCGACGGCAACGTATCGACAGGCGATAACTTCGGCGGCTCACCCTACACCAGCGCCAGGCGCATGCAGGCTTACATCGACCAGTCCCCCATCCACTATGTAGCCAACGTCCGCACTCCCACTCTTATCATGAGCGACGTCGGCGACTACCGTGTGCCGCCCATGCAGTCCTACGAGTTCTACCATGCGCTCAAGGACAATCACGTCCCCGTCCAATTCATTGCCTATCCGGTGACCGGCCACTTCCCGAGTGATCCGATCCGCCGCGAAGATATCTACCAGCGCTGGCTTCACTGGCTCGGAAAATACCTGCCCACCGCACCCAGCGCGGAAGCATCCTCCAAGGCCAACTAAAACAACACGGCCCACGTTCGCCTCAAGAACGTGGGCCCTTTTCCTGCGCCGCAGCTCGCTCAGCTCTGCCGCTCTCTCCAAAGCCGGTACATGCCCCACGCCGCCACCGTGCTCATATCTTCGATCGTGCCGTCCAGCAGCATCTCCTCAAACTCCGCAATCTTCACTCGTTTCACTTCCAGGTCGTGCTCTTCCTCGTCCCGATCCGTACTCTCCTGCCGCAAATCCATCGCCAGATAAATGTGCTGCTTCTGCCGCGCAAACCCATACGCAACCCAGTTCATTCCCAGCCGAACCACCTTTCCCGCAACCAGCCCCGTCTCCTCGCGCAACTCGCCCCGCGCCAGCTCCTCCGGATCCACTTCCGGCATCTCCCATCCTCCCTGCGGAAACTCCATGTACCGCTTCTGCACCGTATACCGGAACTGCTCCACCAGGTACAAAGAGTCCCCCTCCAGCGGAATGATCACCGCGCAATCCTCCTTGTCCACAACGGAATAAATCCCCTCCACTCCGTTGCTGCGCTCAATCCGGTCCTCCCGCAGCCGCATCCAGCGGTTCCGGTACACCTCTCTCGTACTCAATGTCTTGATGCTCATAAGGCTTCCATTCTCCCACGCTGTGCCTTTTCGCAATCTTATGCTTCCCGATTCCACTCTCCACCATATACTCTGTTTTCGGTTCACTACATCGATTTATGTCAGGCCGATCACCAGTACCTCCGGCCTGCGCTTTTGGGGGTTTCGCATGTTTCTTGGTCTGGATGTCGGCACCGGCGGCACCCGTGTCGTGCTCGTCGATAAAACAGGAGCGCTCATCGCCTCGGCCTCCTGCGAGCATGAAAACTTCCGCTCGCCCCAGCCCGGCTGGGCCGAGCAGGACCCGCACGACTGGTGGCGCGCCGCGCAAAAAGCCATTCGCGACTCTCTCGCCCAGGCTCCCGGCGCAAAAATTCAGGCCGTAGGACTCACCGGCCAGATGCACGGCGCCGTCATGCTCGACAAGGACGGCAACGTCCTCCGCCCCTCGCTCATCTGGTGCGATCAGCGCACCCAGCCCCAGTGCGACTGGCTCCACGCCCAGTTCGGCTCCGGCAACATTGGCCGCGAAAAGCTCATCGAGCTCACCGCCAATCCTGCCCTGCCCAACTTCACCCTCACCAAGCTCCTCTGGGTCCGCGACCACGAACCGGAAATCTTCGCAAAAATCGCCCACGTCCTCTGCCCCAAAGACTACGTCCGCTTCCGCATGACCGGTGCCTACGCCATCGACGTCCAGGAAGCCTCCGGCACCCTCATGCTCGACGTCGCCAACCGCCGCTGGTCCAGCGAAGTCCTCAAGGTCGCCGGCATCCCCGAATCCTGGCTGCCCAAGCTCTTTGAATCCCCTGAAGTCTGCGCGCACATCTCCGCCGAAGCCTCCGTCACCACCGGCATCCCCCAGGGCACACCCGTCGTCGCCGGCGCGGGCGACCAGGGCGCGGGAGCCATCGGCATGGGCATCCTCGAGCCCGGCTCAGTCTCCGCCACCATCGGCACCTCCGGCGTCGTCTTCGCAGCCACCGATGCGCCCACCCGCGACCCCCAGGGCCGCCTGCACACCTTCTGCCACGCCGTCCCCGGCCGCTGGCACGTCATGGGCGTCACCCAGGCCGCGGGACTCTCCCTGCGCTGGCTCCGCGACACCTTCGCCCCCGGCGTCGACTACGACCAGCTCACCGCCGGAGCCGCCCAGGTCCCGCCCGCCAGCGACGGCCTGCTCTGGACCCCCTACCTCCTCGGCGAGCGCACCCCGCACCTCGACCCCGAAGCCCGCGCAGCCTTCGTCGGCATCCACGCCGGCCATACCCGCGACCACTTCGTCCGCGCCGTCATGGAAGGCGTCGCCTTCTCGCTCCGTGACACCTTCACCCTGTTTTCTCAACTAGGAATCCCAGTCAAAGGCGTGCGCCTCGGCGGCGGCGGTGCGCGCGGCAAGCTCTGGCGTCAGATTCAGGCCGACATCTACAACCACACCGTCGATGTCCTCACCGCCGAAGAAGGCGGAGCCTTCGGCGCCGCGCTCCTCGCCGGAGTCGGCTGTGGCGGATGGGCCAACCTGGACGAAGCCTGCGCCGCCGCCATCCACGTTGCAGACCAGATACCGCCCCGGCCCGAAGCCGCCGCCCGATACCAGAAGGCCTACCAAGCCTACCGCGCCGTCTACCCCGCCCTCAAAAACATCCACGCCTGAGCCAAAAACCAAACGGGGCACCACCCGGTGTCCCGCGCTCCTGCCAACCCCAACAGGCTCATTGAGAGAACAAAAAGAGCTAACGGCTAAAAGCTAGCAGCTATAAGCTGCCGGCGCGCCAGGCGCCGGCAATTATTGCACCGGCAGCGGAGCCTTGTACCCCTGCTTCGCAATCACCTCATACTTCAGCGGCCGATGGTGCTTCTTGTCCACAATCACCAGCGGCTGTCCTTCGTCATTCACCAGCCGCACCTGGATATGCCGGTAAGTCCCATCCTTCTTCTGGTCCGTGGGAATGTAGCTCAGCTCATATTTGTTCCGAATCTCCTCGTTGATCTGCCGAAAAATATCCGGCATCTCCGTCTCAAATCTCGGCGCAAAATACTCCCCACCCGTCATCCGCGCAAATGTCCGCAGTTCGTTGTCCCCTTGCAGAAAGGTAATCTGCTGCATCGAACTCATGCCGCCAAAAGGGCCAACCCCACCGCCTTCGGCCATGATCCGCGCGTAATGCCCGGTGCTGATCGAGAAAATCGTCACATCCGGCGTCTGCCGAACCTTCTTCAAAACCTGGTCCAGCGTCAGCTTGGAAAAGCTGTTCAACCCCGACGAAACCAGGATGATGTACTTTCTGCCCTTCACACGCGTCAGCCGATCCAGCGTCGTGTACAGCGCGTCGAACATGTCCGTCTCATCCCACGTCGGAATCACCATCGAATTCAGCGCATCGATCACCCGCTGCTTGCTGTCGGTAAAGTCCGTCAGGATGTCCGTGTGCATCGCATACGTCACCACTGCCACCTCGTCGTGAGGCTGCATCTCATCGGCGAACGTATACGCAGCATTCTTCATATCGTAGATAAAGTCATAATTCGTCTGCGCAAACTCCAGCAGCAGCACCGCCGTAATCGGAGCCTTGATCTGCTCAAAATGCGTAATCTTCTGCGGAACCCCGTTCTCGAATACCTCAAAATTGTCCTTTTGCAGGTTCGGAACAAACTGGTGCGACTTTTCGAGCAGCACTCCCACGTCCACATTCACCAGTGGAGCGCTCACGTTCAGTGACAAATGACCCAACCCCGGCGGATTCTTGAACTGGTTCACCGGCGGCGGTGGTGGCGGAGCCGTCTCCGGCTTCACCGTCCTCGGAATCGCAATCGCCCCGCTGTCCGCATTCGGCCCGCCAAGCTCCGGCCCGGCCTGACTGGGAGTTCCAGGCGCAGCCGCATTTGTCCCCCGCCCAGCCGCAGCAGAGCTCTGCTCCCCAGGCTTCTTTTGCTGCTCCTCCGGCTTTTTCTTCTTCGACGTATCCTGCGGCGCAGGAGCCGTCGCCGGCCGGTCGTACTGGGCCTGCATCGCCGGAGTCCACATCAATAGCCCCGCCGCAATCACGGCAGAGGCCAATACACGATGCCCCAGGTACTTCATCACAACTCCTTACCTGACATTCTCCGGCTCAAAACTCTCTTCCCGCAACCTCATATCCACCGGTGGCTCCGGCATTTTCCATATCCTCAACCGCCGCCCACATCAGAACCGCCCAAAGCCCGGGCTCCTCGGACGGAACGCATCTCCGGCAATTCCCAGCGTCCGCCCGCCAGTCCGCGCCCTGAAAATGCCATAATCATAAGTACCGTGTCGCAGTTTTTTTCGAGACTCGCCTTCCTTGCTGCCGCTTCTCTCCTGACGTTGCTCGCCCCATCACCCCTGCTCGCTCAGCCCGTCAGTCAGCCTCCCGCGCAGCTACCGCCTCATCCCCCGGCCCAAACCCGCTTCTTCCCGCTCAGCCAGATCCGCCCCGGCCTGCAGGGCGTCGCCTACACCGTTTTTCAGGGCGACACGCCCCAGCCCATGGGCGTCAAAGTCCTCGGCGTCCTCCACGGCGCGCTCGGTCCCGATCAGGACATGATCCTCGTCCAGCTCGAAGGTTCAAGGGCCGACTTCACCGGCGTCGTCGCCGGAATGAGCGGCAGCCCCGTCTACATTGACGGTAAACTCGTCGGCGCTCTCGCCTACCGCATCGGCCAGTTCAGCAAGGAGCCCATCGGCGGCGTCACCCCCATTCAGGAAATGCTGCAGGTCCGCGACCTCAAATCCCCCACGCAGCAAATGCTCCTCGCCAGCCACCCCGCACCCAGGGATCAATCCATCCCCGACCCGACCTCCAGTTCCAACATCACGGCCACCTCGGCCTACGGCTCCATCCAGCCCATCGCCACCCCGCTCGTCTTCAGTGGATTCACCCCCTCGGCCCTCCATTTCTGGAAGCAGCATGCGGCCGGCCTCGGCCTCACCGACGTTTCCGCCCTGGGCGGCTCCGACAGCAGCGCCAGGCAGTCCGGCCCGCTCCGGCCCGGCGACGCCGTCAGCGCCCTGCTCGTCAGCGGCGATCTCGAAATCTCCGCTACCTGCACCGTAACTTACGTGGACCCGCACCAGATGCTCGCCTGCGGCCACCCCATCACCCAGTTCGGGCCAGTCTCCATGCCCATGACCAAGGCCGAGGTTCTCGCCACACTCGCCTCGCCCATGAACTCCTTCAAGATCATCAACACCACCCAGACCATCGGCGCCATCACCCAGGACCGCCAGTTCGCCATCAAGGGCGTCTTCGGCCAGAAGGCCGATACCATCCCCGTCGTCGTCCATCTCGATGGAGCATCCGTCGCGCCCCGCACCCTTCACCTGCACGTTGTCGATCAGCCCTCAGTCACCCCGCTCGCCGTCATGGTCGCCGTCTATCAGGGTCTGATGGAGCAGAACGGCTACTCTGCGGAAAGCAGCTACCGCGTCACCGGTACCGTCCGCCTCGCCGGATACCCCTCCGTCAAGCTCAACGATCTCGTCGCCCCCACAGACAGCGCGCCCGCCAACCTGCTCGCCGCCCTCGTCGTAGGCCAGCGCTTCATGAGCCTCTACTCCAACGCCGCGCGCCGCACCGCCATCCAGGGCGTTGACCTCCACGTCCAGCAGATTCCCCAGCGCCTCACCGCGCAAATCATCGCCGCACACGCCGACAAAACTACCATTCAGGCCGGTGATAAAGTCACCGTCCAGGCCTCCGTTCTGCCCTGGCATGGGGAAATTCACAATTTCCGTATCCCCATCACCCTGCCCCTCAACCTGCCGCCCGGACCCGTCCGGCTGCTCATCAGCGACGGCGCCACCCTCGACGAACTCAATCACTCCTCCGCCCTCGGCGCACACCAGCTCAGCGTCGCGGCCACCATCGCCCAGCTCAACAGCGACCACCCCAGCGACCGCCTCTACGTCACCCTGCTCGCACCCGAACCGCAGGCCACCCTCGACGGCCGCACCCTCTCCGCCCTGCCGATTTCCATGGCCAACGTACTCGAACCCCTCCGCAAGGACCACGCGCTCACCCTGCACGGCGAATCCACCACCCCCATCACTTCCATCCCGGTCAACGCCATGCTCTCCGGCCACCAGCTCATCACCCTCCACATCGTCAACTAAAACGGCGAATCCATCTGGGTTCGCCCGCCTGTAAGACTCCCCCGCAATTCTGTAGACTAGAGTCCAGCATGATGCGCCGTCTGGCTTTCCTGTCCCTCCTTGGCTTCGTAGTAGTCTCGCCCTTGTCTTCCGCCCTGGCTCAGGGCACCCGGCTCTGGACCTCATCCACCTTCCAGCAGCTGGAACAGGGAACGCCCCATGGCGTCGCCATCGCCAGCGATGGCCGCCTGCTGCCCGGCCCCTCCTCCAGGCTCGTCTACACCTCGCCGTCCACTTACGTCTGGAGCGTCGCCGCGGACAAGCAGGGCAACGCCTACCTCGCCACCGGCTCGCCCGCCTCGGTCATCAAGGTCGCGCCCGACGGCAAGGCAACCACCCTCTTCAAAACCAAGGACCTCAACGTCCAGGCCGTCACCGTCGGCCCCCACGGCAGCATCTACGCCGCCACCATGCCCTCCGGCAAGGTCTACAAGCTCAACCCCAACACCGCAAACGCCACCAGCGCCACCGCTCAGGTTGTCTTCGATCCCGCACAGACCAAGGAAAAATCCAAGTACATCTGGGCCCTCCAGTTCGGCCCCAACGGCGATCTCTACATCGCAACCGGCGAACCCGCTGCCATCTACCGTGTAGCCCCGGGCGGCAAACCCACGCTCTTCTATAAGAGCGATGAAGTCCACATCGACGCCCTCGCCTTCGCGCCCAACGGCGACCTCATCGCCGGCTCCGTAGGCTCCGGCCTCGTCTATCGCATCAACAAGGCAGGCAAGGCCTTCGTCCTCTTCGACGCGCCCAAAAAGGAAATCACCTCCGTCGCCGTCGCTCCCGATGGAACCATCTATGCCGCCGGTGTCGGTGAAAAAGGCCAGAACACCCTGCCGCCGCTGCCCGTCAGCAACACCAGCACCGCCACCGTCACAGCCACCATCACCGTCGTCGCCATCGGCTCCACCCAGGGCACAACCCAGAATGCCCTCATCCCCAACGGCAGCCAGATCTACTCCATCTCCCCATCCGGCGTGCCCCGCGTCCTCTGGAACAACCCCAGCGAAGTGGTCTACGACCTGCTCTGGACCCAGGACGGACTGCTCGCCTCCACCGGAAACAGCGGCCACATCTACCGCATTCATCCCAACGGCGGCTACGAAGACATCGCCCACCTCGAAGCCTCCCAGGCCATCAGCTTTGCCGACACTCCCTCCGGCATCTACATCGGCACGGCCAACGCCGGCAAGCTCTACCGCCTCAGCCACGGCCAGGCACCCCAGAGCACCTACGTCAGTCCCGTCTTCGACGCCGGTGTCTTCACCCAGTGGGGTCGCGCAGAGGTACAGACCGACACCCCCTCCAACGTCCAGATGTTCGCCCGCTCCGGGAACATCGAAAATCCCGCGCGCGGCTGGAGCGACTGGCACCCCGTCACCATCAACCACGGCCAGCTCGGCGTCGCCAGCTCCCGCTTCGTACAGTGGAAGCTCGTCCTCAAGCCCGGAGCATCCATCAGTTCCGTCGGCGTCAACTTCCTGCCCGTCAACATCGCTCCCGTGGTAGATAACATCGTCGTAGTCCCCGGCGTCCGCGCCGCCAAACCCGCCGATGACTCCACCGCCAACACTGTCACCATCAACTTCCAGTCCGCACAAACCGATTCGGTGGACCTCAGCCAGCAAGCCAGCGCGGGCACCGTCACCGGCGTCAAAGACAAATCCAGCGTAGCCGTCCGTTGGGCCGCGCACGACGACAACGGAGACAAGCTCGTCTACTCGCTCTACTATCGCGGCCAGCACGAGCACAACTGGCTGCTCCTGCGCAAAAACCTCCACGTCACCTGGACCAATTTCAGCGCAGACCTGCTCCCCGACGGCATCTATCGCATCAAGGTCGTCGCCAGCGATCAGCCGTCTCACAGTCCCGGCAAAGGCCTCACCGGCTCTCTGGTCAGCGACAACTTCACCATCGATACCACCCCGCCAACCATCTCCCAGATGATGGCCCGTATCGAAAACGACAAGCTCCACGTCTCATTCACCGCCACCGACCCCATGTCGCCCATCGCCCGCGCGCAGTTCTCCGTCGATGCCGGCCCCTGGCAATACATCGCACCCACCGGCCGCATCTCAGACTCGCTCACCGAGCAATACGACTTCACCATCCCCCTGCCGGCGTCGCACGAGCAGCCGTCCGCGCAGGTCCCCGATCCCGGCCAGCATGTCATCACCGTGCGCGTCTTCGATCGTTACGATAACGTCGTTCTCGCCAAATCCCTCGTCCAGTCCGTGGTGCAATAGCCTCCATGCGCTTTGAGCTCTTCGTCGCCGCACGCTACCTGAGGGCCAAGCGCCGTCAGGCGGTCATCGGCATCATCACCATCATCTCGGTGGTCGGTGTTGCCGTCGGTGTCGCGTCGCTGATCATCGCGCTCGCCATCACCACCGGCATGCGCCGCGATCTGCAAAGCCGTCTCCTCAACTCCAGCGCGGATATTGACCTCCTCCGCACTATGAGCGACGGCATCCAGAACTGGCAGCCGCTCCTCAAGCGCCTTCGCAAACTGCCCCACATCACCGCCGCCGCCCCCGGCCTTTACGAGCCCGTCCTCATCTCACGCGGCGCACGCGCCGGCGGAGCCATGCTCAAAGGCATCGTCCCCAGGGACGAACAAACCATCAGCAATCTGCTCTCGCACCTCACCTCCGGCAGCGCCTCCGCCCTTTCGCAACCCACTCAGCCCGGCGACACGCCTCCCGTCGTCCTCGGCCGCGATCTCGCCAACACTATCGGCGCAAAAGTCGGTGACACCGTCATGGTCACCAGCCCTCAGGGCGACCTCACTCCTTACGGCCTCATCCCCAAATACCAGCGCTTCCAGGTCGTCGGCATCTTCCATTCCGGCTTCTACCAGTACGACTCCAGCTTCGGCTTCATCCCCCTCAAAACCGCGCAGCAGCTCTTCGGCGAGCCCGACGTCGTCTCCATCATCTCCTTCAAGGTCGACAATCTCTATCACGTCGGACCCATCGGCAAGGAAATCCAGAAAGCCGCTGGCCCCGGCTTCACCACCTCCAACTGGATACAGCAGAACCGCGAACTCTTCGGCGCTCTGCAGGAAGAGCAGGTCGTCACCTTCATCATCATCGGCCTCATCGTCTGCGTCGCCGCCCTCAACATCCTCATCGCACTCACCATGATGGTCATGGAGAAAACAAAAGACATCGCCGTCCTCATGTCCATGGGCGTCGAACCCGGCCAGATCCGCCGAATTTTCCTCTTCCAGGGCTTCCTCATCAGCACCGTCGGAACCTTCTTCGGCCTCATCCTCGGCTACACCATCTCGCTCCTCGGCCAGCACTACCACTTCATTCATCTCAGCGCGCAAGTCTATTCGATTGACTACCTTCCCTTTGCCCCGCGCCTCACGGACGGAGTCCTCGTCACCGCGCTCTCGCTCGGCGTTTCCCTCATTGCCACCCTCTACCCCTCCAGCGCCGCCGCTCGCATCCTGCCTGCCGAAGCGCTCCGCTACGAGTAGCCACCACCATCCGCCTGGCGTACCCTTGTCGGAGAGGAAAGTTCCCGTGTCCACCTCCATCGAGACGATGGTTCCTCCATCCGGAACCGAAGCATCCCGGCAAATCAAAAAACGCAACCAGACCGTGGACATCGTCAAGGGAGTTGCCATCATCCTCGTCGTCCTGGGCCATGTCATGCAGGGCATGAATCATCGTCAACTGCTACAGGGCGCCGCTTACTACCTCTCGGAAAACTTCATCTACTCCTTCCACATGCCGGCCTTCTTCTTCGTGGCCGGCCTCTTCCTCGACCGCAGCCTCAACAAGCGCGGCCCGGCCAATTTCGCGCGGGAAAAACTCCGCACAGTCTTGTACCCCTACTTCCTCTGGCCGCTGCTCACCCTCCCGCTTCTCCCCTGGATTTCCAGATTCCAGTCCGGCGCCCGGCCCACCGTGCTTGCCTACCTTGGCAACCTCCTCATGGGAAACAGCGGCTGGTTCCTCTACACCCTTTTTTTTATCCTCATGCTCGCCGTCCTTACCCGGCGCCTGCCCATCTGGCTGCGACTCGCGCTCGCCGTGCCCCTCAGCTATTTCTGGCCAAACATCGGAAACCACGGCATTGACGGCATCTTCTGGGAATACATCTTCGTCGTGACTGGTCAGCTCGTAGGAGCCCGAATCTCCTCCATCGAGCGCATCCATCGATGGGTCGCCGCCTTGGCCTGCCTCGCCCTCTTCAGCGCCATCGCAGCCGCAACCCTCCAATACCCAGCCGGACTCCCCAGGCTTCTCTTCATTCCTCTCGGACTCGCCGGAACTGCGGGCCTGTTCTTCTTCGCCGTCTCCATTCCAGCGCCCTTTATCGCCAAATCCCTCGCATGGTGCGGCGAGGCCTCCATCGCCATCTACCTTCTATCGCCTTACTTTCAAGGAACAGTGCGCCAGATTCTCTTCCAGTTCTTCCATACCACTTCCAATCCAGTCCACATCCCCCTGCAGACAGTGGCCGCTGTCCTCTTCCCGGCGTTGATCTACCACCACCGCGAGTTTCTCCATGTCGAGTGGTTCTTCAAAATGCCAATTTGGAAACAGCATGCCCCCCGTCCCTGAAAATCTGCGGAAACACCGCGGTATGGATAAAAACAATATCCACCGCCTCTTCCGCGGCATTCTCCTCCTTGCGCCGATCCTGTTGCTGTTCCCGTCACCGCGGGTACAGGCGTACTCATTCCTCACCCACGAGAGCATCATCGATCTCGCCTGGGATCCCGCCATCAAACCACTCCTGCTCCAGCGATTCCCGCATCTCACCGCCGCGCAGCTTAAAATCGCGCACGGCTACGCATACGGCGGCTCCACCATTCAGGACGCAGGCTATTACCCCTCCGGAAGCGCGCTCTTCAGCAACCTCACCCACTACGTCCGCAGCGGCGCATTCGTCAACGCACTGCTCCACAATGCGCGCAACGCCGATGAGTTCGCCTTTGCCCTCGGTGCCATGTCCCACTACATCGGCGACGCCATCGGACACAGCTACGCCGTCAACCCCTCCGTCCCCATCGAATTCCCCTCGCTCAAAAACCGGTACGGCAAAATCGTCACTTACGAGGACAATCCCCACGACCACGTTCGAACCGAGTTCGCCTTCGACATCGACCAGCTTTCGCACCAGCGCTTCGCGCCGCCGGCCTACCTCCGCAGTGTAGGCATGTATGTCCCCAAAAGGCTCATGAACCAGGCCTTCTTTGAGACCTACGGCCTGCCACTGCCCAGCGTCATCGGCAACGAATTCGTCGCCTTCCGAGGCTACCGGATCTCCGTTCGACAGTTCCTCACTCGCGTCGCCTATGCCGAGGTCCTCCTGCACCGCAGGCACATGCCGCCCGATGTCGACAACCCCGAATTCAAACAATTCAAGGCTCGTCTCCGGGTCGCCGACACGCAGAATCACTGGGAGCGCTACCGCCGTCACCACATTGGCCTTGCCACCCGCTTTTACGCCTTCCTCATCCTCATCCTTCCCAGAGTCGGCCCGCTCGCCGACCTCGCCATTCGCGGCCCCAACGTCAAAACCGAGCAGAAATACATCTACAGCGTCGACGATGCCGTGGACGAATACGACTACCTGCTTAACGAAATCCGCGAAGACGGCCTCCGGCGCTTCTACCTCCCCAACATCGATCTCGATACCGGCTTCCCAACCCGCCCCGGAGCCTACGCCCTCACCGACAAAACCTACGCCACCCTCCTGCACCGCATCACCCGCAAGCGCCGCTCCCAAAACATCCCCGCGCAGCTCAAGCAGAGCATTCTCGCCTACTTCGCCAACCCCAACTCGCCGGACACCCTCAAAAAACATCCCCGCGAGTGGCGACGCGTCCAGGCAGACCTCGCCGTGCTGCGCCGCACACCCGCCCTCCCGGCGCATCTCGCCTATGTGAAAAACGCGTCCCCAACCCAGCCCGGCAAACAGATTTCACCACATAACGTCCAATCTCAATAAACCTTCTTCCCATCCCCATGCCAAGGGTGCTACAGGTAGTTATGGAATCGACGCAATCCCCCGAATCATCACGCAGCCACACTACCGGCACCGGCCCGGAATTGCGTCCTCAGACCCCCCTCGCGCATCCATTCAGTATCAGGTTGAGAACCCTGCACAAGGCTTACCAGACTGGCCGGGGCCGCCTGGTGCTCTTCGACGGCCTCGACCTCGACGTCGAGGAGGGAGAAATGCTCGCCATCGTCGGCGAATCCGGTGCCGGAAAAAGCACCCTGCTGCACATCATGGGTGCGCTGGATGAGCCTTCCAGTGGTGACGTATACTGTGCCTCAATTCAGGTCAATCAACTCACCCGCAGGCAGGCAGCCCAGTTTCGCAATCAGAAAATCGGCTACGTCTGGCAATTTCATTACCTCCTCCCCGAGTTCACCGCGATAGAAAACGTCGCTATGCCGCTGCTGGCAAGAGGAGAAAACAAAGCGCGGGCTCTCGAACGCGCGGAGATGTGGTTGAAGGAAGTCGAACTCAGTGACCGGGCCTCCCACCGCGCCGGCGAACTGTCGGGCGGAGAGCAGCAGCGCGTCTCGCTCGCCCGTGCCCTCGTCACAGAACCACGCGTCCTGCTCGCCGACGAACCCACCGGCGATCTCGATGCCCGCACCTCAGGCGTCGTCTTCGGCCTCATTGAAAAACTCCACCGCGACCACCGCCTCACCTCCGTCATCGTGACTCACAATATGACGCTGGCTCGGCGTTGCTCTCGTATCCTGCGGCTCGAATCAGGCCGCCTGACAGTAATCTCGCCAACTCTGGAGAACTAGCCGATACTGTTCCAAAAGCTCCAACAGGACAGAACTCCGCAGAAGGCGGAGAATAGAAATAGATTTCCGAATCATGGGCTGCATTCCGGCCTCGCCGAATTCAGCCTTCGGGTTGTCCATCTTTAGCCAGGCTTTAGGCTCAGGACGACGAACAGGGATGAAGGGATGCGCGATTCACGGCTCTGAAATCAACGACTTTCAGCAACCGTATTTCGCAAAGCCTTTCCCAGGGGGAACATGTTCGAACGCTACACAGAAAAAGCACGGCGCGTGATCTTCTTCGCGCGGTACGAGGCCAGCCAGTTCGGCTCGCCTTACATTGAAACCGAGCACCTGCTGCTCGGCCTGCTCCGCGAAGACAAGGCTCTTACCAACCGCTTCCTGCGCTCCCATGCGTCCGTGGAATCAATCCGCAAACAGATTGAAGGCCACACTACCATTCGCGAAAAAGTCTCCACCTCGGTCGACCTGCCGCTCTCCAACGAGTGCAAGCGGGTGCTAGCTTACGCCGCCGAAGAAGCCGAGCGACT
Organism: Acidobacteriaceae bacterium; assembly: GCA_049965615.1. Lineage (GTDB taxonomy): Bacteria > Acidobacteriota > Terriglobia > Terriglobales > Acidobacteriaceae > Acidobacterium. The sequence goes on from JBMFWD010000006.1 coordinate 41,884, forward strand.
CTCCCACAAGCACATCGGCACGGAACACTTGCTCCTCGGCCTGCTCCGCGAAGAAAAATGCTTCGCCGCGGAAATCCTGCAGGAGCGTGGCCTCAAGCTCGTCGCCATCCGCGAAGAGCTCGCCCGCGCCACCCAGGAAAAAGCTCCGCCCGCGCAGCGCAATCGCGAGCAGAGCATTCTCAGCGAATTCTCGCGCGACCTCACCCAGGCCGCGCTCGACAACCAGCTCGACCCGCTCATCGGCCGAGACGGCGAACTCGAGCGCGTCATCCAGATCCTCTGCCGCCGCACCAAGAACAACCCCGTGCTCATCGGCGAACCCGGCGTCGGCAAAACCGCCATCGTCGAAGGTCTTGCCCAGCGCATCTCCGACGGCGATGTGCCCAGCTTCCTCGCCGACAAGCGCATCCTCGCGCTCGACCTCTCGCTCATCGTCGCCGGCACTAAATACCGCGGCCAGTTTGAGGAGCGCCTCAAAACCATCATGAAAGAGCTGATGGAAAATCAGAACTCCATCATCTTCATCGATGAGCTCCACACCCTCGTCGGCGCAGGCTCTGCCGAGGGCTCGCTCGACGCCGCCAACATCCTCAAACCGGCGCTCTCACGTGGTGAAATCCAGTGCATCGGCGCCACCACGCCCGGCGAATACCGCAAGTCAATCGAGAAAGACCGCTCCCTCGAGCGTCGTTTCCAGTCCGTCAAGGTACCGCCGCCCAATGAAGAAGACGCCATCAGGATCATCATGGGCATCAAAGACCGCTACGAGAAATTCCACGCGGTCAGCTACACCGACGAATCCATCGAGTTCGCCGTCTCCCACTCCAACCGCTACATCCCGGACCGCTTCCTGCCCGACAAGGCCATCGACCTCATCGACGAAGCCGGTGCCCGCGTCAAGCTGCGCCAGACCTCGCTGCCGGAAGAAATCACCGAGGTCCACAAACGCATCAAGTTCATCGTGCATCGCATGGAAAACGCCATCGCGAATCACGAGTTCGAGAAGGCGCGCTTCTACTCCGACGAAGAACGCAAGGAGCGCGAAAACCTCCGCACTCTCCGCGAAAAATATCACCTCGACGACTCCACCGCCGGCATCGTAGGCCGTGAAGACATCGAGGACGTGGTCAGCCGCTGGACCGGCGTACCCGTCACCTCCATCAAGGAAGAAGAAACCCAGAAGCTGCTGCGGGTCGAAGGCGAGCTGCACAAGCGCGTCATCTCGCAGGAGAAGGCCATTTCGGCCCTCGCCCGCGCCATTCGCCGCTCCCGTGCCGGGCTCAAGTCGCCCCACCGGCCCATCGGTTCGTTCCTCTTTCTCGGCCCCACCGGCGTCGGCAAAACAGAAGTCGCGCGCACCCTCGCGCAGTTCCTCTTCGGCAGCGAAAAGGCGCTCATCCGCTTCGACATGTCCGAGTTCATGGAGAAGCACTCCGTCTCCAAGCTCATCGGCTCGCCTCCGGGCTATGTCGGCTATGAGGAAGGCGGCCAGCTCACCGAGCGCGTCAAGCGTTCGCCCTACTCCGTCGTACTCCTCGACGAAATCGAGAAAGCGCACCCGGATGTATTCAACATCCTGCTGCAGGTCTTTGAAGATGGTCAGCTCACTGACGGCCTCGGCAACACCGTCGACTTCAAGAACACCATCATCATCATGACCTCCAACATCGGTGCGCGCCATCTCCAGCGCAAGCAGGGCCTCGGCTTCCAGAGCGAGCGCGAAGACATCGTCATGGACAAGGTCGAAGACCTCGTCCGCAACGAAGTCAAGCGCACTTTCAACCCCGAGTTCCTCAACCGTATCGACGAGATCATCATCTTCCAGTCGCTGACCGACTTGGACCTCATCCAGATTCTCGAACTGCTCGTACAGCAGCTCAACGCGAACCTGGCGCAAAAGGCCATCACCATTTCGGTCAACGAAGATGCCAAGAAGTGGATCATCGAGAAGACCTTGATCGACCGCAGCTACGGAGCGCGTCCGCTGCGCCGCGCCCTCCAGCGCTACGTCGAAGATCCCCTCTCGGAAGCCCTCATCGCCGGCAACATCCCCGAGCGTCCGGCCTTCCTCGAGGTCTACCTCGACAACAACCAGCTCTTCTACCGTCCCGTCGCCGCCGACGGAGAAGACACCAAGCCCGAAGGCAGCCTGCTCTACAGCTAACCGCCTTCCCGCAAACCAACAAGAAAGGCCCGGCATCAGCCGGGCCTTTCCATATTCACCTCAAACTTTGTTACACGCGCACAGCCTTCCGCGCGGACTCCACCAGGTCTTCCACAACATCCCGGCTGCGCTTCACATAATCCTGCGCGCGGTCCTGCACATCGTCCGCGGTTTCTTTCAGATAATCGCCCGCGTCTTCAATGCTGCGCTTCAGTTGACGCCTCGTCCGCTCGCCGGTTTGCGGCGCGTACAAAAGCGCAACCCCGGCGCCAGCCAGCACGCCCACCGTAAATGCTGCCCACACTTTCATCGAATCCATAAAAATTCACCCTCCTCAAACTTGAGCCTCAAAAGGCCACTTTCTTCTTTCGGTGAGATACAGTCATACCCCTTCCGGGTTAGCTGGCTCCACCCAGAAAGCGTCACCATTCCCTCCTTCCAAAAAAAGAAACCGCTCCGGGCATCTCCCCGGAGCGGCTTGCATTCGTCTGACTTTGCTTAATTCTTCGTCTGCAACTGCTGCACCTGCAAGGTCACCAACTCAGAGAGATCCTTCTTCTCTAACCCGTGCACTTCCTTGTTGAACTCGTCCACCTTGCTCGACCAGTTCATCGAGCAGAACTTCGGTCCGCACATCGAGCAGAATGCCGCTTCCTTGTAATAGTCATCCGGAAGCGTTTCGTCGTGCATGCTCCGCGCCGTCTCAGGATCAATCGACAGCGCAAACTGCTTCTCCCAGTCAAACGTGTAGCGCGCATAGCTGATCGCGTCATCGCGATCCCGCGCTCCTGGCCGATGCCGCGCAATGTCGGCCGCATGCGCCGCAATCTTGTAGGCAATCATGCCGTCCTTCACGTCCTTCTCGTTCGGCAGTCCCAGGTGCTCTTTCGGAGTCACGTAGCAAAGCATCGAAGCCCCATGCCAGCCAATCATCGCCGCGCCAATTGCCGACGTAATGTGGTCATAGCCCGGCGCAATGTCCGTCACCAGCGGCCCCAGTGTGTAAAACGGCGCACCGTCGCACAGCTCCACTTCCTTTTCCACCTGCTCCTTGATCTTGTCCAGCGGCACATGCCCCGGCCCTTCGATCATCACCTGCACATCGCTCTCCCACGCCTTCCGCGTCAGCTCGCCCAGCGTCTTCAGCTCGGCAAACTGGGCCTCGTCGCTGGCATCGGCAATGCAACCCGGTCGCAATCCATCGCCAAGGGAGAAGCTCACGTCGTGTTTCGCCATTACGGCCACAATGCGGTCAAAGTGCTCGTACAGGAAATTCTGCCTGTGATGGTGCGTCATCCACTGCGCCAGAATCGCCCCACCGCGGCTCACAATGCCCGTGATGCGCTTGGCCACCATCGGCACATACTGGATCAGCAGCCCTGCATGCACCGTGAAGTAATCCACGCCCTGCTCGGCCTGCTCCTCAATCACTTCCAGGTAAACATCAATATTCAGATCCTCGATGCGCTTCACCCGGTTCAGCGCCTCGTAAATCGGCACCGTGCCAATCGGCACAGGCGAATGCCGCAAAATCGCGTCCCGAATCTCCGGAATATCCCCGCCGGTCGACAAATCCATCACCGTATCGGCCCCAAACTGCACGGCCATGTGCAGCTTGCGCAGCTCTTCGTCAATATTGGACGTCACCGCCGAGTTCCCGATATTCGCATTCACCTTGCACCTTGAAGCCACGCCAATCGCCATCGGCTCCAGCTCCGGGTGGTTGATGTTCGCGGGAATAATCAGCCGCCCCGCCGCAATCTCGTCGCGCACCAGCTCCGCGGAAATCTGCTCCCGCTTCGCAACGTACGCCATCTCCTCTGTGATCAACCCTTTACGGGCAAAATGCATCTGCGACACATTCGTATCACCCGTACGTGCGGCTTCGGCTTTGCGCCGTGCGATCCACTCGGCGCGGGGTTTCAAAATCTCTAGGGTCGGATTGGAAGCCATGATCACCTCTCGGAAGAAAGCATCTCTACAGTCTCTCTTCTTGAAATCTTTGCTGGATTATAAATTGCGGAACCATCTCCATCGGTGGGTTCCGTCACGTTCGTTGCCATGCTGCGGGGACTCTCGCCCCCCTGCTGTTATTCTCCTCCACAATTGACAAAAATCGCACCCCCTGTGACAGGAATCACATGCGCCCGCTCGCAACCCTGCCGTAGAATAGTCTGGTGATGAAGAGCAACGGAAACACCTACAAAATCGCCATCGCCATCGTCGTAATCCTCGGCTCCATCGCCTACCTGTCGATCAGCGCCGAGCAATCGAACAAAAGCTACTACGTGACCATCAAGGAACTGCAGACCATGGGGAACAAGGCGTACACCCGCCACCTTCGCGTCGCCGGTCAGGTAGTGCCGGGCAGCATTGTGCGTCAGGGTCCGAATGCCGACTTCACACTCTACGAGAAAACCGACAAACTCCGCGTCGAATACGTCGGCCAGGAACCGCCGCCCGACACCTTCAAGAGCAACTCGCCCACCTTGGCAGTCGGCACCTTCGGTCGCGACGGCGTCTTCCACGCCACCGAGCTGCAGTCCAAATGCGCCTCGCACTACGCCCCCGCTCAGCCCGGAGCAAATCCCGGTGCCAAGCCCGCCATGCAGCCCGCCGCCAGAAACACAGCGGCTCCTGCACCATCCACCGCTATGGCAGAAGCGCAAACCAGTCTACGCAAATAACCCGCAAGCGATGAGCCCGAGCCTCATCGACGGTGCCGCAACCAGAAAGACCTTCACAATCAGGCAGCAGGAGCAGCAACCTCCTGCTTCTTCGGCCAATATGCCCACCGTCGCACAGCTCGATACCGTCTCCAAGCTCTATGGCACCTTCGCCGCGCTGCGAAAAATCACTTTTCAGATCGAGCCCGGTCGCTGCTACGTCCTCCTCGGGGAAAACGGCGCCGGCAAATCCACCCTCCTCCGCGCTCTCGGCGGCCTCATCCGCCCCACCTACGGCACCATCAAGGTCTTTGAGGGCATCCGCCCCGAGGAAGCCCGCGGACGCATCGGCTACATGAGCCACGCACCCATGCTCTACGAACAGCTCACCGGCGCGGAAAACCTCCAATACTTCGCCAGCCTCTACCAGCAGCGCAACTGCCTCACCCCCACGCAGGCGCTCAACGCCGTCGGGCTCGACCCCGAACTCAACCGACCCATCTCCCAATACTCCCAGGGAATGCGCCAGCGCGCCTCGCTCGCACGGGTACTCATCTCACAGCCCGAATTGCTCCTGCTCGACGAGCCATTCTCCAACATGGACATCGCCAGCGCCCATCAGATGCTCACCCTCGTTCAGCGCATCCGCGAGCAGGGCCGCACCGTCGTACTCACCACCCACCAGCGCGACCTCGCCGAACCCATCGCAGACTACATTGTCTTCCTCCGCGCCGGAGCGCTCGACTCCCTCCAGCAAGGCCCCGCCTACGCTCCCTCCACCGCCGGAGAGCAGGCATGAGGACCAACGCCGCGCGCTTCCTCGATACCCTCAAAATTCCATACGAACTACGCGAGTACCAGGTAACCCCCGAAGAATTCTCCGCCGAACTCGTCGCCGAAAAAATCGGCCTTCCTCCCGAGCAGGTCTTCAAAACCCTCCTCTGCACCACGCACGAGCGCGAGCACGTCTTCGCCGTCATTCCCGCAGATCAGGAACTCGACTTCAAAAAGCTCGCCCACGCCGCCGGAACCCGCAAAGCAGAGATGGTCTCCCTCAAAGACGTCCAGCCCCTCACCGGCTATGTCCGAGGCGGCGTCACCGTCTTCGGCGCCAAAAAGAACTTCCCCGTCTATAGCGACGAAACCATCGAACTCTTTGACACCATCTCCGTCTCCGCAGGCGCGCGCGGCCTCCAAATGCTGCTCTCCCCCGCAGACTATCTCCGCGCCGCGCAAGCCACCATCGCCCCGCTCACCAGGGAGGCCACTTCATGAGCGCCCTTCGCCGCCGACCCTACATCCTCGCCCACCTCGCCAAGGACCTCAAAATCGAATGGCGCTCCAAGGACTCAGCCAACGCCATGCTCTTCTTCGCATTGCTGGTCGTCGCCATCTTCTCGCTCGCCTTCGATCCCACCAACCCCGACCTCCGCAAGTTCACCGGCGCCATCCTCTGCGTCGCCATCATGTTCGCCGCCATGAGCGCACTCAACCAGGTCTGGGCGCGCGAACTCCAGAATCAGGTCCTCGACGCACAGCGCATGACCAACGCCAGCGCCAACGATCTCTTCGTCGGCAAGGTCCTCGCGAACTTCATTCTCCTCACCGTCGTGGAAATCATCCTCGCCCCCCTCTTCGTCATCTTCTACAACCTCAACGTCATCGGTCAGGCCTGGCAACTCGCCATCGTCATCCCCCTCGGCACATGGGCGCTCATCGTCAACGGAGTATTCTTCGCTGCCCTCTCCATCCGCTCGCGCAGCAGGGAAATGCTCCTCCCGCTCATCCTTCTGCCCATCTTCATCCCCGCCCTGCTCGCCATGGTCATGTCCACCACGGCCATCATCACTGGTGCCTCTGATCCCATCCTCTGGATCAAGATGCTCGCCGTCTACGATGTCATCTTTACCACCGTCTGCCTGCTGCTCTTCGACACAGTCCTCCACGCCGAAGGCTGACTCTCACTCCCCGAATCCCAGGTGAGCCACGTCACTTACATTACCGCCGCCCAGCCTCCTATACTGAACTCGCAGGTAACCCACTAAGGAAATATCTATGAAGTTGTTTCGCTGGCTCTGGTTCGTGGCGACTCTGGGTGTACTCGCCGAAGGCTTTTACGTAGCCATGTACGTCGTGCCACCCGATGCCTCCCAGGGAGACGTACAACGGATCTTTTACTATCACTTCGCGTCATGGTGCGGCATGGGGCTCTTCTTCCTCATCAACCTCATCTGCTCCATCACCTACCTCGCAGTCCGCAATACCAAATCCGCTCTCGCCATGAAGGCCGATTCCCTCGCCCTCGCCGCGGCGGAAATCGGCGTCGTTTACTGCACCATCGGCCTCGTCACCGGTTCGCTCTGGGGCCGCGCCGTATGGGGCATCTGGTGGACATGGGACCCGCGCCTCACTTCGACCTTTGTTCTCTGGCTCATTTACATCGCCTACCTGCTGCTGCGCCGCCTCGCGGCCGGCCCGCCCATGCGCACACTCGCAGCCGTCATGGCTATCTTCGGCTATGTCGACGTGCCCATCGTCTACATGTCCACCCGCTGGTGGCGCACGCAGCACCCCCAGCCCGTCTTCTTTGGCGGACCCCATTCCGGCATCGCCCCCAGTATGATGCCCGCCGTCTGGTGGAACATTGCCGGCTGGCTCATGTGGGGCATTCTCATCGCCTCGCTCCGCTACGCCAGCGCACACCGTGACCAGTTGGCCGAAGAAAAGGCCGCGCAGCAGTCTCTGGAGGTAATGCCATGACCCCGATGGAACGCTCTCATCTCCATCTCGCCTACGCTTTCACCTGGATTATCCAGCTCGCTTACGCCGCCTACGTCCTGGTTCGACTCCAGCGCGGCAAACGCACCGAGTAGCCGCGGGCATCGGCCCTTCCGCCGAGCCAGACGTGCCACTCACCCAGCGAGGCCGCCATCCGCGGCCTCGCTTCACTTTCCGGCTCACTGCAGGAACCCGTCCCACCCTCATACCGCCATTTCCTCGCGCCTTAAGCCCGAACTGAGCAAATAAACTTTGCCCCCATCCGGGGAAAACGGAGAGCCTGACCTGAGCTACCTCGAAGGGATCTGCAGTTGCCTTTTCTCAAACCGGCAAAAATTCAGGCTCACATCACTCGCACCTCGCTCCAACCCCACCAAAACTCCTTCCCAATCGCCCCGTTACGCTAAACTAAACAGATAAAGGAAGGTTCCACGTCATGCTGGTCGTCATGAAGCCGCAGGCCACCCCTGAGCAAATTCAGGCCGTCTGCGACCAGATCCAACAGCTCGGTTTCCGCCCCCATCCACTGCCAGGCGCGCAGCGCACCGCCATCGGCATCACCGGCAACCAGGGCCAAATCGAGCGCGGCAATCTCGAAGAACTCCCCGGCGTCGCCGAGGTCATACGCGTCTCCAAGCCCTACAAACTCGTCAGTCGCGACGTCAAGGAAGAAGACACCGTCATCCGTTTCCCCGGCACCGACGCCACCATCGGCGGACGCGACCTCGCCATGATCGCCGGTCCCTGCTCCATTGAATCTCGCGAGCAGGGCTTCGCCACCGCCGAATCCATCGCCAAGGCCGGGGCGCAATTCTTCCGCGGAGGCGCATACAAGCCCCGCACCTCGCCCTACGCATTTCAGGGCCTTGGCGAAGAGGCCCTCCAGATCATGGCCGAGATCCGCGAGCGCTTCGGCCTTCGCATCGTCACCGAGGCCATCGACTCCGAAGCCCTCGACCTCGTCGCCCAATATGCTGACGTCATCCAGATCGGCGCGCGCAACATGCAGAACTACTCGCTCCTCCGCGCCGCCGGACGCAAGCGCATGCCCGTCCTCCTCAAGCGCGGACTCGCAGCCACACTCGAAGAACTCCTCATGGCCGCCGAATACATCATGAGCGAAGGCAACTACCAGGTCATCCTCTGCGAGCGCGGCATCCGCACATTCACGGACCACACGCGCAACACCCTCGACCTCAGCATTGTTCCCGCAGTCAAGCGCCTCAGCCACCTGCCCATCATCGTCGACCCCAGCCACGGCACCGGCAAGCGCAACAAAGTCACCCCGCTCGCCCGCGCGGCCGTCGCTGTCGGTGCGGACGGGCTCATCATCGAAGTCCACAACCAGCCCGACCAGGCCCTCTCAGACGGAATGCAGTCCATCTACCCCGATCAGTACGAGCAGCTCTTCACCGAGTGCAGCCAGATCGCCGGCATCCTCCACAGGAACATTCCCCGTGGTATCAAGATCGCTGAAAGCGTGGGAGCAACCAGCCCTGCAACCCTCTAATCGCTTCCCGGCAATCTCCAGGCCCAGGGGGCGGCGTCGCTCACGCCGCCTTTCTTCCGTCCTGCTTGGCTCGCTGTCTGTCGCCGCGCTCCTGCTCACCGGCTGCACCCGCAAGCACCTGCCCACCTACCCATCCAACCTGCGCGAATACGCCTACGTCACCAACGGTGGCTCCAACACAGTCACCGTCATCAACGTCAAATACCTCCGCGTCGACCGCACCATCCAGGTTGGCCGGCATCCTGACGGGGTCGCTGCAAGTCCCTCCCGCAACGAGGTCTACGTCGTCAACACCGGCAGCCGCGGCAACAACGGGTCGATTTCCGTCATCAACGCCGAAACGAACAACGTCGTCGCAACCATCCCGGTCCAGCGGCAACCCCATTTCATCGACGTCGATCCCACCGGCCAGCGCGCCTACGTCGCCAACAGCGGCTCCAACAGCGTCTCCGTCATCGACCTCGCAAAGCGCAGGCAGATCGCCGTCATCGGCGTTGGAGAAAACCCCCAGCGGGCGATCCTCTCGCCCAACGGCAACAGCCTCATCGTCACCAACCAGAAAAGCGGCAGCGTCTCCATCATCAATCCGCATACCTACCAGGTTCGCAGCGTCTGGACAGGCTGCCCTCAGGCCTCGGATGCCGTCATCCTGCCCGACTCCTCCAAAGCATTCATTGCGTGTTCCGGTTCACGCCACGTCATGGTCATCGGCCTGGCCCAGCATCCCGATAAAGACCATCCCAACCGCAGCACCCTGCCAGACCGAGAACTCGCTCTCCTGGATGTCGGCACAACCCCGGTCCACCTCGCACTCAAGCCGGACGGCGGTGAAATCTTCGTCTCCAACTTCGGCAGTGACACCATCTCCGAGATCAACACCAGCACCAACGAAGTCGGCGGCGCGTACCTCGTCGGCGCGGAACCCTCCTACGGCATCGTTGCCTCCGACGACTCCACCCTCTGGGTCAGCAACTTCAACGCCAACACCATCGGCGTCTACTCCATCGACTACGGCAAGCTCATCAACACCGTCCACGTCGGCGACGGACCCAACGCCCTCGCCTTCTCCTCCGATGGATTCTGGCTCTTCGCCGCTGATCAGAACTCAGGTGACGTCTCCGTCGTTCGCACCCTCTCCTACACCCAGCATGGAGTCCCCGTCGCAGGCCGCCTCTTCACCCTCCTGCCCGCCGGCAGCCACCCCAACGCGATCGTCGTAAAAGCCTTCGCGGTCAAGTAGCCTCAGTCCCACCCGCGTAGCCCACCCGCTCCAGGTCAGCCTTCAGCGTGCCCATAGCGGGCCAGCACCAGCGTTATGTCGTCCGGCTGCTCCTGGTCCCCAATCCACGCCCGCAGGGAATGCATCACCTGACCCGCAATCACCTCCAGCGGCAAATGACGGTGCCGCTGCACCACATCCACCAGACGGTCTTCACCAAAATCTCCAAACTCGTTCTCCGGCTCGGTCACGCCGTCACTGTAAGCAATCAGAATGTCCCCCGGATACATGTGCTCCACGCCCTGCTCGTAAGCCACATTATCGATCAGCCCCACCACCGTGCCGCCCAGGTCCAGCCGATCCACTGAGCCGTCGCTGCGCAGCAGCAGCGGAGGCAGTTGACCCCCATTCGCATAGGTAAGCTGCCGTGTTTCCACCTCAAGATGCGCCAGAAATAACGTCGCATACTTCGCCGGCTGCGTGCTCCGGTACAAGTGTCGATTCAACAGCTTCATCACGCTTGCCGGCTGCGTAAACAATCGCCCGCTCTCGGCCTCAAAATCAGGATTTCCCCTTCCAGACTCTTCCAGAAGACTCTGCGCCGCCATCGCCATTTCGTACCCCGCAAAGCGATACGCCCGCACCGCCGAGTGCAGTGTCGCCATCAGCAGCGCCGCAGAAATCCCCTTGCCGCTGATATCCCCCAGCGCAAGGCCCATCGACTTGTCGCTCAGCACCAGGAAGTCGTAATAATCGCCGCTCACCGTCCGCGCTGGAAGGCAAATTCCGTGCACCTCCAGCGGCCCCATCTGCAAATTCGCTCCGGGAAACAGGTTCGCCTGCACCTCCTGCGCAATCGCCAGCTCGCTCTGCAGCTTCTGTTTCTCTTTCTGCTCCTCCAGCAGCCGCTCCAGCGACGCCGCCATGTTGTTGAACGACTGGCTAAGCGCCGCCAGCTGATCTCGGCGCTTCACCACGATCCGATGCTCAAAGTCCCCGTGGTCAATCGCCTCCGTCGCGCTGTAAAGGTCCCGAATCGACTTCGTAATCGTCCGGTTCAGCCGCATCGCTCCGTAGAACGCAAAAAGCTCCAGCAATCCAAAAAATGTCGCCAGCCCGATCAGCACATCGCGGAAGATATTTCCCACTCGCAGTGACGTATTAAACAGCCGCTGGTACAAAAGCGACGGCCGCGAATTCACATGCACAATCGCCTCGTGCACCTTGCCCGTTCGCCAGTTCGTCGTACCCAGTGGCGCGGCAAACGTCACCAGCAGATCATAAAAATGCTTGGCCTTCGGCAGTTGCCCGCCCGTCACCACGCCTTCCTCAGCCAGCTCCGCCAGCGAGTCGCCCTGCGCCTGTTGCTTCTTCAGCCCGGCACTTCTCCGCGCCAGATCCGCCGGCTTCGCCTGTCCCGGCACTCCCCCGGCAGTCGCCTGCACGCCCGATGGAGCGAGGTTCACTGTCACATTTCCATTCGTGTCGGAGTCGCCAAAGGCCGCATTCGGCAAGATCGCCACCGTACCCAGTCCCGCCGCAATCCGGTCCACGTTCTTCTGCCCCAGCGGAACGCTGCTGATCACCGCAACCCGGTGCTGCCCCACCAGCTCTCCATCAATCGCCCGCAAAAAAAGCTGACCACGATCGAAAACAATTCCCTCAAAATCCTTGTTCCCCAACCAATCCGGTATCTTCGCAATTTCGCGCGCATCCAGGTCCGGCGGTGTCATCGGCACCTTGTTGCCGTCCACAAAAATCGCCAGCCGCATGTCCGGAAAATCCTGCGTCGAAACCAAATCCCTCGCACCCGGCAAAGAAAGCTTGCCCAGAGGAACCCCAGCCGCCACCTCCTGCCCAATCCGGCTCGCGAATACATGGTTCTGCGCCGCAATCTGCACCAGTTCCGCGTGCTCTTCAGCGGTTCCCGCAAAAATCGCAAACTGTCCCGAGAAAATGTAAAGCGACACTCCCGCCAGCGTCACAAACAGAACCACCGGCGCCAGACCCATCAGCACGTACGTCAGAATCAGCCGGTTGCGCACCTTCCACAAAAAGTGCCCAAAGATGTACTGGAACAGCAGCACCGCGCTCAGCGGCAACAGCACCACCAGCGCCAGGTCAGAAGCTGCCTGAAACACGTCACCCACGCCGCCCGGCAGCAAACCCAGCAGCCCCGATACCACGCAAATCAGTAGCAGCCAGAACGCGCTCCGCCGCACCCAGCCCGTGGGAGCAGGACGGCGCAGCTTGCCAAAAACTTTGCCCTCAAAATCTCTCAGCCGACTCACTGTTAAGCGAGTTTAGCGCGAACTTTGTCTCTTGTGCCCACTCTTTCGCTTAATTTCGCACACCGTCCGCCGTCTCCTCCGCATCCGCCTCCCGGGCAGCCAGCCGCGCATACCGTGTCGCAGAAAAATGCGCCCCGGCCAGCAGCAGCAAACCCGTCAAAAAGGCCCAGATCATCAGCGTCACCGACACCGCAAACGGCCCGTAAGCCGACCGCAGATCCAGCCACGGCAACACCATCACATACACCGCCTTGGCCCCATCCCAGATCAGCCCCGTCACAATCGCCGCCGGCAGCACCGCCCGCGCCGGAACCCTCCGGTTCGGCAGCAGCCAGTAAGTCAAAAAGAAGATGCCCACGCTCAGCAACGCAGCCGAAATGCTCAGGAACGTACGCGCCAGAAAATCAAAAATAAAGTTATCCGTGTGCCCGAAAAACAAAAACGCCAATATCTTGTTCTGCGCCGCCGCCAGACCCACCAAAAGCACCGCCAGCAAACCCACTCCAATGGCCAGTCCCAGCGACAAAAGCTGGTTCCAATGGTAGGCCCGACTCTTCTTCACGCCCCACACCTGGTTCAGCGCCACCTCCAGCGGCATAAACACGCTCGAAGAGGAAATCAGCAGCATCACCATCGAAAAAATCTGCACCTGCCCCCGCGGATGCACCAGCAGCGCCATGTTCCGGATCACGAAGCTCTGGTTCGACGGCAGAAAATAACCCACCATGTTCGCCACCATCTCCGTCATCGCCTGCGAGTGGAACACCTCCCGCGACACCGTAAACAGGATCACAATAAACGGAAACAGCGACAGAATCGCGTTCGCCGCCACGCTGAAGGCATACGTGTGCACCTCGGTGCGGCTCAAATATTGCGCCAGCGACACAAATTGCGGCCACAACTCTCCCGGGGATAGACAATTCAACAACCTTTTCAGCCAGCTCTTCGACTCTTGGGTGGACATTTCCTCAACTCGAAACAATCTCTTCTCATACTATTCCGCGACCCATCCGCCTCCTCCGGCAACGCCCCCATTCGCCACCATCACGGTTCCAAATTGCCCCATTCCGCCCCGCCTACCCTGTTTCCAGCCCCATCCGGGCAGTTTTTTGCCCAACTATGCATTTTTTTCTTGATTTACATCCCGGTTCCTGCCATAACAAGGTCACGATTTAGCTCTGTGTGTTTCCGGGCTAAGTTGTCGTTTGGAAGGCCGTTTTTTTTGATGTATTGCATGAGTAATACCTTTTGTGCCCGCCCAGAGGCGGTAAGGCTTCCGTAATCTGCGCCATCCGCGCGGAGACGGGGCTTTTGCTGTTATTGGGGGAAACAAGAGGCGGACAATCGCCCATAACAAGAGGAGTTGCTGTGAAAGAGCAAGGCGTAGTCAAGTGGTTTAACGGAGCGAAAGGTTACGGTTTCATTCAGCGGTCCAGCGGCGAGGACGTTTTCGTCCACTTCTCCGCTATTCAGGACTCGGGCTACAAAACACTTAACGAAGGCGAAGCCGTCGAATTCGAGTGCCAGCAGGGCCCCAAGGGACTCAACGCAGCCAATGTGGTCCGCGGCTCGTAAGCGTCCCGCTCCTGACTCCATCCCTGTCTCAATATTTTTCTGAGGCCTTCCGGCCAGGCGCTGCGCTGTCCAGCCCTGCCGCATCCGGAAGGCTCTGCCCCGGCTCCAGCCTGGCGACCGCCCACCGGCTCGCCTCAGCCACACCTTCGTCCTCCGCCGCCGCCCACTCGCGCAGCTGCGGCAAAAACCCCCTGTTGCCGCTGTTCCCCATCGCAATCGCTACATTCCGGCGAAAGCCCCCAAACTTGGCCCGCTTCACCGGCGAACCATAAAACCACTCCCCAAACGCAGCCTCATCCATCCCCGCCAGCCACTCCAGCGCGGGATTCACCAACTCACCCCGCACCGCCAGTTCCGGATCACGCCCCACCGGCGCCCTCCGCCGGCTGTTCCAAGGGCACACATCCTGGCAAATATCGCACCCGAAAACTTGCCGGCCCATCCCCTCCCGCAACTCCTCCGCAATGCTACCCCGGTGCTCAATCGTCAGGTAGCTGATGCACCGGCTCGCATCCATCTGCCGCGGAGCCACAAGAGCCTGCGTCGGGCACGCATCCATGCACCGCGTGCAGCTGCCGCAGCGGTCCGCCGCCAACAGCGCCGCCTCACCCTCCGACACCTCCAGCGAAGTCAAAATCACCCCCAGAAACAGCCACGAGCCCAGCTTCTGATTCAATAAACAGGTGTTCTTGCCCACCCAGCCCAGGCCCGCGTACTCCGCATACACCCGCTCCACCAGCGGACCCGTATCCACATAACACCGCGCCTCAAACTCACCAAACTCACCGGCCAGCCGCCCCCGCAGCCGCTCCAGCCGCCGCAGCATCACCTTGTGATAATCGGTCGGCTTCCCTCCACTGCCGCTCCACGCATACCGCGCAATCCATCCCGCATCCGGTGGCGCTTCCTCCGTCGAATACGGCGCATCGCTGTTGTAGTTCAGCATGCACACAATCACCGATCGCGCCCACGGAACAGCCTCCCGCAGCGAAGACCGCACCAGCCGCCCCGCCTCGTTCCGCCGCTTCAGATACTCCATCGTTCCCGCGCGCCCGGCCTCCACCCACGCCGCAAACCGCTCCCGCTCGCACACGTCCTCCGCGCTTCCCGGCTCCGGAACAGCAGTCATCCCCGCGCCCGAGAAGCCCTCCTCCTCAGCCAGAGCCCATATCCGCGCCTGCAGTCCCCTCGTCATCAAGCTTGTCTCTATCCTACGAACATACTTCCGCTGCCAACCTTGGTTGCCGCTGGTTCATCGACTTCGATACCATCGAACGGGTATTCATCTTCGTCACGCATTCAGCCCAATAAGAGAGAACCTCATGCGCGTACTCGTTACCGGAGCCGCCGGCTTCCTCGCCTCGCACCTCACCGATGCTCTCCTCGCAGAGGGCCACTCCGTCGTCGGCGTCGATAATCTCTGCACCGGCTCTCTCGAAAATATAGGCCACCTCAAAAACGAGCCCCGTTTCAACTTCGTCGAGCACGACATCGTCGAGCCCTTCGACCTCGGCCCCGTCGATTACGTCTTCAACTTCGCCTCCCCCGCCAGCCCAGTCGACTACGCGCGCCTCGGCGTCGAAACCCTCCGCGTCGGCTCCGACGGAACCCGCAACGCGCTCGACATCGCCCACCGCTACCAGGCGAAATTCCTCCACGCCTCCACCTCCGAGTGCTATGGAGACCCCGCCGTCCATCCCCAGACCGAAGACTACTGGGGCCACGTCAATCCCATCGGTCCCCGCTCCGTCTACGACGAAGCCAAGCGATTCTCCGAGGCCCTCATCATGGCCTACCATCGCTACTACAACGTGGACACCCGCATGGTCCGCATCTTCAACACCTACGGGCCGCGCCTCCAGAAAAACGACGGCCGCGTCATCTCCAACTTCATGATCCAGGCGCTCCGCGGAGAAGACCTCACCGTCTACGGCGAAGGAAAGCAGACCCGCAGCTTCTGCTACGTCTCCGACGAAGTCGACGGCATCCTCCGCCTCTCGCGTTCCGACGAGCACCTGCCCACCAACATCGGCAATCCCAACGAGTGGACCATCCTCGAGTGCGCCAAAGCTGTCCTCAAGGTCACCGGCTCATCCAGCCAGATCGTCTATCGCCCCCTGCCGCAGGACGACCCAACCCAGCGGCAACCCGACATCTCCAAGGCAAAACGCCTCCTCGGCTGGGAGCCAAAGGTCGATCTCGAGACCGGCCTCCGCCTCAGCCTCGACTATTTCCGCTCCTGCATCGCCGCCGAGACCGCATCTGCACGCTGACTCCTCATCCAATACAGATGAGCGATTCTCTAGCTCTCCGCGTCCAGTTGTTTTAGCATTTCGAGTTAGGTACCCGCTATGAAGCTCAAGAACATCTGCCCCCTGGACCACATGTCTGAAGACCGCCGCGCCAACGGCGCACGCTGCTCTCATGAAGCCGGCTTCACCCTGATGGAACTGCTGATCGTCATCTCGATCATCATTATCCTCACGCTCATCGCCATCCCCAACATGCTCAATCTCAAGGCGAACGCGAACGAAACCTCGGCCCTCCAGTCCCTCCGTGCCATCCAGGAAGCGGAAACCCAGTACAACTCCAGCTATCCCCAGGACGGCTACGCCTGCTCTCTGGCAGCCCTCGGTGGAGAAGGAAGTTCCGCCGCGCCCACCGCACAACTGGCCCAGTTGATCCCGAACGATCTCGCCGCCGGGCAAAAATCCGGCTACACCTTCAAGATCACCAACTGCACCAAGACCACCGTCGATAACCACGACATGTACACCAGTTACGAAGTCACCGCCGTTCCCCAGGCAGTCGGCAAAACCGGCCATCGCGGCTTCTGCCTCGACATGGCCGGCAACATCAAGGTTGATCCCGCCGGCGGAACCAACTGCACGGTACCCCTCGAGCAATGAAAAACTCCCCATCCCGCCGCCAGTTCCACGCGATCTGGCGGCTTCTCATTGCCATCCCGTTCCTCACAGCGGCCACACTCACCGCCAGCGCAGCCACACACAGCCCCGCCAAGCCCAGCGTCTCCACCCTCGTCAGCCGCGTGGACCACCACTACAACAGCATCCGCTCCCTCGAAGTCCAGTTCGTCCAGACCTACAACGGCATGGGCATGAGCAAGCGCCAGTCCGGCGCGCTCCTGCTCAAAAAGCCCGGCCTCATGCGCTGGACCTACACCGACCCTGACGGCAAGCTCTACATCCTCAATCTCAAATACGGCTACTTCTACACCCCCGGCCAGAACCAGGCCCAGCGCATCCCCGCAAAGAATATCGACGACATCCAGTCCCCGCTCCGCTTCCTCCTCGGCCATACCCGCCTGGAACGCGAACTTAGCGGCCTGCGCATTGCCTCACAACAAAGCGGCAACTTCACCCTCCAGGGCACCCCGCGCCGCATGGGCAAGCAAATCACCAGCCTTAGCCTCACCGTCACCCCGCAAGGCATCATCCGCCAGATCCGCATCGTCGAAGCCGACGGCGTCACCAACGAATTTCAATTCTCCGGCGAAACGGACAATGTCCCCGCACCCGCCTCCGCCTTCGAGTTCCACCCACCCAACGGCGTCGCCATCGTCGACGGATCATCCCCCCTGCAATAACAACCCGAGTATCATCAGCGGCATGGCCCGCATCCGCCTCCATCTCTGCCTCCTCCTGCTCGCCACCCTCGTCGCCGCCGCGCAAACCCCGCCAGTCCAATCCACTTCCGTCTGGACCCTCCAGTCCAGCCAAACCACAGCCAGCCTCCGCGGCATCCACGCTGTGAATTCTCAAATCGCATGGGCAAGCGGCACCAGCGGAACCATCCTCCGCACCCTAGACGGCGGCCGCCACTGGCGGCCCTGCGCCATCCCACCCAACGCCGCCAAACTCGACTTCCGCGCCATCTGGGCCTTCGACGCCCGCACTGCATGGGCCATGTCCAGCGGCCTCGGCAACCAATCCCGCCTCTACAAAACCACCGACGGCTGCGCCCACTGGACCCTCCTCGCCACTAATCCCGACCCCAAAGGCTTCTGGGACGCCATGATCTTCCAGAACCGCCGGAAAGGCTTCCTCCTCGGCGACCCCGTCCACCATCACTTCGTCTTCCTCTCCACCACCAACGGCGGCCTCACCTGGAAACCCTCCCAATCCCCCACTCTCGCCGCAAAACCCTTTGCAACCGGAGCCTTCGCCGCCAGCAACGCCTCCCTGCTCGCCGGGCCGCGCGATCCCATCCTCTTCGGCACCACCGGCGCATGGATCTACCGGCAGACATGGCAGGGTTCCGTGCTGCTCACCGCTAAACCCAAAACTCCCATTCCTATGCACGAGATCTGGACTCCCATCCCTGCTCCTCTCGCAAAAGGCGGCCCGGCAGCCGGAATCTTTGCCGTTGCCGGCAATGCCGGGGCCCCCGGGGGCGACGGCACCATCCTCGCCGTAGGCGGCAACTACACCCAACCCAACAACCCCACCGGTACCGCCGCCTGGTCCGCCGACGGAGGCCTCCACTGGCGTGCCGCCACCCATCCTCCCCACGGCTACCGCTCCACCGTCGCCTGGGACCCCACCAGCCACGCCTGGATTACCGCCGGAACCAACGGCTCCGACGTCAGCTACGACAACGGCAAAACCTGGCACCCCCTCGGCAACGGCAACTGGAACGCCATCAGTCTGCCCTTCATCGTCGGCCCCAACGGCCGCATCGGACGCCTCAACCCAGCCCGCCTGCCCAAATGAGCGATACAGCCCTCCAACACGTCTATCCTGTACGGAAACTGCTACCTTAGAAGCATCAGCAGAATCACGAGCTTATGGCCGAATTCGTTATCAAACTGGCCGATGAACGCGGGCGCATGCAGGAGCAGACCCATACTGCCGCCTCCGCCGACGAACTGCGTCAACGATTCACGCAGGCGGGCTATTACGTCTACTCGGTCCGTGCGCGCGGCCTCACCGGCGCCCAGCGCAAAATCAAGCTCGAACCCTTCCTCATCTTCAATCAGCAGTTCCTCACCCTCATCAAGGCCGGACTGCCCATCCTCAACTCGCTCCACATGCTCGCCCAGAGCCAGAAAAACGAGCGCTTCGCCGCCCAGCTCAAAAACGTAGCCGAGCGCGTCAAAACCGGCGAATCCCTCTCCAGCGCATTCGACGCGCAGGGCGCATTCCCGCCCATCTACACCACCACACTCCTCGCCGGCGAGCGCAGCGGCAACCTCGACGAGGTCCTCAACCGCTACCTCATCTTCCAGCGCATCTCGCTCACCTTCCGTAAAAAACTGCAGGCATCGCTCATCTACCCCACCCTGCTGGTCTTCCTCGTTTTCGGACTCTTCACCTTCCTCATCACCTATGTCGTCCCACGCTTCGCCCTGCTCTATAACCAGCTCGGCTCCAGGCTGCCCGCGCTCACCGTCGCCATGCTCAACCTCGGCAAGGCCGCCCAGCACTACGCGCTCTTTGTTGTACCGGCCCTGGCCGTCCTCACCTTTCTGCTCCTGCGCTGGAGCAGAACCGAATCCGGCGCCGATTTCATCGACGGCGTACGCATTCGCCTCCCCATCTTCGGCAATATCTGGCTTAAGTATCAGGTCGCGCTCTTTTCCCGCACCCTTTCCACGCTGCTGCTCGGCGGCCTGCCGCTCGTGCCGTCCCTGGAAACCGCAGCCCGCTCCATCTCCAGCCGCCGCATTGCCAAAGCCGTCTTCAACTCCGTCAGCAGCGTCCGCGAAGGCAATGGCCTCGCCAACAGCCTCAAAGGCACCCGCATCTTTCCCGAGCTATCGACTGAAATGATCGAGGTCGGCGAATCCACCGGCGCGCTGCCCCAAATGCTCAACTCCGTCGCCGAATTCTTCGAGGAAGACGTGCAGACCGCGCTCACCGCCGCTCTCTCCCTCATCGAACCGGCCATCCTCATCTTCATGGGCATCATCGTCACCATCATTCTTGTCGCCCTCTACCTGCCCATCTTCTCCATGGGCAACGGCGCGGGACTCGGCAGCTGACACAGGAGGAATTCACACCCATGGCCAATCCACCCGTAGTCACCGCAGCGCCCGAAGCGGAAGAGCTCGTCGTCGCACAAAATCTCGCTCGCCGCTACCGCTGCGAATTCATCGACCTCAAAAACTTCCGCATCCAGCACGAAGTCATCCGCAGCGTACCCGTCGAGCTCATGTTCCGCTACAACTTCGTGCCGCTGGAACAGCTCGAAGACCGCATCGTCATCGCCGTCAGCGACCCCAGCCGTCTCATGATGCTCGATGAAATATCGAGTCTCCTCGGCCAGCGCGTCCTCACGCGCGTCGCCACCCTCTCGCAGATCACTGACCTCCTCAAAAAAACCGAGCAGTCCCAGCGCGTCCTTGACGAAGCCTCGGAAGGACTCACTTTCGACTTCGTCTCCGCTGAAGATAATCCCGACGAAAACATCTCCATCGAAAAGCTGACCTCCGAAGAGGACATCAGCCCCATCATCCGCCTCGTCGACACCACCATCTTCACCGCTCTTGAGCGCCGCGCCTCTGACATTCACATCGAAACCTACGAAGACTCCGTCGTCATCAAGTACCGCATCGACGGCGTCCTCCAGCCCGCCATGGCCCCCATCGCGCGCGAGCATCATCAGACCATCCTCTCCCGCATCAAGGTCATGAGCGAACTCGACATCGCCGAGCGCCGCGTCCCCCAGGATGGCCGCTTCCGTGTCCGCTATAAAACCCGCCTCATCGACTTCCGCGTCTCCATCATGCCCACCGTGCATGGTGAAAACGCCGTCCTCCGCGTCCTCGACAAGGAGTCCATGAGCGAAAAATTCCAGCAGCTCACCCTTGATGTCGTCGGCTTCCACGAGGATGACCTCCGCCGCTTCCGCCGCTACATTCGCGAGCCCTACGGCATGGTCCTCGTCACCGGACCCACCGGCTCCGGCAAAACCACCACCCTCTACGCCGCACTCAACGAAATCAAAAGCGACGAAGACAAGATCATCACCATCGAAGACCCCGTCGAATATCAGATTCGCGGCATCACCCAGATCCCAGTCAACGAGAAAAAGGGACTCACCTTCGCCCGCGGCCTGCGCTCCATCCTCCGCCACGATCCCGACAAAATCCTCGTCGGCGAAATCCGCGACCAGGAAACCGCCCAGATCGCCATCAACTCCGCCCTCACCGGCCACCTCGTCTTCACCACCGTCCACGCCAATAATGTCGTTGACGTCCTCGGCCGCTTCCTCAACATGGGCGTCGAAGCCTACAACTTCGTCTCCGCACTCAACTGCATCCTCGCCCAGCGCCTCGTCCGCACCATCTGCGAGCACTGCGTGCGCGAGGTCCGGTACGACGACGAAACCCTCATCCTCAGCGGTCTCGATCCCGCCGAGTGGCGCACCTTCCCCTTCCGCGAAGGCGCCGGCTGCATCGAGTGCGGCGGCACCGGGTACCGCGGACGTACCGCCATCCACGAGCTGCTCGACCTCACCGACCCCATTCGCGAAGCCATTCTCGACAAGAAGCCAACCTCTGAGGTCCGCCGCCTCGCACAATCCGAGGGCATGCAATTCCTTCGCGAAAGCGCCGTCGATCGCGTCCGCCGCGGACTCACCACGCTAAAAGAAATCAACAAAGTTACATTTATTGAGGCAACCCGCTAGTGCCGATCAAATTCTCCATCCTTCCGGCCGGCTCGTACATGCGCCCGCCGCTCGCATGCGAAATCTTCCCCGGCGGCGTCGTCGCCGCGCGCCGCGAAGCCCGCAAAGGCGCGCAGCGTTCGGACGAAGATTCCCTCACCTGCAGCTACTACCAGCTGCCGGAATCCGCCCTTACGCCAGGACTCAAGAGCGCCAACCTGGCCGACCCTTCTGCAGTCTCCAGCGCCATCCGCAAGGCTCTTGAAGACGTAGGCGCGCGACGCAAAAATGTAACTCTCATCGTTCCAGATACTGCTGCGCGCGTCCTCCTGCTCGACTTCGACTCCCTTCCCGCGCGCCAGCGCGACGCCCTGCCCATCCTTCGCTTCCGCCTCCGCAAAATGCTTCCCTTCGACGTCGAAGACGCCGCCATCAGCTACCAGATGCTCCCCCAGTCCTCGCAGCAGATCCGCGTGCTTGTCGTCGCAATGCCCCGCGCCATCCTCGCCGAATACGAGTCCGCCGTTCGCGACGCCGGCTTCGAGCCCGGCTCGGTGCTCACCAGCACCATCGCATCACTCTCGGCCCTCCGAGCCGGCAGTCCCGCCCTCATCATCAACCGCAGTTCCGGCGCCATCACCACCGCCATCGTCAGCCAGGACGACCTGTTGCTGCACCGCACCCTCGATCTGCCCCAAAATCCCGCGCTCCAGCGCGAAGAGCTCGCCCAGGCCGTCTCCGTCGCCCTCGCCTACTTTGAGGACACGCTCCAGTCTCTGCCCTCCACCATCTATTACGCTGGTACCGGCGGAGCCTCCGGCTTCAGTCAACTCATCGAAAACAACGACCCGCTGGCGCCCCGCGTGCGCGACCTCGTCACACTGCCCGCTGCGGCATCCCTTCCACCCGGCATGTCCGCCGGCATCGCAGGAGCGCTCGCAAGCTGATGCGTATTACCCTCAATCTCGCTTCCCGGCCATACGTCGAGCTGCGGCCTCTCTACAGCCGGCTGCGCCTCTGGATGCTCATCCTCGCCCTCGCCGGCGCATTCCTCGGCTACCAGCTCCACATGGAACAAAGCAGCGCCGCCGCCGCCACCGCACACGTCGCCTCGCTCCATAAGCAAATCCGCGCGCTTGAAAATCAGCAGCAGAGCTACCGCAATCTCATGGCCCAGCCAGAGAACGCCGCCACGCTCAAGCAATCCGAATTCCTCAATACACTTTTCCGGCGCAAGGCCTTCTCCTGGACCGCCACCATGGAAGACCTCGAAACCGTACTCCCCAGCGGCGTTCAGGTCGTCAGCCTCCAGCCACTCGTGCGCCCCAACGGAAAAGTCATCCTCCGCCTCCGCGTACTCGGCCCGCGCGACCGCGGCGTCGACCTCATTCGCAATCTCGAGAAATCACGCTACTTCGCCTTGCCCCGTCTCGCATCCGAGTCGCTCGCCACGCAGGGCGGCGACAACAGCAATCCCAGCGCCGTCAATGCAAACATGCCGTCCTACGTAAACTTCGATATCCTCGCCGATTACCGGCCCCTGCCCCACCCCGTGCCGCCCGCCGATGAATCTTCCAAACCATCCGCCTCCCATCCGGCAGCAACGCATCATACCCCGGCAAAACAAGCCCACTCCCAAAAGGAGGCCCGCCATGAATAAGCTTCGCGGCCTCTTCACTCCCCTCAATCTCCACCTTGCGGGACTCGCCGCCATTCTGCTGCTCGATATCTTCCTCGGAACCAGGGTCGTGCTCGCCATGCACGCCATCAGCTCAGACGAAAGCCCCGCCTTCGCCGCCCAGGAAGTCCACTACGGCCAACTCCAGGCCAAAATGAGCCAGATCCACAACCTTCCCGCCAAAGTCGACGAAGCGCGCACCCAGGCCTCGCAATTCATCGACGCGCGCATCTCCCCCAACTACTCCACCATCGCCTCCGAGTTGGGAGACCTCGCCGCCAAAGAGAACGTGCGCCTCGCCAATGCGCAGTACACCCCCGCGCCGGCGATTCCGGGCATCACCCGCGTCCAGATCGACGCCAGCCTCAGCGGCCAGTACGCCCCGCTCATGCACTTCATCAACGATCTCGAACGCGACAAGAACCACGTCATTTTCATCATCACCGGACTGGCCTTCAACGGACAGCAGGGTGGCATGGTCAGCCTTCGCATCCGCGTCGACACCTATCTCCGCTCTGATGCAACCGACCTGCCCGCATCCTCCGCATCACCCTCCGGCTCCGGCAACGGCGACGAAAACAACACCAGCGCCCGGCTCACCTACCCGCAAATGCCCCTGGCCTCTAAGGAGGTCCGCTGATGGCGCTCAAGATCGGGACTGAAAGCAAAGGCAAAGTCATCGCCGTGGCCGTCCTCGGCGCCATCATCATTGGCCTCGTCATCTGGGACGTCAACCGCATCTTCTTCGGCTCCCCATCCGCTCCGCCGCCATCGGAGCCGGCCGCGGCCTCCTCCGCGCCGGACGCCTCCGGCAATGGAAACGCAAAACGCATTCCCGTCAGCCTCTCTAAGCTGGACCCCACCCTCCATCCAGAGCTCATGGCACAGGCCGAATCCATCCGTTACACCGGCTCCGGACGCAACATCTTCTCCATGAGCTCCGCTCCCCCGGCCAGAATCGAAGCCGTCAAAGGCCCCGTCCGCCCGGCCCAGCACATCGCCGCCGCACCCACAGGACCACCCCCGCCGCCCCCCATCGATCTCCAATTCTTCGGCTATGAGGCTCACGGCAGCGTGCGCAAGGCCTTCCTGCTGCAGGGCGCCAACATTTTCATCGCATCACCAGGCGACATCGTCGCCCATCGCTACAAAATCGTAAAGATCCTGCCCTTCTCCATCGAAATCACGGATCTTCTCTACAACCACACCCAGAGCCTGCCCCTGGAACGCAGCTAGCAGCCTTTCCCGCCTGCGCGCGATCGGCGGGGAAGCCCATCCACAGGAAACAAAATGCAGCATCCCCCACAACTCGCGCAACACAATCCTCAGGACGACCCCAGGCCAAATTCCGAATCCGGCATCGTCCTCCTCATGGTCGTCTTTCTTACCTTTCTCATGCTCCTCGCCCTCGCCATCGCCGCACCCGAGTGGGCCAAATCCTTACAGCGCCAGAAGGAGCTGGAAACCATCCACCGGGGCCAGCAGTACGAGCGCGCCATCCAGCTCTACTACCGCCAGTTCCACCGCTACCCCAACACCGTCAAAGAACTCCTCCACACCAACAACATTCGCTTCCTCCGCAAGCAATACAAAGACCCCCTCACCGGCAAAGACGACTGGAAACTCGTTCTCTACGGCCACGCCCACGTGCATCCGCTCGGCCCCTTCGGCAAGCCGCTTTCCGATCTCGGAGCCGTGCAGGCCTCCGGCGGAATGTATGCCGTCAACGGCAGTTCCGGCTCCGGCGGCTCCGCGCCCACCGCCGCCGCCAGCGCCGCCACCAACTCCATGGGCTTCGGCTCCTCCATGTCCTCCAACTTTGGCTCTTCCATGTCTCCCGGCATCGGCTCCCCCATAGGCGGCTCTCCCACAGGCTCGCCCCTCGACTCCAGCCCCACTACAACGGCCGGAGGCATGACCGGATCAGCCAGCTCCGATAAATCCTCGCTCGGCTCACCCACCTCCTCCGGCGACGGATTCCAGACCAACGCGCCCTTCGTCGGTGTCATCCCCCCCATCAAGGGCAAGTCCATCGTCGACTACCGCGCCCAGGGCAACTACGACCGATGGGAATTCAACTACGACCCCATCGTCGACGAACTCCGGGACAAAGTCTCCATCCTCGGAGGCAGCCAGAGCGACCTCAACGGAGCCACCAACCTCAACGACTCCAACGACTCCAAAAAGTCTTCCAGCTCGTCCAACAGCCTCTTCGGCGGAAACAACCTCTTCGGCGGCTCCAGCTCCAGTTCAACCTCCGGCTCCGGCAACAACTCCAACTCCGGCAACTCCGCCAGCCCAGGCAGCAGCTCGAATTCCGGAAACTCCAACAACCCTGACTCCACCACACCCCAATAGCAAAAGGCTCGCCGAAACGAGCCTTTCTTGTTTCCGGATACTGCTCGCTTTATACGCTGAACGAAGACCCACACCCGCAGGTGCTCTTCACGCTCGGATTCTCAAACTTGAACCCGGCCGCCTCCAGTGTCTCTACATAGTCGACCACGCATCCCTGCAGATACATCATGGATGTCGCGTCTACAAACACCTTCAAGCCGTCAAAACTCAGAACCTTGTCCATCATTCCGGCCTGGTTCTCAAATGACATCGAGTACTGGAAGCCCGAGCAGCCGCCGCCAACTACGCCAATGCGCAGACCGGCCGGCAGCGGATCCTGTGTCGCCATGATCTCGCGCACCTTCGTGACTGCCGTACCGGTCAGGGTCAGTGGGGTGGTCGGTTGTGCGGTCTGCGGGGTCGTGTTAGCGGTTGCGGTTGCCATCGGCAAATCTCCTTGGTTGTTCCTGACTTCAGTTTACCTTTTCATTCGGGGCACACGCCACCGTTTCCTGCGCGTTTCCCATCATTCCTTGGATGCGCACGCTCACCGCCGCGATTCTTATCCCCCCAAACCGTTCATACAAAAATACTTGCCTTCCCGCCCGCACTCTCCACGGGCTTTCCCCGGCCTGTAACCCCAACCACAAACACCCGTAACGAAAATCACTGTGCAAATCCACCCATCCGGGACTAATATCCAGTCGACGGCCCCTCCTGCCCGGAGGTGCAATCCAAACCTCAGGTATCTGGAGCCGCCTCTGTCGAATCCATCGGAGGTGTTGTATGGGCATTAGTCCTGTCATCTGGATCGTCTGGGCTGCGGTTGCCACTATTCTTGCTGCGCTGCTCATCTATCGCGGTACTCTGCTCCAAAATGAGGATGACCAGATCTACCTCGATGCAAACGCCGAACATCAGCAGCATGAACAGGAACTGATCCTCAATCGCGCTAAAAAACTTACCCCCTATGTCTACGCAGCCTCCGCAGCCACGGTTCTCATGGGGCTTGGCATCCTCATCTTTATTGTGATGCAGGCGCTTAAAAGTCTCAGCTAGAACCCGCGGCCTGGCAGGCTGCGAAACAAACAAAAAGCTGCAATCCCCGCGATTGCAGCTTTGCCGTTACGTAAATTCTTGCAGCACCCCCGGGCAAGCTTTTTGCCCTCAATCCCCGCCCGCTTTACTCCCGCCGAGGACCGGGATCTGCGTCGCTCCAATCTTCCCATCCTGCAGATCATGCACCACCACCCTCACCTGCACCGTCCCCCTGGGCACCACAATCTTCTGCCGAATCGGCATCGCGCTATGCGCCTCTCGCTGATAAAACTTCGCCGGTAAACGCACCTCGGCCCGCTCATCTGCAAAGTTCAAATTGCGGCCATCCGCGTCATACGCCACCGCCACCACTTCCAGCTTCGCCAAATGGTTGCCACCGGCAGCCGGCTCAAAATCCACCTCCTGCACCGGCACCGAGTACTCCACCTGCCACGGCTCGCCCTCCGGCTCTTTGCCCGCCGCCGTCCCGGCAGCCTCAACCACCGGCTGCATCTTCACTTCAAATGGCAAATCAGATACCGGTGGCCCATCATCCAGAATCGCAGCCGCCATCTGCGCATGGCCGGCATGAGGATCCACCGCCGCCGTATCCGCGTAATACCCAGTCCGGTAATCCGCGTGATCTCCATTCGGCATCACTACCTTCAACCGGTGGAAGCTCTCATCATGCTGGCGAAACTCCGGCACGTATCCAACCGTGTAGTAATCCTCCCCGGCCCGCATCGCCTCCGACACAGCCTTCCCAATATCATTCGTACCCGTAAATACCTGCCCGCCCGTAGCCTGCGCCAGCGCCTGCATACTCTGCAATTCGCTCTGCTTCCTCTCCATAAACTTCAGGTCCGCCTGCGCCATCGAGGGCTCGGCAAAAGTCCCAGGTCTTACGCCTCCCGCCGTCGAGGCCGTCAGATTCATGCCGTTTCGGTCCTTGCCTCCGCCTGCCAGGGCGTTGATCGCATCGTTGTTCATCACGTTCGAAGCATCCGACGAACTCTCCATCGCGCTCGTGCTCGGCAAACCATCCAGGCCATCCGCATTCACCGGGTACACCGCCACCCGCGCCGCCGACATCAGCGCCGCCGTCCACGCCAGATCCGGCGCATACTCACGCTCCGGCTCCAGCGGAGCCTCCAGCGTGTCATCTCGGTAGATCGCAAACGGAAACGAACCCGATACCCAGATCAAATTCTTACGCCCGGGAATCAGCCGCAAATAGGCAGCCAGACCGTCCAGCGCACCCAGCGTGATCTTCACCCGAAGATCTGTTTGCGTCGACGTCTGGTCAGCTTCGAACTGACGCAGCGCCATCAGCCCCGACTGCGTCGCTCCCAATTCAATGATGTCCTGCGTCTCGCGCTCCAGCGCATCTTCAAACTCCGGATGCAGCACCGTCGACGCCCGCACCATCTTGCGGCCTTGCATCGCAGCCACCAGCGCGCCCGTATTCGCATTAAACCCCTGCACCATCCGCATCCGGGTGCCCAGCGTAAAAATCGCAAGCGGCATGTTGTGCGGAATCCGTTCCAGCAGGTTCACCAGTTGCTTCCGCAGGTAAACCTGGTCGGTCAAAGGTGTGTTCAGCCCATCCAGCAGCAGCACCGTGGCCACTCCCCGGTCCGGAAACTTCGGTTGGTCACTGTACACTCCCGGCGGCAGCTTCGGCTGCACCCGTCCTGCCTTCGCATGGATCGGTGTCTCGGCGGTATGTTCCTCAAACACCGTTAATGGCTGCTGCCGGCCATTGTCGTAGACCTTAAAGTCGCTCGCCGTGAGCCCCTTCACATGCCGCCCGCGGCTCGTCACCACTACGTCCACCAACACCAGGTTGGCGTGCGCCTCAATCTTGGGAATGGTCGAAAGCGGCGTTTCGTCTGCCCCGGCCCGTTGTGTACTCGAATCAGTTACATTTTTCTCTGAAGACGCTCCCCGCGTCTTCGGCACGGCCATACGCTGCTTCTCCTGCGGCGGCTGGTCATATTGGCCCAATGCTGCGGCAGATCGCAAATCTCCACACAAAAGCACCAGACTCACAGTAACGAGTAGCATTCGCGACCGTTTCATGGGGCACCTCACTGGCGCACCAAGCGTACCTCCATTCGCCCGCAGAATTCCAATGGAATCCCGCTCCCCCGCTCACCTCCGCTTTCCTCTCATCGAAAATCCGCGGCCTACTCCGCCTTGAATCCAACAAAGCTGTGCGGCAGCACCGTCACCGTAAAGCTCGTCCGTGCAGCAGCACCCGGCATCTGGGCCAGCCGCACATGCTCCGCGGTTTCGCCCGTAACTGGCTGTCCCGTCATCAGATTCTCCAGCTTCTTCCCCGCGCCCAGCACCTGCAAAGTCACCGTCACCGGCTTGTCGCGGTACGACTCCACCACAAACGTCCCGTTGTCGTAAGCAAACAAACTCACCTGGCTTGGTGCATCCATCGTCACCGCAAAATTGCGCATAATGTAGCTCTTGATCGACGTCAGCACCGGCCGCGGCAAGTCATACAAGTCGTTAAAGTTGTCCGGAACCGTTAGCACAAAGAGGTTCCCGTACCCGTAGTGATCCATCAGCAGCAGCGGAGCGCCATACCCGTTCGCCGTGCCACGAACCACCGGCCAGGCGTCATTCGTCTCATACACCACCGCCGGAACCATCACCTCGTCCTTGCCCGGCGTCGCTCCGATCGCCGCTCCGTTCCCTGCTCCAAACGCCGACCAGTACTTGTCGATCCGCAACTGCCGGTCCGCCACATGCAGCTCGCAAATGCTCCCGAACCCGCGCGGCTCCAGCGCCTTCACCAGTCCCGACGTCACCACCACATCGCCGCCGGCCATCAGGTTGTCCTTGATCTCCTGCACAATATCCGGATCCGCCGCCGCCGACTTCGTAAGGATCACTGTCTTCGCATCCTTCGGAAACGCCGGCACCATGTTGATCGGTATCCCGATCATCCCCAGGTACTGCTCCAGAAACTTCTCGCCCGTCGAGTAATACGGCCGATACAAATCAATCCCCACCGGCGTTCCCAGCTTGCCCACCAGCGGATCAACCTCCGCCAGCGCATCCCCGGCCACCGCAGCAAACGTCGGGTAATGCACATGGAACCCGAACTTGCCCATGCGATACATCTCTTTCCCGTACAGCTTGTCGTAATCAAAACTCGTCGGCAGATTCGCCCACGCGCCGCGATCTCCCGGCTCCGCCGGCTCCAGCAGCGCCGTGTACTCAAACAGGTTCATCTGCGGGGCCTTCGCCAGCATCGTGTCCCACAACTCTTCCGCATACCGGTCCACGTAGCGAATGCTGAACGTATCCACCCATCCGCCGCCATTTTTCCCCGGCGCCACGTTGTCAAAATAACGAATAATCTCGTAGCTCTCGTACTGCTGCAGATTCTGGTCCGTAATCACCGGGTCCCGCGTCTCCGTGCCCGTATAGATCCCGCTATAAATGTGCGGCTCATTCTTCAGGTCATAACCGTTCGCCGCAAAATCCGGATACCAGTTCGGAAACTTGATCACAACCTGCACCTTCGGATTCACCGCCTTCGCCGGACCCACCACCAGGTCTCGCGAAACCTCATCCATCAGCTTCAGCCGGAATTGCGACCAGCTCTCATTCCCCTTGGCCTTGATATCGGAAGCCGTCTTCGTATTGTTGAAGAAAAAATCGTCCAGAATGATGTGGTTGAAGTGCCGCGCCGTGAACTCGGAAACCCGCTTCACATAAGCCCGGTCCGCCGGATTCGTGTAGCAAAAGGACTTGAACTGCCCGTTGTCCTTGTCGGAGAACGCAATCCCCCCGGCAACCTCTACACCCTGATCCTTAAAAAACTTCTTCACCGCATCAATCGCCGCCGCGCTCGCAATATTCCGGCTCCGGTACGTCTCGATGTAAACCTTGTCCACCTTCACATGGCTTGAAATCGTCTTCCACGAGCTCACCAGCCAGGCATGGTCGCTGTACATCCGCTCCACAATATTCACCGGAACATACACCGAAACCTTGAAGTTTTCATGCTCCGCCGCAGGCGCCGGAACCACTAGACCACCACCCGTCGCCATCTGCGCGCCCACCGGCAGCGCAACGCAACCCATCAACAACGCACAACCCACCCAGCGCAGCAAAGAACGCATCGGCAATCTCCCGGTAAAACGATTAACCAAACCATACGCCCATCACGCCGACTCGGGCAAATCGATGAACCAGGATCGCTCAGAACAACATCACCTCAAAATGATTTCCTGCGGGAGAGCGTCATTTCGAGCGAAGCAGATCGCGCCAGCGGTCGGCGAAGTCGAGAAATCTGCGGTTAAATCTGCTTCAGCCAAACCCAATCCGATCGAATCGTCCCCGACACCCAGCTAAAAGCTAAAAGCTGTCAAACGGTGATATCTCTCAGCCCGCGCCACATCCCGCCCAATCTGCGCCTTCAGCGCCTCCGGAGAATCAAACCTCCGCTCCTCCCGCAGCCGCTTCAAGAAACAAACCTCCACCACCGTCTCCGCCGTCATCTCCACTGGCGCCCCAGCTTCCGCAGGATCATAGTCCAGCAGATAAGACTCAATCGCAAAGCTCTCCACTCCAAACGTCGGCCGAACCCCGCAGTTCGTCACCCCCGCAAACCACCGCTCGCCCACCCGCACCCGCGTCACATAAACGCCGTGCGCTGGAGTCAGTTCGTCATACGGCGCAAGATTGATCGTCGGCACCAGCAGCTTGCTGCCCACGCCGCGCCCACGCTCCTGCGTCGACTCAATCGAAAACGCACGCCCCAGCAGCGCCCGCGCCACGCTCATCTCTCCCGCGGCAATCCGCTGCCTCACTTCGCTGCTCGAAACCGCAATCCTCCGCACCCGCAGTACGCGATGCCCAAACACCGCAAACCCCAGCTCGCGACCCAGCAACACCAGGTCTTCCGTGCCCGCCTCCGCGTTGTGCCCAAAGCGAAAACTCTCGCCCTCATGCACCTCTATCGCGCGCAGCCCTCGCGCAAGCACCTGCTCGGCAAACACCCGCGCAGGCATCCGCGAAAACTCCTCCGTAAACGGCAGAATCACCGTCGCATCAATCCCCGTTTTCGCCAGTAGCTCCAGCCGCTGCGGCATCGGCGTAATCAGCTTCGGAGCCATCTCCGGTCGCAGCACCCGCACCGGATGCGGATCAAACGTCACCGCAACAGAGACCGCGCCCTGTTCAGCGGCGCGCCGCCGCACCTCCGCCAGAATCTCCCTGTGCCCAAGATGCACGCCGTCGAAATTGCCAATCGCAACCACCGAGCGGCCAAAATCTGCGGGAATCTCATCCAGCGAGCGAAAAACTTTCATATCAAAGTTCAATCGGAATTCTCAACCCGTCATAAGACAGCCGCACATGCGCCGGAAAGCCAGCCTCCGTCGCCTCGTGGTCCACCTCATGCGACATATGCGTCAACCACGCCCTTCGCGGCTTCACCACATCCACCCAGCCAAGCGCCTCTTCCAGGTTCGCGTGGCTCGGATGCGACTGTGGCCGCAGACCATCCAGAATCATAACGTCCAGATTCTCCAGCAGTGGCAAGCTCGACTCCGGAATCGTCTTCATGTCCGTCAAATAAGCCGCATTCCCAAACCGGAAGCCAGAAACCTCCGTCGGCCCATGCTGCAAGGGCACTCGCTGGAAGCGCGCCCCATCCACCTCCACCGTCTGGTGTCCGGCAATCGGGTGCAGCTTCACACGCGCCCGCGTCGGATACTGCGACTCCGGCGAAAAGGTGTAGTCAAACACCCGCTCCAGAATCGAACTCGTCCCCGCATCCGCATAAAGCGGCATGTTTCCCGGTCGATGCGGAAAGCTCAGCGGCCGCAAATCATCCAGCCCAAGAATGTGATCCGCATGCGCATGCGTATAAAGCACCGCATCCACCCGCCGAATCCCCGCCCGCAGCGCCTGCTCCCGAAAATCCGGCCCCGTGTCCACCACCACGCAGTGGTCCTGCCACATAATCGCAATCGAAGGCCGCAGCCGCCGATTGCGCGGATCAGTCGACGTGCACACCGCGCAGGTGCAGCCCAGCGTCGGCACGCCCATCGACGTCCCGCTTCCGAGAATGACGATCTCTGCCTGCATCCGGCTGCCGGCTTATCCCTTGCCCTTCGGTGGCTGGTGCGCGGCCTGCGCAATTGCGTTCGTAATCTCAAGAAACATCATCCGCAGCTCAAACAGCGCATTCTGCAGCATCCGCGACTCGCGCTCGCTCAAATTGCCCTTGGTCTTCTCCTGCAGCACGCTCAGCATGTCCACGCTCTGCCGCGCGCCCAGAATATCCACCCTCGGCTTCTGCCCCGGTTCCGTCCCCGCGCCCATCGCAATCATCGCCGAAAGGTAAATCGACTGGATCACATGCTCAAACGTCACCGGCCCGGCCGCTTCCATCCCCGGATTCGCCTGCTTCAGCATCTGGTCCAGCGTGTCAGAAGACGCCTGGTAAGCCGCATGCTGCTCGGCGGACTCTTCGTCCGTAATCGCACGGCCCTCTTCGGCATCCTCAGCCTCAGTCTCGCCCGCTGCCGCTTCCGGCGCGCCGGCTTCCTCCACCGCAACCTCCCGACGCGGCATGCTCACAACCTTCTCCGCCGCCGGCTTCTGTGCCGCGGGTTCCGCAACCTCTTCGGCTGCTGTGCTCACTGCATCATCCCGCAAGTCTCCCTCTGAGGTGAACTTGCGCCGATCCGTCACTGTAAATCCCGTCTTCTCGTCCATAAATGCTCTCCGTGCCGGCCGCTAATTCGCCGCCTGCTTCCTTGCAAAACTTCTTAAACTCTGCAGAAATTCCTTCATCGCTTCCGCATCCGGCACCAGCACTTTGCCCCCGGCGTATTTCAGCGAAAGCCCCTTCGCGATCGGCTCATTGCGCACCATCCCCAGCGCCAGCGTCTTCCGCCCGCCCGGCAGCCCAAACTCCGCCACGCTCGTCAACTCACCCACGGCATGCCCATCTGCGGTAATCGCCGAAGGCAACTCCGGCCTGCCGCCCTCCAACTCCAGCACGCGCATCTGCCGATGCACCGTCGCGCGCGACCGAATCCGCTCCACAATCTCCTGCCCCAGGTAGCAACCCTTCGCAAAGTGCAGCGGACGCACTGCGTCCACCTCCTGCGGCAAGTATTTCTCGCCAAAATCCAAACCAAACTGCGGAACGCCTTCG
The DNA here is from genome assembly GCA_049965615.1 of Acidobacteriaceae bacterium. GTDB lineage: Bacteria > Acidobacteriota > Terriglobia > Terriglobales > Acidobacteriaceae > Acidobacterium. Next base: position 75,970 of record JBMFWD010000006.1, read on the forward strand.
GCCACCCGCAACATCTCCAGAGCGGCAACACCCGCCTGCGCGGCGCCTGCCTCGCGCAGATTCTCCCACAATCCCGCAGCGGCCTCTTCCGGCAGCCAAACCGCAAACCGCGGCGTCACCGGCGAGTACTCCTGCGAAACCATCACGCTCTCGCCCGCAAGCTCGCATTCCACAAAGCTCAGCTCGTCCTCAGGGACCCGCAAGCCCGCCGCAGCCAGCACCGCCGTCGCCCGCGGTCCCGCCACGCCCAGCGCCGTCCGTCCCGCTACCGTTCCCAGTTCCACATCGTCCATGATGATGAAGTGGTCAAAGTGCGCGCTCAGTGCCTCTACCTGCGACGCATCCGTCGCCAGCAGGATATGATCGGTGCAACGATAAGCCGTAACGTCGCCAAGGATTCGTCCCTGCGCGTTCAGCACAAAACTGTAATTCGAGTGGCCCGGTTCCAAACCCTTGATGGTATTGGTGATCATCCCGTTCAGCCAGCGCTCCTGGTCGCCCCCGCTCACTCGCAGCAGGCTGCGGTAGCCAAGGTCAAAAACCGCCGCCGAACCAGGAATCGAGAGGAACTCCTGCTCAGGATCGCCCCATTGCCGCACAGTCTGCCTGCCAAGGTGCTCGCACAGGACCGCTCCACCGTCCTTTTCCGTCAAATAAACTCCCATCGGAGTAACTGCTCCGGAAATTTCGCTCATGGGTAAGCTCACACTTGATTATAAGCGGCTCACACCGCCCGCTTCACCCTCCACACCTGCCCCCGCAGACCGTTCCACCCCGGCTTTTCAGGATCTTTCCGCATGAATTTCGCCTTCCCGTCCCGCATCCCCGCTGTTCTGGCCCTGTTCACCCTTTGTGCACTCCCCGTCACCCCCGCCCGCGCGCAATCCTCTCCGCAGCCCGCCGCGCCACCGCAAAAACAGGCCGCACCAGCCAAAAAGCCGGACACCCTCATCACCCCCCAGCAGGCCAAAGAGCTCTTCGCCTCCATTGATCAGATCCTCCAGTTCGACTCCCACGACTCCGGCCTGCCCATCGAGCACCCCGTCAAGCGCCAGCTCACCAGCCGCGCTGACGTGCAGAAATACCTCGAGTCTCAGCTAAAAAACGGCAAATCCGCCAAGCGCATGCTCCGCTCCGGCATCGTCCTTAAAAAATTCGGCCTCCTGCCGCAGAACTTCGACCTCGGACCCTTCATGGTCAAGCTCCTCAAGGAGCAGATCGCCGGCTACTACGACAGCAAAACCAAAACCGTCTATCTCCTCAACTGGGTCGCGCCAGACGTCCAGAAGCCCGTCATGGCCCACGAGCTCATGCACGCCCTCCAGGACCAGCACGTCAACCTCCAGAAATGGGGCGACAAATCCCTCGACGGCATCTCCCACAACGTCCGCCAGGACAACGCTCATATCCGCACCGATGAAGACGACACTGCCCGTCAGGCCGTCCTCGAAGGCCAGGCCATGGTCACCTACATCGACTACGCCCTACGGCCCCACCACGTCACCATCGCCGACAACCCAGCCTTCATGCTCGCCCACCTCGGCGACATCACCAGCGGCTCCACCAACTCGCCCGTCATGGACTCCGCCCCGCGCGTCCTCCGCGAATCGCTCGTCTTCCCCTATGACCAGGGCCTGCGCTTTGAAATCGAACTCATCCGCGACCTCGGCATCCACGGAGCCTTCGCCGGAGCCCTCGACAATCCACCCTCCACCAGCTACCAGATCATGAACCCCCGGGCCTATGAGGATCACACCCCCATGCCCATCCTCACCATGCCCAACATTCACCCGCTCCTCGACCACGACTACAAGCCCTACGACATCGGCGTCATGGGCGACCTCGACGCCAAAATGCTCCTCCAGCTCAGCACCTCCACCAAGCAAGCCACCCAGATCGCATCCCAGTGGGACGGTGGCATCTACTATGTCGCCCAGCAAAAACACGCGATAGATCCCAAATCCACCGCCTCCGTCGCCCTCCTCTATCTCTCCCGCTGGAAAACTCCCGCCACCGCCCAGCTCTTTGCCAAAAACTACGAGCTAGAAATCGCAAAGCAATACCCCGGCGCAAAACTCCAGCCCGCTTCCACGCCCGGCGACCGCATCTATTCCACCAGCCAGGGACCGGTCCTCATCACCATCACCAACCGCTACGTCTTCGTCAGCGAGAGCTTCCCGCTTCCCATCGCCCGCAAGCTCAACCTCATGCTCCTCAACGCACAAAACGCATTCACCGGACAGGAAACCGCCGCATACCACCCCGCCTATCCCGATCTCACCAGCGGCATCCGCAACTTCACCACGCAAGCCGGCTTCCTCCGCTGCGAACTCCCCATCGCCGCTCGCGCCGCCCACATGGAAACCCGCCATTTATACTGACATTTCCGTAAACTCCCAATCTTCGGAGCAGTAAATGCAACAGGCAGAAATCGGCATCATCGGCGGCAGCGGACTCTACTCCATGCCCGGCCTCTCCAACGTGCGTGAAGTCGCCGTCGAAACCCCCTTCGGTTCACCCAGCGACCCGCTCGTCCTCGGCGACCTCGACGGGCGCAAAGTCGCCTTCCTCGCCCGCCATGGCCGCGGCCACCGCATCCTGCCCTCCGAGCTCAACTTCCGCGCCAACATCTTCGCCATGAAGAAGATCGGCGTCGAGCGCATCCTCTCCGTCTCCGCCGTCGGCTCTCTCAAGGAAGAGCACAAGCCCACCGACTTCGTCATTCCCGACCAGTTCATCGACCGCACCCACCATCGCACCGCCACCTTCTTCGGCGAAGGCATCGTCGCCCACGTCGCCTTCGGCGATCCGGTCTGCTCGGTCGTCGCCAAAGCCTTCACCGATGCCTGTCACAAAGAGAACGTCGTCGGCAAGCACGGCGGCACCTACGTCTGCATGGAAGGCCCCCAGTTCTCCACTCGCGCCGAATCCAACCTCTACCGCAGCTGGGGCGCAGACATCATCGGCATGACCAACCTCCAGGAAGCCAAGCTCGCCCGCGAAGCCGAAATCTGCTACGCCACCCTCGCCATGGTCACCGACTACGACTGCTGGCGCGAGGGCCACGACGATGTCACCGTTGACCAGGTCGTCGCCGTCATCCATCAGAACAGCGCCAACGCATCGCGCGTCATCCGCGCCGCCGTCGGCCTGCTGCCCGCCAAACGCGCCTGTGCCTGCAAAACCGCTCTCACCAACGCCATCCTCACCAGCCGCGACGCCATCCCCCAGGCCACGCGCGAAAAGCTTGGCCCCATCGTCGATCGCGTCCTCAGCGCATAGCCCAAAAAGGAAAGTTCCAGCATGTCCATTCTCGTTGTAGGCAGCGTCGCATTTGACTCCATTGAATCCCCCGCGGGCCGCGCCGAGCGCTGCCTCGGCGGCGCAGCCACCCACTTCGCTCTCGCTGCCAGCTTCTTCACCCAGGTCCGCGTCATCGCCGTCGTCGGCGAAGACTTCACCGAAAAGGAAGAATCCGTCCTAACCCGCCGCGGCATTGACACCTCAGGCATCGAGCACGCCCCCGGCAAAAGCTTCTTCTGGTCCGGAGCCTACGGCAGCAATCTCAACGAGGCACAAACCCGAGCCACCGAACTCAACGTCTTCCAGAACTTCTCGCCAAAAATCCCCGCCGCTTATCAGGACTCGGACTATCTCTTCCTCGCCAACATCGATCCCGTCCTCCAGGCCGATGTCCGCGCCAAGATGCCCAATGTCCGCATGGTCTGCGGCGACACCATGAATTACTGGATCAACGGCCACGCCGAAAACCTCGCCAAAGTCCTCCCCGGCCTCGACGCCCTGCTCATCAACGACACCGAAGCCAAGCTCCTCGGCAAAGACGACAATCTCGTCCGCGCCGCCCGCAACGTCATCCAGATGGGCCCCAAATCCCTCATCGTCAAGCACGGCGAATACGGGGCCAGCGCATTCTTCAGCGAGGACTCCTTCCAGGGCACGGGCCGCATGGCCCTCCCCTTCCGCGCACCGTCCATGCCGCTCGCCGACGTCGTCGATCCCACCGGGGCGGGAGACTCATTCGCCGGAGGCTTCTTCGGCTACATCGCCTCCCAGCCCGAGCTCACGCCAGCCGTCTTCAAGAAAGCCCTCTTCTACGGTGGTGTCATGGGCTCCTTCGCTGTCGAACGCTTCGGCACCGATCGCATCGCAAATTTAGACCGCAACGAAATCGAGGAACGGTTTGAAACCCTCCGCCAGCTCTCCCACCTCGACTAACTCCATCGACCCGGCAGACCTGCGACAGGAATCCATCTTCGTAGGTCTGCTCGCGGCCCTGGCCTCATTCCTCGCCTTCACCTACTGCTACTCGCGCGGCATGCTTCTCCTCTACGGTGACGCCGTCGCCCACCTCGGCATTGCCCGCCGCCTCACAGACTCACTCAATCCCGGCTTTCGTCAGCTCGGCTCCGTCTGGCTGCCACTGCCCCATCTGCTCATGGCGCCCTTCGCCATGAACCTCCACTGGTGGCAAACCGGAATCGCAGGCGCTATCCCCTCCATGCTCTTCTACCTCGCGAGCGCCATCGGCCTCTATCGCCTCGCCCGCATCTGGCTCAGCCCCGTCATGGCCTGCGTCGCCGTCGCCTTCTACGCGCTCAACCCCGGCCTGCTCTACATGCAGACCACCGCCATGACCGAGCCCCTCTACCTCGCCGAAGTCATCTGGGGCGTCCTTCTGCTCGTCGAAATCGGCCGCTCTCTCCACGAAAACAACTTCCCCCTCGCCGCCCGCCGCATCGTCGCCGCCGCCATCGTTCTCGACGCCGCCGTCCTCACCCGCTACGACGGATGGGTCTTCGCCTGCCTCGGCTGGTTCATCGTTGCATCCTTCCTCTGGCAATACCGCGCCGCATTACAGTCCCGCGCCGGCGGAGCCTTCCTCTTCTTCACCGCCGCACTCGTCACCGCGCCCATCTCCTGGTTCCTCTGGAACGCCCGCGTCTTCGGCGACTGGCTCTACTTCGCGCGCGGACCCTACTCCGCCAAAGCCATCGCCGCCCGCACCACGCCTCCCGGCGCATCCCACTACCCCGGATGGCACAGCCCATGGGTCTCGCTCCTCTACTACCTCAAAGCCGCCGAACTCGGCATGGTCAACATGCCCGTAGCAGACCTGCTCCTCACCATCAGCATCCTCGGAACCATCGCCGCCCTCTGGTTCTGGCGCGGCAAGTTCCTCCTGCCGCTCGCACTGCTCTGGATGCCCGTACCCTTCTACGCATTCTCCGTCGCCTACGGATACGTCCCCATCTTTCTGCCCGTCTGGCCGCCGCACTCCTACTACAACACCCGCTACGGCATGGAAATGCTCCCCACCTTCGCCCTCTTCACCGCATTCTTCTTCGCCGCGCTCCTCCACTGGACGCAAAAGCGCAAGCCCGTCCTCGCCCCCATCGTCACCGCCCTCGCGCTCTGCCTCGTCCTCCTCGACTGCGCCGTGCAAATCCACTCCGGCCCGCTCGTCCTCGCCGAAGCCCGCGCCAACTCCCAAACCCGCATCCCCTTCGAAAAAGCCTACGCGCGCATCCTCGATTCGCTCCCTCCCTACGGACAAATACTCGCCTACACCTCGGCCCACATCGGCGCATTTCAAATGGCCGGCATCCCACTCCGCCGCACCATCAATGAAGGCGACTATTACAAGTGGAAAGCCGCCCTCAAGCACCCCGCACTCGCCGCGCCCTTCATCGTCGCCACAGACGGCGACCCCATCTACAAAGCCATCCAGCAACACCCCGGCGACCTCATCAGTCTCGAAGTCATCTGCTCCACCGGCCAGCCCTGCGCACACTTTTACCGTTCAAAGCGGGTCGGCCTGGATGGTAGCATCACCCCAAAGTAATCTGAATCTACTGCGGTACCATTCAGGCTCACGATACAAGTAAAGTTGTCATCCTGAGCAAAGGCGCGAAGCACCGTAGTCGAAGGATCTGCAGTTTAATCCCCCGGCTCAGGCAAATCCGCTTCGAAGTCTCAAAAAGCCGGCGCCTGCCGCCATGGAGAAGCAAGTATGAAGTTCGTAAAGGCGCATGCCTGCGGCAATGACTTCCTCATCGTCGACGCACCCTGTGAAGTCGCCCAGGCCGTTACCCTCTGCAGGCGCCACACAGGTGTCGGCGCCGACGGCGTGGAAGTCCTCACAAAGTCCGATAGCCGCTCCGGCTCCATCCAACTCATCAACGCCGACGGCTCCATCGCAGAAATCTCCGGCAACGGCACCCGCTGCGTCGCCGCCTGGATCGCCCACACCACCAACGCCGCCCCCGGCGACGTCATCCATCTTGAAACCGACGCAGGCCCCCGCGCCTGTCGCGTCGTCGCCGCCAATGGACCGCATTTCCAAATGGCCTCCGCCATGGGCATCCCCACCGTGCGCCACGCCATGGTCTTGCTCCCGCAGGGCCTCACCGTCGAGGGCTACGTCGTCAACACGGGCAATCCCCACTTCGTTCTCTTCGCCGACAACGACGAATTTGCAGTCCACGGCCTCGACTGGCGCACCATCGGGAAGGCCATCTGCTTCCATCCCGACTTCCCCGCGCAAACCAACGTCGAATTTGTATGCATCACGGATACAAATACCATCCACATCCGCATCTACGAGCGCGGCGTAGGCCCCACCACATCCTCCGGCACCGGAACCTGCGCCAGCGCCGTCGCCGCCATCACTTCCGGCCGCGCCGTATCCCCTCTCAAAATCGTCGCCGAAGGCGGTGAGCAATCCGTCACGTGGACAGGCGAAGGCGCAGAGATCACCCTTACGGGTCCGGCAGAAATCATCTGCACCGGCGAGGCCTTCCTTGGCTGATCCGCGCCCCATCCTCAAGCCTCGCGCGCTCCCGCCCAACGCACGCATCGCCCTCGTAGCGCCCGCCAGCAGCGCCCAGCCAGATCGCATCGCCAACGGCATCGCCAATCTCCAGGCCCGCGGCTTTCAGGTCATCCCCGCCACCCACGCCAACGGCAAACATGCGCCCTACTTCTCCGCGTCTACGCAAAATCGCCTCCGCGACCTCACCGGCGCTTTCATCAATCCCGACATCGACGCCATCTTCTGTATCCGTGGCGGTTACGGAAGCAACTACCTGCTACCTTATTTGCCACTCTCACAGATACAAACTCACCCCAGACCATTCCTCGCCTACAGCGACCTCACCGCCATCCAGACGTACCTCCTGGACCAGACCGGCCTCGTCGCCTTCCATGGCCCGCTCGTCGCCGGTGACTTCGACCGCCCCAACGGCATTGACGAAGCCAGCTTCCACGCCGCCCTCACCGGCGGCCTCGTCCACGCCGGTCCCGAGCACGGCCTCCGCACCCTCCGTCCCGGCATCGCCAACGGAACCATCTACGGCGGCTGCCTCAGCATCCTCACCGCATCCCTCGGCACACCCTACGCTCCCCAGACCGAAGGTAAACTCCTCTTCCTCGAAGACGTAGCCGCCAGGCCCTATCAGGTCGACCGCATGCTCCGGCAACTCATCCTCGCCGGCAAATTCCAGGGCGTCCAAGGCTTCATCTTCGGCGAAATGCTCGACTGCGTCTCCCCCGGAGCCGATCCCAATCTCATCGAACAAGTCATCCTCGACGTCCTCGCAGACTTTCCCGTACCCATCGCCTTCGGCCTGCGCTCCGGCCATGTCTCCCACGGCAACGTCACCCTCCCCTTCGGCATTCAGGCCGAACTCCGCCTCGAGTCCACACCCGCGCTCCACTATATCGAGCCCGCCGTTTTACCCTGAAGAGAGTATGTCCCAGGCCAAACACATCCACCTCATCGGCATCTGCGGCACCGCCATGGCTTCGCTCGCCGGCCTCCTCCAGCAAAAGGGCCATCGCATCACCGGCTCCGATCAAGCCGCCTACCCGCCCATGTCCGGCCTCCTCCGCAGCCTCGGCATCTCCATCATGGAGCCGTTCTCCGAGTCCAATCTCCAACCCCGGCCCGACCTCATCATCGTCGGCAACGCCATCTCCCGAGGCAATCCCGAGGTCGAGTACATGCTCGACCACAAGCTGCCATTCACCTCCATGGCCGCTGTCATTCAACAAGAGTTTCTCCCCAACCGCGCCTCGCTCGTCGTCTCAGGAACCCACGGCAAAACCACCACCACCAGCATGCTCGCCTGGATTCACCACGTCGCCGCACAGCAGGACCCGCAATTCGCCCCGTCGTTCCTTATCGGTGGCGTCGCGGAAAACTTCGGCACCAGCTTCCAGTACCAGCCCGGCAATCGCTTCCTCATCGAAGGCGACGAATACGACACCGCCTTCTTCGACAAGGGCCCCAAGTTCATGCACTACTTCCCCGATGCGCTCATTCTCACGCACGTCGAGTTCGACCACGCCGACATCTACCGTGACCTCGAAGCCGTTAAGACCGCCTTCCGCCGCTTGGTCAATCTCGTCCCCCGCCGCGGCCGTATCATCGCCTTTGACGACTCGCCCCACCTACGCGACTGCGTCCAGCGCGCCCTCTGCCCCGTCGAATTCTACGGCGCGCAACCCAACTCCACCTGGCAGGTCACCGACCTCCGCCAGCAAGGCACCACCATGCATTGGTCCGTCACCCACAACGGCCAGCCCTGGGCAGGCTTCCACATGAACCTCGCCGGCCGGCACAACGCATTCAATGCCACCGCCGCAGCCGCCCTCGCCTATGACGAAGGCATCCCCGTCGAATCCATCCAGCAGGCGCTCTCAACCTTCCGCAGCGTCAAGCGTCGCCTCGAAGTCCGTGCAGAAATCAACGGCATCACCATCATCGACGACTTCGCACACCACCCCACCGCCATTCGCGAAACCCTGCGCGCCCTGCGCGGCTCCTACCCCGACGCGCGGCTCTGGGCCGTCCTCGAACCCCGCTCCAACACCCTCCGCCGCAACGTCTTCGAGTCCGAACTCACCCAAAGCCTGGCCCTCGCCGACCGCATCCTCCTGGCCAGGGTCTTCAAAAGCGAGGCCGTCCCCGAACCCGAACGCCTCCAGCCCGAAAACGTCATCGCCGGCCTCACCGCCCTCGGCAAGCCCGCGCAACTCATGCCCAGCGTCTCCGCCATCATCGAGCAAATCGCCGCTGAAGCCCGCCCCGGCGACGTCATCGCCATCCTCTCCAACGGCGGCTTCGACGACATCTACAGCAAGCTTCCCGCCGCACTCGAAGCCCTCGCCGGCAGGAGCTGACCGGTGCTCACCTCCATCGGCCTCGTCCTCTTCTACACCCTCCTCGGCTTCCCCTCAGCCCTCGTCTGCGTGCCCTGGACGCTACTCACCGGCAACATCTCCCTCATGTACCGCTGCGGCATGGGGATCGCCCGCCTCGGCGTCCGCGTCTTCGGCCTCCGCCCCGTCATCACCGGCAAGGAGCATATCGACCTTCAGAAGCAATACCTCTTCCTCTCCAACCACCTCTCCAATCTCGATCCCGTTCTGCTCCTCCCGGAAATCCCCGTACGCATCGCCGTCTTCATCAAGCGCCCGCTCATGAAGATCCCCATCCTCGGCTACTGCATGCGGCTCGCCGGCTTCATACCCGTCGACCGCCGCGGAGAAGTCGAGGCCGCCCGCGCCAGCGTCCGCACCGCTCTCAGCGTCCTCCAATCCGGCGTCAGCGTCGCCTCCTTCGTCGAAGGCACCCGCTCCCCCAACGGTCGCCTGCTGCCCTTCAAAAAAGGCCCATTCTATCTCGCGCTGGAATCGCAAGTTCCCATCATCCCCGTCTCCATCCAGGGCGCCGAGCAAATGATGCCAAAAGGCACTCTCGCCATCCGCCGCGGCCGCGCCCACATCACCTTTCACCCGCCCATCCTTCCCGCCAACCACCGCGACCGCGACTCCCTCATGGCCGCCGTCCGCACCGCCATAGCCTCCGGCCTCCCTGAGTGGATGCGCGAATAGCCTCCATCGCCCAAAACAAAAACGCACCCCCAAAGGGGTGCGCTGTAAAACAACTCAGGCCATCTGCCTGAAAACTTACTCGTTGCCGCCTTCGGGCTCGCCACCCTCTTGCGCCTGCTGCTCGGCCAGTGCCTTCTGCATCTCTTCACGACGCTTGGCACGGGCTTCGGCGCGCTTCTGGCGCTTCTCATCCAGTTCCATTTCCGCACCCAGCAGCTCGATAAATGCCTTCTCCGCACCGTCGCCACGCTGGAAGCCGCTGCGCGTAATCCGCAGGTAGCCGCCATTGCGGTCGCCGTAGCGGGGAGCCACGGTGTCAAACAGCCTCGTCACCGCTTCCCGCGTCTGCAGGAAGGACAAAGCCTGGCGCCGTGCATGCACGTCGCCCCGCTTGCCCAGGGTGATCATCTTTTCCACGTGAGGCCGCGCTGCCTTCGCCTTTGTGACGGTGGTCTCCACGCGGTCTTCCATCAGAATGGACGTCACCAGGTTCCGCAGCAGCGCGCGGCGATGGCTGGTGTTCCGTCCAAGTTTGTATCCTGCATTGCGATGACGCATGACAAATCTCTCTTGACTGAATTCTTTATCTTCAGCCCCCAGCTGCCAGTCCCCGCTTCTGCAACCAAGGACTGGCCACTGGCAACTGGGTACTGCCGTTAGAAGTTTTCCGTCTCATTCTGCACGGGGAAGTCTTCTTCAAAGCCTTCCTCGTCATCCTCATCATCGAAACGGCTGTAGCTCTCGGCCAGCAGCTGCGCAGGCAGAATGCTGGTCGGCCCGGGAACCGCGTTCCCGTGCTCATCGATCTTCATGCCCAGCGAAAGTCCCATCTGGGCAAGAATCTCCTTGATCTCATTCAGCGACTTACGTCCGAAATTCTTCGTCTTCAGCATCTCGGCTTCAGTCTTCTGCACCAGCTCGCCAATTGACTGGATATTTGCGTTCTTCAGGCAGTTGTAGCTGCGAACGCTCAACTCCAGCTCTTCCACCGAGCGGTTCAGATTCTCATTCTTCAGCTGCACACGGCCTTCTTCTGCCTGCGCCTCGGCTTCGATCTCTTCCTCGAAGTTGATGAAGATGCTCATGTGGTCCTTCAGCAGCTTCGCCGCCAGACCCACCGCATCCGCCGGCAGAACCGTACCGTTCGTCCAGACTTCGAGCGTCAGTTTTTCGTAGTCCGTAATCTGGCCCAGTCGTGCAGCTTCCACTGAGTAATTCACCTTGCGAACCGGCGAGTGAACCGAATCAACCGGGATAAAACCAATCCCCAGGTCGTTGTCGAAGTTCTTATCGGCGCCAACATAGCCGCGGCCACGCTTCAACCGCATCTCCATGTCCAGCTTGCCGCCCTCGCTCACCGTCGCGAGGTAGACGTCCTTGTCAAGAATCTCAACGTCCGAGTCAGCCTCAATCATTCCCGAGGTGACTACGCCCGGCTGATCCACGCGCACATAAAGCGCCTTCGGACCATCCCCATTCAGCTTGAAAGGCACCTGCTTCAGGTTCAGGATGATATCCGTCGCATCCTCAACCACTCCCGGAATCGACTGGAACTCATGCAGAACACCCTCGATCTTCACCGCCGTCACCGCCGCGCCTTCAATCGAAGAAAGCAGCGTACGCCGCAGCGCGTTGCCGATCGTGGTGCCAAAACCGCGCTCAAATGGCTGGGCGCTGAACTTGCCAAACTTCTCAGTGAGCGTCTCGGAATCTACAACCAGACGCTTGGGCTTTTGAAATCCTCTCCAAAGCATATCGTTTCACTCTCCATGCACAGCAAACGCCGCGAAGCATTCTGCAACGGCTGTGCTGTTTCCTCTCTACATTTAGATTTCCGCGCCGTAACGCGGAGCAAAGTTTGCGGTTAAGTTAGCCAGCCCCCGGTAGTTCCAACGCAAGCTGGGGCCTGTGGACTGAATACTGACAGCTGTCCAATTACTTACTGTAAAGTTCGACGATCAGCTGCTCGTTGACCGGCAGGTTCACTTCTTCGCGCTTCGGCATCGCAATCAGCTTACCGGTCAGGTTCGCGTGATCTACCTCAAGCCACGGCGGCGTCGGCTGTCCGCTCGCCAGGTCGCGACCCATCTCGATCACTGGCAGCTTCGCGCTGCTCTCGCGCACCTTGATCACGTCGCCAATCTTCACCTGGTACGAAGGAATGTTCACCTTGCGCCCGTTCACTTCGACATGTCCGTGCCGAACCACCTGCCGAGCCTGACGGCGCGAGGTCGAAAATCCAAGCCGGAAAGCCACGTTGTCCAGACGGCATTCGAGCTGCTGAATCAGCAATTCGCCCGTCACGCCCTGGCGGCGCGAGGCCTTCTCGTAGTAATCCCGGAACTGTCCTTCAAGGGTGAAGTAAATACGCTTCGCCTTCTGCTTTTCACGCAGCTGAAGACCGTAGCCGACAATCTTGGCCTTGCGGTCGCGGCCATGTTGGCCGGGGGCGAAATTACGCTTCTCGATCGGGCACTTGTCCGTAAAACACTTGGTGCCCTTCAGAAAAAGCTTCATGCCGTCACGACGGCATAGACGACACACTGCTCCTGTATAACGTGCCAAACTCTTCTCTCCTTAAACCTCAGGTGACGACCGGTTTACGCGCAGCACAACGTGTCTTCCCGGTCCATCTATTAGTTTACAGTCAAAAGTCCCCGGTTACCAGCCATGAAAACTTTCTAAAGACTGGCAACGGATCACAAGACTTAGACTCTCCTCCGCTTCGGCGGACGGCAGCCGTTGTGCGGAACAGGGGTAACGTCACGAATCGAACGAACTTCCAGACCGGCCACAGCCAGCGCGCGGACAGCCGACTCACGACCCGAACCCGGACCGCTCACCCGCACATCCACCGAGCGCAAACCATGATCCCGCGCCAGGTTCGCCGCGTTGATCGCGGCCTGCTGCGCCGCAAACGGGGTGCCCTTACGCGATCCGCGGAAGCCCAGCGAACCCGAGCTCTTCCACGACAGCGTATTGCCCTGCCCGTCCGTGATCGTCACGATCGTGTTGTTGAACGACGCCTGGATGTACACCAGACCATAAGGAACGTTTTTCCGTTCCCTCTTCTTGAACTTTTTATTCTTCGCGGTCTTGCCCGCAGTCTGCTTTACCTTAGCCATTATGTCTTCGTCGCTTTCTTCTTACCCGCCACGGTGCCACGGCGCGGTCCCTTGCGCGTGCGGGCATTGGTGTGAGTACGCTGACCACGAACCGGCAGGCTCCTGCGATGCCGAAGTCCACGGTACGACTGAATTTCAATCAGGCGCTTGATGTGCATCGTCACGTCCTTGCGCAGGTCACCCTCGACCTGGCCTTCCGCTTCGATGACCTGACGGATGCGGTTTACCTCGTCTTCGCCCAGATCCTGGATCTTCTTGAACGGGTCAACGTCCGCAGCCGCCAGAATCTTCAGCGCACGAGAATTGCCGATCCCGTAAATGTACGTAAGCGCGATTCTTGCCTGCTTGTTTCTCGGCAGATCGACGCCAGCAACACGTGCCATAATTTGCCCTTCATATGTCCCGGCTGTTCGCTCCGGAACTGGTTATGCCTCCACCGGCTTCGGCTTTGGCGGATTTGAGTCGGGGTTCATCGCAAGCCTTTCCGGCTAACTAGCCCCTGTCCGTGCTAACGGACGCGACTCCCTGCACAAGCTCCTCCAGGTCAGCCCTGGCGCTGCTTGTGCTTTGCGTTTTCGCAGATTACCCGCACCACACCGCGGCGATGGATAACCTTGCACTTATCGCAAATCTTCTTAACAGATGCACGAACCTTCATTCTTACAGCTCCTGGCTTTTAGCTATCAGCTCCCAGCTTCCAGCGATTCTGTTTCGCATCGCTTCTCAGCACGATGCTGCTTCTAACCCCAGCCACTAGCTAGTAGCTAAAAGCTATTTGTAACGGTAGACAATCCGCCCGCGATTCAGGTCATACGGGCTCAGTTCAATCGCAACCCGGTCACCCGGCAAAATCCGGATGAAATTTTTCCGCATCCGCCCGGAAACATGGGTCAACACTTCGTGACCATTCTCCAGCTTCACTCGGAACATGGCGTTCGGCAAAGTTTCCGTTACTACTGCCATTACCTCAATCGCGTCTTCTTTTGACAAATTGCCTGCCTGTTTCTGCCGGCTCCAAAGCCGGCAAGCTTACTGCGTCAAAATCAATGCGCCGTCCTTCGTCACGGCGATCGTATGCTCAAAGTGGGCGCTCATGCTCCCATCCTCGGTCACCGCCGTCCATCCGTCGTCCAGCACCTGTACTTCGGGCCGTCCTGCATTCACCATCGGCTCTATGCAGAACACCATGCCCTCTCGCAATTTCTGCCCCTGGCCGGCACGGCCATAATTCGGGACCTGCGGATCTTCATGCAGCCGGGTTCCAATCCCGTGCCCCACAAACTCCCGCACAATACTGAAGCCTTCCGCTTCCACTGCCTGCTGCACGGCCGCGCCAATATCTCCCAGCGTCGCGCCCGCCTTCACAGCCTCAATGCCGCGTCGCAGCGACTCTTCGGTCACCTTCAGCAGCTTCTGCGTCTTGGGATTCACCTTCTCGCCGACCGCCACGGTCGTCGCGGAATCCCCATAAAACCCATCGATCACCACTCCGGTGTCGATCGAAACAATGTCGCCCTCGCGAAGCACGCGCTCCGCCGAAGGAATCCCATGGACCACCTCGCTGTTGACCGAGGTGCACAGTACAGCCGGATACCCGCGATAGCCCTTGAAGGCCGGCTTCACGCCCATCTCATGCATCCGGGCCGCTGCCGCGTTCTCCAGATCCATCGTGGTCATGCCCGGCTTTACCAGCCCGCGCACGTATTCCAGAATCTTGCGGACCGCCTGTCCGCTTCGCCGCATCTTCTCAATCTCTTGCGACGACTTGATCATGATGGCCATCCGCTTACCCTCTCAGCCTCGCTATCGACGCCATCACTCCTGAAGTCACGGCATCCACTTCCAGCTCGCCGTTCACTTCCTCAAAACGCCCCAGCTTCCGGTAGTGCTCAATCACGGGAGCCGTCAGGGACTCATACGCACGCATCCGCTCGTCGAAAACCTCTTTGGAATCATCGGAGCGGCGCACAAGCTGGGCGCCTTCCTTGTCGCAGACTTCATCCACCTTAGGAGGCTGCAGGTAGACGTTATAAATCGTCTGACAGACTGGACAGATGCGCCTTCCCGTAATACGGCGCAAGAGTTGATTGTAGCTCACCCGGATACTGATAGCAATCACCGGGAGCGCCCCCGCATGCGCCGTCAGATGCCCATCCAGCCAGTTCGCCTGACCCAGGGTCCGCGGAAATCCATCCAGAATATAGCCTCGGGCCGTATCGGGCTCTCTCAGCCGGTCGGCCACCATCTGGTTCACCAGGTCGTCGGAGACCAGCTCGCCCCGGTCCATCAGCACCTTGGCCTGCCGCCCCAGCTCCGTACCTCGCTGAAAATTCGAGCGAAGCAGGTCGCCGGTCGAAATCTGGGGAATCCCCCATTCCTTCATCAGCGCCTTGGCCTGCGTTCCCTTGCCCGCTCCCGGCGCTCCCAGCAGCAGAATTGGACCCGGAGTCAGATGCCCGCTTACCGTGCCCGCGGAACCCTCACTCTGAGATGCCACTACCATGCGCGGCGTCCACGGGCGCGGCTCTTCTGCGAGAAGCCCTCGTAATGCCGCATGATCAGCTGCGATTCAATCTGGTTCACCGTATCCATCGCCACACCCACCACAATCAGCAGGGAGGTGCCGCCAAAGTAAAAGTTGAACCCAAGACCGTTGGTTACCCACAACGGCATTCGCTCAAAGAGGCCACCAATCAACCACAGATGGTTCAGGTGAATACCGCTGATCAAAAACTGCGGAATAATCGCCACCACGCACAGGTAAATCGCGCCCACCAGCGTAATCCGCGTCAAAATATCGTTCACAAAGTCAGACGTCTTCTTGCCCGGACGAATGCCCGGAATAAATCCGCCGTACTTCCGCATATTGTCCGCAATGTCATCCGGACGGAACACAATCGAAATGTAGAAGTACGCGAAGAAGACAATCGAGACAATGTAAAGAAACTCGTACCAGGGCTCGCCCGGCTGCAACGCCGTCGCGATCCGGCTCAAAAAGTCGCTGTTCTTCACAAAGGCTGCATTCGCAAATAGCAGCGGAGCCGAGAGCACTGAGGCCGCAAAAATAATCGGCATCACGCCGCCGGAGTTCACTCGCAACGGCAGGTGAGTCGACTGACCGCCCATCAGGCGGCGTCCCACAATCCGCTTCGCATACTGCACCGGAATCCGGCGTTCGCTGCGCTCCACGTAAACGATGAACGCAACCACGGCCACCATACCCAGCACCAGCAGAACCAGTGCCGGAATCGTGAACGCGCCAAACTTCGACTGCTGCGCCGTCTGTACCAGATCTTCAATGCCGCCCGGCAGTCCGACCACGATGCCCGCAAAGATCAGCAAGCTCATGCCGTTCCCAATGCCGCGATCCGTAATCTGCTCGCCCAGCCACATCACAAACGTGGTGCCGGCCGTCAGCGTCAAAATCGTCATCAGGATGAACCCGATACCCGGATCGAGCACCAGCTTGTTGCCCGTCGAGCCATGCGAGAGCGCCACCGCAATCGCCGCCGATTGCACCACGCCCAGGCCCACCGTAACGTACCGCGTCCACTGCGTGATCTTCTTGCGGCCCAGCTCGCCTTCATTCTGCAGCTTCCGCAGCGGCTCATACACCACCGTCAAAAGCTGAAAAATAATCGACGCCGTAATGTACGGCATGATGCCCAGCGCAAACACCGTCAGCCGGCGCAGGTTGCCGCCGCTGAACAGGTTCACCAGGCCAAGCGATGACCCGCTCTGCGAGTTGAAGAACTGCTCCAGCGCATGAGCGTTCACCCCGGGCGTCGGAATAAACGCGCCCAGCCGGTAAACAGCCATCATGGCCAGCATGAACAGAACCCGCTTCCGCAGGTCCGGAATCCTGAAGATATTAGCGAACTTTTCAAACATGGGAACTCGGTACCTATCCTAACCGCTCCCGAAGGAAACGGCATCTTCCTCGGTCGAAAGTCGCCTAGGCGACAACCACTGCCTTGCCGCCGGCCTTCTCGATCTTTTCCTGCGCCGACTTCGAAAACTTGTGCGCGTGCACCGTAATCGCCTTCGTCAGCTCGCCGTTGCCCAGGATCTTCAGCAGCCCGCCACGCTCCGCCAGCAGGCCCTTCGCGATAAATGCATCCAGCGTCAGCTCATTCTCATTCAGCTCTTCCAACCGCGACAGGTTCAGCACCGTGTACTCGGTACGGAAGATGTTCGTGAAGCCGCGCTTCGGCAAACGGCGGTGCAGCGGCATCTGGCCGCCTTCAAACCCGCGCATCAGGCTCGAGCCCGAACGCGATCCCTGGCCCTTGTGCCCACGGGTCGAGGTCTTGCCATGGCCTGAGCCCATACCGCGGCCCACGCGCTTGCGATTCCGGTTTGCCTTCTTCGGTGCCCGAAGATTCGAAAGATTCTTCATTTCATTCCTCGCTAACGCCGGCGTGCCACACAGCCGACTCGCATGTTAAAGAAGCTATGAGCCTTTAGCCTCTGGCTCTTAGCTTTTACTTTAGCCCCTCGTGGTTCATTTCCACGGCCATCCACCCTCCAGCTAACAGCTAAAGGCTAATAGCTAACGGCTATTCTACGATCTTCACCAGGTGCGGAACCTTCAGGACCATGCCGCGAATCGACGGCGTATCCTCACGCTCCACAATCTGGTTCAGGCGCGTAAAACCAAGGCCCTTTACGACCCTCTTGTGCTTCTCCGGCGCCTGGATCACCGACCGGTAATACTGAATACGGATCTTCGTTTTCTCTGCCATCGATTAAAGCTCCTGCGACTGCTTGCCACGCAGCGCCGCAACTTCGTCGCGGTCGCGCAGCTGAGTCAGCGCGTCAAATGTCGCCTTGATCACGTTGTGCGGATTCGCCGTGCCCAGGCTCTTGGTCAGCACATTCTGCACGCCCGCCGAGGTCATCACCGCGCGCACCGCGCCGCCCGCAATCACGCCCGTGCCTTCCGGCGCCGGCTTCAGCAGCACCTGGCCCGAGCCAAAACGGCCCAGCACCTGGTGCGGAATCGACGTCTGGGTCAGGTGCACGCGCACCAGGTTCTTCTTCGCCGACTCAATGCCCTTGCGAATCGCCTGCGGCACTTCCTTCGCCTTGCCGGAGCCATAACCAACCACTCCCGCGGTCGGGTCGCCCACAACCACCAGCGCGGCAAACGACATGTTCTTGCCGCCCTTCACAACCTTCGTGACCCGGTTGATCGAAACAACCTGGTCCTTCAGGTTGAACTGTCCGGCGTCCAGCTTCTTTCTGATTGTTGCCATTGCTTCCTGATTCCTTTCGGGCCGACGCTCACGCCGCCCTGCAACCTTTGAAAAAATTCGGCTTAAAACTCCAGCCCAGCCTCGCGAGCCGCATCGGCCAGAGCCTTGATGCGCCCGTGGTAGAGGTAGCCGCCGCGGTCGTAAACCACCTTCGTGATGCCCTTTTCCTTGGCCCGCTCGGCCACCAGCCTGCCAATCTCCTTCGCAGCGGCCACGTTGCCGCCGGTCTTGACCTTATCGGCAAGCGTCGAGGCGGATACCAGCGTGCGGCCCTCTGAATCGTCGATCACCTGCGCGTAGATATGGTTCAGCGAGCGGTAAACATTCAGGCGCGGGCGCTCCGTGGTTCCCTGGATGCGCTGGCGGATGCGAGTGTGGACGCGCTTGCGGATTACATTGCGTTGAATCTGCGGAATCATATTTCCTTCCTATCAGCGGAGCCGCCCCGCGGCCCCGTTCGGTTTACTTCGCGCCGCTCTTGCCGGCCTTCTTCTTCAGCTTCTCATCCACGTAACGAACGCCCTTGTTCTTGTAAGGATCGGGCTTGCGCAGCGATCGCATATCCGCGGCCACCTGGCCAACCTTCTGCCGGTCGATGCCCGTCACCGTCACGCGTGTCTGCTTGGGATCAATCGCCACCGAGATCCCGCTCGGAAGCGGAAACTCAATCTGGTGCGAGTAGCCCAGCGTGAACACGACGGTGTCCTTACCCTTCAACTCGGCACGGTAACCGATGCCGACAATGTCGAGCTCTTTCGTCCAGCCCTGCGATACTCCATGCACCGCGTTTGCCACCAGCGCCCGAGTCAGCCCGTGAATCGCAGCCTGCGAATCCGTTTCGCGAACCGCATGCAGATGGCCGTCCTTCGTTTCCAGCTTGATACCGGCCGGAACTACCTGCTCAATCTTGCCCTTCGGGCCTTCCACAACCACCTTCGTCCCCGTATGGGTGTACTTCACACCCGCAGGCAGCGGAATCGGCTGTTTTCCAATACGTGACATACATTCAATCCTTACATGGCTTGCGAGTCCCGGGATTCTCTCAAACCTCGTTCCACTGCAGCCTCCGGCAGGTCTTCCTGCCGCCTTGCTACTTCCCAAACGTCACGCCAAAGGCGTGCGTCAAAGCCGGATCGCTCGGGAGAATGGCGTGCAAAGCACGCGTCCGCCCGTGCGGCCGGCACTCACCACACTTCGCAGAGAATCTCGCCGCCAACGCCCTCGCGGCGCGCCTGCCGGCCGGTCATCACGCCACGCGGCGTGGTGATGATGCTGATGCCCAGCCCGCCCTGCACGCGCTTGATCTCGTCACGGCCCACATACACGCGGCAGCCCGGGCGTGAAATCCGGGACAGGTCCCGAATCGCGGCTTCGTTGTTCGAGCCATACTTCAGATACACGCGAAGCACGGGATGGCCGTTCTCCTCCGATGTCTTGTAGTTGGCGATATAGCCCTCTTCCTTCAGAATGCGGGCAATCTCTGTCTTCAGCTTCGAGGCCGGAACATCCAGCTTCTGGTGACGCGCGCGGATCGCATTGCGAATGCGGGTCAGAAAATCTGCTACCGGATCGGTCAAACTCATCGTTTCTCCTTCATCTCCCGTTCGCTCTGCTCGGCAGAGAACCAGCGAAGATGTCTAGCGGCGAATCCGTTTCCCGGATTGCCCTGAATCTGTTGCCCGCGCCAACTGCACGCGCGGAAATCCCTACCAGGACGACTTCACGACGCCGGGAATATCTCCCCTGAGCGCCAGCTGGCGGAAGCACAAGCGGCAAATGCCAAACTTCCGCAGGAAGGCACGCGGACGTCCGCACAGCTTGCAACGGTTGTGCTGCCGGCTCTTGAACTTCGGCTTCCGTTCGTCTTTGACTTTCTTTGCAATCGTGGACATAGATTCCTTAACTCCCTTACGCCGTCTGGCGGAACGGCAGGCCGAACTGCTTCAGCAGTGCGCGAGCCGAGTTGTCGTCCTGGGCCGTTGTGACGATCGTGATATTCATTCCCTTCAGCTTCTCCACCTTCGAAATATCAATCTCAGGGAAGATCAGCTGGTCGCGTACGCCCAGCGTGTAGTTGCCGCGGCCATCGAAGCTCTTCGTCGAAACCCCGCGAAAATCGCGAACGCGAGGCAGGCCAACCGAAATCAGCCGGTCCAGAAACTCGTACATCGTGTCGCCGCGCAGGGTCACCATCGCCCCAATCGGCATCCCCTCGCGCACCTTGAAGGCCGCAACTGACTTCTTCGCCCGCGTCGTCACCGGCTTCTGCCCGGCAATCGAAGCCAGATCCGCAACCAGCGGATCCAGAAGCTTCGAGTTCTGCGTCGCCTCGCCAAGGCCCATGTTCAGCACAATCTTCACCAGGCGCGGCACGGCCATTATGTTCTCAAGACCCAGCTCCGACTGCAGCGCCGCCCGGATCTCCTTGTTGTACTTCTCTTTCAATCTTGCTGCCATTGCGTCTTTTATCCTTTTCCCCGGTCTCGGATTGGCTCCTCGCCGTCTACCGTTGCGGGGTGCGATGTTGGCGGACTCTTAAGCCCGCGGCATGTCCTTACTTCTTCGACGACAGCGTCTGCCCGCACTTCTTGCAGACCCGCACCTTGTGGTCACCTTCAAGCTTGTGGCCCACACGCGTCTTGCCGCAGTTCGGGCAAACCAGCATCAGGTTCGAAATGTGAACCGGCTGTTCCTGCTCAGCGATTCCACCCTTCGTGTTCTGCTGCGGATTCGGTCGCACATGCTTCTTGGCTACACGAATGTTCTCCACCACCACTCGGCTGGCGTCAGGCAGAACGCGCAGCACCTTGCCACGCTTTCCCTTGTCGCTGCCGGCAATGACTTCGACCTGGTCGTTGCGGTGAATATTCAAACTCGGCATCACTCTTCCCTCTTCTACCCGTCCGGACTACAGAACTTCCGGAGCGAGCGAAACAATCTTCAAGAACTTCTTCTCGCGCAGCTCGCGGGCCACTGGCCCAAACACACGCGTTCCTACCGGCTCGCCGGCATCGTTGATCAGCACAGCCGCGTTCGAGTCAAAGCGGATGTAGGTCCCGTCACGACGGCGCGACTCCTTGCGCGTCCGCACAATCACGGCCTTCACAACCTTGCCCTTCTTCACCTGGCCATCCGGCGAAGCTTCCTTCACCGCAGCGGTAATCACGTCGCCCAGGCTGGCTTTCTTGCCTGTCGAGCCGCCGAGGGGAAGGATCATCTGCAGCTTCCGGGCGCCAGAGTTATCGGCAACCTCGAGCATCGATCTCATTTGCACTGCCATCGTTCTATCTCCTCTTCCTTCGGCTTACTTACTCGGCTGCCGCCTGCGCGGCCTTCGCTGCAGCTTCCGCTTCGGCTTCCTTGGCGGCCAGCGCCGAGCGCCGCACAATCTCCAGCAGGTTCCACCGCTTCAGCTTGCTCAGCGGACGGGTCTCGCGGATACGAACCATATCGCCAACCCGCGCCGAGTTCTCCTCGTCATGGGCGTAAAACTTCTTGCTGCTGCGCACAATCCGCTTGTACTTCGGGTGAGCCTTGCGCATCTCGACCTCGACCACAATCGTCTTCTGCATCTTGGTCGATACCACCTGTCCCACCTTCTCGTTACGGCGCGACTGGCCAGCGGCCTGCGTCTGTAATTCCTGTTGCGCGTCTGCCATGGCTTAGAGCGCCTCCTTCTTCGATTTCCGGGTCCGGCCCGTCTTCGCACCAGACTTCGCTTCGACCGCAGCCTTCTCCAGAGGAGACGCGCCGCGTACGCCCAGAGCCCGTTCCCGCGTGATCGTCTGCATCTTCGCCACGTCCTTCTTCAGTTCGCGAAGCTTCTTCACGCCCTCGGTCTGGCCCAGCTTCATCTGAAAGCGCAGCCGGAAAATCTGCTCCCGCGCCTTGCCTTCCTCGACCTTGAGCTCTTCATCGCTCAGGTTGCGAATCTTCTCGATTTCCATTGCCTCTTCTCATCTCCGGGACTCCGCCCCTCATCGGAACGGGTATCCACAATCTCGAATCTCTTACTTCGCGGCGACCGTCGCCTTCACGTTGTGGCGCTGCACAAATCGCGTCTTCAGCGGCAGCTTCTGCGCCGCCAGCCGCATCGCTTCCTGCGCAACTTCCGTGGCCACGCCTTCCATCTCGAAAAGCACCTTGCCAGGACGAACTACGGCAACCCAGTGATCCGGCGCGCCCTTGCCCTTGCCCATACGGGTTTCGGCAGGCTTCTTCGTCACCGGCTTGTCCGGGAACAAACGCAACCAGATCTTGCCGCCGCGCTTGATGTGGCGGGTCATCGCGATACGGCTCGCTTCAATCTGCCGGTCCGTGATGTATCCACATTCCAGAACCTTCAGCCCGAAATCGCCAAACGACAGCTCGCTGCCGCGCCAAGCCTTGCCGCGCATTCGGCCGCGCTGCTGCTTGCGATACTTGACCTTCTTTGGCATCAACATGATGAAACCCTCTTTTAGCTGTCAGCTACTAGCTTTTAGCTACTAGCTTCATTCCTTCTGAATTACAGCTGCCTTCTCCGGCTAGTCCCGACTAGTAGCTAACGGCTAGCGGCTAACAGCTATTTAAAACACTGTCGTTCCAACCGCAGCCTGCGGCTCGCGCCGGCGCTGCTGGTAAATATCCCCGCGGTAAACCCACGTCTTAACGCCAATCACGCCGTATGTCGTCCGTGCTTCGGCAAAGCCATAATCAATGTCCGCGCGCAGCGTGTGCAGCGGCAGGCGACCCTGCAGGTACCACTCCGAACGGGCAATTTCGTTCCCGTTCAGGCGGCCCGACACCCGCACCTTGATGCCTTTGCAGCCAAAACGCAGCGCCGAATCCACAGCCTTGCGCATCGCGCGACGGAAACCAACACGCTTCTCCAGCTGCAGAGCAATATTCTCGGCAATCAGCTGCGCGTCCAGCTCGGGCTTGTTCACTTCCAGAATGTCGATGAAGACTTCGCGGTTGGTCCGCTTCTGCAGATCGGCCTTCAGCTTCTCAATTTCGGCGCCCTTGCGGCCAATGATGATGCCCGGACGAGCCGTGCGAATAATCAGCCGAAGCTTGTTGCCCGGACGCTCCACTTCCACAGAACTCACGCCCGCCGACTTCAGCTTCTCCTTCAGCTCCCGCTTCAGGTGAACGTCTTCCACCAGCAACTTATCGTAGTCGCGCTCCACAAACCAGCGCGAGCGCCACGGCTTGTTCACGCCCAGTCGAAATCCGTAAGGATGGACTTTCTGTCCCATAGTCTCCTCGATCCTTTACTTCGTCTCAGCGGACTTCTTCGTCCGCGGAGCCGCCTTCTTGGCGGCGGTCTTCTTGGCTGCTGCCTTCTTCGCAGGAGCCTTTTTCGCCGCCGTCTTCCTGGCAGCCTTCTTCGCCGGCTTCGCTGCTACCGGCTCGGCATCCGCGCTCTCCACCGGCATCTCGCCGCTGACGCGCTCAGCCACGGAAATCACAATGTGAGCCAGACGACGCTGGTAACGGTAAGCCCGCCCCATCGGAGCCGGACGAATCCGCTTCATGCGCGGACCCTCGTTCGCTACCGCCTGCTTCACATAGAGGTTGTCCACATCCACGTCGAGACCCTGCTCTTCGCTCAGGTAGGTCGCATTCTGCAGCGCGGAGCGCAGAACCTTCTCCACCAGCGGAGCAACAGCCTTCTTCGTAAAGGCAACCGTGTGCAGCGCCTCTTCAACGCGGCGGCCCTTGATCAGTTCGAGCACAAGGCGCGCCTTCTGCGGTGATACCCGCTGGAATCGCGCTTCGGCCCGGAATTCTTTTGTCTCCAGTTGCATTGGCTTACCCTGATTCCTCTTCTCTTAACGAGCCTTCGTGCCCGATTCGCTCTTCGCCGCATGACCCTTGAAGGTACGCGTCGGCGCAAATTCGCCCAGCTTATGACCCACCATGTTTTCCGTCACATACACCGGAACAAACTTCTTCCCGTTATGTACGGCAATCGTGTGCCCAACCATATCCGGATGGACCGTGGAGCGGCGCGACCAGGTGCGGATCACCTTGCGGTCATTCGCCTGATTCATCGCCTCAACCTTCACCATCAGATGCCCGTCAATGAAAGGACCCTTTTTCGTCGACCGTGCCATTCAAAACCTCATTCAGCTATTAGCTTCTAGCCGTTAGCTTTTAGCTCTTCTTCCGAGCTTCCAATCTGTTTCCATCTTGCGGCGTTCCAGCTAGAAGCGAAAAGCTAGTAGCTAAAAGCTGCCTTCCTACTTCTTGCCGCGGCGATTCACAATGAACGAATCGGTCCGCTTGTTGTTCCGCGTCTTGTAGCCCCGCGTCGGCTGGCCCCACGGAGTCACCGGGTGACGGCCACCCGAGGTCTTGCCCTCGCCGCCGCCGTGCGGGTGATCCACCGGGTTCATCGTTACGCCGCGGTTCGTCGGGCGAATGCCCTTCCAGCGGTTCCGGCCGGCCTTGCCGATCGTCACATTCTCGTGATCGGTGTTGCCTACCTGGCCTACCGTCGCCATGCAGTTGATCAGCACCTTGCGGGTTTCGCCGGAAGGCAGCTTCAACAGCGCATAGTCGCCTTCCTTCGCCACCAGTTGCGCCGAAGATCCAGCCGAACGCACCATCTGCGCGCCCTTGCCCGGACGAAGCTCCACATTGTGCACCGTCGTACCGGCAGGAATGTTCTGCAGCGGCAACGCGTTGCCCACCAGGATGTCCGCCTCCGGTCCGCTCATGATCTCCTGGCCCACCTTCAGCCCAACCGGCTGCAGGATGTAGCGCTTCTCGCCATCGGCATAATGAATCAGCGCGATACGCGAAGAACGGTTCGGATCATATTCAATCGTCGCCACGCGGCCCGGAATCCCGAACTTGTCGCGCTTGAAGTCGATCAGGCGAAGCTTCTGCTTGTGTCCGCCGCCATGATGACGAATCGTCAGGTCGCCCGCGTTGCGGCGTCCGCCCGTGCGCACTTTCTTTGCCAGCAGAGGCTTGTGCGGCTTATCGGTGGTGATATCGTCGTTGACCAGCGTCGTCTTAAAGCGAAGCGTCGGCGTGATTGGTCGATATGTCTTAATCGGCATAATTCGCTCTTAGCTTTCAGCCATCTGCGGTTCTTTATTGCTTCCGCTTCCAGCTTGTTCCAAACTTCCTGAATTTCTACTCATACCCGGCAAACTCACCAGCTAATAGCTAAAAGCTAGTAGCCAAAAGCTGCCCCTACAGGCTGTTCACGTACTCCGGCATCTTCTGTCCCGGAGCCAGACGCACATACGCCTTTTTCCAGTCCGGACGATACCCGCTGAACTTGCCCCGACGGCGCTCCTTGCCCACATAATTCGCGGTGCGAACATTCTCGACCTTTACCTTGAACAGAGCCTCAACAGCCTGCTTCACTTCGGTCTTCGTCGCCTTCGCAGCCACTTCAAATACCAGCGTGTTCTCTACTTCCTTTACCGTCAGTGCCCGCTCGGTAATCAGAGGGCGCCGGATCACGTCATAAATCGTCGCCATTAGGCCACCTCAGCCTTTCTGCGTCGGGAGACCGTCTTCTTCAGCGACTCCTGCAGCTTTTCAATCGCAGCCCGCGAAAAGATCGCCCGCTCGTAGCGCAGCAGATCATATGGATGCACTTCGCTGTTCAGTACCAGTTCCACGTTCGCGAGGTTTCCGGTGCCCAGCACCAGGTTCTCGGTCAGCGACTGGCTCGATTCCACCAGCAGCGTGCTGCGCTTGGCCTCCAGCTTGTCCAGCGCCGAACGATACAGCTTCGTCTTCGGCTCATTCAGCTCCAGGCTCTCCACCACCGTCAGCTTGCCGTCAGCCAGCTTCGCCGCCACTGCCGAACGCAGCGCGCCCAGCAGCTTTTTCTTCGGGAAAGCATAGTCATACGACCGGGGCTGCGGTCCGTGCACCGTACCGCCATGCCGCCACAGAGGCGAGCGAACCGAGCCAACACGAGCGCGGCCCGTGCCCTTCTGCTTCCAAAGCTTCTTGCCTGAACCCGAAACCAGCTTCCGGTTCTTGGTGGCATGCGTTCCCTGGCGCAGCGATGCGCGGTAGTGCTTCACCGCTTCCCACAGCAGCGCATCATTCACTTCGCTCGGCGCGAAAAGCTCATCGGCCAGCTCCAGCGTGCCGACTTTCTTTCCACCGAGATCCAAAACGTCCACGTTTGCCATTGTCTTCTCTTCTTGCAGCGAACCGGCGACTCTCGCCTTAGGCTGCTTCCAAATCTTGCTGTAACCGCGTCCCCCTGTTGCCCGGAACGCCCGTGCTTCCACCAGCCGACCTTACTTCTTCTTGCCGGCAGCCTTCTTCGAAGCCTTCAGAGGATCAACCGTCCCCGCACCCGAGAATCCGCGGCGCTCACGCGGTGGAGCCTTCGCCTTCGAGATCAGCACATAGCCTTCCCGAGGTCCCGGCACTGCGCCTTCCACCAGCAGCAGGTTTTCCTCCAGGTCAATCCCGCGAATCCGCAGGTTTCGAACCGTAACCCGGTCCGTACCGTAGTGGCCCGGCATCCGCTGCCCAGGGAAAACGCGCGACGGGAAAGACGAGGCGCCGATCGAGCCCTGCACCTGGAACATATGACCGTGCGACTTCGGGCCGCCGCCGAATCCATGACGGCGAATCACACCGGAGAACCCGCGTCCCTTGCTCGTGCCGATTACATCCACAAACTTCTCATCCACGAAGATGTCCACCAGAACGCGGTCGCCGGCCTTCACAGCCTCACTCGCCTCGCCATCGGCGCTCGCCTTGCCCGCTTCCACTGCGACTTCCTTCACGAGGCGAACCGGAGCCACGTCGCTCTTCGCAAAGTGACCCGCCATCGGCTTGGTTACCTTCGACGCCTTCACAAACTCCACCAGGCCAATCTGTGCGGCGTCGTAGCCATCCTTCGCGGCCGTCTTCAGGTGGGTAACAACGCAAGGTCCTGCCTGCAGAACCGTTACCGGGTGAACCTCACCCTTCTCGTCAAACACCTGGGTCATGCCGATCTTCTTACCCAGAATTCCCGTAACTGCCATGTCTTCTCTCCTCATCATGCGCCGCCATGCAGCGCACTGCCGGGCTTGCTTCCGTTCACTTCTTCAAGCTGCCTCGAGCCGGCAACTTACTTTTCAAACGCCTTGATCTCGACGTCCACACCAGCCGGCAGATCCAGGCGCATCAGCGCATCCACGGTCTGCTGGGTCGGCTCAAGAATGTCGATCAGCCGCTTGTGCGTGCGAATCTCAAACGCTTCACGCGACTTCTTGTCCACGTGGGGCGAGCGCAGAACGCAATACTTGTTCTTGACCGTCGGCAAGGGAATCGGACCCGCAACCTGTGCGCCCGTGCGCTTGGCCGTGTCCACAATCTCCCCCGTCGAGGTGTCCAGCACCCGATAGTCGTAAGCCTTCAACCGGATGCGAATTCTCTGTCCAACCATGTCCGTATCTTCCTGAGTCCCGGGACTTCACATCCCGCCAACTGGTTCAATCTTTTCCGGCTGGTCTCAGGTTCGCGCCCGGGACCAGCCCACACAACAGGTCCGAATAACTACTCCAGAATCTCGGTGATGGTCCCGGCGCCGACCGTGCGTCCGCCTTCACGGATCGCAAAGCGCAGGCCCTTCTCCATCGCCACCGGGGTCAGGAGCGTGATCTCGAGCGCGATGTTGTCGCCCGGCATCACCATCTCCGTGCCCTCAGGCAGCTTCGCCGTGCCCGTCACATCCGTCGTGCGGAAGTAAAACTGCGGACGATACCCGTTGAAGAACGGAGTGTGACGTCCGCCTTCTTCCTTCGACAGAACGTAAACTTCGCCCTTGAACCGGGTGTGAGGCGTAATCGAGCCCGGCTTCGCCAGAACCATGCCGCGCTCCACGTCTTCCTTTGCGATGCCGCGCAGAAGAAGACCCGCATTGTCGCCCGCCATGCCTTCGTCCAGCTGCTTCTTGAACATCTCGACGCCGGTCACAAC
>JBMFWD010000007.1:0-89776 GCA_049965615.1 Acidobacteriaceae bacterium
ACAAAAAACTTCCTCATAAGGAAAAAGTGTCAGAGATGTCCCCGGTCTAAAACGTCAGACTTGTCCCCGGCCGTTCAACTCAACACGCCCTTACCCCGCAAGCCTGCCCGAGTTCGAATACCCCGACAACATGCAGGTGCGAACCGTCCACAGCCAGGGACATTTCCGATGGAAAAGAAAAGATATCTTCCTCACACACCTGCTCTGGGGAGAGACCATCGGACTGCTGCCCATCGGCAACAATCTCTTCAACCTCTACTTCCAACAACGTCCACTGGCCGGCTTCGACCCAAGCCGCAGTAAACTGGTCCCGTTGAACCACCCCGCGTGGCCAACAAACAAAAACAAAAAACTTCCTCATAAGGAAAAAGTGTCAGAGATGTCCCCGGTCTAAAACGTCAGACTTGTCCCCGGCCGTTCAAACTCGAACACGCCTCACCCCATCGCAAACCAGCGCACCATCAGCACCGCCGGAATGACCAGGAACCACGGAGACAGAAAGTACGCCAGCGCCGCCGCCGCCAGCACAATCGCCCCCCGTCCAGCCCATTTCCGTACCAGGTCCGCCGTCGTCTGTGGCGTCTTCACCAGCGGCTTGCCGGCGGCCCGCCACTTCCGTACTCCGCCCGGCAGCACATAAATGTCTTCAAAACCCCGCCCCTGCAACTGTCGCTGCGCCATACCCGCACGATGCCCGCTCAGGCACACAATCGTCAAAGGCTGCTTGCGGTCCCAGGTCTCGCAGGCACGGCCCAGCCGCCCCAGCGGCACCAGTTCTGAGCCCTCAATATGCCCGGACGCAAACTCGCCCGGCTGCCTCACGTCAATCCATCTGCGCTTGTCCATGGTGCTCCTGCTTCCATTCTCCTACAGGCCCGCACCAGCCTTCTCAATCAATCCGGAAATGCGCCTGGATCTGCTCCAGCGTCTTGCCCTTGGTCTCCGGCCACAGCCAAAGCACCAGCACAAACTGCAGCGCCATCATCGCCGCAAACCCATAGAAAGGAACCGCATCCGACCACGCCGCCACCAGCGGGAAGAACCACGCAATCAGCGCATTCGTAATCCAGTTGGCAGTTGCGCCCAGGCTCTGTCCCTTCGCCCGCACCTTGTTCGGGAAAACCTCGCTGATGTACACCCAGATCACCGCCCCCTGCGATATCGCAAAGAACAGAATGTAGCCCACCAGCAGCCAAAGCAGCAGCGAAGACTGGTTGTGCACCTGGAACAGCCAGCCCACCCCCGCCAGGCAGAACACCATCCCCACCGCGCCAACCAGCAGCAGCTTCTTCCGCCCCACTTTGTCGATAATCGTCATCGCAAACAGTGTCGCAATCAGGTTCGTCAGCCCGATAATCACCGCCTGCCCCGCGCTCGACATCCGGCTGAACCCAGCCGAAGCAAATATCGAATTCAGGTAGTACAGAATCGCGTTAATCCCAGCCAGCTGGTTAAAGATCCCCGTCGCCATTGCCAGAAAAATCGGAAACGCATACTTCTTCTGGAAGATCGCCTCCCGCTTCTGCGACCGGTCCAGATGCACCGACCGGACAATCTCGGCCAGCTCGGCATCCGTATCCGGAGTGCCAATCAGTTGCAGCACCTCGCGCGCCTCTTCAATCCGGTTCTGCGTCACCAGCCAGCGCGAGCTCCGCGGAATCCCATACAGCAGCACCAGGAACACCAGCGCAGGCAGCGCCGGAATCCCCAGCTGCCAGTGCCACTCCATGTTCCCCAAGTGGAAAAGCCCCACCACAAAATTCGACCCGTACGCCAGCAGAATCCCCGTCACCACCATCACCTGGAACATCCCCACCAGCCGCCCGCGCCACTTCGCCGGCGCCATCTCCGAGATGTACACCGGCCCCAGCACCGACGATCCGCCAATCCCCAGCCCACCGATAAACCGGAACACCAGCAGTGCATCCCAGTTCCATGCAAACGCGCAGCCCAGAGCAGAAATAAGATACAGCGCCGCCATCACCCGCAGCGCGCCGCGCCCGCCCATCCGCTCGCCCAGCTCGCCGGCCGTCAGCGCACCAATCGCCGTGCCCCACAGCGCCACGGAAACCGTCACGCCCAGCCAGAACGGACTCAACCCAAACGTCGCCGTCAGCGAGCGCGTCGAGCCCGCAATCACCGCCGTATCAAAGCCAAACAGCAACCCGCCCAGCGCCCCCACCAGCGCGCTCTTCAACAGGATCCGATTCATCCGCATGCCTAAACTTCCCCCCGTCCTTACTTGCTCCCTACGACGTCAGCCGGTCTGGCGAAATCGGCGTGAATTGCCACACCTGCAAACCCCGCACCGTACCTTCTGGACCATCCACCTGCACCCGCACATCCGGCGCAGCATCCCCTTCGTAATAAAACCGCTTCGTGTACGCCGCCGCGCCAGCCACACCCGCCGCGCTCTTCAGCAAATCTCGACGATTCATCGCTGCTCCTCCCCGTTACGGATATGCCCCACGAAGATAATGCCTCGCATCCGCAACTGTCTTCTTTTCTTCGCCCAATCACCCGGCTTCACTCATAAATCCATTCAGCTCCGATTTTGTCGGCCATCCCTCACACGATATCCTTGGCCTCGGCTGTGACGTTTGGTCCCTCCAAAGCTTCCATCTGGTCAGAGATTGACTCATGCCACTACAATCGCTGGAGTCGGATCGGCCCGCGTGTTTCCGCGCCTCAAAACCAGAAATGGGAAAGAGGCTTCCCGGCACGTCCATCCAACCGGCGAATCTTCGATGGAGTTTCCATGAGCGATAAAGTGCAATCGGTTACAATTGAAGCCCATCCCAAAGCAGCCGCCGTCATGATCGGCTTGCTTGGGGCCCTGGCCGGCTTGATGTTCGGGCTGGATATCGGCGTCATCTCCGGCGCTCAGCAGTTTATTCAACACGACTTCGGCATCTCTGATGCGGTCCTCGAGCACATCGTCAGCTGGATGATGCTGGGCGCGGCCGTTGGCGCTATCGCAGCCGGATGGATGGCAAAGAGCCTTGGGCGCAAGCGCTCCCTGCTCCTCGGCTCCTTCATTTTTGTCGTCGCCTCCATCATTTGTGGCGTAGCCAACACCGTTCAGATCCTGTTGATTGGCCGCCTCATCCTCGGCATCTCCATCGGCATGCTCTCCTTTACCGCACCCATCTACCTGGCAGAAATCGCGCCCGAGAACATCCGCGGCTCCATGGTCTCCTTCTACCAGTTGATGATCACCATCGGCATCTTCGTCGCCTTCCTGTCAGATACAGCCTTCAGCTACTCCGGCAACTGGCACTGGATGCTCGGCATCATCGCCATCCCCGGCGCGCTCTTCTTCCTCGGCGTCTTCGCCCTGCCGGAAAGCCCCCGCTGGCTCATGATGCGTGGCCGCAAGGAACAGGCCACCCGCGTACTCCTCAAGCTCCGTGGCAATCCCAAAATTGTCGCGCAGGAAGAGCAGGAAATCGCAGCCCAGCTCGGCATTCCTCAGCACGGCTGGCACATGTTCCTCCAGAACTCCAACTTCCGCCGCTCCGTCGGCCTCGGAGTTCTCCTCCAGGTCGTGCAGCAGTTCACCGGCATGAACGTCGTCATGTACTACGCCCCGCGCATCTTCCAGGACATGGGCTACAAGACCGAAGCCCAGCTCTGGTTCACTGCCATCGTAGGACTCACCAACGTGCTGGCCACCTTCATCGCCATCTGGTTCGTCGATAAACTCGGCCGCAAGCCCATCCTCTACACGGGATTCACCGTCATGGCCATCGGCATGGGCGTCGTAGGCACAATGATGCATCTCGGCATTAGCACCCATACCGAGCAGATCTTCACCGTGGTCATGCTGCTCGTCTTTATCGTCGGTTTCGCCATGTCGGCAGGTCCGCTCATCTGGATCCT
The DNA here is from genome assembly GCA_049965615.1 of Acidobacteriaceae bacterium. GTDB lineage: Bacteria > Acidobacteriota > Terriglobia > Terriglobales > Acidobacteriaceae > Acidobacterium. Next base: position 3,883 of record JBMFWD010000007.1, read on the forward strand.
CTGCTCGGAGGTTCAGCCCATCAACGGGCGCGACTTCGGCGTCGCCATCTCTACCCTCACCAACTGGGTCGCCAACTTCATCGTCGGCGCCACCTTCCTCTCCCTGCTCGATAACTTCGGGCAGGCGCAAACCTTCTGGCTCTACGGCGGATTCAATGTGCTGTTCATTATCTTCACCATTTTCCTGGTGCCGGAGACCAAGAACATCACCCTCGAATTCATCGAGCGCAACCTCATGTCCGGCAGGCCTCTTCGCAAAATCGGCCACTAGCCGGCTACCCATCACGCAGGAAAGCCGGACGACTCGTCCGGCTTTCCTTTTTACAATCCCGCCACTTCAGCTTATGAAGCTGGCCCCGCGTGCCTGGCCGAACGCAGCGCAATCGCGCCCAGCAGCAGTATCACGATTACCAGCGCAGCCCACAGCAATCCCGGATGTCTCTCGGAAAAAGGCCGCGTATCCGGCCGAGGCTCATACTCCGGATTCTCCACCTCCGGCCCCAGCTTCGCTGTAGCTGCATCGGACTGTGGAACAAACAGCGTAGCGTAGTCATACTGCGGAGCCTTCAGCGCAGCATCGCCATAATAGAGCGTGTAGTCCGCTCCTCCCTCCGCATGAAAGCAAACGTCCCGCTCCACCATCTCCAGCCGCACCGCATGCAACGCAATCGGCGTGTCATCGCCGTTCTCGATCGTCACCGTCCAGCGCGCCGCCGCATCAGGAACTCCTCCGGGAGCCGCAACGCTCAGCCGCTCTTCGTTCAACCGGTGTCCCTGTTCCACCCGATGAATCCTGAGCAGATTGCCATAGGCCTCCAACGATGCTCGCGGCTCTTCCGAATCACTCGCTTTCGCAGGCATTACCGGCTGCACGCGAATCTGCACGTCCCGGCTGAAATCCGTCGGACTCGCTCCCACATCGAAGACCACACGGTCCACCGGCATATGCGCGGGCACTGTAAACCGGATCACCGACTCCCGCCCCTTCTGCTCCACGTCCGAAGACTCCGCCACCGTTACATATCGCAGATGGCTGGCCGCAACGTGCAGCACCTTCAGCCCCTTCACCTGCTCAGGCGCAATTGCCCCATCCATATCAAAATGCAGAAACCGGAAATCCGACCTCGGCAGATGAAGCACAGTGCTTCGACCCAGCTTCTCCCGCGTTAAATCAAAAATCGTGTACGACCCAATCTTCGTCCATGCTCCGCCCGACTGCGTCTGGCTCCCGCTCACCTTCACCGTCACAATAAAGTTCTGTCCCGTCACGTCCAGCGCAACATCGCCGTATTCCCCGGCAGGCATGGCCGCATCAAACACCGTCTGGCCTCCACGCCGGCCAAGGTTCAAGGGCGTCACCGTCTCGTCTGCCTGGGCCGCTGGCGCAGCCTTGCGCAAGGCATAAGGAGTCTCCACGCTCCCGTGGTACAGGCGCAGGTCCGTCAGACCCTCTGCGGCGCGAGCAAATACGCCCGGCTCTATCGCCACGCAGGTCTGCCGCGCACTCTGCGGCGTGTTTTCCACCTTGCGTTCGTATCGGAAATACTTCATCTCCGGCCTCACAGCCGAGCCATTCGCTGCAAAGGCCAGCAGCAGCAAGACCGCCGCATATCTCACCGGAATCACTCTCCCTGCTTCCGCAAATTCAGCCAGTCACGCTGATACGCAAAGCTCACCACCAGCAGCAGCGCGCCCAACCCCAGAAAGCTCACAATCCGCAGCTCCTGGCTCAACCGCGAAATGTCCACTAGGAACACCTTCGCAATCGTCACCGCCAACAAAACCAGCGACTGCCAGCGCAGGAAAGAAGACCGCCGCCAGAAGCCCACAGCCAGCAGCGCCGCCCCAAACAGCATAAAGAACGCCGAGTAGCTGAACTGCGCATAAATCGAGTGGTTGTGCGCCTCCGCCGGCACACCCCGCCAACGCAGCAACCACCAGTAACTGTGAATCTCCAGGCTCACCGCCAGTAGAATCAGCGCGTTCACCACCAGCACTGATCCAGCGGCCAGCCCCAGCCACGGAACCGGCGGCTCAGGCTGCTGCTCGCCGCCGCTCTTCCACGCCAGCCAACCCACCAGCGCAAACACCGCAATCGCCACCACGTAAGTTCCAAATCGCTGGTTGAAGATCGGCGTCGTCCCAGCCGAAGGATTCACTGTAACCAGCGCCAACAATCCCAGCGCAAGGCAGAGCAGCGCCAGCACCTGCACCAGTCGCTGGCCAAACCGGCTCGCCAGCCACACCAGCGCCGCGCCCTCCACCAGCCACCCTATCGTCAGCCAGCGCCCATGCGTCTTCAGCGGAATCGCAATCGTTAAAAACACCACCGCAATCGCCAGGTGAAGGGCTGAAAGCAGCGCGGGGCTGGCCCGCAGAACACCCTGTTTCGGTAGCCGCAAAAGAAGTAGATAAAAGGCGCCAAACAGCACCGCGAGCCACGGCGCCGCCCACTTCGCCGCTGCCGGAGTCAACAGACCGTAAAACGCAACAAAGCCCAGGCACGCATTCACCAGCGGCACGATCACCATCGCCAGGTGGTCCCATGCAGAAAGCCGATCCGCCGAGGCAAAATCCACCCGCACCAGCCGCGGCGCAACGGCAAAAATCAGAAAAAAGCAGCCCACAAAGATCGCCGTGCGAATTGCCTGTTCCTGCGTGTAATCGCTCACCCACCAGCCAAAAACAAAAAATGCCGTGCTCCAGAAGGCCACAAACAGCAGTCGCGACCACGGCCGCAGCGCCACCAGCGCCAGCACTGCCAGGTCCAGAATCAGCAAATAGCTGAATAGCGTAATCTCATGGTTGCCGCCGGTCGAAACCAGCAGCGGCGTGGATACCCCGCCCAGAATCGCATACAGCGCCAGCAGTTCCGCATCGCGCCGCCATGCCATGAATCCGTTAAAGGCCGTCACGGCAATCATTGCGGCAAAGGCAGCCCACGCAGGCAGCAAACCGTAGACCGAAAACGCCGCCCACAACGACAGGTAAAGTGTGCCGCTTCCAATCGCCTTCAGCGAATACGAAAACAGCACATATCCGCGCTTCTGAAAAAGCTCCGACCATACAATCAGCCCCGCGCCCGCCAGCAGCCCGATCGCAACCCGCCCCATCGGCCCAATCCAGTGATTGTCAAAAGCCAGCTTCAGAAACCACGCCACCCCGATCAGCATCGCCAGGATGCCCACCCGGTTAAACCACTGCGACCCGATGCGGCTCTCCAGCGAACGCTCTGCCGCCGGCTGCTCCTCGAACTTAAGGCGCTGCGAACCTGCTCGCGGAACTCCCCCGCCAGCAAATGTATCCGGTGCCGTTACGATCTCCTGTGCTCGCACAAAATCGCCGGGAACCTTCGACGGCGGGGCAGTCACTGCTCCCGGCGCAGACATCACGGTTTCTGGCGTGGCCGCCAATGGCCTCGGCAGGGCGGAAGCAGACTCGCCATCCACCACTTCAATCCCATGACGACGCAGCGCCGCCTCCATCCGGCGGACCTGCTCACGCAGTTCGACAATCTGGTCTTCAAGACTACCGGGCGGATTCGGTATCATCGTCACACACTTTACACCAGTTTGGATGCGCCCTCAGACCCACTTCTGGTCGATATTCGGGCAAAGTCCCGCCGGAGCTGTCCCCCCACCCTCGAACCACCCGATTCCTCTAGTATCCTGAGTAAAAGTCCATGACGTACCCCACAAATAATCTCAGGATCAAATCCAGCAAGATCGTCCTTCCTCCCATCTTTCTTGAGGAAGAGATGCCTGTCACCGACAACGCCTCGCGCACCGTCTTCGAGGCGCGCCGCCAGATTGTTGACATCCTCAACGGACAAGACGATCGTCTCGTCGTCGTCGTCGGCCCATGCTCCATTCACGACCCCGCGGCTGCCCGCGAATACGCAGGCCTGCTCAAGGAAGCCATCGCCGAACTCTCCAGCGATCTTATGCTCGTCATGCGTGTTTACTTTGAAAAGCCGCGTACCACGCTCGGCTGGAAAGGCCTCATCAACGATCCCTACTTCGATGAATCCTTCCGCATCAGTGAAGGCCTGCGCATGGCCCGCCGCCTCCTGCTCGACCTCGCGGAAACAGGCGTACCCGCCGGCACCGAATACCTCGACATGATCTCCCCTCAGTACGTCGCCGACCTCGTCAGCTGGGGCGCCATCGGCGCGCGCACCACGGAGAGCCAGGTCCACCGTCAGCTCGCCTCCGGCCTCTCCTGCCCCGTCGGATTCAAAAACGGCACATCCGGCAACGTTCAAATCGCCATCGAGGCCATCCTCTCGGCCAGCCATCCGCACACCTTCCTCGGAACCTCCGACACCGGCCAGGCCGCCATCCTGCTCACCTCCGGCAATCCCGACTGCCACATCATCCTGCGCGGTGGCCGCCAGGTCACCAACTACGACGCCGCATCCGTCGACTCCACCGCACAGCAGATGAAAAAAACCGGCGTCGCACCCCGCATCATGGTCGACTGCAGCCATGCCAACAGCAGCAAAGACCACCGCAAGCAGGCCACCGTCTGCCGTGACGTCTGCAGCCAACTGGCCGCCGGAGAAAACCGCATCATGGGGGTCATGATCGAAAGCAACCTCGTGGCCGGAGCGCAAAAGCTAGTCCCCGGCTCCCCGCTCGTCTACGGGCAAAGCATCACAGACGCCTGCATCGACTGGCCGGAAACCCTCACCCTTCTGCGCGAACTGGCCGCCGCCGTCCAAACGCGACGCGCCAAAAACGCATTGGCTAAGTCTTGATGCCGGAATCGGCCCTTCCCGGGCGATTCACGCATCGAACTGATCTTGGCTTTTGCCAAATACACAAGCTTCAAAATCAGCAGGCGACGTCTTCTCCCGCCCGTTTCTATCTGCAGTAACATAAGATCATGGCTGCCACGAACTACAAAGGGAAAGGAAGGGCCATTCTCAAGGTTATTCTTTCCTTCCTACCGCTTCTTCTCGCCCTCGTTTTTGTTTATTTCCTCTGGCGCTACTACCATCCCACCCGCAGCATCGACATCCACCAGACCCACGTCTCGCAACTGCTCCACCGGCCTCCGTGCGTAGTCTCTCATTACGCCAGCCTCGCATATAGAAGCTGAAACTCCGTTACCCGAAAGCTCATCTTTACGCCTGGACAAAGTGCGCCCCGCCAACCACATTGGGCGCGGGATAGTTGCGGTACCCCACCTCATCAAAAAAAATTGCCCTCTTTTTTCGCCCTCTGTCGCATCGCCCATCGATGCGTGTATGCTTGTGGTCAGACCTTCGCCCGGACAGTTATGATGTTCCCGCAACCTCAAAGTGAGATTTCCGACCATGCTGATTCATGAGGACCGTCTATTTCCCGCTGATCCCGCCACCCGAAAAATAGCCAGGGAGCTATACGAAAGCGTTCGGGCCCTGCCCATCATCAGCCCCCACGGGCACACTCAGGCCGCATGGTTTGTGCACAACCAGCCCTTCCCGGACCCCGCAAAGCTCTTTGTACAGCCCGATCACTATATTTATCGGATGCTCTACAGCCAGGGTGTCTCCATGGAAGACCTCGAGATTGGCGTCGAACAAATTAAAAATCCACGCAACGTCTGGCGCCTTTTCGCCAGCCACTACCATCTCTTTCGCGGCACGCCCACCCGCCTCTGGCTCGACTTCTCCTTCCAGGAACTCTTCGGTCTCACTGAGCACCTCTCCGAAAAGACGTCAGACCTCTACTTCGATACCATCTCGGAAAAACTGAACACCCCTGAGTTCCTGCCCCGCGCCCTCTACGACCGCTTCCACATGGAAGTCCTCGCCACCACCGACTCCCCGCTCGACAACCTCGCCGACCACCAGGCCATCCTTGACTCAGGCTGGAAAGCCCGCATCATTCCCACCTTCCGGCCAGACTCCGTCGTCGATCCGGAATTCGACGGCTTTCGCGAAAACATCGCCCGCCTCGGCACGCTCACCGGCGAAGACACAGCCACCTGGACCGGCTACCTCAACGCACTGCGCAAATCCCGCGAGCGATTCAAGACCCTCGGCGCAACCGCCACCGATCACGGCCACCCCACCGCGAACACCGCCAATCTCTCTACCGAACAGGCCGCGCAACTCTTCGCAAAAATCCTCTCCGGCAATACTGACAAATCCGGACAGGAACTCTTCCGCGCGCAGATGCTCACCGAAATGGCCCGCATGAGCGTCGAAGACGGCCTCGTGATGCAGATTCATCCCGGCAGCGCCCGCAATCACAATCGCAAGCTATACGAGAAATACGGCCGCGACGTCGGCGCCGACATTCCCACCGCAACCAATTATGTAGATGGACTCCGCCCCCTGCTGGAAGTCGTCGGCAACGAACCAAAACTCACCATCATTCTTTTCACCCTCGACGAAACCACCTACAGCCGCGAACTCGCCCCGCTCGCGGGCCACTACCCCTGCCTGCGCCTCGGCCCGCCCTGGTGGTTCCACGACAGCCCCGAAGGCATGATGCGATTCCGCGAGCAGGCTACCGAGACGGCTGGCTTCTACAACACCGTCGGCTTCAACGACGACACCCGCGCCTTCCTTTCGATTCCCGCGCGCCATGACGTTGCCCGTCGCATCGACTGCGCCTTCCTCGCCCGCCTTGTCACCGAGTACCGCATAACGGAACAGGAAGCGTTTGAAGTGGTTCACGACCTTACTTATAAGCTGGTAAAGTCCGCATACCGCCTGTAGCACACCGCCGGACGCCGATCCGGTATCGCGCTTGAAGTTTGGAGATTCAATGGCCGCAAAAGCCGCAAAATCTGACTCGTTCTTCAGCACCTTCGGCTCTGGGAATCGCATTTCGCACCAGCGCTGGGTCGTTTGCACGATGCTCTTCTTCGCCACGCTCATCGCATACGTTGATCGTGGCGTCCTAGCTTACCTTGAGAAGTTCCTCCAGGGCGTCATCCCCGGCCTCGACAGCGTCAAGTACGGCTACATCCTTTTCTGCTTCCAGATCGCCTATGCCATCGGCATGGTCGTCGCCGGCGGACTCGCCGACAAGCTCGGTACCCGCAAGGCATTCGCCATCGCCATCACGCTCTGGAGCATCGCCGCGATGCTGCCCGGCGCCGCTTTCTCCGTCATCACCCTCGGCATCGCCATGTTCATGCTCGGCCTCGGCGAAGCCGCCAACTTCCCCGCCTGCATCAAGGCAGTCGCCGAGTGGTTCCCAAAGCGCGAACGCGCCCTTGCCACCGGCATCTTCAACTCAGGCTCCAACATCGGCAACATCGTCGTCCCCCTCATCGTTCCAACGCTGGTCGTAGCCGTTACCTGGCGCGGAGCCTTTGTCGTCACAGGCGCCTTCGGCATCGTCTGGCTCATCATCTGGCTCTTCTATTACAACCGGCCGGAAAAACATCGCAGCGTCTCGCAGGCGGAACTCGATCTCATCCTTAGCGACCCCATCGAAAAGATAGACAAAGTCCCTTGGAGCCGAGTCCTGCCCTGCAAGGAAACATGGGCCTTCTCCATCGGCAAGTTCCTCACCGATCCCATCTGGTGGTTCTATCTTTTCTGGCTGCCCCGCTATCTGCAAACCACATTCGGACTCAGTCTCGCGTCCAATCGCCTGCCCATCGTCATCGTCTACAGCATCGCAACCGTTGGCAGCATCGGCGGCGGATACATCTCCTCCATCCTCATCAACGCCGGTAGAAACCTCAACATCTCGCGCAAGGCCGCCATGCTTATCTGCGCCCTCTGCGTCGTGCCTGTCTTCGCCGCTCCGTTCATCCATAATCTATGGATCGTTGTCGGCCTCGTCGGTCTCGCCACGGCAGCCCACCAGGGATGGTCCGCCAACCTCTTCACCCTGCCCTCTGATGTCTTTCCCAAAGCCGCAGTCGGCAGTGTCATCGGAATCGGCGGCATGGCCGGCGCCCTCGGCGGCGCGCTCTTCCAGTTGGCCACCGGCTACATCGTGTACTTCACGCACAGCTACATTCCGCTCTTTGCCATCGCATGCGTTGCTTACCTCCTGGCGCTCTTCATCATCCACGCCATCACACCCAAACTCGCACCGGCAAACATTAACTTTGATGAAGGAAAAGCCACAGCATGAGCCTCTACTGCGCCATCGGCAGTGTTGATACCCAGATCTCAGGGGAACAGCTAAAGTCGATCCTCAACGAAACCCTCGTCAAACTAGGGGACCGCAAGCGTGTGCTAGCGGTCCCGCCCGATCAAACTCGCTCCCACTCCCACGCCGGAGAGCTCACCCGCTACGCATGGCAGCACTACGGAGACCGTCTCCAGGCCGTCCTCCCGGCACTCGGTACGCACGTCGCCATGCAGCCCGCGCAAATCACGCGCATGTTCGGCGACATGCCTCAGGACATCTTCAAAGTCCACAACTGGCGTACCGACATTGAGACTCTCGGCACAGTCCCATCAGAATTCATCCGCGAAGTCTCTGAGGACAAGCTCGACTACGAATGGCCCGCGCAGGTCAACCGCCTCATCTCCCAGGGAGGCTTCGATCTCATCCTCTCCATCGGCCAGGTCGTCCCGCATGAGGTCATCGGCATGGCCAACTACAACAAAAACATTCTCGTTGGAACAGGCGGACGCGAAGGCATCAACCGCAGCCACTACCTGGGTGCCGTCTACGGCATGGAGCGCATCATGGGCCGCGCCGACAATCCCGTCCGTCGCGTCCTCAACTACGCGTCAGACAACTTCCTCAAGCACCTGCCCATCGTCTACGTGCTCACCGTAGTCGGCCGCACTGCCGACGGCGGCCTCGCCGTGCGCGGCCTCTTCATCGGCGATGATGTCGAGTGCTTCGAGCGCGCCGCCGAGCTCAGCCTCAAGGTCAACTTTGAAATCCTCGACGAGCCCATCCGCAAAGCCGTCGTCTACCTTGACCCTCACGAGTTCCAGTCCACGTGGCTCGGCAACAAGGCCGTCTATCGCACCCGCATGGCCCTCGCGGACAACGCCGAGCTCATCATCCTCGCACCCGGCGTACACGAGTTCGGCGAAGACAAGGGCATCGATGCGCTCATCCGCAAGTACGGCTATCGCGGAACCTCCGCCACGCTCGAAGCTGTGCGCAAAAACCCCGAGCTGGCAAACGACCTCAGCGCCGCCGCCCATCTCATTCACGGCTCCTCCGAGGGCCGATTCCAAATCACCTGGGCGCCCGGCCATCTTACCCGTGAAGAAGTCGAAGGCGTCGCCTTCCAATACGGAGACCTCTCCGCGCTCCAGCAAAAATACGACATTCACAAGCTCCAGCTAGGCTGGAACACCGTTGACGGTGAAGAAATCTTTTTCATTCCCAACCCCGCGCTCGGCCTGTGGGCCTGGCGGGGTAATTTAGAAGGTAAGGCATCGTAAAATGGCAAGCAATTCGCTCATGTTGAACAAGTATTCGTTAGGCACCGGAGACCGCTTTGCCCATCAGGCAAAAGCACAGCTCACAGCATGCATCCAGGCCGCAAAGGCCGGCAAGGAAGTCGTTCCCGTCTGGAACAAGTCCAATCGCGAGCACCTCATCATCGGTTCTGAGCCCTCCAGCGTGCGAGCCGCCGCCGACGAGGCCGTCAAGGCCCTTGGCTGGAACAAGGCATACTTTTGCGACGCGGACCACATCACCCTCCAGACCGTGGACCGCTTCCTCGCCCCCTGCGACTTCTACACCATCGACGTCGCCGACCTCATCGGGCAGCCCGCGGCACAGGCAGATATCGACGCCTTCATCCAGCGCCACCCCGAACTTCAGGGCAAGGTCAAACTCGAAGGCATCGACGAAGAGTTCACCATCACCGCCGACAATCTCCGCGAAACCGCCTCCAAGTTCCTCGCCGCCATCCAGCACGCAGGCGAGGTCTACCGCAAGATCGAAAGCGTCAAGGGCAAGGGCAACTTCATCCCGGAGATCTCCATGGATGAAACCGACCGCGCGCAAAGCCCCATCGAGTTGCTCATCATCCTCACCGCCATTGCAGACGAGCAAATCCCCATCCAGACCATCGCCCCTAAATTCAGCGGCCGCTTCAACAAGGGCGTCGACTACGTAGGCGACGCCGTCCAGTTCGAACTCGAAATGGCCCTCGACGTCGCGGCCATCGCCTACGCCGTCAAGCACTACGGCCTGCCCGCCAACCTCAAGCTCAGCGTTCACTCCGGCAGCGACAAGTTCTCCATTTACCCGGCCATCTACCGCACCATGCAGCGCTTTGACTGCGGCGTGCACCTCAAGACTGCCGGCACCACCTGGCTTGAAGAAATCATCGGCCTCGCCGAAGCCGGCGGCGAAGGTCTCGTCCTCGCCAAAGACGTCTACGCCGACGCCTTCGCCCATCGCGAAGAGCTCTGCGCCCCCTACTCCACCGTCATCGACATTGACCCCACCAGGCTGCCCGCGCCCAATGCCGTCCGCAACTGGACCTCCGAGCAGTACACCTCCGCGCTCCGTCACGTACAGTCCAATCCCGGCTACAACCAGAGCTTCCGTCAGTTGCTCCATGTCGGCTTCAAAGTTGCTGCCAAAATGGGCCGCCGCTATCTCGATCTCCTGGAAGCCAATGAGCCGGTCGTCACCAAAAACGTCACTGAAAACCTCTACGAGCGCCACATCGTCCCCGTCTTCCTCGGGCGCGGCGCATAGCAGCAAAAGGAAAATCGCATGAGCCAGTTATTCAATCTCCAGGGCAAAACCGCAGTCGTCATCGGCGGAACCTCCGGCATCGGCAAGGCTCTCAGTCTGGGCCTCGCCGACGCAGGAGCCGACGTCGTCGCCAGCGCCCGCCGCCAGCAAAACGTCGATGAAACCGCAGCCGAAATTGAGCAGCGCGGGCGCAAGACCCTCCGCCTCACCTCAGACATGGGCGATCGCGCCTCGCTCGAAGCGCTGCTCGCCGCAACCACTGATGCCTTCGGCAAAGTGGACATCCTCATCAACTGCGCTGGCAAAATCAAGCGCACACCCACCCTCACCATGCGCGAGGACGAGTGGAACAGCATCGTGGACACCAACCTCACCGGCACACTCCGCGCCTGCCAGGTCTTCGGCAGGCACATGCTCGACCGTGGCTACGGACGCATCGTCAACATCGCTTCGCTCAACAGCTTCGTCGCACTCAATGAGGTAGCCGCCTACGCGGCCAGTAAAGCCGCTGTCGTTTCGCTCACCCGCTCGCTCGCCGTCGAGTGGTCCAAACATGGCATCACCGTCAACGCCATCGCGCCCGGCGTCTTCCGCACCGCGCTCAACGCTGACCTGCTCGACAACACACCACGCGGCCAGGAACTCAAAATGCGCACCCCTATGGGCCGCTTCGGCAAAACCGAAGAATGCATCGGCGCAGCCATCTTCCTCTCCTCCGATGCCTGCTCCTTCGTCACCGGGCAAACCATCGTCGTCGACGGCGGATTCCTCGCAAGCGGCGTCAACCAGTAAAATCAGGTTCTTCCCCAAAGCACGGCTGCATACCAACTCCTGCTCCTGACGGGATTTCCGGGATTGTTCTTCTCATCCAAGAAAATCCCGATTTCTTTTAGTTGTGGTATGACCACTCTTATACTTCTGCGGTAATATGATGAGCGTCTTCTAATACCAAGGAGCTGCAGTAATGCGGAAACTCTCTTCCATCCTCTTGCTTTCCACCTTGGCCGTCTGCGCATCAGTCGTTGCCGCCCAACCTGCAATGGCCGTTACTGGTTCGACCATCTGTAATGTGCAATCCTACGGAGCCAAGGCCAACGGCACCACCAAGGACACTACCGCCATCCAGCATGCCATCGATGCCTGCGAAGCCAAAGGCGGGGGTACCGTGCTCATGCCGGCTGGCACCTATCTCAGCGGACCCATTGTCCTCAAGAGCAACATCACCCTCAAACTCGACAAAGGCGCAACCCTGCTCGGCTCACCCGACTTCAGCGACTACCCGCAGATCACCGAGTTCCGCGCCCCCGGCCGCCAGGCCCTCGTCAGCGCCAAAAATGCCGAGAACATCAGCATCATCGGCGAAGGCACCATCAATGGCAACGGCTACGGATGGTGGAAGGCCGCTCGCAAAGTTCACGACGCAGGCGTCATGGGCAACACCTTCACCCGCCCCCGCCTCATCGTCTTCAATCACTGCAAGCACGCCCTCATCGAGGGCATCACGGCTGAAAACTCCGGCATGTGGCAGATCGTTCCCTACTACTCCGACTACGTCACCATTCGCAACATCCGCATCCTCGCGCCACAGCACGCACCCAATACCGACGCCATCGATCCCTTCTCCGTTCAGCACATGCTCATCGAGCACGTCTTTGCCAATGTCGGCGATGACGACATCGCCATCAAGTCCGGCATGCCAAACTCCAGCGACAACCGCCCCAGCACCTGGATCACCATCAAGGACTGCACCTTCCTCCACGGCCACGGACTCTCCGTCGGCAGTGAAATCGCAGGCGGCGCACAGCACATCTACGCCGACAACATCACCATGGACGGCACCGACAACGGCATCCGCGTCAAAGCCAACCGCGATCGCGGCAACGACGTCAGCGATCTCGTATTCAAAAACTTCCGACTGAAGAACGTCAAGAACGCGCTCATCATCAGCGAATACTACCCCAAAATCTATCCGCCCACGCCAGACGTTGCGGCTCCGGTCACACGCCTCACGCCTCACTTCCACAACATCACCATTGAAAACTTCATCGCCACTGACAGCAAGAACGCAGGCGCCATCGCCGGCCTGCCCGAAGCTCCAGTTCGCGATCTGGTGCTCCGTAACGTGAAAATCGACGCGCAAAAAGGAATGATCCTCTCCAACGCACAGGTGAAGGCCACTCACTTTGTGGTCCACGCCGCCAAAGGCAAGGACATCACCAAACTGGCTGGCACCGAACTTTCTTCAAAATAGGTTCCACCCGGTTCGTCCTCTTGTTTCTTTCCCGGTCGAATCGCAACAGATTGCGGTCCGACCGGGTTCACTCATTTGTTAAGAAGCGGTTAAAACCTGACTGTTCCCGATCTGAAGTGCTACTCTCAAGTCACTCGATTGACTCAGCTTCGGGAGAAACGAACGCCCATGCAAATAACGAGGAAAGACAAGCCGGACACCCACCGCACTATGCAGGTGGTCAACCATATCCGCAAGCTCATTGAAGACGGCACCCTCCAGCCCGGCGACAAAATTCCTCCCGAGCGCGAATTCGCGCAGACGCTCAACATCAGCCGCGCCAGCCTCCGCACTGGCATCGGATACCTCGCAGCCATGGGCGTCATGAAAATCCGTCACGGCGTCGGCACCTTCGTCGCCGACGGCCCGCCGGAGTTCGGCAAATCCTCCTTTGACCTCATGGGCGCGCTCTACGGCTTCCAGCTCTGGCAGATGTTTGAAGCCCGCCTCATCCTCGAAAGCCACCTCGCCGCTCTCGCCGCCGAACGCGGCAAAGAAGAACACCACAGCGCCCTCGCCGAAGAAGTCACCGAGATGTACGCCACCTTCGACAAGCCCGGCGAATATCTCATTCACGACGTCAGCTTCCATCGCATCATCGCGCGCGCCTCCGGCAATCCCATCCTCGCCGCCGTCATGGAAACCATCACATCCGCCATGTATGACAAACGGCGCAAAACGGTGGAACGCTCCACCGATCTTCGCCAGTCCGCCGAGCTCCACCGCGAAATCTACAAGGCCATACGCGCCCGCAAGCCAGAAGAAGCCAGCCGCCTCATGGAAAAGCACCTTCGACTCGCGCAGGAAGCCCAGGGCATGGAAGACGCAAAGTCCCCCCGAAAAAAATCCGCTGCCGCCGAAGTGCGCCCCCAGGCCTGAAAACATCCCTGCGGAAGCCTTCATGCGGGTGGAATAGGTCTGCTGTCCCCGGCGCGCAGAGCGTATCTTTCGAAAACCCACGACCAGAGCCCCGAATGGAATGGCGCGCAAAGTGCGCGATTCGCCGTGCGCGCAGCACCTTGACATACCCACTCCCACTCCGGCTAGACTGATCCGAGCAGTGGTAAGACCATTGCCCGGAGCCGGTTTCCATGCCCTCTTCTCACTTCCGCCGCATTTTCACAGCCCTCGCGATCATCCTCGCAGCACCTCTCGCTGTCACCGCATTCGGCCAGGACACCCGCCAAGTGGTCGAACCTCACTACCCTCCCGTCTGCATCCAGCTCAAGGCCCATCTCTCCGCCCCCAATGGCAAGCTCACCGCGGCAGAAGAGCGCATGGAAGACACCGCCCGAATCCAGCAGGCCATCGACCACTGCTCCCCCAGCCGCGCCGTAGAGCTCAGCTCCTCCGGCAGCAACCATGTCTTTCTCACCGCCCCCATCCATGTCCGCCCCGGCGTCACCCTCCTCATCGATAGCGCAACCGCGCTTTACGCCTCGCGCAATCCACGCGACTACGACCTCACGCCCGGCAGTTGCGGCGTCGTCGACAAGCGCGGCCACGGATGCAAACCCCTCATCACCGCCGACGACGCACCCAACTCCGCCATCATGGGCCAGGGCGTCATCGACGGACGCGGCGGCGCCACCCTCCTCGGGCAAAAAGTCACATGGTGGGATCTCGCCCACGAGGCCCAGGTCAAAGACCTTAACCAGAGCTGCCCCCGCATCCTCGTCGTCGATCACTCCAACAACTTCATCCTTTACCGCATCACCCTCCGCAACTCGCCCAACTTTCACGTCGCCGTCTACCACACCAACGGATTCACAGCATGGGGCGTCCGTATCAACACGCCAGCCCTCGCCCGCAACACCGACGGCATCGATCCCGGCTCGTCCAAAAATGTAACCATCACGCACTCTTATATTCACGACGGCGATGACGACGTAGCCATCAAGGCCGGACCCGGCGGAGCCAACTACATGACCATCTCCGACGATCACTTCTACACCGGCCACGGCATGTCCATCGGCAGTGAGACCAACGGCGGAGCCAGCCACATCCTCGTCCGCCATCTCACCCTCGACGGAACCACCAACGGCATCCGCATCAAGTCCGACCTCAGCCGCGGCGGCCTCGTCCAAAACGTCACCTACGACAACGTCTGCATGCGCAACGTAAAGTACCCGCTGCTGCTCACGCCCCACTACTCCCGCGCAGCCGGCCACCTCATTCCCTGGTACCGCAACATCACCCTCCACAACATTCACATCCTCACCCCCGGCCACTACATCCTCGTTGGAGAAGACCCGCAACACCCGCTCGGCGTCCATCTCGACAACGTCTGGGCGGACGGACTCAGCCACTCCACCATCGATGCCGAATTCGCCAACTTCACCCTCGGCCCCAACCTCGGCAACCTCATCCCCTCCGGCAATCACGTCACCGTCACCAAACTTCCAGGCAGCAAGCCCGGAATCGCCATTGACTGCACCGGCAAATTCCCGCCATTCCCCGTCAATACCTCCGTGCCCCCGTCCGCCGAGTCCATCCCCAACTACCGCCACGCTCTCTACGTCTCGCTCGACAGTACCGCCGAATTCCATACCATCCAGAGCGCCGTTGACGCCGCCCCCGGCACCGGCGCTACCATCCGCATCGCGCCCGGCGTCTATCGCGAAACCGTCGTCATCCACCAGCCCAACATCCGCCTCATCGGCGCAACTCCCGCCCAGACCGTCATCGTCGATGACCACAGCGCCGCCACCACCGGCAGCACGCTCAAGTCCGCCACTGTCACCGTCACAGGCGACAACTTCTTCGCAAAAAACATCACCTTCGCCAATGACTGGAACCGCACCCATCAGCAGGCCTCCGAGGGCTCCCAGGCGCTCGCCCTCAACCTCACCGCAGACAAAGCCGTCCTCTCCGATGTCCGCCTCCTCGGCAATCAGGACACCCTCTACGCCGGCACCCAGAACTGCCACCACGACAGCGCCTCCTGCAAAGTCGCCCGACAGTACTTCTCCCACTGCTACATCGAAGGCAACGTCGACTTCGTCTTCGGCGACGCCAAAGCCTACTTCGATCACTGCACCATCCGCAGCACGCCCCACTCCGAAGGCATGATCACAGCCCAATCCAAACACTTTCCCACGCAGAGCAGTGCCTTCGTCTTCCACGACTGCCGCCTCACCGCCTATCCCGGCGTAAAGAACGTCTACCTCGGCCGACCCTGGCGGCCCTACGCCACCGTCGTCTATCTCCACACCTGGATGGGTCCCCAGATCGCTCCCGCCGGATGGCGCGAGTGGCATCCCGGCCAGACCCACCGCCTCCAGACCGCTTTCTTCGCCGAGTACGACTCAACCGGCCCCGGCGCCCACCCCCACCAGCGCGAAAGCCACTCCCACCAGCTCAAATTCGCCCAGGCCTCCCGTTTTTCACTCAAAAACTTCTTCCCCAAATGGCGGCCGTCCACATCCTCCAGCCACCACAAACAAACCGTTACTGCGGTCCAGTGACTGTAACCGATTACTAACACTGAGGTCACACCTCTAGGTCACTTTTTACCCCTCTTACATCTCTCTACCGGCCCGCCAGGGCCGGTTTTCCTTTCTCGCGCGACCCACAGAAAAGCCTAAGTTTTTCACCTCGTCCACCTGTCCCTGAAGGTCGCCTTCACTCTCCTCTTGACAGTTGTTATGTGGAAGGGGCACACTCCAGACCGTACCCTAGAGTGGTCGTACCACACCATTCAAAAGGCAATCTAAAAAGCATCCAAACGGCGCTTGCCGCCGAACACTCTCGAGCGGGCTACCCCCGCTCCTGAAAAGGAATGTATCTATGTCGAGGCTGAAACTGCATTTCAACCAAATAGAAGGGCCGGGTGACAGAACCCACCGGTCCAGCAAAATTCCCAAGAAGGGCTGGCGCTACGCACTGTCCGCCCTCTCCATCATCTTCGCCGTTGCCTTGTTCCTCGCTCCCCAGCAGTCCATGGCACAGGAATCCCGCGGCACCATCTCCGGTACTGTCACCGATCCCACCGGCGCAGCCATTCCAAATGCGCAGGTCGTCGCTACTGAAGTCAACTCCGGCACCATCTCCAAGTCAAAATCCAACGCCGCAGGCCAGTACACCATACCGTTCCTTCTGCCCGGCAAGTACTCCATCACTGTTGAGAGTGAAGGCTTCAAGAAGACAGTGCGGTCCGGCATTGAACTCAACTCCGCGGCGCACCTGATCATTGACATGAAGCTACAGCTCGGCAGCGCCAGTCAAACGGTTACCGTAACCGCCGCCGCTCCGCTTCTCAATACCGCCAGCGCATCGATTGGCCAAACCATCACCACCAAGGAAGTCGCTGACCTGCCCCTGAATGGCCGCACCCCGATGATGCTCTCCGAGCTCTCCATCGGCGTCCTGCCCACCGGTCAGCCCTCGCAGGTGCACCCTTTCGATAACAACGGCGCAGCCGCATGGAGCATCGCAGGTTCCCCCTCGCAGACCAGCGAAATTCTCATGGACGGCGTGCCCGACGAACTCTGGAACGGCACCCTCGCCTACAGCCCGCCGCAGGCCACCGTAAAGCAGGTCAGCGTTCAGGCATTTGACACAGATGCCTCCGTCGGCCACACCTACGCCGGCGTCATCAACCAGGTCCTCAAGTCAGGCGGCAACAAGTTCCACGGCAAGCTCTACGAGTTCGGCCAAATCTCCGCCATTGACGCCAATAGCTGGTTCAACGACCAGTCCAACAAGCCCAACCCGGTCACCCACTTCAATCAGTACGGCCTCGAAGCTGACGGCCCCGTCTGGATCCCGAAGGTCTTCGACGGTCGCAACAAAATCTTCTGGATGTTCGCATGGGAAGGCCTCAAGGACTCCCAGCCTGCAACGGACCTCGCAACCGTCCCAACCGCCGCTGAACGCACTGGCGACTTCTCAGCCCTGCTTGCTGCCGGATGCCCCAGTGGCTACCTGAATGGCAACTCCGCGATCTGCGCCAACGGTAAAGCCAACCCCAACCAGCTCTACAACCCGTACACCGCGCAAAGCGTAAACGGAACCATCATCCGCCAGCCCATCCCCGGCAACGTACTTTCTAACGCCGGCTTGACCATCGACCCCGTCGCCGCCAAATACCTGCAGTACTACCCGGCCCCCAACACTACAGGACTTGCGGACGGCGAACATAATTTCATCAGCAGCGTTCCTTCCATCGACAACTACAACAACTTCCTCGGCCGCCTCGACTTTAATGTCGGCGCAGCCACCCACATGTTCTTCGACTTCCGCCGCAACCTGCGTTCTCAGTTGAAGCAGAACTACTTCAACAACGCGGCCACCGGCGGAACTCTTGACCGCTCCAACTGGGGCGCCACCTTCGACGTGGAACACACCTTCAACGCAAGCACAGCTCTCGATGTCCGTGTCAACTGGACCTACTTCCTGCAGACAGAAGGCGAACCGGGCGACGGTGTCGATCCGACCACCCTCGGTTTCCCCTCCTACATCAAGAGCAACGCGGAAGCTCTCACCGTTCCCTTCATTGGCTTCAGCGGCAGTTGCGGAAGCCAGACCAGCTTCCAGTGCCTCGGCAACAATCGCTACTCCCGCTTCCCCTCCAACTCCTACCAGCTCTTCGCAGAACTGATGAAGACTGTGGGCAACCACAACTTCAAGTTCGGTGTGGACGCCCGCCAGTACCGCCTTGGAGCCGCGGCCTACAAATACTCCTCTGGTTCCTACACCTTCGGCACCAACTGGGTGCAGGCAACTTCCGGTTCGGGCGGTCAGAACTTTGGCGGCGACTTCGCGTCGTTCCTGCTCGGCCTGCCCACCAATGGCGAGTTTGACAGCAACGCCGTCAACTCCTTCTACAACTACTACATCGCAGGCTTCGCTCAGGACAACTGGCGGGTCAACAGTCACCTTACCCTCAACATTGGCCTCCGTTACGACTTCAACACACCGTTCTACGACAAGCACGGCGCAGTCGTAAACGGATTCAACACCACCAGCCCGAGCCCCATCGCCTCACAGGCGGAAGCAGCCTACGCCGGCCTCTACAACAACGGCGATTATTCTTCGCCGCTCCCGGCACCGGGCGCTTTCCAGGTCAACGGTGGCCTCACCTACCCGTCCTCAAACAATGGTGCCTACTACTCCAACGACTCCAACTGGATCAGCCCGCGCTTCGGCTTCTCCTGGAGTCCGGCCATGTTCAATGACAAAACCGTGGTTCGCGGCGGCTTCGGCGTGTTTGTCAGCCAGTACACCATCGCCAACCTTGACTCGAACGGAACCTGGTCTTCCGATCCAGTCCTCGACAACGAAGGCTTCAGCGCCAAAACCTCGCTGGTGCCAACACTCGACAACTACCTCACCCCCAAAGCTCCGGGAACCGGTTACCTCTCCGATCCCTTCCCCAACGGCATCAACAAGCCCACCGGCTCCTCGCTCGGCCTGGGAACCTTCCTCGGCCAAAGCATCAGCTACATTGACTCCAAGCCGAAGACTCCCTACTCCATGCGCTGGAACATCGGTATTCAGCAGCAAATCACGCCGAACACCATGTTTGAAATGGACTACGTAGGCAACCACATCGTCCACACGCCGGTGTCCACCACCGACCTCAACTTCCTGCCTCGTCAGTATCTGAGCACGCTCCCGACGCGTGACCAGACTGCGATCAACGCACTCTCCAAATCGGTCGCAAACCCATTCCAGGGTCTGATCCCAGGCACGTCACTCAACGGCAGCAAGACCTCCGTGGCGCAGTTGCTCTCACCCTACCCACAGTTCCCGCAAGATGGCGTGACGGAAGACAACGCAACCACAGGTCAGGCCTACTTCAACGCGCTCTACGCTCGCGTCGAGCACCGCATGTCGCACGGCCTCTGGCTGGTCGCCAACTATGGCTGGTCCAAGCTCATCACCCGCGACGTATACCTCAACCCCTCGGATCCAACTCCGAACAAGCACCTCTCGCCCTTTGACTTCACCAACCATCTCGTCATTGGCGCTACCTACGACCTGCCCTTTGGTCCGGGCACGGCTCATAACTTCCACAACCGCCTCCTCAATGAAATCGCTGGAGGCTGGGTTGTTAATGGAATCTACAGCTACCAGACCGGCCCTCCGCTCTTCTGGAGCAGCGACATGGTTCTTACCGGGAACCAGATTCAGTACAACTCCCGCGAAGCAGCCAAGGGTTCATCCGTCTTCAGCAACGATCCATTCGTCCTCGGCAGCAAGAACCAGTTCCAGTACCACCTTCGCACCTTCCCGTTGACCATCTCCAGCATCAGGGCCAACGGCATCAACAACCTCGACTCCTCGGTATTAAAGAACTTTCCCATCTCCACGGGCATCGGCTTCCAACTCCGTTTTGAAACTTTCAACACACTCAACCATCCCATGTTCGCCTCGCCGGCTCTCGATCCATCGAAGAGCAGCTTTGGGTCCATCACCAAGACGGCAAACACCTCCCGTCAGATCCAGATCGGCGGCGAACTCACCTTCTAACTCATAACCAACCCTCCTGATGAGTGGCGCGGAACCAACCAGTTCCGCGCCCTTTTTGTTTCTCGCAACCTCCTCCCTCAAGCCCCTCGCCACCCGCCACCCCGCAAAATTCACGCTCAAGCACCCCGCAAAAGGTCTATCATGGCGTCACTCCCGCGCGGGACCCAATCCGTTGCCGCCGGGAAAGCCGTAAAATGAGTGCAGTACATCGAGCCTGATTACCTGCCGTAACAGGCATCGAAAAAATTCCACTCATCGCTGTAACCAATTTTGTCTACGAATCTCTAACCAACAGAGACCGCCGTAAACGGCGGGTCTACATCACCGGAGGAACTTTTAGATGACAAAGAATCAGATCAAAGCCATGATGCTCAGCGCCGCCGTAACCGGTCTGCTTGGTGCAGCTCCCATGGCCCTCAACGCTCAGCCCGTTTCCACCACCACCGTGACCCCTGTCCAGGCCATGCTTGGAGCCTTCGCCAAGTCTTCCAAGACCAAGGTCGAAAAACACGCATGTAAAGGCCAGAACAACTGCAAGGGCCAGGGCGGCTGCAAGTCCGGCAACAATGGCTGCAAAGGCAAGAACAGCTGCAAGGGCAAGGGCGGCTGCAATACCGAACACCCCATGTAATTCACCCGCGAGTCTCCCGGCTCTCGGGAGACTCGCAAATCTTCACTCCAACCCACTCTGCCCGCTATGCCAGCCAATCGATTCAACGGATATACAGACTACGGCGTAGGTATCGGTCTGCGCGTGCCTCATTACCGCCACATCCTCGAGAAGAAACCCGTCGTCGACTGGTTTGAAATCATCTCGGAAAATTTTATGGTTGACGGCGGTCGTCCTCTCTCTGTGCTGGACAGCATCCTCGATCAGTACCGCGTCGTCCAGCACGGCGTCTCCATGTACTTCGGCTCCACTGATCCCCTCAACCGCGAGCACCTCAAACGTCTTAAAAATCTAGTCCGCCGCACCAACACCCCCTGGCTCTCCGACCATCTCTGCTGGGGCTCCGTCGACGGCCGCTACACCCACGACCTGCTCCCCATGCCCTACACCTGGGAGGCTGTCCACAACACCGCCCAACGCATCCGCCAGGTTCAGGACTTCCTCGAAATCCCCGTCGTCGTCGAAAACGTCTCCAGTTACGCCGAGTTCCACGTCTCGGAAATGTCTGAATGGGAGTTTCTCAACGAGGTCGTCGAAGAAGCCGACTGCGGCATTCTCCTCGACGTCAACAATATCTACGTCTCCTCGCAGAATCACAGCTTTGACCCGCGCACCTACGTCGACGCCGTCCCCTCAGAACGCGTCGCCCAGATCCACATCGCCGGCCACTCCAGGTTCGAAAAGTACATCCTCGACACCCACGACCACCCCGTCCTCGACCCCGTCTGGAGCCTCTACGACCGCGCCATCCAGCGCTGCGGACCCACCGCCACTCTCCTCGAATGGGACGACAACATCCCCACCTTCGAAGAAGTCCATCGCGAAGCCCTCAAGGCCACAAAATACCTCCAAAAGGCAGCGCAAAAAACCGCCGCATCCACACAGCAAGAACAGGCGGTGGCCCAGTGAGCGATCAGCACAACCACCCCACAAGTCTCCGCGAAATCCAGCAGCGTATGGCCGCCTCCATCATGCAGCCCATCACCCGCGAAGAGCGCATGCGCCGCCGCCGCGCCGACGGAACCTCATCCCTGCACGAAGCAGAAGCCATCATCAGCCCTAACGATCGCCTCAGCTCCTTCGAGCGCCTCGAAATCTACAACCGCCAGTACTGGTTCCGTCTCTACACCAGCTTTCAGGAGGACTTCCCCGGCCTGCAGGCCGTCGTCGGCACGCGCCGCTTCGAGCGCATCATGCGCGACTACCTCACCGACTGCCCCTCCACATCCTTCACCCTACGCAACCTCGGCTCGCGCCTGCCTGCATGGCTCACCGGCCACCCCAACCACTCCGCGCCCTACACCCAGCTCGCCATCGAAATGGCCCAGCTCGAATGGGCCCATATCGAATCCTTTGACAATCCCGCCTGGCCACCCCTCACGCCCGAACAAATGGCATCCATCGGCGAAGACTCCATCCTCACCCTCCAGCCACACCTGCGCCTTGTCGAAGCCCATGCCGCCATTGACGACGCACTCATCTCCCTCCGCGAAGACGAAGGCGATAGCGACTCGGCCAGCAACAATGCCTCTACAGGATTCTCCGCCCGCCGCACCCGCCGCATGCGCACCCTGCCCAGCGAACCTGTCTTCCTGGCCATACATCGCTTCGATGATTCGGTCTACTACCGCCGCCTCGACCCCGAAGACTTTCGCCTCCTCAAGGCCATCCGCAGCGGCGCCACGCTCAGCCAGGCCATCGACGCAGCCTTTGACAACAGCGCCATCGCTGAACAGGACCGCCCCGCGCACCTGCAATCCGCCTTCGCTCTCTTCGCAACCTTGGGATGGTTCTGTAACCAATCGGCGGAAGACCCACTCTAATCCCCATTCAGCACCACCGGCAGTCCTCCTTAGCAGTCCAGGAAGGCCACAAAACCAGTGCAAAAAAGGAACACACCGTGGTCAAAAAAGTCGCAGCCCTCTACCACCACTTCAGCAAATCTGCCTCCTGGCTCCAGAGTCCTCTGCTGCTCCTCGTCCGTCTATACTGGGGATGGCAGTTCATGCAGACCGGCTGGGGCAAGCTCCAGCACCTCGACCGCGTCATCGGATTCTTCCAATCCCTCGGCATTCCCTTTCCCGGCATCCAGGCCCCGCTCGTCGCCGGAATGGAATTCTTCGGCGGACTTCTCCTCATCCTTGGTCTGGGCTCCCGCATCGTCGGACTCATCCTCGCCTTTGACATGCTCGTCGCCTACTGGACCGCCTCCCGAGACGCGCTCTTCTCCGTCATCTCGAACCCCGGCAACTTTTACAACGCCGATCCCTACACCTTTCTCTTCGCCTCGCTCATGGTCCTCATCTTCGGCGCAGGCATCTTCTCCATCGACGCCCTCATCGCCCGCCGCTTCAGGAGCCTCACCGCCCAGTCGTGACCAGCGCCACACCCAATCCGGAAGAATCCCAGCGCATCGCCGCCATTCTCGCCGGGCAGCATGAGCAGTTTCACGATCTAATCCGCCCCTACGAGCGCACCGTCTTTGCCATGGCCCTCGCCATGCTCAAAAACGAAGCCGACGCGGAAGAAGCCACGCAGGAAGCCTTTCTCAAGGCCTATCGCAGTCTCGCCGCCTTCCGCTCCGAATCACGCTTCGGTACATGGCTTGCCAGCATCGCGCTCAATGAGGCCCGCTCCATCCTGCGCCGCCGAAATCAGTTCCCCACCGACTCCATCGACGATAACGACCACGATCAACCCGCCGTCAACCCGGCTCTCCTTCGCGACTGGCGCGAAATACCCTCCGAAACCCTGGAGCGCGCTGAAGTCCGCTCCATCCTCCGCAACGCCATCGACAACCTGCCCGTCCTCTACCGCGAAATCTTTCTCCTTCGCGATCTCGAAGAACTCAGCGTCAACGAGTGCGCCGCCACCCTCAATATCTCCGTCTCGGCGGCCAAAGTCCGGCTCCATCGCGCACGCCTCCTTTTACAAAAGGAACTTGCGCCCCAGCTCAAACATCTAAATCCCAGGAGGAGGTGGTTTCCATGGTCATAGATTGCAAGCACGTCTGGGATGCCATCTCGGGTTACATGGACGACTCCCTCACGCCGGAGACCCGCGAGCTGGTCCAAAAGCATCTCGAGCACTGCAACATCTGCTCGGCCGTGCTCGACTCTACCCGCAACATCCTCGTCCTCACCGGCGACGATCGCGTCTTCGAGCTGCCGACAGGCTTCTCCGAGCGTCTGCACGCACGCATCGACGAAGAACTCCACGCATTCGGTCCGCCTCCCACCACCTGAGCGACTACAGCGTATGGATCAGGTACAGGTGGAAGACCTCTTCAATCGCCACCAGCAACAGCGTCACCACCGCCAGCGCAATCTGCAGCCGCTCGCTCCGCCGCTGCTTCTCGGTCACGGGCTGCGCACGCCACTGCGCCGCCGGACGCGCACGCAAACGCCGCATCTCCCATATCACATAAAGATTCCCCACCGCACCCACCACCGCCAGCAGCACCATAGGTATCCGCAACGCATTCGTGTGCAGCTTCACCAGAGGCAACATGCCGGTTGCAATGACCGTGGAGCTGATCCCAATCAACAGCCTCAACCCACTCAGCGCCATGAATGCCGTGCACGCGCTCTGCAGCAGCGCAAACACCAGGCTGCTCCAGCCCACCGCCCATCGCCGCGCCGCCGAACCCGTACCCGGCATCGCACTCATCTCCTGCTGCATCTCACTTGAACTCACGGCAAACTCCGTCTCGCATTGGTGTCACAAATTCTACGGCTCCGCGCGCCGGTTCGCCACACCATCCGGATCCTAACAATGCACACCTCCTCTGGTCACAAAAACACCACCGGCTTACCATGAACTCCAGATGAAAGCCACCATCACCGTCTCCAAAGAGGACTACCTCAAGGCTATCCTCGAAGCCGAATCTGAAGGCCAGAGCGTGCAACCCGTCACGCTCGCCCACTGGCTCTCCGTCTCCCCGCCAGCCGTCACCATGGCCATCAAGCGCCTCAAGCGAGACGGCTACGTCGAAGTCAAAGCAGACGGCATCGTTCGCCTCACCCCAAAAGGCAAAAAAACCGCCTACAAAACCGCCCTCCGCCATCACCTCATTGAACGCATGCTTTCCGAAATCTTCGGCATGGAGTGGTATCAGGTCCACGACGAGGCCGAGCGCCTCGAGCACGCTGTCTCCCCCGAATTTGAAGCCAAGCTCATCGAAAAGCTCGGCGAACGCGGCACTTGCCCCCACGGCAACTCCGTCCTGCCCGAAAGTCCAGCCCGCCGCCGCAAGCAGGGCCTCGTTCCTCTCTCTGAAGCCGCAGAAGGCGCAGAATTCACCGTCACCAGCCTCTACGAACGCGATCCCAAACTCCTCCGCTTCCTCCACAGCGCAGGCATCGATCCCCACTCCTCACTCCGCGTCATCGCTCACAACTACGACGAAACCATCCTCATCGAAACCGATAGCGGGGAAATCACCCTCGGCCGCCCCGCCGCGGAAAAAGTCTGGGTCAAACAATCCTCCCCGGAATAATAATCCTGTCAAATTCTCTATATTAACTGGCATTAATACACGTGGCATACTATTGCTAAGGGATCTTTACGCGGAACCATGCCCCAAACCAAGTTGCGCAACTCGCACGAGCAATCTGAGCGGCCCTCCATGCAGGAGGTCAACGCAACCGTGCGCCTTACAAAGTCCCGCAGCTTCTGGCTCCGCACGCTCGGCTTCATCGGCCCAGGCTTCCTCATCTCCGTCGGCTACATGGATCCCGGCAACTGGGCCACCGACCTCGCAGCAGGCTCCCGTTACGGCTATACCCTTCTCTTCGTCATCATGGTCTCCAACCTGCTGGCGATCCTCCTCCAGAGCCTCGCTCTCAAGCTCGGCATCGCCACCGGTCGCGACCTCGCCCAGGCCTGCCGCGAGCGCTACAGCCGCCCCGTCTCCATCGCCCTCTGGCTCTTTGCCGAAATCGCCATCGCCGCCTGCGACCTCGCGGAAGTCATCGGCTCGGCGATCGCCCTCGAACTCCTCTTCGGCATTCCCCTCATCTTCGGCGTACTCATTACCGGCGCCGATGTCCTCCTCATTCTTCTTCTCCAGAACAAAGGCTTCCGCTATCTGGAAGCTTTCGTCATGGTCCTCATCGGCACGATCAGCGCCATCTTCCTCGTCGAAATTCTCCTCTCCCACCCTAACTGCTCCGGACTCCTCATCGGCTTCTTTGTGCCCACCAAGGCCGTCATCACCAACTCCGAGATGCTCTTCATCGCCATCGGAATCCTTGGCGCCACCGTCATGCCGCACAACCTTTATCTCCACTCCTCCATCGTGCAAACGCGACAATACCAGCGCAACCCAGCCGGCAAACGCGATGCCATCCGCTTCGCCAACATCGACTCCGCCGCCGCTCTCATGCTGGCCCTCTTCGTCAACGCCGCCATCCTCATCCTCGCCGCCGCCGTCTTCCATCGCTCCGGACACTTCGAAGTCGCCGAAATCGGCGACGCCTACAAGCTCCTCAGCCCCCTCATCGGCTTCACCGGCGCCAGCATGCTCTTCGCCGTCGCACTCCTCGCATCAGGACAAAACTCCACCATCACCGGAACCCTCGCAGGCCAGATCGTCATGGAAGGCTTTCTCGACATCCGCCTCCCCGGCTGGCTCCGCCGACTCATCACCCGCTCCCTCGCCATCATCCCCACCATCTTCGTCACGGCCTTTTACGGCGAAAAAGGAACCTCCGAGCTGCTCATCCTCAGCCAGGTCATCCTCTCCATGCAGCTCAGCTTCGCCGTCATCCCCCTTGTCGCCTTCACCAGCGACAAAAAGCTTATGGGCGAATTCGTCAACCGCCCCTGGCTCCGCTACACCGCTTGGACCGCTGCCATCTTCATCGCCGCCCTCAACGCCTGGCTCCTCGTCCTCACCCTCCGCGGCGCAGCATAAAAAAGAAAAGCGCCCGCTCGCAGCAGACGCTTTCCTTCATAAAAGAATCATCTCAACCGAAAATCCTCATCGAAGGGTCATTTCGACCGAAGTAGGCTCGCCGCCAGGCAAGCCTACGCAGTGGAGAAATCTGCGGTTCTTACTCACTAGCTGAACATCACCAGCGCGCCAGAAGCCTTCTTCAGGTGCACCATGTACAACCCGTTCTTGCTGGGCACGCGTTCTTCCACCATCGGCAGCCAGCGTCCATCCACGCCCACCACGCTGCCGCCGAAGGTCACGTCGGTCGTGTCCCCCAGCCGCGGAGCTTCCAGGCGCATCAGCGTCGCGCCCAGCCCCGCGCTGCCGCTGATCTTCACCACCACGTCCTTATCCGCATTCTTGTTGAACAACGCCACCCGCAAATGCCCGTCCTCCCCGCGCAACGCGTACGCAGTCAGCAGCGGAGCATCCTCCGTACCGCTCAGCTTCGCGCTCACCAGCCGCCCCGGCCCAGCCTGCGCAAACAGCAGCAGGCCGTAATACTCAGGACGCGCCAGAAATCCAGCCTCCGGCGTACCGGCAATCGGCGTGTACCAGCCATAACCGCCGCCGTGGAAATTAATCCCGATATTCCCCGCCTCGGCCAGTTGATACATGTAGTCACCCGCCCAAAGTGCTGCCGCGAACGTATCACTCACACCCGGCTTGCCCCCCTGGTAGCACGAGTTCGTCTCCGTCATCCGGAAGTGCAGTCCCGTCTCCCGCTGCGCCTCCTGGAACGTCGCAATCTCCTTCTCCAGCCGCTCACTCGGCTTCAGCAGCCGATCAATCGTCATCGCCGGATTCGTCGGCGGACCCTCGGCATAATAGTGCGACGAAAGAAAGGCCACGTCTTCCTTGAAGCGATTCGCGAATGGCATCAGCCAGCTCACGTTGCCCGCCGTGTCAGGGCCCGCAAAAGGCGCATCCGGCACCCGCGCCTTCACCGCCTTGTAGAACCTATCCCAGTCCGCAAGATAATCGTCCACGTCCCACGTCTTTGGCCGCAGCCCATTGCGATTAAATAAATCCGGCTCGTTCCCCATCTGGAAAGCCACCAGCTTATCCCGTCCAATCGTCTCCATCACAAATGCCGCCTCGTCCGCCGCGTTCTCCGGCGTACCCTGGCCAAGATTCAGACCGTAAATCAGCGTCCATCCCGTCCGATCCAGAAAATCCTTCAGGTTCCGAACCGCATCCGGTGTAATCGTCACCCTTGCCGGAGCATGATGCCCCTTGTCCGGCCCCGCAACCTTCATATCGGCCTTCGAAGGCTTTGCGTTCCGATTCCAGAACGTGTACTCACTCGTATTTCCGCCAATCCGCAGCACGCCATGCCGGCCAAGCGTATCCATCAGCCCCGCAAGCTGCGTATTCGTGCCCGTAAAAAAATCCGGATTCCCAAGCTGCGACTGTTCGTAGCTCAAGCCCGTGTAATCCGGCAGAATCGTGTGCCCATACTGTGAAATATCAATCGCCAGGTCCACAGGCACAGCCGAATCAGGCATCATCTGGGCAAGGCCGCTCCGGGTCAGCAGCAGGGAACCGGAAGCCAACAGCGAGGACTGCAGGAACGCGCGTCTTTTCATGGCTGCCATTCCAGCACAAACGCTTCACCGCAGGCAACAGCATCGCATTCCTCTTTCCCGCCATCAGATACAAGTAGGAAAAAATCATGCAAATGCGAAAACTCGGAACCTCAACTCTCCAGGTCCCCGTACTCTGTCTCGGCGGCAACGTCTACGGCTGGACACTCTCGGAAGCCGACAGCTTCCGCCAACTTGATCGGGCCGTCGAATCCGGCCTCAACTTCGTTGATACGGCCGACGTTTACTCCCGCTGGGCCCCCGGCCACAAAGGCGGCGAGTCAGAATCCATCCTCGGCAAATGGTTCACCCAATCCGGCAAGCGTTCCCAGGTCATCCTCGCCACCAAGGTCGGCATGGACATGGGCGACGGAAAACAGGGCCTCAAGGCGGCATACATTCAGCAGGCCGTCGAAGACTCACTCCGCCGCCTCCAGACCGACTACATCGACCTCTACCAGTCCCACAAGGACGACGAAGCCACACCCCTCGAAGAGACCCTCACCGCCTACAGCAAGCTCATCCAGGCCGGCAAGGTCCGCCACATCGGCGCTTCCAACTACTCCGGCAAGCGCCTCGCCGAGGCCATCGAAATCAGCCGCAAGCACAACCTCCCCGAATACGTCTCCCTGCAGCCCCACTACAATCTCGTGCACCGAGAAGAATTCGAAGCAGACCTGCTCCCTGTCGTTCAGAAGTACAACCTCGGTGTCATCCCCTACTTCGCTCTGGCCGCAGGCTTCCTCACGGGCAAGTACCGCACATCGGCAGACGCGGAAGGCAAAGCCAGGGGAGGCATGGTGGGCAAGTACATCAATGAGCATGGCCTCGCCGTCCTGGACGCGCTCGACGCCATCGCCCGCCGGCACAACTCAACCCCCGCGGCCGTCGCCCTCGCATGGCTCATCGCCCTGCCCGGAATCACCTCGCCCATCGCCAGCGCCACCAGCGAAAGCCAGTTCCAGACCCTCGTCGCTGCCACGCAACTCAAGCTGGATGCCGCCTCCATCGAACTGCTCAACCGCGCCAGCGCACCCCAGCCCGCACGAGCTTGAACCGCAAAGCATGAGGATGGCCCGCAAGCCATCCTCATCAGCCCTTTTTACTCAAAAAATCCGCGCGCTCCGCGGTATCCCCGTCGAACCAAACCCGGCCAGCGTAAAGCTGAAAAGCTCTTCCGTATCGTTGCGGATATTCGCCAGCGAAAAGTGCCGCACTTCCACCGTAAAGCCACAGCAATTCCAGTTGTACATCGCCTGCACCGCGCTGTACTGCACGTCCCCGCGCTGCAAATCAATCCCTGTCGCCCCGCCCGCGCTGAACCCGCGCCGAGCCGAGCTCCCATAGATCGCGCTAAGGTTCAGCTGGTTATAAGGCGTCGGCTTGTTCGTCGGATTCGCCGCCGTAGACACGGTCCCGGGCGGTACTCCGATCACCGTATCCAGATACGCATCGCCCGCCTTCAGCCGATAATTCCCCTTGCGATAATCCGCGTACACGTTGCTCGACGTAATGTGCCCGGCCTTCGTGTCGTAATCCAAATCCCACTCCGCCGATGCGCCCGAACCCGTATTGACCCGTAGCCGCGAAATCACCGGCGAATAATCCCTCGGACTGGTCAAAAAATCCACGCCCGTAAAATCCAGTGTCGCCAGCAGCGGATTCGGCGTGCCCTTCGTCACCGCGCCGCCAAACGTCGAATTAAAGTAGTACTTCTGCGCCACCCGCAGGCTCATCCAGTCCAGCGTTCCGCCGCCGCATTCCTTCTTCGGCCCCAGCGACGCAGCGCCCTTGCAGCCGTGCGGCTTCCGGTTTCGCAGATAAAGCCGCTGCGTCAGCCCATACTCCATCTCGTTCGTGTCGCTCGCAATATCCGTATCGTCGAACCGCAGAATCTTCCTGAAGTTGTTGATCCCCGTCACATACCGGTACCGGATCGACGGCGCGATCGTATGCCGCAAATCCCCGCCGAACATCCGCCTCACCCACGCCGAATCAAAATCCCGTCCCACCACCGGCGGCCGAAGCGTAAAGCCCGTCTCCACGTCCATCCGGTTGATCGACTCGCCCCGCAACACAGGAAAATGATTGAGCCCTGTCGCATGCTGGCTCTTGCCGTACCAGGTGTCCCGAACCGAAAGCTCCGGCCGAAAATTCCATCCGCCCCCATGCAGCGGAACATTCAACCACGGCCGCAGATCCACCCGCGGAATCTCGGACCCCGTCCGAAACGCAGTCCCGAACGGGTTGTAGTCATACCGCGAAAGCGCCCCAGCCGATGCCGCGTAGCCCCACTCAATCGGAGTCCCGCGCAATCGATGATCCTCCGCCGTCAAATCCACCTGCGGCAAGTGCAGAATCCTCACCTCGTTCCCCGTCGGATTCACATTCTGAATGTTCTGGTAACGATTAAAGTGGATCGCCTCCACAAACCCATCCTGCTCGTGCTCCACGTAAAGCTGCGACTTCACCTCCGAGTTGGTCGCAGCCGTGTAGTTCTGCTCAAACGTCAGCCGGTACCGGTACGAGCTCAAATACTCTGAGTCAATCACCGCGCGCGTGTACTTCGAAAAGTCATACCGCCCATCGGCAATAAAATCCACTCCGCCCAGGTTGTTCGTCCCCGTATGCCGGTCCAGCAGACTCCGGAAGCGTATCTGCCCGTAGTTGTCGCCCACACCCCGATACCGGAAGGTCGCAAACGGAGCCCAGCCCCGCTTCGCGTAATACAGCGAGCCCGCCACCAGGTCCGCACTGCGTCCCAGCGTCACGTAAACCGAATCCCCCACCACCGCGCCATACGTCGAGTTGTTCCCCGCTACCGGCAGCAGAATCCCGCTCGTCCGCAAATTCCGAATCTCGTGCTTCACATACGGAACCCACAAAATCGGCACGCCAAACAGCCGAAAATTCGCATTCGCCGCCGACGCCTTGCCATCGTTCAGCTCAATGTGCCGGGCATAAAAACGCCAGTCCGGCTTCGG
Source organism: Acidobacteriaceae bacterium (assembly GCA_049965615.1). Classification (GTDB taxonomy): domain Bacteria; phylum Acidobacteriota; class Terriglobia; order Terriglobales; family Acidobacteriaceae; genus Acidobacterium. Next base: position 35,470 of record JBMFWD010000007.1, read on the forward strand.
CAGCCGGCATGCCGTCATCGTGCCGTCCACCACCCGGTAATGCCCCTTGCCAAGCTGCTGCACCTCTTTGCCCGTCACCACGTACGGATTCTGCGAAGTAAACACCGCCTTGTGACCGCTCACCTTGCGCACCCCGAGCGTACCCGTCACGTCAAAAAAATCCGCCGTGTTGTTCTTCACGTTCAGCCGCCCATGGTCCGCCAGGATGTGCTCGTCATCCGGCCCGCCATCCACCATCAGGTGTCCCTGCGCCACCACCTCGCCCGTCGCGCTGTTGTAGGTGGCCTTATCCGCGTGAACAATGTAGTCCCGGTAAAAAAGAACAATGTGACCCGTCAGCACATACTCATTCCCATGCGGAACCCGCAGCACCTGCAGCCGCTCGTACTGCATCCGCACCGGCGTACCGGGTAGCGGCTGCGGAACCACTTGCGCCACGGGCAGGCGCGTCTCCGGCGAGGGAGCCTCGGGCAGCGTCGTCGCTGCTTCTTTCGCGGGGGGTAGCTGAGTGGTTACCACCTGCGCGAGAAGCTGCGGATGACACACGGTAAGCAGCGTGATAAACCAAAACCAGCGGAGTTTCATCGCGGGAACAAAGTTCAGCATAGCAAAGCAAGTGCGCTCTTTCCGAACCGCGAAAACACCGCCGCTCTGGTGATTGAAGTGTCGACCCTGCTCTCGCGCGTGAATCTTCCACGCGAACGCAGATGTACATCTCTGGTGACTTCCCGCCCTCTCCATTTAGTTCGATCATTGGCTTAACACGTTCTGGCCACGCACTACATTTCGTGCAGGACCCGAACGGGAGGTATGAGGAAACCTTGAGTACATCGCAGAGTCTGCCTGCCTGGAAAGAAGAAGTCGCCGCCAAGCTCACCGAGCACCGCTCGCGCCGTAAACTGTCGCCCGAACTCCAGGGCCGTCTCGCCGAACTGGAACCATCCTTCTCGTCAGCCCAGCGCCAGCCCGCGGCCAGCCGCATCGCGGCGCGCGTCGCAGAGCGCTACTCCAAGGCCCCCAGCTACCGCGAAATGCTCGAGCAGGAAGCCGCCCAGGCCCCCGCCCGACTCGTCACTCGCGCTGCCGAAGCGCCCGCGCAGCACGCCGCTCAGCCAGACCCGGAACCCAGCCTCTTTGAGGCATCCCCGGCACCAGCCGCCGAGTCCATCGCTGAACCCGCCGCAGCCGAGCCCCGCGCCCGAGTCACCCGCTGGGCAGAATTCGAGCCCTCCCCCGTTCCTGAATTCTTCTCCGGCCCCGTCGCGGCTCCGCAAGAAGCCGAGATCGCTCCCGAAATCACGGCGCAACCACATCCCTCCCCCATCCCACCTGCTCCGGAAGCCTACGCCATCGCTCCAACGCTATTTGCCGAACCGGAACCCATAGTAGAAGCTCCAGTCGAGCCGGAACCCGAAGAAGACCCCACTCTCTCCCTGCTCGCCGAGCTGGCAAGCCAGCCCCTGGAACCCACGCAACCCCTCCCGGCCCGCATCATCGAGTTTCCCCGCGAGCTCGTCGCGCCCCGCAAGGCGCGTCCCCGTCAGGAACGTGGACCTGAATACGAAACCGAGGAGCAACTGTCCCAGCTACGCATCTTTGAGGCAGAACCAGCCGCCGCAGCCACCGTCACCGCGCCGGAACAGCAACCCCAAACCACCCCGGACGTCGACCCTACCCCCGCGGTCAAAACCCAAATCGCACCGCCACCCTCCGCGCCCGACCGGAACGCCATCCGCCTTGACGAAGAGCCCGCCACTGCGCCCGCATCCTTCCTCGACGCAATCGAAGTTGCTCCGGAAGCGTCATCGCTGCTCCTCGATCCTCCCATCTACACCGCCAACCTCGAGGATCGCCTCATGGCCGGCATCGTGGACATCTGTCTCGTCGGCGCAGGCTTCCTCATGTTCGTCGCTGCCTTTGCCGCCTGCACGCCCCACATTCCCACCGGCAAGATCGCCCTCATCGGCGCATCCGGCGCGCTGCTCGCTCTTTTTGTTGTCTACCAATACCTCTTCCTCAACTTTGGCGAAGCCACACCCGGCATGCGCTATGCCAAAATCGCCCTCTGCACCTTCGACGACGAAAACCCCACACGCCAGGCCATGCGCTCCCGCATCGGATTCCTCCTGCTCTCCGCCCTCCCCCTCGGTCTCGGCTTCCTCTGGTCGCTCTTTGACGAAGAACGCCTCGGCTGGCACGACCGCATCACGCGAACCTACCAGCGCAGCTACCGCGAAGAATAATTTCCATAACCAAACCCCTCACATTCTCCGGGCCCGCTCACAAGCGGGCCCATTTTCTTTGCTCACCACCACCCCGACTCCGCCTTTCTTTGGTTCCCATCCCCTGCAACGGCTGGTAAACTCCCCCTTTCCAGCTTTTACTCGAGAGCAACGCGGAGGCCCAGCCTTGAGCACAAACAACTTCCAGCCCTACGTCAGCCCCAACGACTCCCGCAAGGAGCTCAGCGTCCGCGCCATCCTCCTCGGCAGCTTCTTCGGCCTCGTCTTTGGCGCCGTCACCGTCTACGTCGGCCTCGAGGCAGGACTCACCGTCGCCGCCTCCATTCCCATCGCCGTTCTCTCCATCAGCGTCCTCCGCGCCCTTGGCCGCGCCTCCATCCTCGAGAACAACATCGTCCAGACCACCGGAAACGCCGGCCAGTCCATTGCCGCGGGCGTCATCTTCACCCTCCCGGCTCTCATCTTTCTCGGCTTCAACCTCGAGTACTCCCGCATCTTCATCCTTGCCCTGCTCGGCGGATGGCTCGGCGTCTTCTTCATGATTCCCCTCCGCCGCCAGCTCATCGTCGAAGAACACGGCAACCTCACCTACCCGGAAGGTACCGCCTGCGCCGACGTTCTCCTTGCCGGAGAACAAGGGGGCTCCTTCGCCAGCCGCGTCTTCATCGCCCTCGGCCTCGGTTCCCTCTACACCCTCTTTCAAAACTCCAACCTGCTCGCCGCCTGGCCGGACACCCCAAACTACGAACCCAATTTCGGCTCCCAGCACATCATGAAAGGCAGTGCCATCCGAGCCGACGTCACTCCCGAATACCTCGGTGTCGGCTACATCATCGGCGCGCGCGTCTCCGGAACCATCTTCGCCGGCAGCGTCTTCTCCTGGCTCGTGCTCATGCCGGCCATCTACTTCTTCGGCTCCCACTTCCCCGGTGCCCTCTATCCCGGCACCAAACCCATCGCCCAGATGTCACCCGGCGACCTCTGGGCCGCCTACATCCGCCCCATGGGCGCCGGAGCCGTCGCCGCCGCGGGCCTGCTCACTCTCATCAAAACCGCGCCCACCATAGTAAGTGCGCTCAAGTCCGGTGTCGCCGACCTCCGCAAGTCCACCGCCAAGTCCTCCGAGGCTCCCAGCACTACCGATCGCACCCTCCGCACCCAGCGCGACTTCCCCATGTCTGCCGTCATCCTCGGCAGCCTCGTCGTCGTCCTGCTCATCTTCTTCTTCCTCACCTTCAAGCCCGTACCCGGCGCGGAAACCAGCGTCTGGGCCAACATCGCCGCATCGCTCCTCATCGTCATCTTCGGATTCCTCTTCGTCACCGTCTCTTCGAGAATCGTCGGCTTGATCGGAAGCTCCGCCAATCCCATCAGCGGCATGACCATCGCCACCCTCATGGCCACCTCCGCCATCTTCCTCGTCAAGGGCTGGACAGCCCCCGCCTTCGGGGCACTCGCCATCACCATCGGCGGCGTCGTATGCATCGCCTCCGCCAACGCCGGAGACACCTCCCAGGACCTCAAGACCGGCTTCCTCATCGGCGCCACACCCTGGAAGCAGCAGCTCGCCCTCATGATCGGCGTCTGCGTCTCCACGGTCGCCATCGGGGCCACCCTCAACGCCATGAACCGCGCCCTCGAGGAATTCCATCCCATGTCCATGGCCTGGAACATCTCCGTGCCCCACGAAGGCGTACAGGTCGAAGGCCACTTCACCCGCTCGGAAATTCAGATCACCCGCGAAAACCACTCCACCTACATGGAGCCCTCCAGCCAGTACATCCTCCTCAACGCGCTCGGCTCCCACACCCTGCCCGACGGCAAATACCTCTACAACCCCAAGGACGGCAAAATTGAAGTCCAGTGGGTCGAAGGCATCGGCAGCGCCCGCGCTGCCGCACCCCAGGCCCGCCTCATGGCCACCGTCATCAACGGCATCCTCACCCGCCAGCTTCCCTGGGGGCTCGTCCTCATCGGCGTCTTCCTCGTCCTCGCCGTCGAACTCCTCGGCATCTCCTCGCTCTCCTTCGCCGTAGGAGCCTATCTCTCCATCGCCACCACCCTCACCATCTTCGTCGGCGGACTCGTCCGCTGGTTCATCGACCGCGCCGCCGCCAAATCCGATGAAGAGGACGACCTCAAATCCGAAATCAGCCCCGGCTCCCTCTACGCCAGCGGACTCATCGCCGCCGGCGGCATCATGGGCCTCATGGGTGTCGCTCTCAAGCTCTACGAAAGTGTGGTCCACAAGCAAAACATCATCACGCTGCCCCACACTTTCCTCTACAACAACTGGGTCTCGGTCGGCATGTTCTGCATGCTCGTCTTCTCCCTCTACTACTTCGCCCGCAAGCCCCTCAAAAAGACCGGCCCCACCAAAGACGCCGAAAAATAAGTCAGGCCACCCATCCCGGCGGCCCGTTCCTCTCTTCCTGTAAACAAAAAAAGCGTGAGCCGCAAAGGCTCACGCTTCTTCCATACATCCGTTCTCCCGGGCTCACCGGAAAAACCACTTACCCGGCGGCAACTTCCTCGCCTTCGCCCTTCACCGTCACCTTCACGTGCGCCGTCACTTCGCGGTGCAGCTTCACCGGTACGTGGAACTCGCCCGTCTGCTTCAGCGGCTCGTCGAGGTGAATCTTCCGGCGATCGATCTGGAAGCCCTTGTCCTCAAGCTGCTTCGCAATGTCCGACGACGTCACCGAACCGAACAGATGCTCGTGGTCGCCCACCTTGCGCTCGAAGACCAGCGAAATCGCATCCAGCTGCGTCACCAGCTGCGCCGCCTCTTCCTTTTCCTTCGCCGACTTGCGAACCGCCGACGCCTTCATCTGCTCGATCACTGCCTTGTTGGCTGCCGTCGCCTCAATCGCAAGCTTCTTCGGCAGCAGATAGTTCCGCCCGTACCCATCGGCAACCTTCACCGTGTCGCCGCGATGGCCGAGCTTCTCGACATCTTCCTTCAAAATGACTTCCATCTCTCTTCTCCAGTCTTCACGCGCCGCCGCGGCACTCGGCCGCACCTATCCCGGCGCTCCTTCGCTCGATTCCTAGTAGCGCGCCGCAAATGGCAGCAAAGCAATATTCCGCGCCTGCTTGATCGCGCGCGTCAGCCTGCGCTGATGCGTCGTGCAGACGCCCGTCAAACGGCGAGGCACAATCTTGCCGCGCTCGGCTACAAACTGCTGCAGCAGACGCACGTCGCGATACGAAATTGCGTCAATCTTTTCCGTACAGAACTTGCAAACCTTCTTCCGGCGGAAAAACTTCCGGCCGCCGCCGCCACTGGGCCGCGATCCGCCCGAAGGCCGCCCGCCACCATGTCCTGATCCGGATGCGCCGCTCTCCGGCGCGCGTTGCGTCGTCTCTTCACTCATTGCTCTTATCCTTCTCCGCTGCTCCATCGCAGCAGGTCAATAATCTCTGTTCCTGCGAGCCCTTGCGGACCGCCATCCATTGCAGGCTAAGCCTTGGCTTCTTCCGTCTCAGGCTCGGCGGCTTCCGCCACTTCCGCGCTCTCGGTCGCCTCGGCAACCTCTGCCGCTGGCTGGTCGCTCTTCTTCTGGCGCGTTGCGCGAATCGCCTTCAGCTTCTCAATCCGCTTGGTCTCTTCGTCCATGCGCACTGTGATGAACTTGATCACAGGCTCGGTCACGCGCAGGCGGCGCTCCAGTTCCGCAACCAGCGCACCATCAGCGTCAATCGTCATCAGCACATACTGGCCTTCGCTGAACTTCCGCACCAGGTACGCCAGCTTCCGGCGGCCCATCTTCTCCGTCGACCGCACCGTGCCGCCGCCGTTCGTCACCGTATGCTCAAAACCGGCGATCAGCTTATCCAACTCTTCGTCCGCAATATCCGGACGAACGATGAACATCACTTCGTAAAAACGTCCCATCTGTTTCTCTTTTCCTCGGGAAGCCGGCAGCCTTGCAGCGTCTGCCTCCCGTAAATTTCAGCTACTCCGTCGAGCCGTTTGGCTCCCTGCGGTTGAACTCATTCATGGCGGCGCCAACTCCGCGCGCCACCACCATCTCCACTGCCTTCACCGTCCGTTCCAGCGCTTCGCCCAACACACTCATATCGGCCTTGCGCAACGGTGTCAGCAGGTAATCCTTCCCCCTGCGAAATGCATCCTCGCCTCCCGCAGGTCCTACTCCTATCCGGATGCGCGCCCAGTCGCTCGTTCCCAGCGACCCTGTTATCGATCGCGCTCCGTTATGTCCCGCCGGGCTGCCGCGTTCCTTCACGCGGACTGCCCCCAGTGGCAAATCCAGTTCGTCATACAACACCAGCAGGTCTTTCAGAGGATCGGCGTCAAACTCCTTCACCAGCGCCGTCACTGCCAGCCCGCTCAGGTTCATGTACGTCTCCGGCTTCGCAAGAATCACTTCCCGCCCCGCGATTTGCGCCTTGCCGGTCAGTGAGCGGCAGCGCCGGTTACCCACCGTCGCTCCATACTCATCTGCCAGTGCGTCAATCGCGAGAAAGCCGGCATTGTGCGGCGTGAACTGGTACTCGATCCCGGGATTCCCAAGCCCGACCACCAGCAACACGCCCGCCACTTACTTCTTGGCCTCGACCGCAGCCTCGGTCTTGCCCTTCTTCGCCACTTCCGGCTCGGTCGAAACTCCGGCCGGCGCCAGCGCATCCTCGGCTGAAACCGCCGCTTCTTCCTTCACGGAAACCACGTGCGCCACCGTGTTCGAAGCGTCGGTAATAAACTTCAGCTTGCCGCCGTGCGGCAGGTCTTCCACGCGCAGCACGGTGCCAAACACCAACTCCGAAACATCCACATCAATGTGCGACGGAATATCCCCGGGCAGGCACTCCACTTCCACTTCACGCAGCACCTGGTCCAGAATGCCGCCCTGCACCTTCACGCCGGCGGCCGTTCCGGTCAGCATGATCGGCACAGAAACCCGGATCGCCTTGTCCATCGCGATCCGCTTCAAATCAATGTGGATCAGGTTGCCCTTGATCGGCTCATACTGCCAGTCCACAATCATGGCCTTGTTCCTGGCATCCGCACCCGCAATCTCCAGGTCGAAAATCGTGTTATGACCCGCTTCCGAGTGCAGAATCCGGGTAATCTGCTTCGGATCCAGCTCAATCGCCTGCGGCGGCTGCGCCGCACCATAAACCACTGCCGGAATCCGTCCCTTCGCGCGCACGCGACGGGCTGCATTCTTGTTGAACTTGCCCTCGCGGGGCGTTGCCTGCACTACTTCCTGACTGATCATCGTTTTATCCTTTCGGGCACGGCTTCGACCGCTCCCTTTCCTTTGAGTCCCCAGTTACCGGTTGACAGCGAAGACATACTCCGAACTGAAAACTGACAACTTAGTTAAACAACGAGCTCACGCTCGACTCCATGTGAATGTTCTCAATCGTCGCGGCCAGCAAACCCGCAATCGATCGAACGTTAATCCGCTCTACCTTCTGCGCCTCTTCCGTCAGCGGAATCGAATCCGTGACTACCAGCTCTTCCAGCCGCGAATTCGCAATCCGCTCAATCGCCGGACCGGAAAGCACCGCGTGCGAAGCGCAAGCGTATACCTTCGTCGCGCCCTCGTTCAGCAGCGCGTCTACCGTCTTCACCAGCGTCCCTGCCGTGTCCACAATATCGTCCACAATCAGGCAGGTCCGCCCTTTCACGTCACCGATCACGTTCATCACTTCGGTCACGTTAATATCTGTGCGCCGCTTGTCCACAATCGCCAGCGGAGCGCCAACCTTCTGCGCAAAAAACCGCGCCCGTTCCACGCCGCCTGCGTCCGGCGACACAACCGTCAAATTCTCCAGCCCCAGCTCCCGGAAGTAGCTCACCATCACCGGGCTCGCGAACATATGATCCACCGGGATATTGAAGAATCCCTGGATCTGCGCCGCGTGCAGGTCCATGAACAGCGCCCTGTTCGCTCCTGCCGTCGTAATCAAATCCGCCACCAGCTTCGACGAAATCGCCACGCGAGGCCGGTCTTTCCTGTCCTGCCGCGCATAACCGTAGTACGGAACCACTACCGTGATGCGCCCTGCCGATGCGCGCTTCAGCGCGTCAATCATGATCAGCAGTTCCACCAGGTGCTCGTCTACCGGCTTGCACGTCGGCTGCACCACAAACACATCCGCGCCGCGCACATTCTCCAGCAGCTGGAAGTAAATCTCACCATCCGCGAAACGCTGCATCTTCGTCTCGCCCAGCGAAACTCCAAGATGCTCGCAGACCTTCTCAGCCAAAGCCTTATTCGCGGAACCGGCAAAAATCTTGAACTGACGGCCCTCGCTCAAATGCCGCCCCCGCCGCCGTTCCGTCGCCGTGCTGACCTTCTGCTTTGCCCTGCCCGCCTCAGCGGACTCGTTCTCAACTGCCACTGCTTCCGTCGTATCCGTCTTCACAAGATCCTCCCAAGCTGGTTTGCGTTGGTGTCCTGATATTTCCGGCAACTTGCCACCGGGGCCTCGGCAAAGCGAGCGCAACGTTACTGCTCTTCCCGCTCATACCGCACTGCTGATCCACTACAAAACTTTGGCTGGGCGACTAGGATTCGAACCTAGACAAAGTGCTCCAAAGGCACTTGACCTACCATTAGTCGATCGCCCAACAAACAAACTTCCAAACCCGGAATCAACCGGGTGCCCCATGTCCACGAAGGGGACGCGGGAATCGGCGCAACGCGCCGACCTTGCCGACTGCCCACCCCAGCAGGGTGCCCCATTCATCGCAGCCGTATCGCGATGAGTGGGGTCCGAAAACAATTAGACCAACTGACAACTAGGGACGAACTACTAACAATTCCCCAACATCTCAGCCCAGTACTGCCTGCGCGTCAGCGTAACCGTCTGCAGCGCGCGAATTCCTTGTTGCGTCAGCCGCCCCACCGCTGCCTGCGCCGCCGCCTTATCCCGGTACAGCCCAAACAGGGCAGACCCCGAACCGGACAGCGCCGCATAAATAGCCGCCTGCTCCGGAACCGGAGAATCCATAAGAATGCGCTTGATTGCACCGAGGGGGGGATGCTGACGAAACACGACCTCTTCAAAGTCGTTTTCAATCCCGGTTCGGACAAGCGCGAGAACTGGATTCTCGGCATGGTCTTCGCCATCAGGCAAGACACCGGAGGAGTACGGCTCACACATGGCCGAGGCCAGAGCGCGACTCAACTCACTTAGTTTATCGGAGGCCTGTAAGCGGGTCAATTCACGGTGCAAACCCAGCCCCGGAGCCGGTCCCGCAGGCAGCGTATACATCGCATCCCAGTCCCGGAAAGCCTGTGGCGTCGACACCCCAACCTCCGGCAGCGCCAGCACACAATGCGTCGGCGGCAAATCCGGCAGCGGATACACCTCCTCGCCGCGACCCACGCCCAGCACCGACCCTCCAATCAGAAACAGAGGCACATCCGAACCCACCTCCGAAGCCACCAGCAACTTCTCCGGCCCCGTCAGCACCGCCGCGCCCAGCTCCGGCTGCCGCTTCAACTCCCGCTCCAGCGCAATCAGCGCCGCCGCCGCATTCGCCGACCCAGCACCCAGACCACCCTGCACCGGCAAACGCTTTTCAATATGGATAGCGACATCCAACGCCACGCCCACCAGTGGCAGCGCCTTCTCGACCATCTTCCAGGCCGTATTCCGCGCATCCACCGGAACCTCGGCATGATTGCAAGTCATCGCAATCGAGCCCTTGCGCCCGCGCGCCGCAGCAGCAGATACCGTCACCAGGTCATAAGCGCCTACCGTCTGGTAAAGCGTAGTCAGCGCATGGAAACCATCCGTCCGGCCAGGCCCAATCGCCAGCCCCAGATTGATCTTGCAGTAGGAACGTGAAGTAGTCGCCATGCAGTAGTGATTCTAATTCCACCCAAAGAAATCCGGGTGCCCGCACTCCAATTCATCACAGGGTGTCCGACGCAAGCTCGAAGTTGACTGGATCGAACCCCAAACAAAGTGGGTGCCCCATCCAAGCTCCGCCTGGGTGGGACCGGAAAATGCAAGAACTCAACTCAAACGTTACAGCCTGCATTCCCACCCGTATAATTCCGCCAGCTCCCCCCCATCCTTCCCACGGAGTCGCTCGTGCAAGTCATTCGAGACTGGTTCCGCAGGCACTGGGTCGCCTGCGCCGTCATCGCCCTCCTCGTCATCCAGGTCGCGCAGTTCACCTAGGTCGTCCATCGCGAATCTCTCACCTTCGACGAAGACAACCACTCCTTCTCCGGCTACATGATGTGGCACACCCACGACTACGGCCTCAATCCCGAGCACCCGCCCCTCGTCAAGCTCCTCGCCGCCGTTCCCACCCTCGACAAGCACCTCTGGACACCGCCCTCCAGCACCGTTTCTTCAGGAACGAGTCCTGCCTGGAAGGACGCGACTGGCTCGCCCGCAACGACGGAGCCTCCCAGCACCTCGTCTTTCAAATGCGCATGATGACCGGCCTCCTCGCCACCAACTCCACCGACGAAGCCTGCACCGCCCTCCAGGCCGCCATCACGGCAGCCAAACGCCTCTCACCCGCGGCGCAGAAAGGCTACCTCCCCAACCTCCAATGCAAACTCAGCAAACTTCCGGCACAAGCCGCTACGCGCTGACCTCTGTTGACCATCCAGACTCCGGCAGCGGCAACACACTCAAAACCGCCGCTGCCCGCCTAGTAAACTCAACCCATCCATGGAACCCTCCGCCCAGCCTCCGGCCGCATGCCCCGCGCCCACCTCTCTCTGGCGGCGAGCACTCCGCCATCTCAGCCCCTCGCACACCCATTCCGCCTTCGCCGCCGCCATTCTCCTCATGGCCGCCGCCGCCCTCTCGCGCATCATCGGCCTCGTCCGCATCAAGTACGTCGCCTGGCTCCTCGGCGCAGGCTCCGCGGCGGACGCCTACAACTCCGCCTTCATGCTCCCCGACAAGCTCCAGTACTTCCTCATCGGCGGAGCTTCCTCCATCGTCTTCGTCACCATGCTCAGCCGCTACCGCGACCAGGGCCGCTGGGAAGAAGGCGAGCACGCCATGTCGGTCATCCTCTCCACCATGGCCCTCGTCCTCGGCCTCGCCATCATCGGCGCAGAATTCATCGCCCCGCTCTACGTCCACACCCTCCTGCCCGGCTTCAGCGCAGACCCCGCCAAGGCCGCCCTCTGCGTACGCCTCACGCGCATCCTGCTCCCCGCGCAGCTCTTCTTCCTCGCCGGAGGCGTCTTCTCCGCCGTCCTCCTCGCCCGCAAGCAGTTCGCACTCCAGGCCATCACGCCCCTCATCTACAACATCGGAATCATCTGCGGCGGCATCATCCTCGCCCACGAGCTCGGCGCATCCTCGCTCGCCATCGGCGCCGTCGCCGGAGCCTTCCTCGGGCCATTCCTCCTCAACGCCATCTGGGCCCACCGCGCCGGCATGCGCTTCCGCTTCCGCCTCGACTTCAAAAACCCTGGCCTTCGCGAATGGGTCGGCCTCTCCGTACCCCTCATGCTCGGCGTCTCCCTCGTCAGCGCCGACAACTGGATCATCAACTATTTCGCCTCCAACAACGGCGGAGCCATCACCCTGCTCCTCTACGCCAAGCAGTTCTTCAACGCTCCCGTCGCACTCGGCCAGGCCGCGGGAGCCGCCTCGCTGCCCTTCCTCGCTTCGCTTTTCAATCGCAGCACAACAGCCGCCTTTTCCAACGCCGTCAACACCGCCGTCTCCCGCATCCTTGCCTTTTCCCTGCTGCTCTCCGCCTTCATGCTAGCCATGGGATACCCGCTGCTCGACCTCATCATTCGCGGCGGAGCCTTCCATCGCACCGACTCCCGCAGCATGGCCATCTACTTCAGCATCTTTTCCGTCTCGCTCTGCCTCTGGGCCGCCCAGGCCATCTACGCCCGCGCTTTTTACGCAGCCGGAAACACCGTCCTCCCCATGATCGCCAGCACCATCGTCACCGCCGCCTCCATTCCCGTCTACTGGTGGCTCTATCACACCTATGGCCCCATCGGCCTCCCCTTCGCGTCCGACATAGGGATCTTCTTCCAGACCGTCACCCTCGCCATCCTGTTGCACAAAAAGCGCATGGTCTCCATCGCTGAACTGGAATACCCTGAACTCGCGCGCTCCCTCGCCGCCGCATTCGTCGCCTTCTGCGTCCTCTTCGCCCTGCGCCATCTCATCTCCAGCCAAACTCGCCTCGTCGAATTCGCGCTGCTCGTCGTCGCCACCTTCCTGTGGATCGGCGTCTCCACCGCTGTCCTCAAAGCCACCGGCTCCCAGCTCCCCGACGAACTCCTCCGCCGCTTCCGCAAATCCCCCGCCTGACGCCGGAATCATCTGGGAAAGGAAAGACCGGGGTGCCCTATGCCACGAAGGGCACCTAGGAATCGCCGTGCAGGAGCGACCTCTACCTTCAGTCCTATACTGTGCTCATGGACGCCACCACCCGCTCGCTCACCCTCACCCGCTCCAACCAGCTCCGCCAGCGCGCCGAGCGCTTCCTCCCCGGCGGAGTAGACTCCCCCGTCCGCGCCTTCCGCGCCGTCGGCGGCGAGCCGCCCTTTCTCACCCGCGCCCAAGGCGCCCATCTCTACGACGCCGACGGCAACCAATACCTCGACTACTTCGGCTCCTGGGGACCTATGATCCTCGGCCACGCCTTCCCGCCCGTTGTCGAAGCCATCCAGCAGGCCGCCGCCAACTCGTCCAGTTTCGGCGCGTCCACCGCCGCGGAAGCCGACCTCGCCGAGCTCGTCACCCGCGCCGTCCCCTCCATTGAAAAGCTCCGCTTCGTCTCCTCCGGAACCGAGGCCACCATGTCGGCCCTGCGCCTCGCCCGCGCCTTCACCGGCCGCAACTACATCATCAAGTTCGAGGGCTGCTACCACGGCCACTCCGACGGACTCCTCGCCAAGGCCGGCTCCGGCCTCGCCACCTTCGGCATCCCCGGCTCCGCCGGCGTCCCCGACCAGATCGCCCGGCTCACCCTCACCCTGCCCTACAACAACCCCTCTGCCGTCGAGGCCGCCTTCGCCGCCCACAAAAACGAAATCGCCTGCATCATTGTCGAACCCATCGCCGGAAACATGGGCTGCGTCCTGCCCCAGCCCGGCTACCTACAGGCCCTCCGCGACATCACCGCCCGCGAAGGCGCGCTACTCATCTTCGATGAAGTCATGACCGGCTTCCGCGTCGCCTTCGGCGGTGTGCAGGAGCTGACAGGCATCCGCCCAGACCTCACGACCCTGGGCAAGATCATCGGTGGAGGCCTGCCCGTCGGAGCCTTCGGCGGCCGCGCCGAAATCATGGACAAGCTCGCCCCGCTCGGCCCCGTCTACCAGGCCGGAACCCTCAGCGGAAACCCCCTCGCCATGGCCGCCGGCATCGCCACCCTCAGCCATCTCGAGCAAAACCGCGCATCCATTTACGCCCAACTCGACCAGACCGCCGCCGCCGTCGCCAACGGCGTCGCCTCCGCCGCAGCCGAGGCCGGGATCCCCCTCACCACCAACCGCCAGGGAGCCATGTTCACCTGGTTCTTCACCCCCGACCCCGTCCGCGACTTCGCCACCGCCGAATCCACCGACACCAAACGCTTCGCCGCCTTCCATCGCGGCATGCTCGACCGCGGCATCTGGCTCCCACCCTCCCAGTTCGAAGCCGCCTTCCTGGGCACCGCCCACACCACCGTCCACGTCCACCAAACCATAGCCGCTGCCCGCGAAGTCTTCACCACCCTGCAGGAATAGCCCTAATCAGCAACCGATGTGGGTGCCCCGTCCAAGCTCCGCTTGGGCGGGACCGGAAAATCTCAGGTGCGGGAACCCCAACCGCGCGAAGCTACGGTGGACCTTTGCGCCGAAGGCGCCTTTGCCTGGACGGCCAGTCCTATCCCGGAGGCCAGTGCATAGGCCGCCCACCCAGCAAGTGAATATGCAGGTGATCCACCGTCTGCCCGCCATCCGGCCCGGTATTGATCACCGTCCGATACCCATTCGTCAGTTCCTGCTTCGCCGCCAGTTCGCTCGCCACGGCATGCAGATGCCCCAGCAACCCGGCATCCTCCCGCAACACGTGCGCCAGCGACACAATATGCCGCTTCGGCACAATCAGAGCATGCACCGGCGCCTGCGGATTCACATCCGCAAAGGCCATCACCTGCTCGTCCTCATAAAGCTTATTCGCCGGAATCTCACCGGCCACAATTTTGCAGAAGATGCAGTCCATGGCCCCCGTTGTACCACGTTCCGCCGCCTCCCATCTCGTCAGAAAGCTCACAGCGCCCCCATCTAAACTCCGCTCGGATGGAAATCTCGCCAAAGGTCCAATCCCCCTCCAAAGCCCAAAATGTTCTCATTCAGACGGCACTGCGCTCGCCCCAGTGAGAGCAGCGGAGAAATCTGCGGTCCCAACTCCAGGCCAGCCAAATCGCATAACCCATCCCCTAGCGCATTAGTCCATCCAGCAAAATCAAATACTTACGCACAAAAACAAAAGCGGCACAGGCAAGAAAATCTGGAAGCTCAAAGACATTCGTGCCCATTCAGGTTCCCGCCCGCCATTTTTCTCCAATCCTTCGCCCTCCTTTGGGATAATGAATATGCTCTGGGGTTGTGACAACTCGCCTTGCCCGGCCAAAAGGCCGAGCCCAGGCGCTCGCCCGATTTGTGTCCCTCATGAAACCCTTACGCATCGTTCTTACCCCGACCCGCAATCGCAGGCTCAACGAGCTCATCGGCTTTCTCGTGCTCGTCACCGCCGTCCTCCTGACCGTCGCCCTCGTCAGCTACCACCCCTCTGACCCGTCCTTTGACACCGTCCGCGGTGCCGCCTCCAACGCCCCCGTCCACAACTGGACCGGTCGCGCCGGAGCCTACCTCAGCGACATTCTTCTTCAGTTCGAGGGCCTCGCATCATTCCTGCTCCCCATCATGCTCGGCGGCATTGGACTCGGCTGGCTGCGCTCCCAGCCCATCACCTCGCCGCCCTCCAAGCTCATCGGCGCGATCCTGGCCTTGCTTTTCGTGCCCGCCGCCCTTGGCCTCTTCCCCCATCCCTTCCACGCGCTTGGCCAACTCCCCGCCCAGGGCGTCATCGGCGCCCTCATGGCCACCGCACTCATCCACATCCTCAACCGCCCCGGCGCCTGGATCGTCACCCTCGCCCTCGTCGCAGCCTCCGGCTACCTCTGCACCACCTTCAGTCTCAACACTGCCCGCGACTGGGCCGCCGTCCGCTTCGCCTTCCTCTTCACCTGGCGCGACCGCCTCGCCAACTGGCGCGCCGACCGCGCCGTCAATCGCCAGCTCAAGCAGGAAGCCAAACGCGAAAAGCAGCGCCAGCGCACCCTCCGCAAGCAGCAGAAGGCTGAAGCTCGCAAGCACCGCCACGCCGGCCCCGATGCGGAAGAAGAACCTCTCCCCGTCGACGAAGCTCAGCCCAAACCCGCCGCATTCGAAGAACTCCCCGTTCACATCCGCCAGCCCCGCTTCGCCGAGTTCGAAGAAACCCGCCGCCCCGATCCCGCCCCGGTTCCCCAACCCACAGACGAAGAACCCGCATGGGTACCCCAGCCAGAACCAGAACCGGAAGCCAAACCAGCCCCGCGCGTCCTTGAAATCCCGCGCCCCATAGCTCCCAAACCCCGTCAACCCGAACCGGACACCACCGAAAACATCACCATCGGCGAGCGCGCAGACACCGACCTCCGCACCGTCACCGTCTCCCCCAGGTCCGTCAGCGGATACCGCCTCCCTCCCAGCACCCTCCTCCACAAGAGCACAGACACACAGGTCATCCGCGAAGAAGCCCTCCGCGAAGAAGCCCAGATCCTCGTCAAAAAATGCGCCGAATTCGACGTCCGCGGGCAGATCTCCCGCATTAATCCCGGCCCCGTCGTCACCACCTTCGAGTTCCGCCCCGAACCCGGCGTCAAATACAGCCGCGTCACCGGCCTCGCGGAAGATCTCTGCCTTGCCATGCGCGCCGAGAGCATCCTCATCGAACGTATGGCCGGCAAAAGTACCGTCGGCATCCAGGTCCCCAATGAGGAACGCGAAACCATCTGGCTCCGCGAAATCATCGAGTCAGAAAAGTTCTC
Organism: Acidobacteriaceae bacterium; assembly: GCA_049965615.1. Lineage (GTDB taxonomy): Bacteria > Acidobacteriota > Terriglobia > Terriglobales > Acidobacteriaceae > Acidobacterium. Next base: position 51,784 of record JBMFWD010000007.1, read on the forward strand.
CACAGGCAAAAGCCGCCTCACCCTCGCCCTCGGTAAGGACATCAACGGCCAGCTCGTCACCACCGACCTCGCCACCATGCCTCACATCCTCATCGCCGGCTCCACCGGCAGCGGCAAATCCGTGGCCATCAACGCCATGATCATGTCCGTGCTCTACAAGGCCACGCCCGATCAGGTCCGCCTCATCCTCGTCGATCCCAAGCGCGTCGAGCTAGGCATGTACGAGGGCATCCCGCACCTCTTCACGCCCATCATCACCGAGCCCAAAATGGCCGCCAACGCCCTCCGCAACGCCGTCCGCGAAATGGAGCGCCGCCTCAAGCTCCTTGCCTCGCGCAGCGTTCGCAACATCGACCAGTACAACCGCCTCTTTGAGAATCCCTCGCTCTTCGAGGACGACCCCGAGCAAAAGCCCCTCCCCTACATCATGATCATCATCGACGAGCTGGCCGACCTCATGATGCTCGACAAGGCCAACGTCGAAGAGGCCATCACCCGCCTCGCCCAGATGGCCCGCGCCGTCGGCATCCACCTCGTCCTCGCCACTCAGCGGCCCTCCGTCGACGTCATCACCGGCCTCATCAAGGCCAACGTCCCCTCGCGTCTCTCCTTCCGCCTGGCCACCAAGGTCGACTCCCGCACCATCCTCGACTCCAACGGCGCAGAATCCCTCCTCGGCCGCGGCGACTCGCTCTTCCTGCCTCCAGGAACCTCACGCCTCCAGCGCGTCCACGCACCCTTCGTCACAGAGAAGGAAATCGAAGCCGTCACCGACTTCTGGAAGAATCAGGGCCAGGCCGAATACGTCGAAGGCTTCCTCGACGCGCCCAAAGACGAACGTGGACGCGACCTCGATGCCGCCGGATCAGGCGACGACGACAACGACGACCTCTTCCAGGACGCCGTCCGCCTCGTCCTCGAATTCGGCAAGGCATCCACCTCACTGCTCCAGCGCCGCCTCCGTATCGGATACGGCCGCGCCGCTCATCTCATTGACATGATGGAGCACGACGGCATCGTCGGACCCGCCGACGGACCTCGCCCCCGCGAAATTCTCAAGTCGCCCGACTGGCTCAACGAAGTCGATCAAGCCCTGCGCTGAACCCTTTCAACCGCATAAAACCCTTTCGAAAATGGATTCCCAAATCGGGAATCCATTTCCATCACTGGTTCGCTGAACAAAAACCTCTCGGCCATTCCGCCTCAAGTGTGGCAAAATTCCACCAGTTGAGCCGTCGCTCATAAAATGTCACGAAGGGTGGCATCATCTCCCCCGATGCAGCCGTACTCCCATCCCGAATATAAGTTCTCCTGCGGACTGAAAGCCGTCCAGGGCGCGCTGCGGCATCACCACACCCGCCATCCCGTCGACGCTCGCCAATCCCAATCGCACCCAGAAGAAAAGAATTTTCGCCTGCTGCCCCTGAGCCTTGGCACTCATCTCTCATGACCATGCATGCAAAGCACGGAAGCTCCGAAGTCAGCCGCTGGCCAAACATCTCCAGCGTACGTGTGCTCATCGCAGACGATCACCCCGTAGTCCGCGTAGGCGTCCGCAACATGCTGGCCAGCGAGCCCATCATTGACGTCATCGCCGAAGCCGGTGACGGCGACGAAGCCCTTGATCTCACAAAGCGCCTCTCGCCCGACGTCCTGCTGCTCGACATCTCCATGCCCCGGCTCTCCGGTTTTGACGTCCTCCGGCGGATCATGGACGACTCACCCACCGTCAAAATCATCCTGCTCACTGCCGGCATCACCCCGCAACAGATCATCGAGGCACTGCAGACCGGCGCCCGCGGTGTCATCCTCAAAAACACCATCACCGATCGCATGTCTGAGGCCGTCATGTCCGTCGCCGCCGGCGACTACTGGATCGGAGGCAAGCGCGTCGTCAATCTCGTCGCCGCCCTCCACGACCTCGAGCAAAAGGCCGCCAAGCCGGAGCGCAAAACCTACGGCCTCACCCCCCGCGAAATGGAAGTGGTCGGTTGCATCGTGGAAGGCTGCAGCAACCGCGACATAGCCCAGCAATTCCACCTCAGCGAAGAAACCGTCAAGCGCCATCTCTCCAACATCTTTGACAAAACCGGCGTCTCCACCCGTCTGGAACTCGCCATGTTCGCCATCGCCCACGAACTCGTCAGTCCCACTCCCCCGGCCTGATTCACCCTCGGCCACCCGCAATCCCCACCGCACTCCCCCCTATCCAGATCAAAAATAAGCCATCTCGCCGGGTTGCCTTCGCATCCATTCAGGCGTCTCATGAAAAAATAAGGTCGTACCCAGGACGTGGCCCGGCAATATGCCCCAGCGGCCACCCACCACGCCCTCAATGGGCGAAGGAGTCACCATCACGATGCGAATTTTCCCAGCCGCCCTGGTCATCACCACGCTGCTCGCAACGGCCTCTGCGCCATCGGCGCTCGCGCTGCAGTCCTCCCGGAATTCGCAGTCAAGCGCATACTCCGCCAGCCGCGTCCCTCTGTACAAGGCCGCTCTCGTCCACTGGCAAATCCCCGCCATGAGCTACGTCGATGGCCAGAAGGCGAAAATCGCGCTCGCCAGTACCGGAAAGCTCCCCGGCGTCTCCGGCCAGGCGCAAATCCGCCCCCGTAACGGGCAGATCTCCATCCGCCTCAAAATGGACGGCTTCATTCCCGCATACAGCTTCGGCCCCGAATACCTCACCTATGTCCTCTGGGCGGTCACGCCTGCGGGCCGCACCGTCAATCTCGGCGAAATCCTTCCCGACAGCAAGGGCCGCTGCAATCTTGACGCCACCACGAACCTCCAGTCCTTCGGCCTCATGGTCTCCGCCGAGCCATACTTCGCCGTCAGCCGCCCCAGCAACGTTGTCGTTCTTGAGGGCGAGGCCATTCCCGGGCAAACCCGCAACGTCATCGACGCCGGCAAGGCTCATTTCACGCTGCTGCCCAGCGGAGCCTACGCCGCCGCCGAAGGCATGCATCCGGTTTCCTTCCCCATCGGCAGCAGCAACAGCCAGCCTCTCGCCGTCTACGAAGCCATGAACGCCATCCAGATCGCCAGGGCGTCGGATGCAGCCGAATACGCGCCTGACGCCCTCGCCCGCGCGGAAGCAGACCTCAAGCACGCACAGTCCCTCAACGGCGACAACAGCCAGCGCGCCGCCCAGATGTCCTACGCCCGCGCCGCCGTCCAGACCGCCGCCGACGCCATCCTCCAGGCCGAGCAGAAAGCTCGCGCGGCAGAGGAGGCTCGCCAGAAAGCCGCCGAGCTCGCCGCGCAGCAAAAAGCACAGCAGGCCCTCCAGGCAGCGCAGCAGGCCACCGCACAGCAAAAAGTAGCAGAAGAGCAGGCCCAGCAGGCCATGCAGGCACAACAGCAGTCGCAGGCCGCACAGGCTGAGGCCGAGGCGGAAGCAGCCAGGGCACAGCAGCAGGCGGCCGCCGCACAGGCTGAAACCAACCAGATGCGAAACCGCCTCCGCCAGCAGCTCAATCAGGTGCTCTCCACTCAGGAGACCGCCCGCGGCCTCATTGTTCACCTCTCTGATGTCAGCTTCAACAGCGGCAGCTATCAGCTCAAGGTCGATGCAGAAATCAAGCTCGCCAAAATCTCCGGCATTCTCGCCACCTACCCCGGGCTCAAAGTCCAGGTCGAGGGATACACCGATAACACCGGCAGCGCCAGCCTCAACCAGAAACTCTCCCAGCAGCGCGCCGACTCCGTCATGAAGTTCCTCATCTCGCAGGGTGTTTCCCCCGCCAACATCACCGCCAAAGGATACGGCGAAGCCGACCCCGTCGCCAGCAACAGCACAGCTGCCGGACGAGCAAAAAATCGCCGCGTGCAGCTCGTAGTCAGCGGATCGGCCATCGGAACCAGCATCCAGCAGGGACCGCAGCAACCGCAGCCAAATACCAACCCAACCGGCGTCTCCAATCCAACTGGTGTCTCCAATCCGGGCCCCGCATAAGGGCCCGTCGCATCTCAGCGGATTCAACCATACCCGCGCAGCAAAAGCCGCTCCGTAATCGCCCGGGTCAAATGCTCTATACTTTTCGGTTGCCTCGCTGCTATCTGTATCCCGCCCACTTCACCCAACAATCGCCGGGACAATTTTTGCATTAAGGAGTATCCATGCGCATCGCATTTCTGGGACTCGGCAAAATGGGCCTCGCCATTGCGCCTCACCTCGCCCAGGGCCACACCGTCACCGTCTGGAACCGTACCCCCAAAGCCGCGGAAGCTCTCGCCGAATCCAACATAAAAGTGGCGGCAACCCCAGCAGACGCCGTCCGCGACGCCGAAGTCGTCTTCAGCATCCTGCTCAATGACGAAGCCGTCGAAGAGGTCTTCCTTGGCTCCACCAGCAAGCCCGGCGCCATCTCTGCCATGCAGCCCGGAACCCCGCACGTCTGCCTTAGCACCATCAGCGTAGCCTCTTCCAAACGCCTCTCAACCGCGCAAATTGACGCAGGCAAGCCCTTCGTCGGAGCACCCGTCTTCGGCCGCCCCCATGTCGCCGCGCAGGCCCGTCTCTGGAGCGCCATCGCAGGCGACGAAGCATCGCTCACCAAGGTCCGGCCGCTCATCGAGCGCTACAGCCGAGGCATCACCGTCGTCGGCAGCCAGCCCTGGGCCGCGCACGCTATGAAGATCGGCGGCAATTTCATGATCACCGCCATGATCGCTTCCCTCACCGAGGGCTTCCTCTTCGCAGAATCCAACGGCATCGACCCCGCCGTCTACCTTCAGGTCGTCAACCAGGGCCTCTTCCAGTCGCCCTTTTACGAGCTCTACGGCAAGCTCATGCTCGATCCGCCCGCAACACCCGGCGGTACCATATCCCTCGGCGAAAAGGACGCGCGCCTCTTCCTCGAAGCCGCACACGAATCCAACTCCCCCACACCCCTCGCGGAACTCTTTCATCAGCACTTGCTCCGCGCTATGGAAGAAGGCATGCAAAACGACGACTGGGCCGGTGGCTATTACCACCTCGCCCAGAAGCTCGCCCGGAATGCGCGCTGAAACACCACCGCAAGACTTCAACTCAGGACGTTACCCATGACGAAACTTAAAAATTCCCTCATATTCATCACAGGTGCCAGCGCCGGCATCGGCGAGGCCTGCGCCCGGGCCTTCGCGGCAGAAGGAGCACGCCTGCTCCTCGCCGCCCGCCGCGTCGACCGCCTCCGCGCGCTCGAGCCGGAACTACGCAAAGCCGGCGCCCCGGATGTCCACTCCATCGCACTCGATGTCCGCAACGCCAGCGCCGTCGAATCCACCCTCTCATCGCTCCCCGAAAACTGGTGCTCCATCGACATACTCGTCAACAATGCCGGACTCAGCCGCGGTCTCGACAAGCTCCACAACGGCAAGCTGCAGGACTGGGAAGAAATGATCGACACCAATATCAAAGGTGTCCTCTACGTCACCCGCGCCGTCGTACCCGGCATGGTCGCTCGTGGCCGGGGACACGTCGTCAACCTCGGCTCCACCGCCGGCGAACTCACCTACCCAGGCGGCGCTGTCTACTGCGCCACCAAGGCCGGCCTCAAGGCCATCAATGACGGGCTCCGCATGGACCTCCTCGGCACGCCTGTCCGCGTCACCAGCGTCGATCCCGGCATGGTTGAAACCGAATTCAGCGAAGTTCGCTTCCACGGCGACAAGGAACGCGCAGCAAAGGTCTACCAGGGGCTCATCCCGTTAACCGCAAAGGACGTCGCAGATGCCATCGTATGGGCCGTCTCGCGCCCCGCGCACGTCAATATCGCACACGTGCTGCTCACCTCCGTCGATCAGGCCAACTCGCTCCTCTTCAACAGAAAGTGATATTCAGCTTCAGCCCAACTCGCGGAGGCTCGCCTCAATCTGCTCCAAAGCAGCCTCCAGCGCGGCTCTACGCTGCGCATTCGATGTCCTCTGGTTCAGCAGATACTCGCGCTGCATCTCAAGGTCGCGGCGCTTCCGCTCCATCGCCGCATCCTTCTTTCCGGCGGATGGCTCCGCCTCCTGCCGCTCGACCATCTGCTCTTCCACCTGCTTGCTCTCCCATCCGCGCGCCATACCCTCATGCTACTCCCCGCGCCATACGGCATCTAATTCAACGTCTTAAGGAGAACTACAGATGAAAGCTTGGACACTGCCTGCCTTTGGCATCGACTCCCCCCAACTCAAAGACCTCCCCACTCCCGATCTCAAGCCCGGCCAGGTGCTCATCCAGGTCGAAGCCGTTTCCCTCAACTACCGCGACCTCCTCGTCGTCCTCGGCCACTACAACCCCAAGATGCACCTCCCGCGCATCCCCGCTTCCGACGGTGCAGGCGTCGTCAAGGCCATCGGAGAAGGCGTTACCCGCGTCAAACCCGGCGACCGCGTCTGCGGCAGCTTCATGCAGAACTGGATCGACGGCCGCCCCACGCAGGAAAAAATCCGCGGCGCGCTCGGCGGTGACATAGACGGCATGCTCGCCGAACAAGTTGTCCTCCACGAACAGGGCGTCGTCAAAATTCCCGACTATCTCTCCATAGAAGAAGCCGCGACCCTGCCCTGCGCCGCTCTCACCGCATGGAACGCACTTGTCGACGCCGCGCGCCTCACCGCTGGCGAAACCGTCCTCATCCAGGGCACCGGCGGTGTCTCCATCTTCGCCCTCCAGTTCGCAAAGGCCATGGGGGCACGCGTCCTCGGCACCTCCGGCAGCTATGAAAAGCTCGAGCGCGCCCGCAAGCTCGGCCTCGATGCAGGACTCAACTACCGCACCCAGCCTGAGTGGGCAAAATGGGTCATCGAGCAAACCAACGGTCAGGGCGCGGACGTCATCGTCGAAGTCGGCGGCGCTGGCACCTTCTCCCAGTCCCTCGCCGCCATCCGCATTGGCGGAACCGTCGCCCAGATCGGCGTACTCAGCCAGTCCACCGAGCCACTCCACATTCCGCTCATCCTCCACAAACAGGTCCACGTCCAGGGCATCTACGTCGGCTCACGCACCCAGTTCGAAGACATGAACCGCGCACTCGAGCAAAACCGCATCCAGCCCGTCATCGACAACATCTACGCCTTCCACGATCTGCCCGCGGCGCTGCGCCACATGCAGTCCGCCACCCACTTTGGCAAGATCGTCGTTCGCGTTAGCCCCTCATAAAGCGTTTCCATCTCACCCGACGGGAGCACTTCGGTGCTCCCGCCCTGCCCAGTCGCAAAACGTATACTATGGGATAATTTGGTTCGCGAATACAGCAGAGGAATCCACGCATTTGATCGTATCCATCGCATCGCTGACCAAGGTCTACGAAGACAAGCAGCAACGGGTCACCGCTGTCGATGGCGTCGATCTCCAGGTCGGGGAAGGCGAACTCTTCGGCCTCCTCGGGCCTAACGGCGCTGGAAAAACCACCACCATCGGCGTCTGCACCACCCGCATCCTGCCCACCAGCGGCAGCGTCACCATCGCCGGCGTCGATGTCATCCGCCATCCCGCCCAGGCGCGCACCAGCATCGGCGTGGTGCCGCAGTACAACACGCTCGACCGCTCCCTCACCATCTACGAAAACCTCTACTATCACTGCCTCTATTTCGGCTTCTCTGCCCGTCACGCCCGCGAGCGTTCCGAGGCTCTGCTCAGGCAGTTCCTCCTCTTCGAGCGCCGCAAGGCCTACCCCATGCAACTCTCCGGCGGACTCCAGCAGCGCATCCAGATCGCCCGCGCTATCGCGCACCGGCCAGCCGTCCTCTTTCTCGACGAGCCCAGCGCCGGCCTCGATCCGCAAAGCCGCATCGCCATGTGGGACGCCGTCCGCGGCCTCCGTCAGGAAGGCATCACCGTCGTCCTCACCACCCACTACATGGAAGAGGCCGACGAACTCTGCGAGCGCGTCGCCATCATCGACCACGGCAAGCTCCTCGCGCTCGACAAACCCGATCTCCTCAAGCGCAATCTCGGCGCGGACCGCATTTTGGAACTGAAACTGTTACAACATGAGGCGGCCGCAAAATCTCTCGTTGAGCCGCTCAAAAATATACCCGGCGTCAACACCGTCGAGCCCACCCCCGAAGGCCTCCGGCTCTTCATTCAGGGCGCGGCCAACCACTCCGGCCCCGCCGCCGGCGAGCAGCTCCCGCAAATCGTCCAGATGGTCCAACCCTATGGCGTCCGCGACATCGCCATTCACGAGCCTTCCCTCGAAACCGTCTTCATCCACCTCACCGGGAGAGACCTGCGTGAATAGTCCCCGCCGCGTCTCCTGCATCTCCGCCTTCTTCGGCCTCTTTCGCCGCGATCTCCGCGTCCTCAGCCGCGAGCTGGGCGCATTCGCCATTCGCGTCGTCATGCAGCCGCTCCTCTTCTTCTTCGTCTTTACCTACCTCATGCCCAAAATCGGCCAGGGCAGCGCGCTCGGCGGAGCCAACTTCGCCACCGTCCTTCTTCCCGGACTCATGGCCGTAGCCATCATGTTCAGCGGTATCGCCGGCGTCGCGCTCCCCCTGTCTCAGGAATTCGGCGTCACCCGCGAAATCGACGACCGCGTCATGTGCCCTTTGCCCGTCAGCGTCGTCGCCATTGAGAAAGTCTGCTTCAGCGCCATCCAGAGCATCCTCGCCGCGCTCCTCATCATCCCGCTTGCGTACTTCATTCCCGCCACGCCAGTTCAGGTCCACGTCGCCAACTGGTTCATGCTCGTCCTCATCCTGCTGCTGGCCAGCCTCGTCTCCGGAGCCATGGGCCTCACCATCGGATCCAACGTCAAGCCCCAGCAGATCGGTCTCATCTTCTCCATCGTCGTCGTTCCCATTACCTTCCTTGGCTGCGTCTATTATCCGTGGGCCCTTCTGGCAAAAATTCGCTGGCTGCAGATTGCCGTCCTCGCCAATCCCATCGTCTATATGAGCGAAGGCCTTCGCTCCGTGCTCACACCCGGCGTCCCGCACATGAATTACTTCGCCATCGTCGCCGCGCTCGTCATCTCACTCTTCGCGCTCATGTACTGGGGGATTCACGGTTTCCTGCGCCGCGTCATCGGCTGAGCACCCCGGCCGGTCACACACTTCAGAGAACGCACCACTCATGAATCTCCGCTTCCCATCGCGCTTTCTCGCAGCCACTGCATGCCTCCTTGCGCTGGCCGGATGCGGAGGAGTCACCTACAAAACCCACAATCCCTCCGCCACCTTTGTCGTCAGCGCCTCGGCCTCCGATGTCAACACCAACGGTCAGGTCTCGCTCTACTCGCTCTTCCCCAACGGCAACGCCGCCCCCGTTCAATGGTCCATCGAAAGCGCCAACAATGCCGAATCCCTCGGTCAGGGCCGGGTCGATGCTACCGGCATATACACCCCGCCCAACGCGCTCTCGCAGGACATTGTCACCGTCAGCATACGCGCTCAGCTCGTCAATCAGCCCAATGACGAAACCACGCTCACCCTCCAGGTCCATCCCGGCTTCGTCCAGCCACTCCTGCCGGAAGTCGCAACCCTTGCCCTCGGCAAATCCCTCCAGGCCCGCGCCCAGATCTCCGAGGTAGGCGCAGGCAGCGTCACCTGGTCGCTCTCCTCCAACTCCGCCGGAACAGGCTCCAGCAGCGGCCTCGGAACCCTCACCGGCGACTCCTGCCAACACTTCCGCCAGCAGTACACCACCTGCTCGGTCACCTACACCGCACCGCAACAGCTCCCCGCCGGCAGCACAGTCTACCTCATCGCCGCCGCCAACGGCACCCAGACCATCGCCTCCAGCAAAATCCTCCTCGACAACCGGGGCATTACCAGCACTCCCGCGCCCAATCAGGCCGCGCAAAGCGAAAATGCCCTCCTCGGCAGCTCCGGCGGCAACAACAACGACTACGATACCTACACCACACCCTCCGGCCAGTCCTACATCGCAGACTGCTGCGGCGGAACCCTCGGCGCCCTCGTGCAGGATGCCGCCGGCAACCAGTACATCCTCAGCAACAACCACGTCCTCGCCGAATCCGATCAGGCCCACTCCGGAGACACCATCGTCCAGCCCGGGCTCATGGATGGAGCCTGCCGCCCGCTCTCCGATCCGAAATCCACCGTCCATCCCATCGGCTCGCTCAAGGCCTGGGCGCCCATCAACTCCCGCCAGACCAACGTGGACGCCGCACTCGCATCCGTCAATCCCGGCGCCGTCAATCCCTCCGGAGCCATCCTCGAACTAGGCCCGCTCCAGAACGGAACACTCTCCGCCGCACCGCCCGTCGCCGGAACCGGAGAAACCCTCCCACCCGGCAACCTCTCCTTCCCCGTCGTCAAAAGCGGACGCACCACCGGACTCACCTGCTCCCACATCGGCGCCATCAACCTCACCGTAAAGGTCAACTACTACAAGGACTGCGCAGAAACCCAGCCCTACACCACCAGGATCTTCCACCATCAAATCGCCATCGAGGGCGCTCATTTCACTGACAGCGGCGACTCCGGCGCGCTCGTCCTCGACGCTCGCAACGCAAAAGCCATCGGCCTCTACTTCGCCGGAGGAACCAATGGCGACGGCGAAGCTCTCAGCCTCGTCAATCCCATCCGCGATGTCCTGGGCGAACTCGGCGCCGCCATCGGCAGCCCCCTGCGCATCGTCGGCACAAAAACTCCCCACCCCATCGCCTGCATGGACTACGACCCGCCCGGCAGCCGCCCGGCTCGCGCCATTCCGGAAATCTGGCGAAAGCGCGTCGCCACCGCCCTCCAATCCGAGGACTATCGACAGTTCGTCGCAGCAACCCCACCGGGCGCAATCCTCGGCACCGCGCCCGGTGCCAGCCTCGACAACCCTGGCCACGCCGCCCTCATCGTGTACGTCGACGCGTCTCACACAAACCTGCCCGTCCCCGCCACCATCGATGGCCTCCGCACGCAGGTGATCCCCACCACCCCGGCAGCAGTCTCCGCCGGAACCGCCCCGTCGCGACCGGCAGCGCCCCTCGGCATCAACCTGCCCGCCGCAGTCATCCGCCGCGCCCAGCGAGTCGCCGCACTCCACACTGCCCAGATCATGCAAGATCCCGCCATACTCGGCGTAGGCGTCACCACCAGCCTCGACCGACCCACCGAACCGGCCATCCTCATCCTTGTCGAACTCGGTCAGGTTCCACGCACCATGCCTGCCACCATCGACGGCATCCGCATCCGCTACATCAACCTGCAGCGCTTCCACGTAACCCGCTCACAAGGCGAGCTCCGCCCCCAACCCTCAAGCTGTGCACTGCGCCAGGAAATGAGCCGGAAGCTTCCCCAGTCCGGTATTCGCTTCTAACAGGCTCTAGATCACAACCTCGGATGCAGCCTCTGCCCGCACACCATTCGCAGGAAAGAAAACCCTAAACACCGTCCCCGTACTGCCACCCTGCCCTGCAGCCCGACTGCGCACCGCAATTTTTGCCTGGTGCTTGCGCAGAATCTGAGCGCTCACCCACAACCCCAGTCCGGTTCCCGTCGCTTCCTTCGTCGTATAAAACGGCTCAAAAATATGCGGCAGCGTCTCTGAGGGAATCCCGCAGCCCGTGTCCGCAATCGTCACCAGAACACCCTCCTGCTCAGGCTCTTTCGCATCGCAGAACCTCCGAATCCGAATCGTAAACTGACCGCCATTCGGCATCATCGAATCCACTGCATTCGAAATCAGATTCGTGAACAGTTGCCGTATCTCCCCGGAGAAGCAGAACAGGCTCGCGTCGGCATCGTACTCCCGCACCACCTTGATCTGCATCGCAACCAGCCGCCCCTGGTGCAGCGCCAGCACCGAATCCATCAGCTCGCCCAGCTTCGCCACGCTCGGCAGCGTCGACTGCCGGTAAAAGCGCAGCGTCTGCTGCGTAATCTCGGAGACCCGCCCCAGCTCATGCTGTGCCATCTCCACATATTGAGCGGATTCAGCATCCAGATCCGCCTGCTGTATCAGGTACAGCAGATTCGTCACCGCCTCCAGGGGATTATTAATCTCGTGCGCAATCGAAGCCGCCAGACGTCCCGCCGCCGCCAGCTTCTCCGTCTTCCGCAACGCTTCCTCTGACTGCTTGCGCCCGGTCGCATCCACCAACACCGCGCCTACCCACCGAATCGGCTCATCCTCTGTCCCAATCGGATACAAATTCACAATCCACGTCTTGCGATGCGACGCACCCCGCCCGGCATTTTCCGGCTCGCCCGCGTCCACCTCCAGCTCAAGATCCCGAACCGGCTCGCCACCCTCCAGCACCCGCTCCAGCCCAATATCCAGCCGCTTGCCCGCCAGGCCCGGAAATACCTCCGCTACCAGCTTCCCCGTGTACCGGCTCACCGCCAGTCCATTCATCTTGGCGAGGAACGTATTCACCCGCACCACCCGGTGACGCCGGTCAAAGAATGCAAAGCCGATCGGCGCATTCGCCAAGATCGAATCCAGCAGCGCCAGCGTCTCCCGCGACTGCGCACGCTGCTCCTGGATCGTCATGATCAGCCGGTTGAAGGCTTGCGTCAGTTCGCCCACCTCGTTGTCCGTCTGCATCGCCATCGGCAGCGCCGTCTTGTCCTCGGGATTACGGATCAGCTGCCGCGTCGACTTCAGCAGCAGCGCCAGCGGCCGCGCTATGTTGTTCGCCAACAGACCAGCCAGCCACGTACACCCAGCCAGTGCAATAATCGCCGCGAACAAGGTAATCCGCAGCGTCTGGTGCAACTCCCGCAAATCCGCCTTCGTGGAAGGCAGCACAATCACGTAACCATAAATCCGGTCGTGAACCCGCATCGCGGCAATCGCTGCGTTGGCCTTTCCACGCTTATTGATGCTCAGCAGCGCCTGCTGTGCCGACGCCGCCTGTGCCAGGCTCAGAGTGGGAAATGAAACGTTCTCCGCCGCGCTCATCGCCAGCACTTTCCCGTTCGGATCAAGAATCTCAATGCCCTTGATGCCCGGATCGTGCCGGGCTCCCGCCAGCACTCCGGCCAGCGCGGAACTGTCACCGTCGTGCAGCGCAGCCGCTCCCTCCGCGGCGGAAAGACTCGCCTCGTACAAGGCCCTCCGGCCCGTCCGCACCAGCAACTCTGACCGCTCGGCACGCAGCAGCAGCAGCACAAACACGCCCAGCACAATCAGCTCCAGCATCAACAGCCCGGCAACCAGCTGGCCACGCACGGAGCGCGGCCAGGGCCACCGAAACCAGGATGCGAAACGCCTCTCGCTGCTCATCTCACTCCTTGCCACCTGCCGCTACCGCCACCCCAAGCTTTTGTCGAATCCCGCCCGCAATCTGCTGGCCATGGAAACGACCGTTCTCAATAAAAATCTCGTTCGTCCGCGCGCCCGCCACAATCACGCCCGCCAGGTAAATCCCGGGCACATTGCTCTCCAGAGTCTCTGCATCGTATACAGGCGTGTGATCCTTACCTTCCAGGTGCACTCCCAGCGCCTCAAGGAACGAGAAGTCCGGCCGATACCCCGTCATCGCAAACACAAAATCGTTGGCGATCGTCTTCACCCCCGCAGGCGTCTCCAGCGTTACGCTGTCCAGTCCCACCTCCGTCACCCGGCTCGAAAAATGCGCCGCAATCTCCCCATTTTTAATGCGGTTTTCTATATCCGGCTTGATCCAGTACTTCACATGCCGGTGCAGCTCCGCCTCGCGGTGCACCAGGGTCACCCGCGCACCATGCCGCCATAGCTCCAGTGCCGCAATCGCCGCGGAATTCTTCCCGCCCACCACCACCACATCCTGGTCGTAATAAGGGTGAGGATCCGTGTAGTAGTGCATCACCTTCGGCAGCTCTTCACCCGCAACCTTCAGCAGGTTCGGAATATCGTAGTACCCCGTCGCCACAATCAGCTTCTTCGCCGAATAGGTCTTCTCGCGATCAAATCGATCCGCCGTCCGCACTCGAAAATCGCCGTCCCTGCCTTCCACTCCGGCAATCGTCTCGTACTGCCGCACGTCCAGTTGGTAGCGCATCGCCACCTTCCGGTAGTACTCCAGCGCCTCGTTCCGGTTTGGCTTCGCATGCGGACTCGGGAAAGGTATGTTCCCAATCTCCAGCAACTCCGACGTCGTAAAAAACGTCATGTGCGACGGGTAGTGGAACAACGAGTTGCAAAGACAGCCCTTGTCCACTACTATCACCCGGTAACCGGCCTCCTGCACGTCAATCGCACAAGCCAGCCCCGTCGGCCCGGCGCCAATCACCAAAACATCCGCTTCGAGCGATCTTCCACCTTGCATACCAGTAGCTTAGCCGATTCACGCAAGCCCTTCCCCTCAGAAATCTCCACGCACACCGCCACAGCCCCTGGCCACCGGCAAATCTTCCCCGAAAAAAAACCAAGGCCGCACCCCATCGGGCACGGCCTTGAGTCACAATCCTCTGCGGATTCGCTGGGTCTGTCGCTACTCTCTGCCACCCAGCAGACGATAATCCCGGCGATGGTGGAAGCGATACACAATATCGATCTGCCAGCCCTTGTTGTACTGCTGCTCCCCGCCGAAAGTGGTCAATAGAAAGTCCGGCGTCAGCCGAACCGCCAGCCCGGGGCTCACGTTGTAGTCCACAGACGCTCCTGCATCCATCGTGGGAGCCCATTCGTCCTTGTACAGGCCCACCGTCTCCGGAGGAAGCCCGTTCAGGTTGTCGCTGAACTTGCCCTCGCTCACGCCGCCCATCACCTGCGCCGTCCAGCCCCAGTGCTGTCCGCGGTAAAACCGGAACACCGGCCCGCCCAGATACACATACTGCGCAATATTCGGCTCATAGGCCTGATTGATCGGGTGCGTATTCGTGAAGGCCTTGCCATAGTACCCGCGAATCTGGCCCATCACGCCCCAGTTGCTGCTCCCCAGGTAATCCGTAAAGCCGAGGTTCCACTCTGCTTCCTGGTTGTGCTGCAGCGTCGAGCCGGGACGGAAGCGCAGATACCCGCCGCCACCAAAAATCTCGTACTTGTAATTGTAGGTCTGCGCGATAATCTGCCGAATCCGGGCCCGTCGCCGAGCCTCAAGGCGCTTCTGCGCCTCCAACAGAACCTGCGCCCGCTCCTGCGTGGATTGCTTCGAGAACTGCTCATACTGCTGCTGGGAATTGGACTCCGGCAACTGCTGCTGCGCGTAGCTCACCGCGGGAAATACCAGAGCCAATGCCAGAACCGGACACGCTACGTATCCGAAAAACTTGCGAAACCACATGAATCCGTAAGCCCTCCACGACTCACTGTCACCGAGGGACAGAAAAGCCAGAATTTGCCTGTTTCACCATTAAATCAGATTTCCTCACCCCGTACGCCACTCCACGAGATCCAACCCGCCTTTTCGCCATTCCCCTGTCAAAACACCCTAAAATACCCACCCTCGCACCCATCAAAATGAAAAGCGCCGGGGATTTCTCCCCGGCGCTCCTCAGGTTATCCCGGCCTGCGTTAGAAGCCGTACCGCAGCGCAAACTGCATCACCCTGGGTGACGTCAGCAACGCGCTTGCAACACCAAGGTTGCCGGCCGTCAGCTGATTGCCAATCGAGGCAGGGTCAAAACGAACCGTATTGGTCACGTTGTATACCTCCCACGAAAACAGCAGATTGCCGTAGGGCAGCTTCCACGTCTTGTCCAGTCCGCTGTCGATATTGAAGTAACCATCGCCGCGGAACCGGTTGCGCTCGCCCGCCTCGCCGGGGTACGGAATACGAATCGGACCACCCGTATTCACCCCCGCATTAATCGCCGAAGCATCGGCAAAAAACTGCGGCGAGCCATTGTTGTCAAAGTGACGCTTCATCTGCACCTTGCCCGTCACGACGCCATAGCCTTCCTGCTGCCAGTTCGTCGTCCAGCCCGGTTCAAACAGCGTGAAAGGCAACCCGCTGCTCACGCGCGCAATACCCGAAAGCTGCCAGCCGCCAACAAAAATATTCGCAAGCCGGTGCCCAGTCGCAAAGTACTGGCGACCCGCGCCAAACGGCAGTTGGTACACAAACTGGCCGGTCAGCAGATGACGCGTGTCAAAATCCGAAGACGCGCGGTTGTACTGCGGATTCCACGTGTCTTCAATCGAGCTGAAGGACCCATTCGGGTTGCTGAACTCCGTGTTCCGTTCTGCGTCCGACCCCTCGTCAATCGAGTGCGAGTACGTATAGCTGACTGCAAACTCCAGCCCCCTGCCAGCCGGATGCTTCAGCGTGACCTGCCCGGCATTGTAGTAGCTCATACCCATCGCAGACAGCGCATACAGCGAAGAGAACTGCCCCTGCCAGAAGTGCGGCTGCCAATTAGACGGCACGGGATAAACCTCGAAAAAGTCGATATCGGCCAGCGCAGTAGTGGCTCCCAGGTTGGCCCGATAAGGCGCCCATTCATTTGTATAAATAGCCTGGGTCGCACTTTCACCCGGATAGTCATAGTTCGCCATGAACGGAAAGACGTCTTCGAAGTATTTGATCGGACTTACCTGCGCATCGGGGTTGCCGCCGTTCGCGTCCACGTCCTTGGAAAGCTGAGCGCCAGCGTGGAAATAATCGCCGCCTCCGTTTGTGTCCACGAAATCCACAGGTTCCGCCAGATCCAACGCCTGAAGCAGATGCCGCCCCAGCGTGCCCACATAAGAGACTTCCAGCGAGAAGTTGTGGCCCAGTTGCCGCTCGAATGACGCGTCAAACGATTCCGTGTAAGGAGTCTTCATCTGGCTGTCCAGACCCCAGGTAATCGCAAAGTTCGTCGGATCAGGCTCGAACGGGAAAGTGGCCGTCGCCGGCGGCGTCCCATTGTTGAACGGGAGCGTGTGCCGTCCCGTATAGCGCGGAGCGGTATCCGTCGTGTACTGCCCAGCCGGATTCGAAACCGCGCTGCTCACCCCGTACGATCCGTTCGCGTCGAACGTGTTTACCAGCGCCTCGCCAAAGTGGTCGTAGTAAATGCCAAACCCGGCGCGAATCGAAGTCTTGCTGCCCAGCGCGTACGCAATCGATACACGCGGTGCAAAATCGTTCTTCCGCATCGGATAGTATCCCGGCTTGCCATAGTAAGGTCCGGTCGGAGCAAACTGCAGGTTCGGCTCATAAATCCGCCCCGCCAGCGCTTCTGACTCACGCTTCAGGAACCACGTATGCGTGTCGATCGTCGGTGCCACTTCCTGTCCGCTCGTCTCCCATGGCGTTCCCAGCAGCGTATGCCGAATGCCAAAGATAATCGTCAGGGCAGCCGTCGGCCTCCACGTATCCTGCAGATAATACTCCAGCTCCTGCGAACGATAATGCCGGTTAATAAACGCGCCGTCCGGCAGCAGCGTCCCGCTCGTCGGGCTGGTGATCTGGTAGTTGTAGACGTTATCCACTTCAGGAACCGTTCCCACCAGGTTCGCAAACGCAATCTGGTAAGAGTTCCCAAAGCCCTGATCGTAGGTCGGCTGCCCGATCGTTGCCGGGTCAGGCGGGTTACCGCCCAGCCAGTATGGATTGCTCGTCGCCCCCTGGAATGAATTGATATTGGACGACCGGTTCTGCGTAATAAAACGGTAGTTCACGCCGAACTGGAAGTCATTCTTTCCATGGTTCCAGTTCAGGTTGTCCACCACGTTATGCACTGGAACCGACAAAATCGTAGTGCGCGTTTCCGCCGTCGCCGTATCCAGAAAACGGAAGTCTACGTAGTCCCCCGCGCCCACGCCGCGAGTGCTATTCCCCTGGCGAATGTAGCCATACCGGACATCGTTCACCATATTGGGCGAAATCACCCAGGTGTCTCCCGCGATGATGCCCTTCGTGTTGTCCTCGAAAATGCTCGACGGACCCTGCCCCGGAAACTGCTCCGGATTCTGCGTCGTGTCCTTCTGCAACTGAGCGCGAATGAAAAGGTGCTGCGAATCGTTCGGCGTCCAGTCCAGCTTCACAATCGAAGTGTTTTCCGTATGCGGATTCGGCGAAGCAAACGAGAACGACGCTTCGTTCAATCCGTCACCCGTCAACAGGCCATTCGGCAACGGAACCGAATTAAAGTACTGGAGCGCTGCAGGATCAGGACCAGGCCCGTAAGGATAGGAAGACGTGTTGCACACCTGGCAACCCGCGTCCAGGGCCGCCACTTGGCTCGGGTCCAGCGTGACGTTTTGAATCCCGTTGGCCGTGTCACCCTGATAAGTCAGGTAGCCCTGACGATAAAGCTTGGTCGGAACCGTCCGAACCTGCTGCGAGTCTTCCGCCTGCCGCTTCCCTTCGTAGTTCGCAAAGAAATACAGCTTGTTCTTCTTGATCGGGCCACCCACATCCACGCCGAAAATGTTGCGAATCAGCTTGCCCGGAATATTCGACCGGCCGCTCTCCAGTTCCGCCTGCTTGTTGAACCAGTTGTTGGCCACAGTCATCGTCGGGCGGTTGTACTCGTACAACGCACCATGAAAATGGTTCGTTCCGGACTTCGTCACCATCGAAACCTGCGCACCGGCAGAATACCCAGCCGTCGCCGTGCCGTTGGAGGTCGTAACGCGAAACTCTTCAATCGAATCCTGCGTCTCGCGCAGAACGCCCGTAAACGCATAGTTGTTAATCTGGTCGTTATCGTCAATACCGTCCGTCGTTACGTTGCTTTGGTCAGAACGAACGCCGTTGACCGCACCACTCCGGCTGTCCCCGTTGCCATTGGTGTTCGGCAGATACAAAACACCAGGCTGCAGAGAAAGCAGATCCGGCACGTTACGAGTCTCGCTCGGCAGCGCCTGGATCGTCGCGTTATTCATCGAGCCGCCCAGCTCGGCGTTGGTCGTGTTCAACGTCTGCGCCTCCGCGCTTACGTTCACCACCTGCTTCGACGCCTGCACGCTCATCGTAAAGTTAATGGTTGCCGGCTGGGCCACCAACAGTTCCGCTTCCTTCGTCTGCGGAGCAAAACCCTCTGTGCTCACGGTGATCGTATAAGTAGACGGCGTAATCTGGTTGAAACCATAGGTGCCGGTCGCGTCCGCCGTCGTCGTAAGCGACTTGTGATTCACCGTGTCGGTAATCGTTACCTTCGCCCCTGGAATCACCGCGCCGCTGGGATCACGCACAACGCCATGTAAAGATGTGGTTGCCGTCTGCGCCCACGCCAGCGATGCCAGCCCGCAGAGGGCTGCAACAATAGCCATAAATCTGAGAATTCTTGCCACGCTTACCTCCAAAAACACTCGAAATAAACCGTTGGTTTAGCCCACTACCCGGGGGCATTATTTTTTGTTGAGCATACAGTTTCCTGCAGGCCACCTGAAGATTCAATGAAAATTTTTACTTCGAAAGGTCGCCCACCTGCCGACCTGTTGCCTACACTGCGACGAATGGCGCAAATCCGTAACCACCCGGAAAATCAGGACATCCTCGCACGGCCTCGTGCGCACCACCCCCCTCCGGAGCCGGGCCAACGCACAATGCAGTGATAAACAACAGAAAATAAAGAATCAGGCCTTCGCCAAACCAGCAGGAACCGCCACACCCAGCCGCTCCGCATACCACCCCACCGTCCGCCGCAGCCCTTCCACAAAGTCCACAGCCGGCGCATAACCCAGGTCCTCGCGAGCCTGCTCAATCGCCGCCAGCGAGTGCTGGATATCCCCGGTCCGCGGAGGTCCAAACTGCAACTCCCCCGCAAATCCGGTTATCTCCTTCAAAATCCGGAACGTCTCCAGCAGAGAAAACCTTGTCCCGCACGCCACGTTGTACACCTTGCCGCTCACCCGCTCCGCCGGAGCCGTTGCCGCCAGCAGGTTCGCCTCTACCACGTTATCGATATACGTAAAATCACGGCTCTGCTGCCCATCCCCATTCGCTACCGGAGACCCATTCGTCAGCATCGCCGTAATAAACTTCGCCAGCACCCCCGAATAAGGCGAATTCGCCGCCTGGTACGGCCCAAACACATTGAAGTACCGGAGACTCACCGTCTCCAGCCCATAAACCCGCGTAAACGACTGCATGTAGAGCTCGCCCGTCAGCTTCTGCACCGCATACGGCGAAATCGGAGCCGGCGCCATCCCTTCATGCTTCGGCAGCGTCGGAGACTCCCCATAAGCCGACGACGAAGCTGCATACACCACCCGCCGCACACCCTTCGCCCGCGCCGCCAGCAGCACCATCAGCGTCCCTTCAATGTTGTTCTGGTGGCTCGTCAGCGGATCCAGCACAGACTTCGGCACCGAAGGCAGAGCCGCCTCGTGGAAGATCACCTCCACGCCCTCGCAAAGCCTTTCCATCGCCGCCCCGTCGCGAATGTCCTCCTCATGAAACTCCATCCGCTCCCGAACCGCAGCCAGGTTCTCCAGGTTGCCCGTGATCAGGTTGTCCACCCCAACCACCGCATGCCCATCGCCAACCAGCCGCCGCGCAATCGCCGAACCCACAAATCCAGCTGCGCCCGTCACCAGAACCTTCATGCCTTCCCCTTACGCCCCTCGCGGCCCACCCTAACAGCGCACCACGTTCGCCGCAAAAATTCCACCCGTTGCATTCCGCGTATCCACCACCAGCTGCGACTCCTTCACAATCCGCTGGTAGTCGTAATCCGAGTGGTCCGTCGCAATCAGCACGCAGTCATACTTACCCAGATTCTCCAGCGGCGAGCACGTCATGTTCAGGTCGTAATGCCGCCCGCGCCCCACCGTTGGAAAGTAAGGATCGTTGTAAGCCACATCCGCCCCACGGCTGCGCAAAATCTCAATCAGCGTCAGCGAGGGCGACTCCCGCAGGTCGTCAATATCCTTCTTGTACGCAAGCCCCAGCACCATGATCTTGCTCCCCTTTACCGCCTTGCCGCGATCGTTCAGCGCCGCCACCACCGATTCCACAATGTGATACGGCATTGAAGTATTGATCTCGCCCGCAAGGTTGATAAACCGGGTCGAAAAATCCACTTCCTTCGCCTTCCACGACAGGTAAAACGGGTCAATCGGAATACAATGCCCGCCCAGTCCCGGCCCCGGATAAAACGCCTGGAACCCAAATGGCTTCGTCTTCGCCGCGTGAATAATCTCCCATATGTCCAGATTCATCCGCAGGCACAACAGCTTGAGCTCATTCACCAGCGCAATGTTCACGCATCGATAAATATTCTCCAGCAGCTTCGTCATCTCCGCCGCCGCCGCGCTCGAGACCGGCACAATCGTCTTGAAAATCGACTGGTAAAGCTCCCCGGCCAGCCTCCGCGTCAGCTCCGCCGGCGCCCCTACCACCTTTGGAATATCCGGCCGGTCCACCTGCGTATTGCCAGGGTCCTCGCGCTCCGGCGAATACGCCACATGGAAGCACTCCTTCTCATCCCTTCCGTCGCGATACGCCATCAGCCCTCGCCCGTTGCACTGCTCCAGCAGCGGAATCAGCACATCCTCCGTCGTCCCCGGATACGTCGTGCTCTCCAGAATCACCAGCTGCCCCGCCCGCAGATACGGAGCCATCGCCCGCGCCGTCGACTCGATATAAGTCATATCCGGACCCTGATGCTCATCCAGCGGAGTCGGCACGCAGATCATCACCGCGTCCATCTCCGAGATCCCCGTATAGTCGCTGCTGGCAGAAAACCCGCCGGCACGCAGTTGCTCAACATCCTCCGGCAATATCCGCTTGATATACGACCCGCCCCCGTTCAACGTCTCCACCTTCGTCGAATCCACGTCAAAGCCCGTAACTTTAAAGCCCGCCCGGCTGTACATCATCGCCAGCGGTAGCCCCACATAACCAAGCCCAATCACGCCCAGCTTCGCGGTCCGATCCCGAATCGCCTGTTGCAATGGATGTGTCTCCATAGTGGTCTGCATCGTATCCGCATCCTCTTATTCCCGCGCCACTTGCAGCCTGCCAGTCGCTCCAGCGCAACCCGGGCCGCTTCTCCGCGCACCCTTTATTCTCTCACTCTGCCGCCTTGCTGCGGTGACGCTCCACACCGCATATTGGAAGAACACAGTGGACTCTTCCATCCCATCCCCGGCTTCCACCGCCCGCTGGCAGCTCCACCCCCGCCACGTTCACATCTGGCTCTGGCAGGTCGCTTCCAGTCCTCTCGATCCCAACGAACTCAACACGCTGGACGCCAGCGAACTGCGCCGCGCCGAACGCTTCCGCCCACCCATCCATCGCGCCCAGTGGGTCCGCTCCCACACCGGCATGCGCCAAATCCTCTCCGGATACCTCCACTGCCAACCCGCCGATGTCGTCTTCCGTCGCGGCCCCAACGGCAAGCCATTTCTCGAAAAACCAGCTCCGGACGCTCCCAACCCGCCGCACTTCAACCTGAGTCACTCCCACGACTGGTGCGCCCTCGCCGTCGCAAGCCAGCTCGACCTCGGCATCGACATACAGGTCCCCCACACCGTCAATCCATCCCTCTGGCGTCGCGTCCTCACCCCGCAAGAGAAGTCCCAGATCATCACCCTCCAACCTGAAGACCGCGACCCGGCCTTTTTCCGCTGCTGGACCCGCAAGGAAGCCATCGGCAAAGCCGACTCCCAGGGCGTCTACCTTCACCTCAAGCAGACAGAAACAGGCCTGTTGCCCCTGCCCGTCGGCAACATCATCCATACAGCCACCAACACCGCCGGCACGCCCACCCCCTGGCACGTCACAGACCTCACCCTCCCCGCCGGGCTTTATGGAGCCATCGCCACCGCCGCGCCCGTCACCCTCGAACTCCGAACGCTGCCCGCACTAACTCTCTAACCGAATCTCCGGCACACCCTCCGGAACCTCGTCCACCTCCATCCCCCGCAGCCACCCGCGGACTCCCTCGCGCAGCCTCTCCACCGCAATCCCGGCAAAACTCGCCTCGTACCGCTCGAGCCGACGCAGCGCACGCGTCAGCAGCGAAACCGCACCCATCACATTGCCCCGCCTGTAATGATGAAACGCCGCCGAAACCTGGATCAGAGCCTGCAAAAAGCTCTTCTCCGGCTCACGCAACTCCAGCCACACCAGCTCCCAGTGCTCGTGCGCCTCAAAAAACTCGCCCGCCCGATAGCGCTCCAGCCCACGCGAAAGAGGCCCGTCCGTCCAGTTCCACCTCATGCCACCAGCATAAAGTCCACCAGCCAAACGAGCCTTCCTGAAAAGCCTCTGTTTACGCGACTCTACTTCGCCGCCGCCGGACCAATCATCTTCTCCGGCCGCAGGTACTTGTCGAACTCCTCTTCGGTCAAAAAGCCCAGCTCGCGATTCGCCTCCCGCAGCGACAGCCCCTTGTGGTGCGCCGTCTTCGCCAGCTTCGCCGCTTTGTCATAACCAATATGCTGGTTCAGCGCCGTCACCAGCATCAGGCTCGTCTCCACGTAGTGCTCCACCTGCTTCCGGTTCACTTCCATGCCGGCCACGCAGAACTCCACAAACATCTTGCAGGTATCGCTCAGCAGCCGCACCGAGTGCATAAAGTTGAAAATCATCACCGGCTTGAAGACGTTCAGCTCAAAATTTCCCTGGCTGCCCGCAAACGCAATCGCCGCATGATTCCCATGCACCTGCACCGCCACCATCGTCATCGCCTCGCTCTGCGTGGGATTCACCTTCCCCGGCATAATCGAGCTGCCCGGCTCATTCTCCGGCAGCGTCAGCTCTCCCAGCCCGCAGCGCGGCCCCGACCCCAGCCACCGCACATCATTGGCAATCTTCATCATCGAATCAGCCAGCGTCTGCAGCGCGCCGCTCGCAAACACCAGCTCATCGTGCGCTGAAAGCGCCGCAAACTTGTTCGGATGCGAACGGAAAGGCAGCCCCGTCAACTCCGCGATCTTCGCCGAAACCCGCTCCGCAAACTCCGGATGCGTATTCAGCCCCGTACCCACGGCTGTCCCGCCAATCGCCAGCTCGTACAGCCCGTCCAGCGTCTGCTCCACCCGCTTCAGGTCGCGCTCCAGCAAGCTCGCCCAGCCGCCCATCTCCTGCCCAAAAGTCAGCGGAGTCGCGTCCTGCAAATGCGTCCGCCCAATCTTCACAATGCCTGCAAACTCCGCCGCCTTCTTCGCAATCGCATCGTGCAGCAGCTTCACCGCAGGCTTCAGTTGCTCATTCACCGCCGTCGCCGCCGCAATATACATCGCCGTCGGAAACGTATCGTTCGACGACTGCGACATATTCACATGATCGTTCGGGTGCACCGGCTTCTTCGAGCCCATCTCCCCGCCCGCAATCTCAATCGCCCGGTTCGAGATCACCTCGTTCATATTCATATTGGTCTGCGTGCCCGAACCCGTCTGCCATATCCGCAGCGGAAACTCACCCGCCAGCTTCCCCGCAATCACCTCATCGGCCGCCTGCACAATCAGGTCGCACTTGTCCTTCGGCAGCTTCCCCAGGTCATGATTCACCAGCGCCGCGGCCTTCTTCAAAATGGCAAAGGCCTTGATCAGTTCCACCGGCATCCGGTCCTCGCCAATCGCAAAATGATGAAGCGACCGCTCCGTCTGCGCCCCCCAGTAATGGTTCGCCGGAACCTCGATCTCACCCATGCTGTCCGTCTCAACCCGCACCGCCGAATCCACCTTCATCGAAAACACCTCTCCTCAAAGCTCAGTCTCCGCGGCCAATTCCATCCACGGCCACAACCACCCAGTCTACCGATGCGTAAATATCCCTGTCACTTCGCCGCGCGCAGCACCGTCACCGCAAACGGCGCAAGCGTCAACTCCCGCCCATCCAGCGTCCCGGTGCGCGGCGCATCATCTCCGGTAGCTTCATCCACCGTCTCAAAACGCGCATCGACAAAACTCACCGGCGCTTCCACCACATGGCTCTCGTCAGACATATTCACCACAAGAATCTTCCTGCCCTGTGGCGTATCGTAACCCTGCGCCAGTACCGGATGACCATGGCCTACCGCTGGCTGATCTGTCAACTCCATCACGTCTCCCGGATGAAAGTTGTCAACCAGCATCTTCAGCACCCAGTACCGCGCATTCGGTTTACCGTTGGTGTAGTCAATCATCGAAACGCTTGGGTACTGCGACGGATAACCCACCAGTTGCGACTCTCCAATCACATCCACGCCCATCCGCGAGAGCTGCACAAAGAGGTAGCCATACAGCGACGCCGCCGCATTCCAGTAAATCTTCGGTATCGCTGGATGCGCCGCATCGCCCGCGTTCGGACCCACCCCGCCCGGCGGCAAAATAACCCCCAGCTCATCCGTATCAATCTTCGTCTTCGGAGAAAGCACGTTCCGCAGCGCGAGGATGTACTGCGTCGTATCCAGAAACCGGCTGGCCTCGTCCATCATGGTATGCGGCCATTCCTTCGGTCCTTCCCCCTGCAGATGGGTCGCATAAAAATGAAACGAAATATAGTCGATCGGAATCCCGGGCCGATGATTCTTGTGGTTCAGAAAGTACTCAAAATAGCGCGCCCCTCCTGAAGGATTCGCCAGCGCCAGCCCCATGAACTTCGTCTTCGGGCTCACCCGGTGAATCGCCGAAACAATCGCGTCGTACTCGCGCGTGTACAACTGCGGCGTCGTATCGTGCTCAAAGTCCACCTCATTCAGCACCTCCCAGTAAGGAAACTGGTAATGGTAACCGGAGTGGTGCCATTTTCCGTGCTCGTCCCGAAACCCGCCCTTCGTGTACCAGCTCACCAGCCGCGCATAGTACTCGCCCAGCTCCTTGCAACTTGGATCACGCAATTCCGTCCCCTGCTCGTAATGCCAGGCCACCTGGTCCGGATTCGCCGGGTACTCCACCGGTTTCGCCGTCTTGAACATCCATTCCGGAATCGTGCTGAAGTTCATTACCGTCGAGTGGCCCCTCGTCGCCTCCAGAAAATCTGTCGTAATCGGATCTATATGCGAAAAATCCCAATAAGTATGGTCAGCCGTGGGCGGCTTCAGTTCCGCCACCGCCATCTTCGGATACGGCAGCCAAGGCACATAGCGCACGTAATTGGCGCCCAGTTTCTTCAACGCGTCGAATGCTCCATCATGCAGCGGCGCACCCGGGCTCAACATCGGATTCACCACCACCTGCAGCGTCGGAGTGGACCGCGACACCCGAAGCTTGTGCTGCCATTCCACCTTAATTTCAGGCTGTTGCGAGGACACAGGCTGCTGCCCAAGCGCAGCCCCACCCATAAATGTCACTGCTACAGTTACCAAAGCCGATGCAACCAATTTCATAGGTCACCCCACCTTTCAAATCCAAATACCCCAACCGCCCATCAGCTTCCATCGGATGCAACCGCCGGAAATCAGCCCTGCGCCCAGCCATTCGAAACTCTACCAGCCTGAGCGATGGTCCCTCAAGGCCCAATCCTGCACATTCCACCGTCCGTCTAAGAACTCCACCCCAACTGCATTGCCCAACCCAAGTAAATCGTCTTATCATGGGCTCCGCACCCGGGAACTCCTCGAAATCGGTCGCGTACACCCGGGTCCATCGGTGCAGTACCCGGCCACGCCGTCGACCCACGGCGTCAACCACATCGCCCATAAATTGCCTAGGCTTCCTATCAATCAAGGAGCTACATGCGTTTCCTGTCTCGCTTATTCACGCTCACAGTCTCGGCGGTGCTGCTTGCCTCAACGGCAGCGCAGGCGCAGACGGCGCAATCCTCCATGCGGGTCATCCGGCTCTCGCCCGCGCTCGACCAACTCATCGCTCGCGGCGTCGAACCCCACGTCGTCTCCGGCGGCTACGTCTTCACCGAGGGCCCCATGTGGCGAGGGGGAAGGCTCTGGTTCTCCGACGAAGAGGGCGGCAAAGTGCACGCCGTCACAGCCAATGGCAAGGACACGGTGCTCGTCGATTTCACCAACGGCCCCTACGCCCTTCCAAACGGACAAAAGACCGGACCCAACGCAATGGCCACGGACAAAAACGGCACCGTCGTCATCTGCGAGCAGTACGGCCGCGCGGTAGTCAAGCTCGAAGGAAAACCCGCACACCTGAAGCCGGTTCTCTTCTTCGACAAGTATCACGGCAAGCGCCTCAACAGCCCCAACGACCTCGTCTTTCTGCCCGACGGCTCCTTCTTCTTTACCGATCCGCCCTATGGCTTAAAAGGTGGCGACCACAGCCCGCTTAAGGAAATTCCCTTCGACGGCGTCTACCACTATAAGAACGGCAAGTTGACGGCCATCATCACCAATCTGACCCTGCCTAACGGCATCGCTCTTTCGCCCGACAACAAAACGCTCTACGTTAATAATTCCGGCCCGGCAGAACGCGTCATCGCCTATCCCCTCCACGCCGACGGCACCGTCGGCCCGCCCCGCGACGTCATCGACTTCACCGGCAAGGAGGGCCCCGGTGTACCCGACGGCATGAAGATCGACAGCCACGGAAACATCTGGACCACAGGCCCCGGCGGCATCCGCATCATCACCCCGCAGGGCAAGGTCCTCGGGCGGATCCTGCTGCCCGAAGTAGCTGCCAACCTCGCGTGGGGCGGCAACGGCACCACCCTCTATATCACCGCCAGAACCCACGTGTATCGGATACAGACACGCGTAAAAGGCTATCTGCCCGCATTTCGCCGCTAATAAGTACCTTAGGAGGAGATATGAGTCCAATTGATCGTCGTGACTTTACCAGGCTTTCTCTCATGGCAGCGGCAGCCTCTGCCATCCCGCTCAACGCTGAAGAACAGAAACCCGTGCGATTCGCACCCGTAGGACTTGGCGCCATCTCCGACATCTTCATGCGCGCCTGCGCACAATCCAAAAAATGCAAGGTCACAGCGCTGGTCACCGGACACGCGAAAGAAAAAGCCCCCAGATACGAAGCCCTCTACGGCGTCTCGCCCAAAGCCGTCTATAACTACGAAAACTACGACGAGATAGCCAACAATCCGGATATCGATGCGGTCTATATCGGCCTGCCCAACAGCATGCACGCCGAATACACCATTCGAGCCGCCAATGCCGGCAAGCATGTGCTATGCGAGAAGCCCATGGCCATCTCTTCCACCGAGTGCCGCCAGATGATCGACGCCTGCCGCGAAAACAACGTCAAGCTGATGATCGCCTACCGCGTCCACTACGACCCCATGTGGCAGCAGATTCGCAAGCTGGCCCGCAGCGGCGCCATCGGCGAAATACAAGGATTCCAGGGAGGCTTTTACGGGCCCAAGCTCCACGGCTGGCGGCTCAATCGCAAACTGGCCGGCGGAGGCTCCCTGCTCGACCTCGGCATCTATCCGCTCAATACCATTCGCTGGATCTGCGGCGAAGAGCCCAACTCCTTCTCCGCGCAGGTGGCCACCACAATCCCCGACGGCCGCTTCACCCAGGTCGAGGAGAGCATATCGTTCACCATGAAGTTCCCCTCCGGGCTCCTCGCCGCAAGTGGCTCCTCCTATGGATACATCGCTCCCGCATTCCTCAGCATTGACGGAACCAAAGGCAACCTATGGGTTGAGCCGGCCTTCCTCTATGACGGATTGAAGTTCCACGGCAGCACCATTCACGGCCCCGTCCAGGAGGTCAGTTCCGCCAAGCTGCCCTATCAGTTCACTGCAGAAGCCGATCACTTTGCCGACTGCGTTCGCAACAACAGGCAACCCGCCACACCCGGCGAAGAAGGTCTCAAAGACATGCTCGCCATGGAGGCAATTTATCGTGCCGCCGGCGCACCCATCGCCTGAAACGCGCAGCAACACTGCGCCGAACCCAAAGCCGCTTCTATGCCAGACGCGGCTTTGCCGTTCAGGCGCCAACTGGATTGCGCAGCGTCCCAATCCCATCAATCTCAATACAAATCTCGTCTCCCCTCCTCAGCGTGAACGAGTCAGGCGGAACAATCCCCGTTCCCGTCATCAGCAGGCACCCCGCAGGAAAGCTGCACTCGCGATACAGGTAGCTCACCAGTTCCTCCGGAGCCCGCTTCATCTCAGTCAGCGTAGTCGTGCCGCTGAACTCCACGTCGCCGCCGCGAAGGATCTCAATGCGAATCTTCGTCGTTGCAGGGAGCGGATCCGTAGCCACCAGGATGCCCGGCCCCAGCGCGCAACTGCCGTCATACACCTTGGCCTGCGGCAGATAAAGCGGGTTCTCGTCTTCAATATCGCGGGAACTCATATCATTCCCGATCGTGTACCCGATAATCTCTCCCCTGGGATTCACAACCAGCGTCAGCTCCGGCTCCGGAACAGACCAGCTCGCATCCCTGCGAATCCGTACCGCTTCCCCCGGCCCTACCACGCGCGCCGCCGTCGCCTTAAAAAAAAGCTCTGGCCGCTCCGCCGAGTACACGCGATCATAAAAGCTCCCGCCGCCCGCGCTCTTCGACTCCTCCATCCGCGCGCCCGGCGACGCGCAGGCGCGGCAGCCAACCTCCGCCGCATACTCCAGCGAGATCTGCTGCTGCGCAAAGCGAACTCCGATCGTCTGTACTTTGCCCGCGTCCTCACCCTCTTCCGGCAGCAGCGTAACCCCGCCCGGAACCAGCACGGCGGGCGTCTAACCGCACCCAGCCAACGCCATCATCATGGCGGGCAACCCCTTGTCACAGGTGGCCACGCCAAGCACGCCCCTTCTCGTCGGTAGCGATCGAATCAGCCGGCGCAGCACCATCGCCGCATCATTCCGAAACGGCAGCGAATCCATCATGCCCGTGGTGCCCTGCGTGGGTCCGTCGCAAGGGTCAGTGCACGCCCCGGCAAACGGCAGCCCGCGCAGAGCCTTTAACTCGCGCGCAGCCTCGGCAACCAGCAGCCCAACCTCCCAGTGGCCGGTATGGAAACCAAGCGCGATTGGCTCACCACCCTCCGCGCGCAGGCCGCCGTGAGTGCTCAGGATAAGAAATTACGGATCCAGCAGTCGGCTCGTATCCCATCCCATCCCTGCATTTTGAGACAGCCCGAACAGGTTCCCCGAAGGCTCCATCAGCAGCATCTCCGGGTTTAACGGCAGCAATCCCGGCGGTCCGGCGGCATGCGTCTGCACCCGCCACATCTCCCGCCCGCCATTCTCAAACACCGAAATCAAAGGAATGCCAGAAATCGAGGGCCTCGCTTTCCCGTCAAGTATAAAGCTCCGTACTCTCTGCTTGCCGCGCTCACCCGGCAGCAGACAAACACGGGCATGACCCACCAGAATCACCACCCAGATGCCAAATCACCGGCCCAGACGTTATAAGGCTTGCGTGCTCACCGACAGCGGGAAACACTTCAGCAACAATTGAGACGTCGCTGGTGCTTTGTCGTGCCCGCCGTCTTCGTCACCTACAGCCTTGCCTACCTTGACCGCGCCAACTACGGCTTCGGCGCCGCCGCCGGACTCGCCCAGACGCTGCAAATCAGCGGATCGCTGTCGGCATTTCTCGGAGATCTCTTCTTCCTCGGCTATTTCCTCTTTCAGGTGCCGGGAGCAGCCTATGCGCAGCGCAAAAGCGCCAGGTGGATTGTCTTCGTCGCTCTGCTCAGTTGGGGAATTCTCGCTGCCTTGACCGGCGTCATTCGCATCTTCTGGCTGCTCGTCGTTGACCGCTTCCTGCCTGGCGTGGCCGAGAGCTTCATCTTCCCCACCATGCTCATCGTGCTCACCCACTGGTTTACCCGCAACGAGCGCTCACGCGCCAACGCCATCATGATTCTGGGCAATCCCATCGCAATGCTTTGGATGTCCTCCCTCACCGGCTACCTCATCCATCTCTTCGGATGGCAAATGACCTTCATCCTGGAAGGTCTTCCTTCCTGCCTCTGGGCCTTCGTCTGGCTCAAGACCATGCGCGATCGCCCGCAAAACATTCCCTGACTTAGCAACGAAGCATGCGACGATTTGAATCTGCGCCTCAAAGAAGAACAAAAATCGCTGCCTAAAACCAGAAACCTGCTCGCTGCATGCCGCGTCCCCGCCGTCCTGCTGCTCTGCCTGCAATACTTCTGCTGGAGCATCGGCGTATACGGATTTGTCCTCTGGCTCCCCACCATTCTCAAGGCAGGCATGCGCCAGGGCATTGAAACGGTGGGCTTCCTCAGCGTGGCTCCCTACCTGCTCGCCATCATACTCATGGTGATCGCGTCGCACCGCTCTGACCGCACCTTGAATCGCAAGCGCTACGTGTGGCCCTTCCTCGTTCTTGCGGCGCTCGGCCTGCTCGGCTCTTATCTCACTGCTAACCATAGCTTCTGGCTCGCTTACGGATTCCTCGTCATCGCCGGCGGCGCAATGTACGCGCCCTATGGATCCTTCTTCGCCATCCTGCCTGAAATTCTTCCAGAGAACGTCGCAGGAGAAGCCATGGCGCTGGTCAACAGTTCTGGCGCGCTGGGCGCATTTGTAGGTACCTGGCTCGTGGGACTGCTTCAGGCCGTCACCGGCAACTCACAGGCGGGATTTCTCTTCATGTCCGCTTCGCTGCTGCTGGGCGGCCTGCTCATGCTGGGCCTTCGCCACAAGAAGCCGGACCTCACACCAGCCGTCGTGCCTTAAGACCAGTGCCCTTCGCGCCAGCGAATGTCACGCAACCTGCCCATCCCGGTGGCACGCGCAGCGCCCGCTCGTCACCTCGTGGCATTCAAACGTTGCCGGCAATCTTGTGGCTCACCGCAAACAGCGCCAGTTCCACCCGGTTGTACATGCCAACCTTGTCGAAAATATTGCTCATATGGTGCTTCACTGTTTGCTCGCTGATCGCGCACTTCTTCGCAATCTCCGGATTCGAGTACCCCGCAACCACCAGGTTCACAACCTCCAGTTCGCGCCGGGTCAACCCAAAATCCTTCGGCTGTCGGCTACGCACCTCAGGAGACGTCGCCTCACGAAGAGCCTCAACCAGCTTGTTCATGCATTCATCCGCAAACCAGTACCGTCCTTCCAGCACCAGCCCAATCCCCCGTAAAAGATCTTGAGATGTACATTCCTTCAGCGCGATACCGCGCACTCCATGCTGCATGGCCTTCACTACTTGCTCCCTGGAAATCGCAGCCGTCAACACGATGATTCGCGCCAAAGGAGCCTGCAGCGCCAATGACTCCACGGCTTCCAGCCCGTTGGCCTGCGGCATCGACAGATCGAGAAGAATCAAGTCCGGCTGCAGCTTCTGTGCCATCTGGATCAGGCCGCTCGTATTGCTCGCCTCTCCCACCACTTCGAATTCGGATTCGAGCTCAAGGAGACGGCGCAGTCCATCCCGAAACAGCGCGTGATCGTCGGCAATCAGAATGCGCGTATTGGATGTCATGAGGCCCTCTGCATCGAAGAAATCGGACCGGCTGACCCCGGCGGCTTCCGGCTCCCTGACTCGGGCGTAATCTCCAGCTCCGTCTCCTTCAACCTGGACGCAGGACACAGCGGAAGCTCGATCTCCAATCGAACGCCACCGCCCATCGATGACTCCAGCGTCAAACAGCCTCCATTCGCCTGCACACGCTCGCAGATAGATCGAGGCTTATTCTGGAACGCGGCCAGCTCTGACAATTCATAATGCCCCGTAAAACCGAGTCCGCAGCCGTTATCCTCAATTTGTAGGTGAGCCCTGTTCCCAACATGGAATCGCACATCCACCCGCGTAGCCCCACTGTGCTTGCGCACGTTCGAAATCGCTTCCCGCAGAAGACACAGCAATTCAAAGCCGAGCCGCGGCGAAACTTTCACTCCCTCCATCCCGCAGGCAAGCTCAGCTGCAATTCCAGTCTCAGCCGCAAATTCACTCAGCACGCGCTCCATCATCCGTCGCACCGAATCCGGCTGCTCTCCGCGCTGTAGCTCTTCAATTTGGCCTCGCAATCTCCGAGTCTCCCGTCGAAGCGTCTCCCACACCGTTCCAGTCGCCCCATCCTTTCTCTTCCCCGCTGCGGCCTTCTCGCGCTCCAGCAACGCAATCTGAAGCTCCGTTGCGATCAGCGATTGCGTCACGCCGTCATGTAAATCCCGCGCAAGGCAGCGTCTCTCGTCTGCTCGCGCCAGGCTGTCAGCAATCTCGAATACATTTGCCCCGGCCACAGCCACGTCCACAATGTCCTTCAACGTGCTCATCCCTCTCCTGCGGCCAATCGATGCGGGCGCATCCATGTATAGGACTCTTCCATGCCAGCGTGGCCCGGTGTCCAATTCGCTCACCATAAGCGTCTTGAAGGAACGCTGCTCGAACACGCCCGGGCAAGTCGGGAGCTCCGCACTTGCCAATGGCTTTCCATCCCGGTCCACACCCCAACTCGCAATCCCGTTGCTCTTGCGAACATAAAAGGCAGAACTTACCTTCCGTAGGCTCTCCATTACCCAGGGCTCTCCGGCCGTCGTCACTTCAACCATCAGTTTCCCTGTGCGCTGGACTCGCCAATCCAGCCGATCCCCCGTCCATCTATCCCAAATCGCTACATGCGCACCCTTTGCATGCAGCACTGACATCCCAAGTCGAAAGATGCTCTTCCAATGCGCCATCAGCGCATGGACCGGACTCGTCGTCGTCAACTCGGCGTCCTCGGGGCTGGCGTACAGCTTCTCTATCAGCGAGTCGCCTCTCACCACACCAACAACTGCCGCCAGCATCAGGAACGACGTGTCATCGCCGCTGCACACCATCCAGATCCAGCCTGCAATCGGCACCAGCCAGACGAAAGCCACAACAATCAGGTGCTTCCGCGATCGCCACCGCAACAACACGGATAAAGCATCATTGAGTAAGTCCGCCAGCCCCTTCATATCCAGGCCTCCTTGCGTCGTTCGACCACCATTCCGCGCGGAATCAGTAGATCGGAACTTCCGGATCATCTGAAGCCGCGCTTCTCGCGACACGATAGCAGTGCCATATCAGAGTGCTGGGGAAAACACTCGACCGTGCTTCGTTGGATGGCCCTTCATAGATCGTGGTTGGTCAGCTCCCATCAACCAGCGCCAATCCAAGTGCCAGCCTTACACGCTCTGCTGGCATATCCATACATATCGAAGTAAGCATATAGATACAGTTATGTAATGACTGTCTCGATATCATCCCAGGACCACTCATCACATCCCCTCTTGACCGCCATCCGCCATCAATTTCCCCAGAGTCCCTCCAATGCAAGCTTCAAAGCCGCCTCTCACCACTCTCTGCGCGCTCCTCCAGTCTGGGGCAAATGCAGGCCCACCATTCGTACTCACCAATCGCATCGATGCAACCCTTCCTGCAGAATCGGGGCGCAGATAATCCGTCACAAAGGATCGCGCCCCCACAAAAAGCGCGCATCCCTCTTCCTGTGGCATACGCCAATTCGCTTTCGATGAACCATCGATTGCGTTCTCGTCCCGCTCCCCGTGCGTCCGACAGTGCCACCACCACACGCAGAACCGGGCTATTTTAATGTGCCCCACTAACACCATGGAGCCGTACTCCTCGTAGCACGATAGACGGTGCTGCCGTTGGACCTCCTTCGCCATTGTCTGCGGTGCCGCTTCCACCTACTCTCGAACCAGTAACTTCGAAATGCGAACGGTGTTGTGCTTTCCGTTCCAGGAGAAGGCATGAAAGCTAAGGAGGGCACGAATCAAACCAGATCGGCGACCAATCCAAGAACAACACGTTTTGAAATCATGACCGCCGTCTGGTACCGGATTCGTGGAGAAAGTTCGTGGCGAGAAGGACTGCTGAAAAACTTCAGCATATCGGGAATGCTTTTCGTCGCCGACCAACCCATCCAGAGAGGCACAAGCATCGAAATGAGATTCACGCTCCCAGTCGAATTAAAGGACAGGTGCCCCGCCGACGTCTGTTGTCGCGGCACCGTAGTCCGATCCGAACAGAATGCGAAACCAGGGAGCCCGATTTATATAGCTGCAAAGATTTTGCATTCGCACTTATTACGCCACAAAGAGATCGCATAGGCATCACTTGGCGTTACGTCATCCATGAGCATCATGGACTGTTGTCCTTGGCATTTCTTAAGCAAGAGGCGACCAGGCAATTGAACTCCTTGTCCTCGGCCGCGACCAGAGTGCAATGCGACCGTACCTCAGCAACACAACACGGTCGAATATGGAAAACAGGCAATGTAAGCCACAGGGCGAAGCTATGTTCAATGGACAAGACGGCATGCAGCAGAACAACTACCATCAAACCCCGCAGCCCGCGGAGTATCCTTCTCGGCGATCGTCAGATGCCATGGCATGGTGGGTGCTGTACACCCGCCATCAGCACGAAAAAGCCGTCTCCGACGCCCTCACCGCAAAAGGATTGGAAGTATTTTTGCCGCTCTACGACTCGGTGCGCCGCTGGAAAGACAGGCGCAAAACCCTTTCTCTCCCACTCTTTCCCTGTTACGTCTTTGTTCGAGGCGGCCTTGATCGCAGGCTCCAGGTTGTCACAACGCCCGGCGTGCACATGGTACTCACCAGGGGAGAAGCAGTGGCGACCATCCCCGAAACGGAAATCGATGCAATTCGCCGTGCCGTCGAAGGCTACTTTGACATTGAACCCCAACCCTTCCTCTCCTGCGGAGATCGAGTGCGAGTCACCCACGGACCGCTCATAGGCGTCGAAGGAATCCTGCTCCGCAAGAAGAATCGATTCCGCTTGGTTTTATCCGTAAACATGCTGGCGCAGTCTGTCGCGGTCGAAATCGACGCAACCGACGTTGAAGCAATCACTCCCAATCGTGTTGGCGTGTCCCTGCCGTCAATACAGTCTCTTTAGCAAGCGACCTCTCTGACCAATCGCGACGCCGCGCCAACATGCCAGTCAGGCCAAACGCCGCGGCACTGTCCAGGATGGAAATCACCATGACAGCCACACCCTTCTATCGGATCGCATTCACCTCACTCCTGCTTCTCGCCACCATCGCAACGCAAGCACGAGACGCGTTCGCGCAAACGCCGGCCACTGAGGCCTCCAGTGCACCTTTGCGTGCGGAGATCTCACCGCCCCACAAGTCCACCAGCAGCACTTACGTCATTGGCGACGGAGATCTGCTCGCCATCAATGTGTGGAATGAGCCGGACTTCAAGCAGTCCTTCCCTGTGCGGCCCGACGGCAAAATCACTCTGCCCCTCATCGGATCACTGCAGGCGGCCGGCACCACTCCTTCGCAACTCGAAGCAACCATCGCAACCAGGCTTGAGGCATTCATTCACAACCCCAACGTCACCGTGATGGTCATGACGATCAATAGTCGCAAGTTCAACATCCTCGGCCGTGTCGCAAGGCCCGGCTCATACCCTCTGTCTGGAAACATTACCGTGCTCGACGCAATCGCGCAGGCGGGCGGACTTACCCCCTTCGCAAAGGTGACGCACATCTACGTCCTGCGCAAGGCTTCCAACGGCAGCGAGACGCGCCTGCCATTCAACTCATTGCTGTCCAAAATAGCGGATAACTGCGGTGGCTTGGCGGCGGAGCGAGCAGGCTGATCCCGAATAATCTGGAATGGTTTCCTGGGCAAGGACCACTTTCAGAGAAGAGAGGATCAGCCATGAGTCAAACATGTAGTGTGTTTTCTCAGTTATTGCAACTGTTTTCACGTGGGGAGTTTGCGCGGGCGGTGAGGCAGCACGGGGCCGAGCGCCGCGCCAAGGGGTTCAGCTGCTGGGGGCAGTTTGTGGCCATGCTGTTTTGCCAGGTGGCGCAGATGAAGTCGTTGCGCGAGGTTTGCCTGGGTCTGGCCTGTTGCGAGGCACCGCTGAAGCACCTGGGGCTGATGGAAACGCCGAAGAGATCGACCCTGGCCTATGCCAACGAGCATCGGCCGTGGGAACTCTACCAGACGGTTTTCGGTCAGCTTTTGGAGAAGTGCCGGTCGGAGGTGGCGGCGCACGGCGGGGTGAGGAAATTCCGTTTCAAGAACAAGCTGATGAGTCTGGACGGCAGCATCATCGATCTGTCGGTGTCGATGTTTGATTGGGCCAGGTACCGGCGCACCAAGGGGGCCATCAAGCTGCATCTGCTGCTGGATCACCAGGGCTATCTTCCCTCGTTCGCGGTGGTGACCGAAGGCAAGCGCAGCGAGTTGGAGGTGGCGCGCAGCCTGCGTCTGGAAGCGGGCACGATTCTGGTCGTGTCGTTAGCACATGATATGTCCGGTTGAGATAGCAAATGAACTGTCCGCATAGCGGGCGGCGAGGATGGAGCCATGCGAGGGAGCATGGAAAGCTATCCGAGGGCCGCCGTGGAGCGGGCGATGAAGGTGCAGGAAGTGATACTGAGAGCCATGGCGAAGAAGATCACGTGGTGGCAGGCGGCGGAGATTATCGGGATCAGCGACCGGTCGATGCGGCGCTGGCGGGAGCGGTACGAGCAGCACGGCTATGACGGGCTGCTGGATCGTCGGCGGGGCAAGCCGAGCGGGAAGCGGGTGCCGCTGGCGCAGGCCGAGCAGGTGCTGGAGCTGTACCGGGAGAAGTATTTCGATCTGAACGTGCGTCATTTTCACGAGAAGCTGGTGGAGCAGCACGGGATCAGTGTGAGCTATACCTGGGTGAAGCAGGCGCTGCAGGGAGCGGGGCTTGTGGCGAAGGGCCGGAAGCGTGGCGTACACCGCAAGCGGCGCCCACGGCGCCCGTTACCGGGGATGTTGCTGCACATCGATGGGAGCCATCATCGGTGGTTTCAGGACGAGCGCTGGTATGACCTGATTGTGATTCTGGACGACGCGACCAGCGAGATTTATTACGCGCAACTGGTGGAGGAAGAATCGACGGCGACGGTGATGGCCGGGCTGCGTGAGGTGATTGAGCACAAAGGCCTGTTTTGTGCGCTGTACTCGGACCGGGGCAGCCATTTCTGGCAGACCCCGAAGGCGGGCGGTAAGGTGGATCCGCACCGGCTTACGCAGGTGGGCCGGGCGCTGCACGATCTGGGGATCCGGATGATTCCGGCCTATTCGCCGCAGGCGCGGGGTCGTTCTGAGCGCAGCTTCTCGACCTGGCAGGGACGGCTACCGCAGGAGCTGCGGCTGCGCGACATCCGGACCGTGGAGGAGGCCAACCGCTTCCTGCGCGAGGAGTACATTGGGGAGTTCAACCGGCGTTTTCAGGTACCGGCAGCGCAGCGGGGAACGGCGTTCACCGCCTGCCGGCGGGGCGATCTCGATCTGATCTTCTCGTTGCAATCTGAGCGCACGGTGAACCGCGACAACACGGTCAGCTTTCATAATCTGGCCTTGCAGATCAACCCGGTGCGCTGGCGCGGCACACTGGC
>JBMFWD010000008.1:0-85692 GCA_049965615.1 Acidobacteriaceae bacterium
ACAAAAAACTTCCTCATAAGGAAAAAGTGTCAGAGATGTCCCCGGTCTAAAACGTCAGACTTGTCCCCGGCCGTTCACTACGCCGACGATGCGAATGTGTATGTTCGCAGCCGCCGCGCGGGCCAACGGGTAATGGCTCTGCTGCTGAAACTCTATGGCCGTCTGCGTCTCAAGGTGAATGAAGCCAAGAGCGCTGTGGCCAGCGTGTTCCAGCGCAAGTTCCTGGGGTACAGCTTCTGGGTGGCCGCAGGCGGCAAGATCAAACGCCGTGTGGCTGCCAAGGCGATGGCGACGTTCAAAGCACGGGTGAGGAAACTGACCCGGCGCTCTGGCGGAGCCAGCCTCGAACAGGTGGTGGAACGGCTACGCAGCTATGTGCTGGGTTGGAAGGCTTACTTCGGGAAAGCGGAAACTCCTAAGGTCTGGCGCGAGCTGGATCAATGGATACGCCATCGGATGCGAGCCATCCAACTCAAACAATGGCGGCGTGGCACGACCGCATATCGAGAGCTTCTTGCCAGGGGTGCAAGGCCGGAGGTTGCGCTGATGGTGGCAGGCAATACGCGCCGCCTGTGGCGTAACAGCGGCACACCGCTGAACGGAGTCCTCGATCTAAGCTGGGCCGATCAGTTGGGAATCCCCCGTCTCTGTTGACCTCAACTCCTCGAACCGCCGGATGCGGACCCGCTTGTCCGGTGGTGTGGCAGGGGAGAGCAGGTGACTGCTCCCCCTATGCCGATCGGAGGAAGCGTTACTGGAGGAGGGTCTGGATTCCTTTCCAGGGTTTTTGCTGGGAGACGGCGACGGGCTCGCAGGTGAGTACGCCGTTGTGGGTGTTGACGCCCTCGGCGAGGCCGGGGTTCTCGAGGATGGCGGTTTTTGCGCCGACCCGGGCGAGCCGCATGACGTAGGGGAAGGTGGCGTTGGTGAGAGCCAGGGTAGAGGTGTTGGGGACGGCTGCGGGCATGTTGGTGACGCAGTAATGGACGACGCCGTCGACCTCGTAGGCGGGATCGCTGTGGGTGGTGGGACGCGCGGTTTCGATGCAGCCGCCCTGGTCGATGGCGACGTCGACGATGACAGCGCCTTTTTTCATGTTGGAGACCATATGGCGGGTGACGATTTTGGGCGCGGCTGCGCCGGGGATGAGGACGCCGCCGATGACGAGGTCGGCTTCGCGGACGGCGCGGGCGACGTTGTAGGAGTTGGAGGCGAGGGTGTGGAGGCGTCCGTTGAAGATGTCGTCGAGCTCGCGGAGGCGGTTGAGGTTGAGGTCGACGAGGGTGACCCTGGCTCCCATGCCGAGGGCAATTTTTGCGGCGTTGGTGCCGACGATGCCGCCGCCGATGATGCAGACGCCGGCGGGCGGGACGCCGGGAACTCCGCCGAGCAGGAGGCCGCGGCCGCCGCGTTCTTTCTCAAGATAGGTGGCGCCGACCTGGACGGACATGCGCCCGGCTACTTCTGACATGGGGGTGAGCAGCGGGAGCGTGTTGTGCTGGTCGCGGATGGTTTCATAGGCGATGCCGGTGACTTTTTTCTGGAGGAGCTGGTCGGTGAGCTCGGGAAGCGGGGCGAGGTGGAGGTAGGTGAAGAGGACCAGACCTTCGCGGAAGAAGACGTACTCCTTCTGGATGGGCTCTTTGACCTTGACGACCATTTCGGCGTTGTCCCAGACTTCGGCGGCGTTGCCTGCGATTTCTGCTCCGGAGGCCTGGTATTCATCGTCAGTGAAGGCGGAGAGCTCTCCGGCGTGGGTTTCGACGAGGACTTTGTGGCCGGCGGCGGTGAGTTCCTTTGCGCCGGCGGGGGTGATGCCTACGCGGCTCTCGTGGTCTTTGACTTCCTTGGGTACTCCGATGATCATTGCGGTTCCTTTGCGCCGGCTTCCGAATGGAGGTGCGGCGGAATCTGCCTGCCTCTGGATGGGGGTGATGCAGGAGGCAAACAGACAAGAATACCTCATTTGCGGGTGCTGATTGAGTGGCGCGGGCGGGAATGGATGCGCGTTTTGATGGGGGGGCGCATGAGGCGCTGATTTAGATTGGTTTTGTGCCAGCCGTGTCCAGGACGTCGAACATACCGTTTCATCGAACGACGGCTTCCGTGAATCTGGACGCGCTGCGGGCGCTGGCTGCCTTTGTGGTGTTGTTCGGGCACTGGCGGGCGATGTTTTTCTGGGATTACTGGCAACTGCACGCTTCGAGAAAGTTCTGGTACCTGCCGGATATTGTTGGTTTCGCTGGTCACCAGGCGGTGATCATCTTTTTTGTGCTGAGCGGATACCTGATCGGCAAGAGCGTTTTGCGCAAGGTGAACAGCCATGCGTGGAGCTGGAGGGAGTATTTGCTGCACCGGGTGACCCGGCTTTGGATTGTGCTGATACCGGCGCTGCTGCTGTGCGCTTTGTGGGACACGATCGGGATTCATAGCGGTGCGGCGCCGCTTCTTTACAACGGGTCTCTTCTATCTGTGAATCACGAGACGCTGGATGTGATTCGGCGGCACACGGTGGGGAGTTTTTTCTCGAATCTCTTCTTTTTGCAGGGAACGGCGACTTCGACTTTTGGTTCGGACGGCCCGTTGTGGAGTTTGGCGAACGAGTTCTGGTATTACCTGCTGTTTCCGTGCGCGTTGATGGCGGTTCGATTTGAGGAGAGCCCGCGCTCGCGGATTCTGCATGCGGTTGGTTTTGCGGCGATGGCGTTGTTGATTTCGCCGGGCATCCTGGTGCTTTTCCCCTGCTGGCTGGTGGGGGTGGCGGCGGCTTACTTCCGGTGGCCGGAGATTCCCGGCCGGTTGCGGCCGTGGATTATCGCGGGGTACGTGGTGTTGTTTTTGTATCTTGCGAAGGCGCAGTACTTGCCGGAGCCGCTCTCTGACTATGTGCTGGCGGATGCGACCTTGTTGCTGATGATGACGCTGCTGAGCTACCGGTCAGAGGCGAGGGAGTCGATCTGGAGCCGGCTATCGCGGCGGTCGGCCGGGTTTTCTTACACTTTGTATCTTGTGCATTTTCCGTTTCTGACGCTGGTTGCTGCGTTTGTCATTCACGACCACCGGTGGAAGCCTACGCCGGCGCATACGGCTATGGGATTGGGGATTCTGGTGCTGACGGTGGCTTATGCGTATGGGGTGGCGAGCGTGACAGAGTTCCATACGGCGAAGTTGAGGGAGTGGATTGGCAATCGGTTTGCGTTTTTCTTTGCGCGGGCGCGGGAGGGCGTGAAGGTGGCGGAATGAGCAAGGCTCGGGAGGGAGAAAATGGACCTGCCGGTGATGTAGAGTCGGAGGACATGGAGACTGCGGAGCGGGTCCCGTTTTCGAAGACTTCTGCCTCGGTGAACCTGGATGTGCTGCGGGCGCTGGCGGCGGCAGCGGTGCTGCTTTCGCACTGGCGCGCGCTGCTGTTTGTGGATTTTGGGCAGTTGCATGCGCACAAGCTGTTGCTGGCTGTGCCGTATGTGATTTCCGGCGCGGGCCACCAGGCGGTGATCATTTTCTTTGTGCTGAGCGGTTACCTGATTGGCGGCAGCGTGATGCGGAATGTTCAGCGCGGACGGTGGGAGTGGCGGGAGTATCTGTTTCAGCGGCTGACGCGGCTATGGATTGTGCTGATTCCGGCGCTGGTGCTTTGCGCGATGCTGGATGGGGTGGGGATGGCGTCGCATGCGGCTCCGCTACTGTATGGGGGCTGACGGGCAACCATGTGACGCAGGATGTGACGCTGACGCATGGAGTGCGGACGTTCTTTGGGAACCTGTTTTTTCTGCAGCAGACGGCAGGGCCGACGTATGGGTCGGATGGACCGCTGTGGAGTCTGGCGAACGAGTTCTGGTATTACCTGCTGTTTCCGTGCGCGCTGATTGCGCTGCGGCGGGGGGTGACGTGGCGGCGGCGGTTGCTGCACGGATTGGCGCTGGTGGTGATGCTGGTGCTGCTGTCGCGGGCGATTGCGGTGCTGTTTCCGGTCTGGCTGGCGGGGGCGGCGCTGGTGTTTGTGGAATTGCCGGAGGTTCCGCGGAGGCTGCGGCCGGTGGTGATGGCGGCGTATGTGCCGGTTTTCTTCTTTTTGGCGAAGGCGCATTGGATTCCGGCGACGCTTTCGGATTATGTGCTGACAGCGGCGACGGTTCCGCTGATGATGTGCGTGCTGAGCTACCGGGCGGAGGCGCGGGAGACGCGATGGGTGCGGGTGGCGCGGCGGAGCGCGGGATTTTCCTACACGGTGTACCTGGTGCATGTTCCGTTTTTGACGCTGGCGGCGGCGCTGCTGGTGCATGACAGCCGTTGGCAGCCGGGTGTGGGGCATTTTGGGGTGGCGCTGGGGGTATTGGCGCTGACGGTGGCGTATGCGTATGGGGTGGCCAGCGTGACGGAGTTCCATACGGCGGAGCTGCGGGAGTTTGCCCGGGCGCGTCTGGGATTTTTGCTGAAGCCTCGGCGGGAGCGGGCGAAAGTGGGGGAGTAAAAAGGACCCGGCTGGGAGCCGGGCCTTTGTGTCGGGGTGGGAGTGGATTATTCGGCGTTGTCGATTTGTGCTCGTTGCAGTTTGTCTGAGAAGTCGACGTAGCAGGCTTTCCAGGAGGAGTAGAAGTCGAGGGCGCCGGTGCCGCCTTCGCGGTGTCCGTTGCCGGTTTTCTTGACGCCGCCGAAGGGCAGGTGGACTTCCGCGCCGATGGTGGGAGCGTTGATGTAGGTGATGCCGGCTTCGAGGTCGCGCATGGCCTGGAAGGCGTAGTTGACGTTGCGGGAGTAGAGCGCGGTGGAGAGGCCGTAGGAGATGCCGTTGGCGATCCGGATGGCTTCTTCATAGCCGGAGCAGGCGAG
This sequence comes from Acidobacteriaceae bacterium, assembly GCA_049965615.1. Classification (GTDB taxonomy): domain Bacteria; phylum Acidobacteriota; class Terriglobia; order Terriglobales; family Acidobacteriaceae; genus Acidobacterium. The sequence goes on from JBMFWD010000008.1 coordinate 4,831, forward strand.
GATGCTGACGACGGGTCCGAAGACCTCTTCCTGCGCGATGCGCATGCCGGGTTTGACTCCGGCGACGACGGTGGGGGCGAAGAATGTGCCTTTGTCGTACGCCCCGCCGGTGAGGCGCTTGCCGCCGCAGAGGATCTTTGCTCCTTCTTCGATGGCGATTTTGCAGTATTTCTCAGAGGTTTCAATCTGCTGCTGGTTGATCTGGGGGCCCATCTGGATGGATTCATCGAGGCCGTCGCCGACGCGGAGGGCGTTGGCGCGGGCGACCAGTCTGGAGGTGAATTCTTCCGCTACGGACTGCTCGACGATGATGCGGCTGGTGGCGGTGCAGCGCTGTCCGGTGGTGCCGAAGGCTCCCCAGAGCGCGCCGTCGAGGGCGAGGTCGAGGTTGGCGTCGGCGAGGACGATCATGGCGTTTTTGCCGCCCATTTCGAGGGAGCAGGGTTTGAAGTGGCCGGCGGCGGCCTGTCCTACGATGCGGCCGACTTCGCTGGAGCCGGTGAAGGAAATGATGCGTGTGCCGGGGTGCTCGACGATGGGTGCGCCGGCCTCGGGGCCGAAGCCGGTGACGATGTTGACGACGCCGGCGGGCAGGCCTGCTTCGATGAGGCATTCGACGAGGTGGATGGTGGAGAGCGGGGTATCCTCGGCAGGCTTGATGACGCAGGTGTTTCCGCAGACGAGGGCCGGGAAGAGCTTCCAGGAGGGGATGGCCATGGGGAAGTTCCATGGGCAGATCATGCCGGCGACACCGATGGGCATGCGGACGGACATGGCGAATTTGCTCTGGAGCTCGGAGGGTGTGGTCTGGCCGAAGAGGCGGCGGCCTTCGCCGGCCATGTAGAAGGCGGTGTCGATGGCTTCCTGGACGTCGCCGCGGGTTTCGCTGAGGACCTTGCCCATTTCGCGGGTCATGGCGCGGGCGTATTCCTCTTTGCGCCTGAGCAGGATTTCGCCGGTGCGGTAGAGGATTTCTGCGCGCTTGGGCGCGGGGGTGAGCCGCCAGGTGGCGTAGGCTTTTTCGGCTGCGCGAACGGCGTCGTCAACATCCTGGGCGGCGGAGAGTGCGAACTCGCCGACGACGTCTTCGTGGTTGGCTGGATTGACGTTCTGGAAGGTTTTTCCGCTGCGGGCCGGGACCCACTGGCCGCCGATGAGATTTTTATAGATCTTGCTGGACACGATGAAAACTCCTGTATTGGAAACCCTTCAGGATAGCGGATTGGAGCGGATGGGGCCAATGGGTGGTGGGAGGGATTGTCCGAAAAGGAACGTGTGCGGGGAAGGTCATAAATTCTGTGGATACCCGCTCGTGGGCAGCCTGCACTGGCCTTACAATAGAGACAGACCTCAGGTTTTTATCCCTCCCATGTCATCTAATGGTTTTTCATCCCGATCTTCCCGTTCGCACGGACTGCGTTCGCTGTTCAGCGTTTTTTCCAGTGATCTTGCGATTGATTTAGGCACTGCCAACACCCTTGTTTATGCGGCGGGGAAGGGCATCGTGGTGAACGAGCCCTCGATTGTCGCGATTAACAAGAACACCGGTGAAGTGGAAGCGGTGGGCAAGGACGCCAAGGAGATGCTGGGCCGTACGCCGGGCAACATTGTGGCGATCAAGCCGATGAAGGATGGCGTCATCGCGGACTTCAAAGTCACCGAGAAGATGCTGAACTACTTCATCCAGAAGGCTCACAACCGGAAGATGATGGTGCATCCGCGGATCGTGATCGGTGTTCCGTCCGAGATTACGCAGGTAGAAAAGCGCGCGGTGGAGGACTCGGCCTACCGTGCGAAGGCGAGCGAGGTTTTCCTGGTGGAGCAGGCGATGGTGGCCGCGATTGGCGCGGGTTTGCCGATTACCGAGCCGAGCGGGAACATGGTGGTGGACATTGGCGGCGGTACGACGGACATTGCCGTGATATCGCTTTCGGGCATTGTGTATTCGCGGTCGGTTCGGATGGCGGGGAACCAGATTGACGAAGGCATCATGAATTACCTGAAGCGGAAGTACAATCTGCTGATCGGCGAGCGCACGGCGGAGCAGATCAAGATCGAGATTGGGTCGGCTTATCCGCTGGACAAGCCGCTGACGATGGAGATCAAGGGGCGCAACCTGATCGAGGGCGTACCGAAGACGATTACGATTGACGACAGCGAGATTCGCGAGGCGCTGGGCGAGTGCATTTCGACGATCATGAACGCCATTCGGGTGGCGCTGGAGCGGACGCCGCCGGAGTTGAGCGCGGACATCAGCGATCGCGGGATTGTGCTGACTGGCGGCGGCGCGCTGATCAAGAATCTGGACAAGCGGATTCGCGAGGAGACCGGATTGCCGGTTTCGATTGCGGATGATCCGCTGGCCAGTGTTGTGCTGGGTACGGGCAAGATGCTCAGCGATTTCCGCCTGCTGCGGAAGATCAAGATCGACTAATCGGGAGGAGCTGAGGCTCCTCCTGTCGACACGGTGCCATGGAATCGTTTTTGAGCCGCTATAAGAATCCACTGGTGCTGCTCGCCTTACTCCTTGTTCAAATCATCGGGTTGGCTGTGCAGGTTCGCCGTCCATCGCCCGGAGCGGGTGATGCGCCGGGGGTGCGGCTGATCCAGTACTGGGCGCTGGCGGTGGTGACTCCGCCGGAGCAACTGGCGCATTTTCTGGTGCACGAGACGAGGCATTTGTGGTCAAGCTACGTGGACCTGGTGGGGACGAAGCGGAAGAATCGCGAGTTGCTGACGGAGATTGACCGGCTGCGGTTGGAACAGGCGGGGCTGGCGGCGCAGGCGCGGCAGGTGCAGCAGTTGCAGTCGCTGCTGGGGTTTCAGCAAAAGTACATTTACAAGACGGTGGCGGCGCAGGTGATTGGAGCGTCGGAGGCGGATCAGTCGCATCTGCTGATTCTGAACAAGGGTTCGGCGGACGGTTTGAAGCGGGACGACGCGGTGATTACGCCGGACGGGATCGTGGGGCGGCTGCGGCAGGTGTTTCCGCACACGAGTCTGCTGCTGGAGATATCTGACGCTACGAGCGGGGCAGGTGTGGTGCTGCAGGGCGCGCGGCTGCAGGGAGTGTTGCGCGGCAATGCGTATGGACAGCCGGAGATTCGGGACATGCTGCCGGATGGGCGGATCAAGCCTGGGCTGGCGGTGGTGACCAGCGGCGGGGACCAGATTTTCCCGCAGGGGCTTCCGGTGGGGACGGTGGAGAAGGTGATTCCGGATGCGGCACATGCGCCGCTGGTGAATGTGCTGATTCAGCCGGCGGCGAACCTGGATGCGGTGGAGCAGGTGCTGGTGATTACGGATACGGGCAACCAGATGCCGCAGCAGGAGCAGCAGGATATAGCCGCGAGCGAGCTGGACCAGGAGCAGCAGAAGGCTTCTGACATTCTGGCGGAGCAGTTGCCGAGTGCGATTGACCCGGAGGCTCCGCCGGAGGAGTTGTACACGACCTCGGTGAACGGGTTTACGGTGACGACGCCGCTGCAGCCGTTGAACCCGCCGCTGCCGGCGCGTCCGGACCAGTTTTTGCCGGGTGCGACGCCGCCGGCGGATCAGATGACGCCGGGTGCTTTGAATGGGCCGATCCGGCAGGGGATAGAAAAGGTGCCGCCACCGAAGCCCGTGCAGAGCACGGGCGGCACCGCAGCGGCGGGTGCGCAGGCCAGTTTGCAGGGAAATACGAAGCCGGCGGGAAACGCAAAGCCGGCGGGAAAAGCGAAGACGACGGCAGCGCCGAAGCCGGGCGGAGGACATTGAGATGGCCCTGATGGCCTCAACACGGCGCGAAGTGGATGTGCCGAATTATCCGATATGGCTGCTGGTGGTGACGCCGTTTCTGGCGCTGGTGCTGCAGTCGCTGATTACGCTGCATTTTCCGCGTTTTGATTATGTGGATCTGCCGCTTCTGGTGGCGATTTATTTTGGGATTACGTGGCGGAATCCGATTGGCGGCGGTGTTTTCGGCGCCGGGATTGGGATTTTGCAGGACGCGATTACGCAGCATCCGCTGGGTGTGTTCGGGATAGGGAAGTCGATTGTGGGCTACCTGGCGGCTTCGCTCGGGATCCGGATTGATACGGAGAGTTTTTTCACGCGTCTGGTGCTGCTGCCGGTGTTTACATTGCTGCAGGGCGCGATTGTGTGGGTTCTGGAGCGGCGGGTGATTGAGCAGCCGTATGCGTGGATATGGTGGCAGGAAGGGATCAAGGCAGCGGTGAGCGCGCTGCTGGGATTGATGCTTTTTGCGCTGCTGGACAAGGCGCGGCGGAGGGATTGAGCACGGGTTTAGGCTGGAGTAGAGGCGGAGTATGGCGTTGTTGAGGGATGAAAAGCTTCCGAGCACGCGGCTGACGATATCGCAGTTTGTGATCGCGGCGATATTGCTGGTGCTGACGTTTGGTTTGTGGCGGCTGCAGATTGTGGGCGCGCAGAACTACCATGCGCTGGCGGAGGCGAACCGCATCCGTAATGTGCCGATACTGGCCCCGCGGGGGGAGATTTTTGACCGCGACGGGCGGCTGATTGTGACGAATTACCAGTCGGTTTCCTGCTATCTGGCGCGCGACCAGAAGGGCGATTTGAAGCCGGACCTTCCGCTGATTGCGAAGGGCCTGAACATGACGGTGGAGCAGATTGAGCAGATTCTGCACCGTTACCGCTGGACGCCGTCGTATGAACCGATACCGCTGAAGGAAGACATTACGCCGAACGAGCAGCAGTTTATTGCGGCGCACAGCGACGAGTTGCCGGAGCTGGAGACGATCCGGGAGTGGCGGCGGCTTTATCCGAAGAACGGGTTTTTGTCTGCGGCGATTGGGTATGTGGGGCAGGTGAGCGACCGGATGCTGAACAATCCGCGGTTTGCTTATTACCAGCCGGGCGACGTGGTGGGCGAGTCGGGTGTGGAGGAGTCTTATGACCCGATTCTTCGCGGTGTGGACGGCGCGCGGGAGATTCTGGTGAACAGCCGGGGGCAGGAAGTGGGCGTGCTGGGGACCAAGCCAGCGGTGCCGGGGAAGAATCTGAAGCTGACGATTGACCTGGACATTCAGCGGGCAGCCGAGAATGCCATGGGGAACCGGAATGGAGCCGTGATTGCGCTCGATCCTCATACGGGCGGGATTCTTGCGCTGGTGAGCCGGCCGACGTTTGATCCGAATGATTTTGCGGTGCGCATCAGCAGCAAGGAGTGGAATTCGCTGGTGACGAATCCGGATCATCCGCTGATGGACAAGGCGATCCAGGCGACATCGGCTCCGGGTTCGACGTTCAAGATCATCATGTCGGTGGCGGGATTGCAGACCGGGATTGCGCAGAACCTGAAGGTGGATTGCCGGGGTGGAGCGTATTTCTACGGGCGGTGGTTTGCCTGCGACCGGAAGCATGGGGAAGTGACGCTTGCGACGGCGCTTCCGTACTCGTGCGACACATATTTCTACACGCTGGCGCAGAAGCTGGGGATCGATACGATTGCGAAGTGGGCGCACAAGTTCGGAATTGGCGAGAAGACGGGGGTGGACTTGCCGGGTGAAGTGGCCGGGACGATGCCTTCTCCGCAGTGGAAGATGAAGACGTTCCACCAGCAGTGGTATCCGGGCGAGACGATTTCGGTGGGTATCGGGCAGGGTGCGATTGCGGTGACGCCGTTGCAACTGGCGCGGGCGATCGGGGGGATTGCCTCCGGGGGCGTGCTGAAGCGTCCGCATATTGTGTTTCCGGATGAGCTGACGCCGCAGTATCGGAAGTACATGAAGATGGAGTATCCGGGTTCGGGGAACAAGGATGTGCATTTTTCGACGCAGACCTGGGAGACGGTGACCGATGCGATGGCGAATGTGACGCAGTCGTCGATTGGAACGGCGTACACGTCACGGATGCAGGGGATTGATTTTGCGGGGAAGACCGGCACGGCGCAGGTGATCAGCCACAACTTTGGAGATGACAAGATATCGAGCCAGATGGCGACGCGGCCGAATGCGTGGTTTGTTGGGCTTGCGCCGCGGCGGAATCCGGACATTGTGGTGGTGGTGTTCTGGCAGCATGGCGGCTGGGGGACGGATGTGGCCCATATTGCGGCGCAGGTGATTGATGCGTATGTGACGAAGCAGCGGCGGCTGGACCATAATCTGCTGGCGGACCAGCCGGGGTCGTCAGGGTCGAAGAAGGGTACGAACCAGACGAGCAAGGTGGATGTGGGCGCGGTGTGGTCGAATCCGGCGCATCCGAAGGCGCTGGGCGGCAAGCCGCTGGACCCGCATGCGGCCCGGAACACGAGCGCGGCGGCGTTGTACGCGGGGCATTTCTGGCTGAATCTTCCGGATTTGCCGCGGAAGCAGGCGAAGTAGCATGCAGCCGGCAGTGATTTTGGAAAGACAAGAGTTTTGATCGAGTGATTCATCGTTTCCGTAGAATTCGCGACTTTGACTGGCCCCTGATGGGGATGGTGCTGCTGATGTGTGTGATCAGCGTGCTGGAGATTTACAGCGCCACGCTGCACACGAAGTTTGTGGGCTTTGACGAGAAGCAGGTGCTGTGGATTGTGGCCGGGCTGGGGGCGATGTTTTTTGTGTCGGTGGTGGATTATCACTGGCTGGTTGACTCCATCCATTGGTTTTATGGGGTGGCGCTGCTTTCTTTGGGGGCAGTGCTGGTGGCCGGGCAGCGAATCATGGGGGCGAAGCGGTGGATTCGGCTGCCGGGGGGGATTCATTTTCAGCCATCGGAGTGGGTGAAGCTGGTGCTGATCCTGGCGATGGCGCGGTATATTGCGGGACTTTCCGGGCGGGAGATGACCTGGAAGGACGTGTTCAAGGCGATTCTGCTGATTGCTGTGCCCATGGTGATGGTGCTGAAGCAGCCGGATATGGGTACGGCGCTGACGTACTCGCCGATTTTGTTTGCGGGGCTTTTTCTGGGCGGGATCGGGTGGCGGAAGGGTCTGATTCTGACGCTGGTGAGCGTGGGCCTGGTGGCTGGAATCTGGCGGAGCGGGAAGATTCTGAAGCCTTACCAGAAGGCGCGACTGACGAGTTTCATGAATCCCGGGGCGGACCCTCGGGGATCGGGTTACCAGATTCTGCAGTCGAAGATTGCGGTGGGTGATGGGGGAGTATTTGGGCGGGGGACGACGAAGGGGAGCCAGACGCAGGGGGATTTTCTGCCGATTCCCTATACGGATTTTATTTTTGCGGCGTTCGCGGAGGAGCACGGGTTTGTGGGCTGCATCTTCGTGCTGCTGCTATACTTTCTAATATTGATGCGTTTGATTCATAACGCTCAAATAGCCTCGGACCTACCGGGTACACTCGTGGTGATGGGCGTGGTCGCCACACTCACTTTCGAGATAGCAGTCAACGTAGGCATGGTAGTGGGGCTGATGCCGGTTACCGGAATTCCGCTTCCGTTAATGAGTTATGGCGGTTCTTCGGTACTGTTTACGTTCCTGGCCTTAGGCATGGTGATGAATGTGCGTATGAGCCGGTTTGTAAATTGAGATTCCCGGCGGCGAGACAGGTTTGGTAAGGCGGCGCGATTGCCGCAAGTAAAGTTTTTAGTTTGCAGTAGTTAGAACAAGTTCACATTAACCGGCCAGGTGGAATTACCGGCCGGGCAGGATTCGGGAATGAGCACGCAACGATGGGTAACGGCCCCGCCGGAGAGTCCGGCAAGAGCGGTCACAAAGTTGTTGCGCACGGATGACCCCCCCATGACAGACAGTCTCAGCACGTTGCGGCGACGCCTTGCGTCGTGCGGGCACAGCCCTACTGCGGGGCCTGATCTGCCGTGGACCTGGAAGAGTCTTTTGCCAGTTCCGATCTTCTCCGGCCTACCGGTTTGATTCCGCCCGGCTGCCGAAACGAGGCAGAATGGCGAAAGAAATATGCATTTCCAGCACGCCCCATGAGACGCGGCTGGCGATTATTGAAGACGATCAACTCGCGGAGATTTACTACGAGCGCGAGAATGAGTACACCCTGGCGGGTTCCATCTATAAAGGCCGCGTAACGCGGGTTCTTCCGGGCATGCAGTCGGCATTTGTCGATATTGGCCTGGAGCGGGACGCGTTTCTTTACGTGACCGATTTTCTGGAAGAACAGGAAGATTCGGCCGACTTTGAGCGGGTTCTGGCGGAGCGTCCGCGTGCGCGTCAGCGTGCGCTTTCGACGCGCCCGGAGGAGCCGCTCGAACCGGTGGTTGAGGCTGCTCCGAGTGAGGAGGGCGGCGATCAGGAAGAAGAGCGCGGCGCACGGCGCTGGCGCGGACGGCGTGGGCGGCGACGCGGCGGCCGGCTGCGGACCGGAGTGGAGCGCGGCGAGGGTTCGACGGATACGGAAGCGGCAGGTTCGGAGCCGGAGACGATTCATCTTTCCTACGACGGGCTGGAGGCGGAGGAATCGGAGCAGTCGGATTTTGCGCCGACTCGTTCTGCCGCGCCGACTCATGCTGCCGTGGCGGCCCGTGCTGCTGCGCCCGTTCACTCTGCTGTGCCGGAGCCTTTTGTGCTGCCGGGCGAGTCGCTTTCCAAGTATGGCGGTGCACCACGAGGAGAAGGTGCGGATGCCACGGTGGAGAGCGCGCCGAAGCCGCAGGTGACGGTTCGTCCGTCGACGCTGGTGGAAGAGGTTGCGGCGACGAAGTGGGATGGCGGGTTTGTGCTTCCCGGCGAGACGCTGTCGCGGCATCGCGGGCGGCGCGAGGAGCAGGCTCCGGAGGCTGCGGCAGAGGCCGAGCCGATGGAAGTTGCTGCGCCGTTGGCAGAAGCGGCTGCGCCGGCAGAAGAAGTGGCTGAGGTTGTGGAGGAGCCGGTTAAGGCTGTTCCTGAAGCGGCAGCGCCTGCTGCGGAAGTTGAGGCTGCGCCGGAGGTTGAGGCTGAGCAGGAAGTCGAGGCTTCGCCGGAGCTGGTTGGAGCCTTGGAAGAGGAAGTTGTCCACGAAGAAGAGGAGTTCGAGCCGGAAGAGGGTTCGGCCTCGTACCGTGTGGATCCTGCGGCGCCGAGCGAATTTCGCGTGAGCACGCCGGGGCCGGATGAGTCCGCAACCGAAGAGGAAGTGGAGGAGTCGACGACCGAGCCGGAAGCTGCCCAGGAAGCAGTGACGGAGGAGGAAGAGCCGCTGGTTGCAGCGGAGATTCCTGAGCCCGAAGAGACTACGGAGCAGAGCGAAGAGCCGGCGGCAGAGGCCGCAGACGAAGAGCACCTGGAAGCTAAGCCGACTGACATTTTTGGATATGCGTCGGGCTTGGGGATTTTCGAGGAAGAAGAGATCGACGAGGACGAGTACGACTTTGAACATCTGCACGTAGCCGGCATGGATGAGCATGAAGGCGACGAGATGGAAGAGGAGACTCTGGACCAGGGCTCGCAACTGGGCGAATTTGTGCGCGAGCGGCACATCGACTGGCGGCTTTCAGAGGGAGACAACGGCGAGGAGGGCGAAGAAGAGACCGCCGACGCCGGGACCGAGGAGAGCGAGGAAGAGGATTTCGACGAGGAAGCGCATGACGTCGAGGATCACGAGTCAGAGCATGTGGAAGAGGAAGAAGGCGCGGTGACCGCCGATGCGGCGTCGCCACGGCGTCGCGGGCGTCGGGATGGCCGGGATGGCCGCGAGGATCGGCGCGGGCGTCGGGATGACCGTCGCGGCCGCCGCGATGGACGCCATGGCGGACGGAGGCCTTCGGCGCAGACGATGGACCTGCCTGCGATCAATGAGCTGCTGAAGCAGGGCCAGGAGATCCTGGTGCAGATTGCCAAGGAGCCGATTGCGAAGAAGGGCGCTCGGATCACGAGCCATATTGCGCTGCCGGGGCGGTTCCTCGTATTTATGCCGACGGTGAATCACGTGGGTGTTTCGCGGAAGATTGCGTCGGATGAGGAGCGGCAGCGGCTGAAGCGGATCCTGATCAGTGAAAAGGGCGAGGCGACGGGCGGCTTTATTGTTCGCACGGCGGCTGAGCACGCGAGCGAAGAGGAGCTGCGAGCTGATATTCGATTCCTGATCAACCTTTGGACGGAGATCAAGGAGCGGTCGGACAATGCGAAGGCTCCGGCGCTGATTTATCACGATCTGAACCTGGTGGAGCGGATTCTGCGCGACCAGGTGAGCGAGCAGTTTGCGACGATCTGGGTGGACAGCGAGACGGATTACGAGCGGATTGTGCGTTTCCTGAGCCGGGTGCAGCCGTCGCTGGTGCGGCGTGTGAAGCTCTATACAAAGGAAACGCCTCTGTTTGAGCAGTTCGGTATCCAGGAAGAGATTTCGAAGGCACTGAAGTCGAAGGTATGGCTGAAGTCGGGCGGATCGATTGTGATCAACCAGACGGAGGCGCTGGTGGCGATCGACATCAACACTGGCAAGTACGTGGGCAAGACGGCACGGCTTGAGGACACGATCCTGCGGACGAACCTGGATGCGATTCCCGAGATTGTGCGGCAGATTCGGCTGCGCGATCTGGGCGGGATTATCGTGATCGACTTTATCGACATGGATGAGCGGAAGAATCGCCACCGTGTGATGCAGGCGCTCGAAGAGGAGCTGAAGAACGATCGCGCACCGTCCAAGGTGTTGCAGTTCAACGACTTTGGCCTGGTGGCGATTACGCGCAAGCGCGTGAAGCAGTCGCTGGAGCGGACGCTGAGCATTCCCTGCCCGGTTTGCACGGGTACGGGCATGGTGAAGAGCCCGGTGACGGTGGCCAATGAGATTTTTGTGGAAATGCGCAAGATGCAGAAGCATTTCGACCGCGGCGATGTTCTGCTGCGGGTGAATCCGGAAGTGGTGAAGACGCTGAAGGCGAGCGGCGGCCGCTGGCTGAACGAGATGGAGGAGATGATCGGCAAGACGATCATGATCAAAAGCGATCCGACGCTTCATCCGGAGCAGTTCGACATCCACTAATTTTTCTGTATCAACAAAGACACGGACCGGGCGACCGGTCCGTGCATCATTCTGCGAAACTTCAGCGTCTATTGAGGGTTAGAGAGTGGTTGAAACGCGTACGTCCGCGGTATGGGGGAGTACGCGGGTCTTTCAGGCGGTTTTTTGAGATCCAGCAGAGGACGCCGGAAGGGGACCAAACAGTGTTTTTGAGCAGAGTTTGGAAGGGGTGGGGAAGATTTCCATCTCTTGAGCAGGATCATCGCAAGCAAATGGGGGTTGTAGCTATGTTTGCCATTTGTCGTACTTCGCCAGACTTTCTGCGGCGTGCTTTTGCCGCAGCCAGCGCGCTTGCCATAGCGGGAGCGCTTACACTACCGGCGAGCGCGCAGACGCCGCACTCGAACGGGATTGTGAATATACCGCAGGTATATTCGAGCTCAGCCAGCTACACGAGCGACTTGAACACCAACGATCTGGTGGGCAACGATCTGGTGTCGCCGATTACGCCGCACCTGAAGGGCGGCGGGCAGTATGGCGGCCAATATGGGAGCCGGTATCCGCGCTACAACACGACCTTCAGCCGGATTGCGTTTGAGCTGGGCGGCGGGTTGATGTCGCCGATTGGCAACGACACGCACGGCTACGAGACGTTTGGCTGGAACTTTATGGCCGGCGCGGGATTGAACTTCAGCAAGCAGTTTGGCGTGCTGGGCGAGTTCATGTACAAGCGGAACAAGATTCCGGGTTCGACGCTGGCGCAGGTGGGGACTTCGGGCGGCTACATTGCGGACTACTCGTTCACGGTGGACCCGATTGTTTATCAGCCGTTCAACCAGACGGTTGGCATGTATGTGACGGGCGGCGGCGGCGTTTACCACAAGACGACGGCGTTCACGCAGCTGGTGCAGGCGACTTCGTGCTACTACTTCTGCTATTCGTACTACGCGCCGGTGGTGGTGAGCAGTTTTTCGAGCACGCAGGGCGGCCTGAATGGCGGCCTGGGCTTCTACTGGAAGGCGTTTGGTCCGGACAGCAATGCGAAGCTGTATATTGAGTCGCGGTATATCTGGATTGATTCGCCACGGCCGACACGGACCCAGAACGGCGAGGGTACCGAGGGTCTGATTCCTTTGACGATTGGTATTCGGTTCTAAGGGGATTGAATGTCCTGAGTCTGAAATTCCTGCTGGAATCGGCAAAAGACAACCGCAGGTCCCTCCGCTTCGTTTGCTCGCCTGAGGCGAGCAAACTTCGGTCGGGATGACAACAAGTTTTTGTCATCAACTTCAGGGCCAGGACAATAGAAAAGACTGTAACGATGAGCCCGGTTCGTGGATGACGCGAACCGGGTTTTTGCTTGGCGGCGTGTTTTTTGCGTGCGCGAAGTGGTGCGGTGGGTTGGAATGAGTGGAGAGGATTTTTTGTTTTGATGAGGCAGGGAGGCAGATTTTCGGTTTTGGTGGTTGCGGTGGTTTCCGCTGGGCTGCTGGCGCTGGCCGGGTGCGGCGTGACGCTGGGTCCGGGAGCGGTGACGCAGAAGCCGCCTGCGAGCAAGCCGCCGGTGGCTTCGCAGAGCGGGACGGTCACGATGACGCCGGAGTATGTGGCGCTGGGTCCGGGGCAGTCCGTTACGTTTCAGGCGACGGTGGGCGGCGCGGGGACGCTGCAATGGTCTGTGAACGGGATTGCGGGCGGAAATGCGACGGTGGGCACGGTGACGAGCGCGGGCGTGTACACGGCTCCGGCTTCGATTGCGCAGAGTGAGAATGTAACTGTCACGGCTGCTTTATCGGGCTCGGCGACGCAGAATTTTGCGACTTCAGTGGCCTCGGTGATCAACCCGGGCGTGGTGCTGAAGACGGACAATCCGCAGGTGGCGACGTACTCCATTTATCTGCCTGCGCCGGGCAAGGTGGCGATTGATTTCGGGAAGTCCGCAAGCTATGGGTTCAGGACGTGGGAGCAGCCGACGCCTTCCTCGAATGGCGGCTCGGTGACGGCGGAAGTGGCCGGGATGCTGGGCAATACGCCGTACCATATGAGCGCGATGGTGATGCTGGATGATGGGGCGACGTTCCAGGACGTGGACCATGTGTTTACGACGGGGACGCCACCGCAGACTTCGGCGGTGACGGCGCAGACGATGAGCGGGCAGTACCCGCAGCCGGGGATTGAGATGTGGAACACGGTTCTGCCGCAGGGGGATTCGCAACTGTTTGCGACGGACCTGGCGGGTCACGTGATCTGGACTTACAGCTATGCGGGAACGCCGATTGACCTAGTGCAGGGATTTCAACCGCTGGCGAATGGGGATTTTCTGCTGCCGATTTCGTATCTTTCGTCGCTGCAGTCCGGCAGCGGCTTTCTGAATTCGGGAACGATCAACGCGGTGCGGGAGATCGATCTGGCTGGGAACACGGTTCGCGAACTGACGATGGACCAGCTAAACCAGGAATTGCAGGCGAAGGGATACAACCTGACGCTGAAGAGCTTCCACCACAGCGCGCTGGAACTGCCGAACGGGCACCTGGTGCTGCTGGCGACGTATCCCAAGCAGTTTACGAATCTGCCGGGGTATCCGGGCACGACGACGGTGATTGGGGATGTGCTGGTGGACGTGGATCAGAATCTGCAGCCGGAATGGGTGTGGAACTCGTTCGATCACCTGGACGTGAATCGGCATCCGATGAATTTTCCTGACTGGACGCACTCGAACGACATTCTGTACTCGCCGGATGACCATGACCTGCTGCTCTCGATGCGGCACCAGAACTGGATCATCAAGATTGACTTTCAAGATGGGCAGGGATCGGGGAATGTGCTTTGGCGGCTGGGCGAGGGCGGCGACTTTACGCTGATGAAAAACGGGCAGGTGGATACGAATCCTGCGGACTGGTTCTACGCGCAGCATGGGATGAACTTTTTCAGCGCGAGCACTTCGGGGATATTCGAACTGGGGTTGATGGACAACGGGAACGATCGGCAGTTTACGACTGGTTCGGTGCTTTGCAATCCGCCGACGGCGACGAATCCGACGAATCCGCAGTGCTATTCGACGATGCCGGTGCTGCAGGTGAACGAGAGCGCGAAGACGGCGACGCTGGTGGAGCGGTACACGCCTCCGGACACGTACTTCAGCTTTTTTGGCGGGGATGCGGAGAAGCTGGCGAACGGGGACCCGGAGGTGGACTTTTGCGCTCCGCTGAATGGAGCGATTGTGCAGGAGTTGACGCCGGATGCGAGCCAGGTGGTGTGGCAGGGGACAACGGCGGGCGCGGACCAGTTCCGGGTGCAGCGGCTGGGTAGCCTCTATCCGGGAGTGACATGGACGCAGGGGTCGTTCTGAGGCGGGTGGCCTCGGTTTGCGGAGAGAAGTGTTGAGAGGGAGACAGGGGCGGCGTTGGCGCGCCGCCCGGAGTCGATTCGTCGGAGAGTAATTTTGAGAGCTAAGCGAACCGGCGGCGTCCGCTGGCCATCTCGCGGACCTGGTTGATGATCTGGGCACGCTGGATGGGGTTGAGGTTTGCGGCAATGGGCGCGAGTTCGGCGAGGAACGGGTCCGCCAGGATGAGCTCGGTTTCGCGCTCGTTGTGGCAGCGTGTGTCGCGGAGGAGCAGACAGATGCTGACTCCGAGGGCCTGGGCCAAACGGTCGAGCGAGGCGAGCGTGGGAACGGCTTTTCCGTTTTCGATTTTGGAGATGTAGGTGCGGGGCACCTGCATGCGTCCAGCGAGCTGACGCTGGCTGAGCCGGCGGCTGGAGCGAATCTGCTTTACAGCGGATGCGACATCGATGCCGGATGCTTCTTCCTGTGCCGGGGGTGGAGCGACGACTAACTGTGGCGCGGGAGCCTCCGGCTCTTCCTGTTCGAGGGGCTTGTGGCAACGCCTGCAGAGTGAGTTGTTTGTGCGGAATTGCACCAGACTGCAGTGGTCGCACCGCAATACCTCGCGTGCTTCGACGCTAGCCAAGGTAGTTGCCATAGATTTGTTTTACGGAGCGCCAGAGCGGGGCGCCATGTCGCGGAAAAGAGGGTGACTGAATGCCGACTTTCCCTTGACTGTTACCTACCTTGCGTTGGGGGTATCCTACTTGTCAAGTGAAAACTATGTGTGAGGCATAGAATTCCCGAAAAAAACCAGAAATACCCGGAGTTGATTTTCGAATGCCGATTACGAATGACCATTCGCGGACGCGAGCCTGGGAGCTGTTGAACGAGTATACGAAGTCGCAGAGTCTGCTGAAGCATGCCCTGGCTGTAGAGACGTGCGTGCGTGCTTATGGTGAGCAGGAAGCCGAGCGGCTGGGTCTGGCGGGCGCGGAGCGCGAGGCGCTGGTGGAGAAGTATGCGGCGACGGGATTGCTGCATGACTTTGATTACGAGCAGTATCCGACGCCGGAGGAGCATCCGTTTGTGGGCGAGAAGATTCTGGCGGAAGCGGGCTGGCCGGAGGAGATTCGGGTGGCGATTCTGGGGCATGCGGAGTATTCGGGTGTGAAGCGGGAGACGCATCTTGCGAAGGCGCTGTTTGCGTGCGACGAGCTGGCGGGATTTCTGACGGCGTGCTCGCTGGTGAAGCCGACGAAGTCCATTCACGACGTGGATGTAAATAGCGTGAAGAAGAAGATGAAGGATAAGGCGTTTGCGCGCGGGGTGAATCGCGAGGATATTACGACGGGGGCCGCAGAGCTGGGTGTGGAGCTGGAGGAGCACATTGGGTTTTGCATTGAGGCAATGCGACGGAATGCGGCCTTGCTGGAGCTGGACGGGCGGCTGGCGCAGCCTGCGGTTTGATGCGGCGGGACGGGCGCGAGCACGGTGTGGCGTGGAGGTGTTATTCTGACGCGTTTCTTTTATGACGACACCATCGGCGGATACGACACTGACATCTCGACTGGATAAGAACGCGCCGCGGGCGCAGCGGAACGCGCAGGCGATGCTGGCGCTGCTCGGGCAGGTTCGGCAGCAGGAGGCGGCGCTGCGTGAAGGCGGCGGCGAAAAGGCGATAGCAGCGCAGCACGGGCGCAAGCGGCTTACGGCGCGTGAGCGGCTGGAGCTGCTGCTGGACCCGGGCAGCGAGTGGCTGGAGCTGAGCCTGTTTGCGGCCTTTGGCATGTATGAGGAATGGGGCGGTGCCCCGGCTGCGGGCGTGGTGACGGGCATTGGGCGCGTGAGCGGCCGGCTGTGCATGGTGATTGCGAATGACGCGACGGTGAAGGCGGGCGCGTTTTTCCCGATGACGTGCAAGAAGGTGCTGCGGGCGCAGCACATTGCGATGGAGAATCGTTTGCCGGTGTTGTACCTGGTGGATTCAGCGGGCGTATTTTTGCCGCTGCAGGAGGATGTGTTCCCGGACCAGGATGATTTTGGGCGGGTGTTTCGGAATAACGCGGTGATGTCGGCGCGGGGAATTCCGCAACTGACGGCGATTATGGGGATGTGCGTGGCGGGTGGGGCCTATCTGCCGGTGATGACGGACCACGTGATTATGACGGAGGGCAGCGGGCTGTTTCTGGCCGGGCCGGCGCTGGTGCAGGCTGCGATTGGGCAGAAGTACTCGGCCGAGGAGCTGGGCGGCGCGGAGATGCATGCGGCGATTTCCGGCACGGTGGACTTTAAGGAGCCGAACGACCATATGGCGATTGCGCGGATGCGGTCGCTGGTGTCGCGGCTGGGGGATAAGGGAAAGGCTCCGTTTGATCGCGTGGCGTTTGACGCGGAGCGGGACAAGCCGAAGTATGCGGCGGAGGATTTGTATGGACTGCTTGATCCGGACCCGGCGCAGGCGGCGAACGTGTATGACATGCACGAGGTGATTGCGCGGATTGTGGATCGCAGCGAGTTTGAGGAGTACAAGCCGGAGTATGGGCGGACGCTGCTGTGCGGTTATGCCCGGATTGGCGGGTTCTCCGTAGGGATTGTGGCGAACCAGAAGCAGCCGCAGCGGCAGGTGAGCGAGACAGGCGAGACGCGGATGGAGTTTGGCGGTGTGATTTACGCCGAGAGCGCGGACAAGGCGGCGCGTTTCATCATGGACTGCAATCAGAATCTGATTCCGCTGATTTTTCTGCATGACGTGAACGGTTTCATGGTGGGCCGGGATGCGGAGTGGAGCGGGATTATCCGGTCGGGCGCGAAGATGGTGACTACGGTATCGAACTCGGTGGTGCCGAAGATTTCCGTGATCGTGGGCGGGTCATTTGGCGCGGGGAATTACGCGATGTGCGGGAAGGCGTATGACCCGCGATTTATTTTTGCGTGGCCGACGGCGCGGTACGCGGTGATGAGCGGGGCTTCGGCGGCGAACACGCTGGTGGAGCTGCGAATTCGCCAACTGGAGCGGGGCGGCAAGAAGCTGAGCGAGAAAGAGAAGCAGGAACTGAAGGCGAGTATCCAGGCGACGTATGCCGAGCAGACGGATTGCCGTTATGCGGCGGCGCGGCTGTGGGTGGATGCGGTGATTGATCCGGCGCGGACCCGGGAAACGCTGATTGCGTCGCTCGAGGCGGTTGCGGTGAATCCGGAGGTGGCGGTGTTTCATCCGGGATTGCTGCAGACCTGAGGGCGCATTTTTTTAGAAGTTAGGAAATGATAGTGGGAAGATAGCCAGAAAGACGCTATGCTAATGCGGTAAAGGTACTTATGAGTCCCCAACGCGCTTCCTCTTCCTACCAACGCCAGCGGAAGGCCGCAGACGAGCCGACGATTGTGTCGCTGCTGTGGCCGATTGTGCTGGGCGTACTGTTTACCTTTCTGGCGCTTCGGATCGGTGGCATGCTTGCGCTGATGGGGCAGGAGCAGTTTTCTGTGCTGTATCCCTGGGTGGCGCTGGTGAAGTCGCCGACGGTGGGCATCAGTTACGGCTCGGCGACGGCGATTGGCCAGATGCTGATGTATTTCCAGTTTCCCTTGTACGGGTTTATCGGGGGAGCGGTGCTTTACATGAGTAACAGCGTCACGCGGGCATTTTTTACCGTGTTCAGCGTGCACCTGGTCGCGCTGATTATCTTTATTGCGATTTCGATCTTCACGGGCGCGTAGTCGGGCGCGGTGAAATGCCGTAAGCTGTGGTGTGGCCGATTCAAAAACAGAAACCGTAAAGCTGATTGAGTGTCCCCGCGATGCGTGGCAGGGGCTTACGAAGACCATTCCCGCAGAAGTGAAGGCGGATTACCTGCGCGCGCTGGTGGCGGCGGGGTTTCGGCACATTGACGCCGTTTCGTTTGTGTCACCGAAGGCGGTGCCGCAGATGGCGGACGCCGAGCAGGTGCTGGATTTTCTGGATGCTCCGGACGGTGTGGAGATTATCGGCATAGTGGTGAACGCCAGGGGTGCGGAGCGAGCGATTGCGACGCAGGCGGTGGCGACGCTGGGGTATCCGTATTCGATTTCTGCTGGATTTTTGCGCCGGAACCAGAACCAGTCGCCGGAAGAGGCGGTGGAGGTGATGGAACAGATTGGGGAGGCGGCCTACAAGGCGGGGCTGGATTTTGTGGTGTACATTTCGATGGCATTTGGGAATCCGTACGGCGATGTGTGGGATACGGAGGAAGTGGCGGCGGCGTGCGATTTGCTGGCGGACAGCGGGGTGAAGCAGATTTCGCTGGCGGATACGGTTGGGCTGGCGACGCCGAAAGAGGTGCACGATGTGACGCATGCGGCGCTGGGCGCGCTGCCGGACAACGTAGAGCTGGGACTGCATCTGCATGCGCGGCCGCAGGAGAGCGCGGCGAAGATTGTTGCGGGATTCCGTGCCGGCTGCAGGAGGTTTGATACGGCGATTGGGGGGCTTGGCGGTTGTCCGTTTGCGCAGGACTCGCTGGTGGGGAACGTAGCGACGGAGGTTGCGCTGGAGGAATTGAGGCGGTTGAGCGCAGGCTTGCCGAGGCTGGAACCACTGGATTCGCTGGTGACGGCGACGCGCGCGATAGAAGAGAAGTTTGGGTTGACTCGGCAGTAGAAGAGTTCTGCAAGGAGCAGCGATGGGAGAGTTTACGACGCTTGAGACGAACCGGCAGAAGGGGATTCTGCGGGTGACGCTGAACCGGCCGGAGAAGCGAAATGCGCTGAGTCCGCAGATGATTGAGGAGTTAACGGCAGCGCTGCGGGGCGCGGGCGAAGACGCGCGGTGCGGGGTGGTGGTGCTTACGGGCTCGGGGCCGGCGTTTTGCGCCGGGCTGGATCTGGATCACCTGGAGAGCCTGGAGAACCGGAGCGCGGCGGAGCACCGTGAGGATTCCGAGCGGATTGCGGGGTTGTTTCGTGCGCTGTACGACTGCCCCCGGCCGACGATAGCGGCGGTGAACGGGGCGGCGATTGCGGGCGGGTGCGGGATTGCGACGCTGTGCGACTTTACGCTGGCCGTGCCGCGGGCGAAGTTTGGGTATACCGAGGTGCGGATCGGGTTTATTCCGGCGATTGTGTCGACGTTTTTGCTGGCGCAGGTGGGGGAGAAACAGGCGCGCGATCTGCTGCTGACGGGGCGTATATTTGAGGCTGCGGAGGCGTATGCGCTGGGGTTGGTGAATGAGGTGGTGGAGCCGGAAGACCTGCTGCCGGCGGCGGAGCGGCTGGCGGGGCAGTTGCTGGCGAACAGTCCCGAGGCGCTGGCGGCGACCAAGCGGCTGTTGAGCGCGAATGCCGGGGCGGCGCTGGATGGGGAGATGGAGACGGCGATCCAGGCAAATGCGGATGCTCGGCTGACGGGGGATTTTCGCGAGGGGATTCGGGCGTTTCTGGAGAAGCGCGCGCCGAAGTGGCCATCTTTGAAAATCGAGGACTGAGGGGCGGGGCATCCCGGCGGATTGAGATTATTTGAGGCGCAAGCAGCCCGTGGCTGGCTGTTTTGGCATCCAAGGAACTGGACGGCCTGATGGCAGGCTGCTCGCCTGGGCGTGTCTTGCCATTACGCGAGGTCCGGGAATGTCCTTATTTGTAACAGAGTCAGTTATTTATTCCGCAGTACAGGAGAGCAAGATATGTTTCTGATCTGGTGGATTATCGTGGGCCTGATCGCAGGCTGGATTACGGGCAAGATCATGAAGGGCAGCGGCTACGGCGCGTTGATGGACATTGTGGTGGGTATTGTGGGCGCGGTGGTGGGCGGCTGGATTATGCGCATGCTGGGTTTCGCTGGTGCGGGCGGGATGATTTACACGATCATTGTTGCGGTGTTTGGCGCGGTGGTGCTGACGCTGATTATCCGGTTGGTGACCAAGCGGCGGATTGGGACCTAGTTCGACAGGCGCCCCGTGCTGGCCCGAGCGAGGCTGGTGCGGGGCGTTTGCTATTCGCCAATGGAGAACCCACGGCTATGCCAGGGAGGCAGCAGAAGTTCGACAATTCCGGGAAGGGGCGCAGGCTCTTTCAGGCGGGCAATTTGCGTAAGAACCTATTGAAAAACTCATTAGGCCAGCTTTTGCGGGGGCTAAAGCCCCATTTTTTTTGCTGCACTTACGGCCCGACTAAAGTCGTGCCCTTGTTACGAAGCCCGTGGCGGAAGACGCAAAAGCGAGCCTGCCGCAGTGTGCGTTCAGGCCCCTTTGAGGGGCCAATCGCATAAAGCCTCCGGCTTTGCCGGAGGATAGTTACTTTTGCGAGAGATCGATGCGGAGGCTTACCGGGTGAGGCCGAGGCGTTCCAGCAGGTAGATGGGCCAGAGGATGCAGTTGCGCGCGAGGCCGATGAGCGGTTTTGGGATGAATGCCTTTACGGGCTGCAGGGCGGCGGCGACGCGGTAGCGAAGACGGGTGATGCGGAAGCTTTCCTCGGGGCCGACGGGATTGAGGAAGACCACGCCGTGATAGCCGGGGAAGACGGCTGTCACGAGTTCGCGCTGGTGCTTCCAGCGGTTGCTGTAGTCCTGTTCGCAGCGTTCCATGTCGCGATCTTCGATGTAGTATCCGATGACTTCTTCGACTTTGCGTGAGCGGAGGTGGGGCTGGTCGGAGTAAAGGAACTGTTCGGTTGCCCGCCCTTCCAGGGGCTTGGGTGTGACGTAGCAGGGTTCGGGGCTACCGAGTAGAGGTTGATTCAGGTCGGGGGGATGTTCGGTGGATGCGAAGTTGATGATGCCGACGCGGGGATTCTGCTCCATGACGGCGATGGCGTCGCGGAGGTATTGCGGGGGGCCCTGGCAGATCCAGTCGTCCTGAATCATGAGGACGTATTTTCCGGAGCAGTGGCGGAGTCCATTATTGTTGTTGGCACCGAGGCCGCGATTTTTGGGCAGCAGGGCGAAGGTGTCGGCGGGCAGGGTGCGGATTTTCGCCTGAATTTCCGCGGGGCTGCCGTCGTCGGCGATGACGACCTGGAGGTTGGGGTAGTCGGTGTGTTCGCGGAAGGCGTGGACGGAGCGCTCGAGGTGGTGGAGGCGCTTGTAGGTGATGAAGAGGGCGGAGACCAGGGGCCATTCCGACGGAGTGGGTTGGGTGCTCATCAGGTTCTCTGATTTCAGGATACGGTCAAGGTTCGCTCGTGGGCGCGGAGTTCGGCGACGATTTCTGCTGCGGCCACGCGGGCATCGTCGGAGCGGTCGGGCGGGAAGGAGATGGCGCCGACGCGGGCGTGTCCGCCACCGCCGTAGCGCTCGCAGATGTTGGCGAGATTGACCATTTCTTCGGGCTTGCGTTTTGTCCATGGGTTGGAGCCGACGGAAACCTTGGTGCGGAAGCTGGATTTGGAGAGGCCGATCGAATAAGTTGCGTCGGGGTGGAGGTAGTAGGGGATGAACTTGTTGTAGCCCTCGAGCTGGCGGTCTGTGATGTCGAAGTAGATGGTGCCGTCCTGCATGGTGGAGCGGCTTTCGATGAGGGCGATCGACTCCTCGTGGCGCGCGAGCAGGGGCGGCAGGAGTTCTGCGACGAAGGGCTGCTGGAGGACTTCGGCCAGCGGCATTTGTGTGAGCAGAGGGATGAGGCGCGGGATGAAAGCGGGATCCTGGGTGGACTCGATGACGAGGGTGAGTTTCATTGCCGGCGCGGCCATTTCGACGGCGGCTTGTGCGCTCACGTAGAGCGCTCCGTCCACGATGTCAGCCCAGTGGATGAGTTCGGCGAGGGGTTCGGTGTTCATGCCGAATTTTGTGGATGCGATGTGGGCGAGGAAGCTGCAGCAGGAAGTGTAGTCTGGATCGTAAAAGCGGCGGTTGGCGTAGCGGCCGTCGGCGATGCCGTTGAGGTAGTCCTGATTGTCTTCGGGGGTGAGGAAGGCGCTGAGGTGATGATCGAACCACCAGGTGATGGCGGGCGAGGCGGAGTATTTGAAGTCGACGATGGCGTTTTCATCGCCGATGAAGTCGGCCTCGTTGAAGAGAGCGCCGGCGCGGTGGACGAGTCCGCAGAACTCGTAGGTTGCCTCGGGGTTGACGCATTCCCGATGGAAGCGGCTGAACAGGGATGCGGAGCAGGCCCCATCGAAGCACTTGTCGTGGTAGAAAACGCGAACTTTCAATGCGGCCAACTCCTGTGGAGAATCAAACCTCGCGGAATTTTCTAGGATTGCCGGAGTGGAGCAGTAAGTCAAGCCGATGCCGGCGGGAAATGCGGGTGTCGTAGTCTGGAGAGAAGCGTTTTCAGGGAGAGTATTCGATTGGACAGCACGGGCAATGAGCCGCTGGTGATTCCAGCGAAGCCGTACAGGGCATATTTGTTTGATCTTGATGGGACGGTGGCGGACTCGATGCCGCTGCACTGGATTTCCTGGCGGCAGGCGGTGGAGGAGGCTGGTGGGCATTTTCCGCCGGAGCTGTTTTACGAGTGGGGCGGGATGCCGCTGGTGCGGAGCGTGGAACTGCTGAACCAGAGATTTGGATACAAGATGTCTCCGCCCGAAGTGGTGCGGCGCAAGGAAGAGCTGTACTACGAACTGTTGCCGAAGCTGAAGGCGATTCCTTCGGTGCTGGCTCATGTGGAGGCGCAGCATGGGCGGATTCCGCTGGCGATTGTGTCGGGTTCGCCGCGGGCGGGGATTCATCGCTCGCTGACGCAACTGGGATTGCTGGACCGGTTTGATGTGCTGGTGGGGTCGGAAGATTATGTGCATGGGAAGCCGCATCCGGAGCCGTTTTTGACGGCGGCGCAGCGGCTGGGCGTGGAGCCGAAGGACTGCCTGGTGTTTGAGGACGCGGATGCGGGGATTGCGTCGGCGGAGGCTGCGGGGATGGACTGGGTGCGGGTTCCGGTGGTGCGGGTTACGGAGTAGCGGTTGGATTTTTGCCCGGTTGAAGAATGGGTTGTGGCGCGGATGAGAGAATAGCTGCGTCATGGCCATGGATTCTTCGTTTTCTGGTAATGGAAAGCGCGGCGAGGTGCTTCGCGCAGTGCTGCTGGTCCTGCTGGTTCTGGTGGTGGTGGTTGCGATTGCGGTGGTGGTTGCGGCGTGGTGGGTGCGCCACGACATGTATGCGACGCTGCCGCAGGTGGATGGAAGCATTCCTGTGCCGGGGCTGATGGCGGCGGTGACGGTGCGGCGGGATGGGCATGGGATTCCTCACATAGAGGCTGCGAACATGGACGACCTGCTGTTTGCGCAGGGCTACGTGACGGCGCAGGACCGGCTTTGGGAGATGGATATTGCGCGGCGTTTTGCGGCCGGGGATGTGTCGCAGATTTTTGGAGCCAAGGCGGTGGAGCATGACAAGCTGCAGCGGCTGCTGCTGATGGAGCAGACGGCGCAGCGGATTGCGAAGTCGATGAGCCCGCGGGAGAAGCGGTATTTTGCGGATTATGCGCGGGGCGTGAATGCGTATATCGCGAGCCACAAAAATAATTTGCCGACGCCGTTTCGGGTGCTGATGTACAAGCCGCAGCCGTGGACGGTTGCGGATTCGGTGGTGATTGGGCTGAGCATGGTGCAGCGGCTGGACACCTTTTGGCCGGACAAGCTGGGGCGGGCGGAGGTGACGGCGAAGATTGGGCCGGAGCTGGCTGCGTATTTGTACCCGGTGGGCTCGAAGCGGGATCATCCGCCGGTGGAGGCGATGCCGAAGGGGAGTTCGGCCGATGCGGCGAGCGTGGCGGGGGCGCAGTTTCGCGGGGAGTTCGGTGGGGAATTTAAGGACATGGAGCGGCTGCGGACGATTGATGGGCGTCCGGTTTGCCGGGGGTGCATCCCGGGGTCGAATGAGTGGGTGGTGAGTGGCGCGCATACGGCGAGCGGGATGCCGATGTTGTCGAACGACATGCATCTGGAGCATCAGATTCCGGACATCTGGTACGAGGCGGATCTGGAAGCGCCGGGATTCCATGCGGCGGGTGTGACGATTCCGGGCGTGCCTTTCATTATTGCGGGGCACAACGACCATGTGGCGTGGGGATTTACGGCGCTGTATGGCGATACGCAGGATTTGTACGTGGAGCATCTGAACGGCAAGGGCGAGTATAAGACTGCGACGGGGTGGAAGCCGCTGAAGGAGCTGCATGAGGTGATTCCGGTGCGGGGCGGGAAGGATGTGCGGCTGACGGTGGAGATTACGGATCACGGGCCGGTGATGAACCCGATTCTGCGGCATACGCGGGAGACGGTTTCGCTGAAGTGGAACGCATTTGACGCGCAGGCGGACCGGCTGCCGCTGTACGGGCTGGATTCGGCGACAGACTGGAAGAGCTTTTGCGCGGTGTTTGCGCACTGGTGGGCCCCATCGCTGAACGTGGTGTATGCGGATGACAAGGGGAATATCGGGTATCACGCGGTGGGGTTTATTCCGTATCGGCCGCATGGGTTGATGGGTGTGCCGATTGCCGATGACCAGCATGAGTGGCAGGGGTTTATTCCCTTTGACAAGATGCCGTGGGCGTTTAACCCGAAAGACGGCCTGCTGGCTACGGCGAACTCACGGGTGACGCCGGATGGCGATCCTTATCCCGTTACGCTGGAGTGGGCCGCGCCGTATCGCAACGAGCGGATATGGAAGACGCTGAGCGGGCGCAAGGGGTTGACGGCGGCGGACATGATTGGGCTGCAGACGAGCGTGTATTCGTCACTGGACAAGGAGATTGCCCATCGGCTGGCGGACGCGATTGAGCACTCGGAGAAGCCGGGGAAGAGATTGCGACAGGCGGCGGAGATTCTGCGGGCGTGGAATGGGGAAATGGGGGTGAATTCGCCGGCGGCGAGCATTGTTGTGCAGACGAAGAAGGCATTCTGGCCGATGGTGCTGGAGCCGAAGCTGGGCAAGGACTGGCGGATGTACAGCTGGGGCGAGAGCGCGTACGTACAGGAAGAGATGATGATGAACGGGCCAGCGGAGTGGCTGCCAAAGAAGTACGCGAACTGGGATGATTTTCTGGCGGCGGCGGTGCGGCGGGGGCTGAAGGAGGGTCATGCTCCGAAGGACCTGGCGAAGTGGAAGTATGGGCAGTGGCATGTGCTGGAGGTCGAGCACCCGCTCTGGGGGCTGCTGCCGTGGTTCAAGGGCTGGACGGGCGTGGGACCGCTGCCGCAATCGGGCGGGAAGTCTACGGTAAAGCAGGTGGGGCGGAGCTTTGGACCTTCGCAGCGGTTCACGATGGACTGGGCGCATCCGGACCGGGCTACGGAGAACATTTTTATGGGTGAATCGGGTGATCCGGTGAGCCCGTGGTATCGGGACCAGTTTTCATACTGGTACGAGGGCAGGACGATGGTGCTGCCGTACGGGCAGGCGGCGGTGGCGCGGGCTACGACGCATACGCTGCGGCTGGAGCCGTGAGGGAGGAATTTCGGCTGCAGGTTCATTTATCATTGAGTTTGAACATGTCCGCGACTATTGATGTTGTCGAAATGCTTCGTACGGGGGCGCAGGCTACCGATGCCGCGCTGGAACGGCTGATTCCTGGCGCTGATGTGACGCCGTCTTCGATTCACAAGGCGATGCGGCATAGCGTGTTTGCGGGTGGGAAGCGGCTGCGTCCGATATTGGCGATGGAGGCGGCGCGGACGATTCGCGGCGCGAAGGGGCTGCCTGAGGGCATTGAAGATCTGGGCGCGGCGATTGAGATGCTGCATACCTATTCGCTGATCCATGACGATTTGCCGGCGTTGGACAACGATGATTTGCGGCGCGGCAAGCCGACCTGCCACGTGGTTTACGGCGAAGCGATTGCGATATTGGCCGGGGACGCGCTGCAGACGCAGGCGTACGAGGTGCTGGCGGGGCTGCAGTGCCCGGCGGCGGCGACGGTGCAGATTATCCGGCTGATTGCCGAGGCCACTGGCACGGTGGAAGGCATGATTGGCGGGCAAGTGCTGGACCTGGAGGGTGAGGGTTCAAAGCCGACGGCCGAGTCCGTTGCTGCGATTCACCGGGCGAAGACGGGCGCGCTGATCCGTGTGAGCATTGTGGCGGGCGGGATTTACGCCGGGGCCGCGGCTGAGGATGTGGAGCGGCTGACGACGTTCGGGCGCAAGGCCGGGCTGGCGTTCCAGATTGTGGATGATGTGCTGGATGTGACGCAGGATTCGGCGCATCTGGGCAAGACGGCGGGGAAAGATTTGACGTCAGACAAGGCTACGTGGCCGGCGGTGTTCGGGGTAGAGGCTTCGCTGAAGGACGCGGGCCGTTTGATTGAGGAAGCATTTGCGGCGCTGGAGCCCTATGGGCAGGCGGCGGAAGGACTGCGCACCGTGGCGCGGTACCTGGTGGAACGTACCCACTGAGGCCGAGGCAGGCGGGGATTTGAAGCAGGAGTGGAAAAGCCGATGCTGCTTTGCACCGCTGGCGGTGCCGGCTGTGGCGGTCATGTGACAAGGGTTTTCCCCGTAGGCTATAAAAGGAAGTTGCTTAAATAACTCGTGGGTGCGCAGGCGAGTGAATGTTTTTGTGTGATTCGTAAGGCCATTCGCGGTGAGAACCGCCCCGGCCGCACCGGATTGCGCCGTGCGTGATAAAGATACGGAAGGAATAAGGAGAGGTATGTCGACTGCTGTTGCAACTAAAGGACTGGAAGGGATTGTAGCCGCCAACTCGGGGATTTGCTGGATCGACGGCGAGGCCGGGGTGCTGGCTTATCGTGGCATCGACATTCACGATCTGGCGAACCACTCGAACTTTGAGGAGACGACTTACCTGCTTTGGCATGGGAAGCTTCCGTCGAAGGATGAGCTGACTGACTTTACGAAGAAGCTGGCGGCGGCGCGAAAGATGGATTCGAAGATTTACGATCTGCTGCGGTCGTTTCCGAAGAGCGGGACTCCGATGCAGGCGCTGCGGACGGCGGTTTCCGCGCTGAGCTTTTACGACCCGGACGAGAAGGCGGTGGACCACGACTCGAATGTGCGGAAGGCGTTTGATCTGACGGCGCAGATTGCGATGATCGTGGCGGCGTTTGACCGCATTCGCAAGGGCAAGGCGATTGTTGAGCCGGATTCGACGCTATCGCATGCGGGGAATTTCCTCTACATGCTGACGGGTGAAAAGCCGAGCGAGACGGCTACCAAGGCCTTTGATATTGCGCTGATTCTGCATGCGGACCACGAGTTTAATGCTTCGACGTTTGCGGCGCGCGTGATTGCCGCGACGCTGAGCGACATGCACTCGGCGATTACGGGCGCGATTGGCGCGCTGAAGGGGCCGCTGCACGGCGGCGCCAACGAGAATGTGATGCGGATGCTGTTTGCGGTGGACAAGAGCGGCGAGGATCCCGTGGAGCATGTGCGCAAGATGCTGGCGGAAAAGCAGAAGGTCTCCGGCTTTGGGCATCGCGTCTACAAGACCGAAGATCCGCGTGCGACGCATCTGCGGCGGATGTCAGAAGACCTGGGCCGGTCGGCAAATAATCCGAAGTGGTTTGAGATGTCGCGGAAGATTGAGCTGTTCATCAACGAAGAGAAGAAGCTGAATGCGAACGTGGATTTCTATTCGGCTTCGACTTACACGACGCTGGGGATTGACATTGACCTGTTTACGCCGATTTTTGCGCTGAGCCGCATTGCAGGCTGGGCGGCGCATGTGATCGAGCAACTGGATGACAACCGGCTGATTCGTCCGCGCGCGGAGTACATTGGGCCGGTTTATCCGACGAAGTATGTTCCTGTGAGCGAGCGGTAAGAGTCCTGGATGTGCGCAGGAGGCGTCCCGGTGCGGGACGCCTTTTGTGTGTCTATGGGCGGTGTGAATCTACAATAGATGCAGGATATGAAGCGGATTTACATGGATGCGAATGCCACGACCCCGGTGGTGCCGGAGGTGCTGGAGGCGATGCGTCCGTGGTTTCTGGAGAGCTTTGGGAACGCTTCGTCGATTCACCAGCCGGGGCAGCGGGCGCGGGCGGCGGTGGAGCAGGCCCGGATGCAGGTGGCGAAGCTGCTGGGTTGCCGACCGGCGGAGGTGGTGTTTACCTCGGGCGGTACGGAGAGCGATAACGCGGCGCTGTTCGGGATGGTGCATGCGGGCGAGCATCTGATTACGACCTCGATTGAGCACCATGCGGTGCTGCACGTGGCGGAAAAGCTGCGGGAGCGCGGGGCGGAGGTGACGTTTCTGCCGGTTTCGCGCGAGGGCGTGGTGGACCCGGAGGATGTGCGGCGGGCGATTCAGCCGAACACGAAGCTGATCAGCGTGATGTATGCGAACAACGAGACGGGCGCGATTCAGCCGGTGGCAGAGATTGGGAAGATAGCGCGCGAGGCGGGGGTTCGGTTCCACACGGATGCGGTGCAGGCGGCGGGCAAGCTGCCGCTGGGCGTAGAGGCGCTGGGCGTGGATCTGCTGAGTATTTCCGGGCACAAGATGCATGCGCCGCAGGGCGTGGGGATTTTGTATGTTCGCAAGGGCTTGCAACTGGAGCCAATGATGTATGGCGGATCGCATGAGCGGCAGCGGCGGGCCGGGACGGAGAATGTTCCTGGAATTGTGGGGCTTGGCAAAGCGGCGGAGATTGCGCTGGAGAGTTTGACTTCTGGCGGAGTGGAGCGGCTGGGGCGATTGCGGGATCGGCTGGAGCAGGGCATATTGGCGGCGGTGCCTGGCTCGGGCGTGCATAGCGGCGGTGTGGCGCGGACGGCGAACACGAGCAGCATTTATTTTGATCATCTGGAAGGCGAGGCGCTGGTGATTGCGCTGGATTTGCGGGGGCTGGCGACTTCGGGCGGCTCGGCTTGCATGTCTGGGGCGACGGACCCATCGCATGTGCTGGTGGCGATGGGTGTTACGCCGCAGCATGCGCGGGCGAGCATCCGCTTCAGCCTGAGCAAACTGAATACGGACGAGGATGTGGACGCGGCGCTGGAGATTGTTCCGGCTGCGGTGGCGCGGCTGAGGGAGCTTGCGCCGGTGAATGCGGGGACGCTGGGGTAAGATCAGCTTGATTTTGCCTGAGAATTCGCAACTTTGGGCTGCTTCCACGCATACTAAGGAAAGTGACTTTCAATAACATTGTCGCGGTTGCCATGTCTGGCGGGGTGGATTCCTCGACGGTGGCGGCCATGTTGCAGGGCGAGGGCTACGAGCTGATTGGCCTGACGCTGCAGCTATGGAACCAGCGCCGGCTGGCGGGCCGAGAGGGCATGCCGGAGCAGGTGCAGGGACGTTGCTGCTCGATTGACGACGTGTATGACGCGCGGCGGGTGGCCGAGGCGATCGGGATTCCGTACTACCTGGTGAACGAGCAGGAGCGGTTTGAGACGGACGTGGTGCGTCCGTTTGTGCGGGAGTACCTGGCCGGGCGGACGCCGATTCCCTGCTCGCTGTGCAATAACCATTTGAAGTTTGACCAGTTGCTTTTGCGCGCGCGGCAGTTTGGGGCCGACCGGATTGCGACGGGGCACTATGCGCGGAATGAGTATGATCCGGAGCGTGGGCGTTGGATTTTGAAGCGGCCGGCAGACCGGTCGAAGGACCAGACGTACTTTTTGTTCGGGCTGACGCAGGAGCAGCTTTCGCGGACGCTGTTTCCGCTGGGTGGATACACGAAGCCCGAGGTGCGGGAGATTGCGGCCAAGCACAGCCTGGCGCTGGCGACGAAGCCGGACTCGCAGGAGATTTGTTTTATTCCGGGTGGGGATTACAAGCAGTTTATTGACGCTTACCTGGATGAGCAGGGTGAGGCGATGCCGGACACTTCCGGCGAGATGGTGACGGCGAATGGCGAGGTGGTGGGGCGGCATGCGGGCATCCACAACTTTACGGTGGGGCAGCGCAAGGGGCTGGGCGTGAACTCGGCGAATCCGCTGTATGTGCTGCAGATTGACCCGGCGGAGAACCGCGTGGTGGTGGGCGGCGGCGACGAGCTGGCGACGCGGGTGTTTCGTGCGCGGGATTTGAACTGGATTACGATTCCGGAGATTGCGGGCGAGATTCGGGCTGAGGTGAAGATCCGGCATCGTCACGAGCCGGCGGCGGCGGTGATTCGCGCGACGGGTGCGGGAGAAGTAGAGATTGAGTTTGACGTGCCGCAGCGTGCCGTAACGCCGGGGCAGTCTGCTGTTTTCTATGACGGGGACGAAGTGGTGGGCGGCGGCTGGATCGCTTAAATCCAGCTCCTATAATTGCTGAAACGGTCTGGAGCGCGCGTCTCGGTGTCTTGCGATGTTGCGGCGTCTCCAGCTTACTGCTTTGCTTTCAGGTCCTGCTTTGTGACGGCAGGAGATTCATTTCGGAGACCGGATGCGGATTTCGATTGTGATGCCGACCTACAACGGCATGGGCTACGTGCAGCAGGCCGTGGAGTCATTGCTGCAGCAGGACTATGAAGAGTGGGAACTGATCATCAGCGATGATGGGTCGCGAGATGGCACGCGCGAGTACCTGGCGACGCTGCAGGGTGCGCGCGTGAAGGTGCATCGGCAGGAGAAAAATCTTGGCATTTTCGGGAATTTGAATTTTCTGTTCAGGCAGGCGAGTTGCGAGATTACGCAGATATTCTGCCAGGACGATTATTTTGTGGATTGTGGCGCGCTGGGGCGGCTGGTTGCGGAGTGGGAGAAGCTGCCGGGAGAGGTTGCTTTTCTGCGGTGCAATCACGAGCTGGCGAATGCGAATTCTCCGTTGTGTGCGCTGGAGCGCGAGGTGCTGCCGGAGCGCATCTCGCCGAAGATGTCTGATATTTACTTTGCGGTGTTCGGATGTATTCCGGGGAACCTGTCGAATGTTTCGGTGCGGACGGCGGCGGTGCGGGAGGCTGGGTGGTTTCGCGCTGATCTTCCTTATGCGGGAGATTTTGAGTTCTGGAGCCGGCTGGGGCGCAAGGCATCGTGGGCATTAACAGAAACGAAGACGATTTTCGTGCGATCGCATAGCGGACAGGCTTCCAATTATTTGAACTTCAAGGGTGAGTTGCTGCCCCAGATGCGCGAGGTTCTGGAGGCGTTATATCCGAACGCGGTGGCCGCCGGGGCTTCTGCACGGTTGTTGCGGCTGCTGATGACGATCAATTACGTGGCGCAGCATAAGGATCGGGGCGTGAAGAGCTTGCTTTTGAAGCGGGATGGAACTTACCTTCGCGTGGTGATGCGGGAGTTTGACCGGGGAAGTTTTGCATATGGTCCGTTTTTGAGCTGGGTTGTGTTTTTCGGATCGCTTGGGGGCAGGCTGTTTCGAGTGCCGCTGGCTCGGCGGCTGTTTCGGGAGATGGCAGTGCTGGGGCGGTGATGTGATGGACTGCAGCGACGCAGGGTGCGCGACGCATGAAGATTTCGTCATAGTGGGCTCCTGGGGCGTCCGGTACTCAACCCGGCGCAAGATTTTTGCGTCTATTGATGGTCCGGAAGTATTTTTCCATTAAGATTTGCAAGTTGAGTGTTTGCGAGGAGTGCGCATGAAATTCCTGTTGGGTTTTGTTGTGGGACTGCTTCTTATTCCCATTGCCGGTTTTCTTTACATCAGCTTCGGCAATCCTCCGGTGGCGGTGGCTGACACGCCTTTTCCTTATGAGAAGCAGATTGTTCACATCCCGCTGGATGCGCGTATCCGTCGCGATATGCCGCACTCGGTGCCGATTGAGGCGAGTCCTGCGAACCTGATTGCGGGCGCGCAGATTTACCATGACCAGTGCGCGGAGTGCCATGGAGTTTACGGGCATCCGACGGATTATGCGGCGCACATGTATCCTCCGGCTCCGCAGTTGTGGTGGCCGCACCCGTGGAACAAGGGCGTGGTTGGGGTGAGCGATGACCCCGCGGGCGAAACGTACTGGAAGGTGGCGAACGGAATTCGTCTAACGGGCATGCCGTCGTTTGACCATGTGCTGAGCACGAGGCAGATGTGGCAGGTGACGCTGCTGCTGAAGCATGCGGATGAGGCTCTGCCGGCGCAGGCGCTGGCGATTGTGAAGGAGCCGATCGAGAATACGTCGAAGGCGACACAGGCGACGCCGAATGTGCCGCCGTTGCCTGCTCCCGCCGCACCGACGGGACCGGGTACGAAGAAGTAGCGAAGGGAACAGAGAGAAAGGCTTCGCAGCGAGTTGAGCTGCGGGGCCTTTTTGTGTGTCTGCGGCCGGCGGGCGGTCAGTATCTGGACTTGATGGTGTAGCTGACGCCGGTGGTGAGCTGAAAGGAGTTGCGCCTGGTGGGCGGCAGAGACGAGGGAGGCGCGTTGAGGTAGCTGTCGATGGTTCCCATGGAGAAGCTGAGGTTCTTGAAGAAGGGAATCGTCACCGTGTTGGTTTCATTTGCGGAGTATGCGTGCGGCGTGTTGAAGGCCGGGTTATAGGCGGCGTTCTGGATGAAGTGCATGTTGTGGGGCAGCTTGAGCTGGTAGACGAGGGCGAGATTGGAGCCGGCGAGGGAGCGGTTCTGGCCGGGCGAGGCCTTGATGAAGCGCTGCCCCTGGTACTGCAAGGCGATCTTGAGGTCGAATTCCTGCGCGGGAAGCTTGACGGCGGTCCAGCCGACGCCTCCGCCATAGGATTGCTGCAGTTCGAGATTCTGGGCGAAGTTGTGGTCAAGCGAGCCCTGTACCAGAGCGAAAAACCGAGGGGAAAAGTAATTGTCCTGCTCGGCGTCGGCGTGATAGATGGCGCTTTTGGTTTCGGTGGAAGGGACGTAGGTGGTGACGGGCGGAGTGCCTGAGGTCCTGGTGTAGCCGGGCTGGGTGATTTTTCCGTAGGAGCCGCTGAGGTCAAAGGTGGTGCGGACGCGGGTGTTGAGCCAGCTTACGGTGGGAGAGACGCGCTGCATGGCGATGCCGCCGGAGAAGGTGTATTCCTGCTGCGTGGCCTGGACGATGTTGGCTCCGCCGGTGATGGAGCCGTTCCATGCCTGGAAGATGCCGGGGTGGTTGCGGAGTTCCTTTTCCAGGGTATTTTCGTCGAGAACAAAGCGAGCGTGTTGGACGGGGATGTTCACAGGCGGCGCGGGGCTGGGCTGATGGACGGTGATGGTGCTGTTTGCGAGCGTCAGTGTGCCGATGGGGACTTTGCCGCTGACCTTGCCGTGGCGTACGGCAATGCTGCCCGGCAGTACGGCGAGTTGGGAGGCGGTGCGGAGCTCCTTGACCTTGCTCCAGGGCACGCTGATGTTGCCGAGCATGTTGCTGTGGAAGACAAGATTGCCACCGACGGCATGGAGGAATTTGCCCTTGAGGCTGTCTCCGTTGGTGAAGACGAGCACGTCGAAGTCCTGCTGAGCGCTTGTGGGTGCGGTGGCGGGCTTGTAGGGCTTACGAGCGGGTTTCTGGTCCAGCGTTTGAGCCGGAGCGGAGCAGCAGAAGAGAAGGACTGCAACGGCGGCGAGAGTTGTGCCGGGGAATGGTAGCCGTAAAAACTTCATGTGTTGTGGACGTAACAGTGGGCTGTTTTGATGCTAATTCATGCGGGATGTGATGGAGCCCTGGGGCATCTGGCCGGATAACGGCGAGGATGGCGTGATGCGGCGCGCCGATGCCCGCAAGCGCAGGCTCAGTACGCGGAGTGGAAAGCGTAGGTGAGTCCCATGATGAATTGGAAGGAGTTGTGTCTGGTGGGCGGATAGGAGATGGGAATGAAGTTGAGGTAGCTGTCGCTGGTGCCTACGGAGAAGGCGAGGTTTTTCCATGCGGGGAAGATGAGCTTGTTGGTTTCGTAGGCGGAGTAGGCCGTGGGATTGTTGTACGCGGTGACGTAGCTGAGATTTTGAAGGAAGGTGAAAGGTTTGAGGTGGAGCGCGTAGTTTGCTGCGAAGGTGGAGCCGATGAGGTTCTGGTCAGGGTTGGAGTTGCCGGTGCTGGAGATGAAGTGCTGCTTTTCATACTGCACGGTCGCCTTGAGATCGACTTCCTGGCGGTGCGTTTTAAAGGCTGTCCAGCCGATACCGGCGCCGTAGACCTGCTGTAGCTGGAGGTTCTGGCTGTAGTTGTGATCGAAGGCGGTCTGGGCGAGGGCGAAGAAACGGGGCGAAAAGTATTGGTCGCGCTCACCGTCGAGATGGTAGATGGCTGTTTTGCTGATTGCCGCAGGAATGAGTGTGCCGCTGGCGTCGTAGTAGGCCGGCCGGGTGATTTTGCCGTAGGAAGCGGTGAAGTCGAACTGGGTGTTGTTGCGGCGGCGGAGCCAGCTTACGGTGGGCGCGATACGGTCGAGGCTGACACCGGCGGTGATGGTGTACTGGTTTTCCGTGGCGGTGACGAGGGAGGCTCCGGCGGTGGCGGAGCCGTTCCAGCCCTGGAAGAAGCCCTGCTGATGGCCGAGTTGCTTATGGAGAGTAGCAAGGCTGGTGACGATGCGGACGTTTTTGAGAGGGATTTTTGCGATGCCGGCCTGGTTGTCCGGTTCCATGGGTTTGACGGAAAGTACCTGATTGGCGAGGGTGAGGCGGCCTGTGGGGAGCTGTCCGGATTGAATCTGGCGAGAAGCAGAGGATTTTTTGAGCACCGCGAAGGGCTGGGCGGTGTGGAGTTCCTTGATGTTGGTCCAGCTGATGTGTAATTCGCCGAGGGGGCCGCTTTGAAAGATGACGGTTCCGTTGACGGAGCGGAGGAAGGTTCCGTGGAGGGTGTCGCCGTTGGTGAGGACGATGACATCCTGCGTTTTGGGCCTCTTTTGGGGCGCGGCGTGAGCTGTGACGGCGAGGGACAAAATAAAGGCGGAAAACAGGCCGAGACGAGCAAATAAAGAGCGGGACAAGAGCGTCAAGTGGATTCTCCGGGGAGGAAGGGTTTTCGATTTGGCGCACGATCTGGTTTTTCTGTGGCGCGAAGTTTTATGGAGTTCGATGCAATTTTTCTGAAAGCGGCCATGCCCGGAAGGCGCTGTTGGGGCGGGATTTTCATACAATAGGGGTATGGGCATTACGTATCAGCAGGCTCTGGAGTATTTTGCTTCGGATGATTTGATCGGGCTGGGCATGGAAGCCGATGCGGTGCGGCGGAAGCTGCATCCTGAGGGCGTGGTCACCTACATCATCGACCGCAACATCAACTACACCAACTACTGCACGGAGTACTGCACTTTCTGCGCGTTTTACCGGCCGCTGAAGGGCAAGATGGCGAGCGAGGGATACATCCTGGACTTTGAGACCATCTACGAGAAGGTTGCCGAGACGGTGGAGATGGGCGGCACGGGCGTGCTGATGCAGGGCGGCCTGCATCCGGACCTGAAGATTGAATGGTTCGAGCGGCTGCTGAAGGGGATCAAGCAGCGGTTTCCGCAGATATGGCTGCATTGTTTTTCTGCGTCGGAGATTCTGGCGATTGCCGAGTACAGCGAGCTGAGCGTGCGGGACACGATTGCGCGTCTGCGGGATGCGGGCCTGGACTCGATTCCGGGCGGCGGCGCGGAGATTCTGGACGACGAGGTGCGGCACCGGATTGCGCGGCTGAAGTGCGGTACGGAGGACTGGATCCACGTACACCGGACGGCGCACCAACTTGGCATGCGGACGACGGCGACGATGATGTTTGGGGTGGGCGAGACGTTTGAGCATCGCGTGAACCACTTTGAGCGGGTGCGGCAGTTGCAGGAAGAGACGGGCGGATTTACGGCGTTTATTCCGTGGAGCTTCCAGCCGCAGAACACGGCGCTGGGCGGCCGCGGCTGGGACGAGGCGACGGCGGTGGAGTACCTGAAGGTGCTGGCGATTTCGCGGCTTTACCTGGACAACATTGAGAATGTGCAGTCGAGCTGGGTGACGCAGGGGCTGAAAGTGCTGCAGATGGGGCTTCGGTTTGGCGGCAACGATGTAGGCTCGGTGATGCTGGAGGAGAACGTGGTGAAGGCTGCGGGCACCTCGAACTGCACGACGGAAGAGGAGCTTCGGCGTGTGATTCGCGATGCGGGCTTTAAGCCGGTGCAGCGGGATACGCTTTACCGGACGCTGTTTTTGAATTAAGCGGAATAGGAGCAGCAAGTGAGCGGCAGCCCGATGGGGCCGCCGCTTTTTGCATGTTTGATCGGTTATTTTCGTGCGCCGTCGATGCTGAGGAATCCGGGGCCGGAGAGGACGATGGTGAGCAGGGCGACGAGGTAAAGGACGATGAGCTCGCCGTGATCTGCCGCCGGGCCTTTCCCGAGGAAAGCGAAATGGTGCACGAAGGCCCATGCGACGAAGATGTTGCAGAAGCAGAATGCGGCGGCCCAGCGGGTTCCAAAGCCGAAGACGATCAGGAGGGAGCAGACGAAGTCGGAAAAGAAGGCGATGAGGAAGGTAACGGCGGGGCTGAGGTGAAAGAGGCTGGGAAAATGCGCCATGAAGGCGGCCCATTGGGTGGGGCGCTTTTCCCATCCGTGATGGAGGAACAGGGTAGCGCCTGTGACGATGCGCAGCACGGTGAGGCTGAGGCGGGGGGCTGTGGGGAGGAAGTCAGCGGCGAGAAAGCTTTTGAAGTTGCTCATGCGCGGCCTTTCCGAGGATGTGGTTTGTTGCGGGAGGCTGTGAACATGTGGCAGCGCTCGGCTAGTTGGTCCGGAGCGAAGCAAACGGAATGGCTTCGGCAACCGTCAAAATGATTATGAAGCGGCAGCGCGTTTCTGGTTCCCGGCGGAGGTCTCAGACCGTACAATAGCAGAGACATGCCGGTCATGAGAATGCTGCCGCTGATGCATGGATTCGCCGCCGCCTGGTGTGCCTCACTGGCACAGATCGACCTGCACACACTCTCCCATTACTGGCAGACCCATTACGCCGACCGTACGTTCCAGAATCTTTACCAATGGAACTGGTTTGATGCGTCTCTGCTGCTTCCCTACTTCCTGGTGATGATTCTGCTTTCGTTTTACGGCTTACATCGGTACGTGCTGGTTTGGGAGTACTTTCGCCACCGGAAGAATGCGACGAAGGAGCCGGAGCAGCATTTTGAGGAGTTGCCGTATGTGACGGTGCAACTGCCGATCTACAACGAGCAATTTGTGATCGATCGGCTGATTGAAGCCTGCTGCAAGCTGGAGTATCCGAAGGAGAAGCTGGAGATTCAGCTGCTGGATGACTCGACGGATGAGACGCAGCAGGTGGCGCAGGAGCTGGTGAAGAAGTACCAGGAGATGGGGCATCCGATTGTGTACATTCACCGGACGAACCGGCATGGCTTCAAGGCCGGTGCTCTGGACGAGGGCCTGAAGGTCGCCAAGGGGCAGTTTGTGGCGATTTTCGACGCGGATTTTGTGCCTCCGCCGGACTGGATCATGAAGGTGGTGCACCACTTTGCTGATCCGGCGATTGGGATGGTGCAGACGCGGTGGACGCACCTGAATCGCGATTACAGCTTTTTGACGCAGGTCGAGGCGATTCTGCTGGACGGGCATTTTGTGCTGGAGCATGGGGCCCGTTCGCGGTCGGGACTGTTCTTCAACTTCAACGGCACGGCCGGGATGTGGCGCCGGGAGGCGATCCAGGACGGTGGCGGCTGGCAACATGACACGCTGACCGAGGATACGGACCTGAGCTACCGCTCGCAGCTGGCGGGATGGAAGTTCAAGTATCTGCAGGATGTGGAGTGTCCGTCAGAGCTGCCGATTGAGATGACGGCCTTCAAGACGCAGCAGGCGCGGTGGGCAAAGGGGCTGATTCAGACCTCGATCAAGCTGATTCCGAGGCTGATGCGGTCGAAGATACCGCTGCGGGAGAAGGTGGAGGCGTGGTACCACCTGACGGCGAATATCAGCTATCCGTTGATGATTGTGCTTTCTGTGCTGCTGATGCCGGCGATGATCATCCGCTTTTACCAGGGGTGGTTCCAGATGCTGTTCATTGATTTTCCACTGTTTGCGGCGTCGACCTTCTCGATTGGGTCGTTTTACCTGGTGTCGCAGCAGGTTCTTTATCCAAAGCGATGGCACAGGACGCTGTTTTACCTGCCGTTTTTGATGTCGCTGGGGATTGGGCTGACGCTGACGAACTCCAAGGCGGTGATTGAGGCGCTTCTGGGGATTCAGACTTCGTTCAAGCGGACGCCGAAGTACCGCGTTCAGGCGAAGGGCGAGAAGTCGAAAGCTTCGAAATATCGCAAGCGGCTGGGGATTCTGCCGCTGTTTGAGCTGCTGATTGGCGGCTACTTTGCGCTTTGCATCTGGTATTCGATTGTGAACCAGAACCTGTTTACGGTGCCGTTTCTGCTGCTGTTCGTGATCGGTTACTGGTACACGGGTCTGCTTTCGATCTTCCAGGGCCGGTTTGAGCGCTGGCGGCGCGGCGGGGTGAACCTGGACGAGTCGTCTCCGAAGCCGTTTCCCGTGGGCGTTTAGTTGCTTTAATCTGCTGGGTTGCCAGGGAGTTTGTAGATGCACCGTTATGATCCTGCAGAGCACTCATACAAAGACATTTACCGGTTGATGATTGGTGCGGTGGTGCCGCGGCCGATTGCATTTGTTTCTTCCGAGGACAAGCACGGGGTGAGGAACCTTGCGCCGTTCAGTTATTTCACGACGTGCAGCACGAATCCGCCGGTGGTGTGTTTTTGCGTGGCGGTGCGGGGAGGCGAGACGCCGCACAAGGATACGTTGCGGAATATCCGGGAGACGGGCGAATTTGTGGTGAATATCGTCACGGAAGAGATTGTTGTGCCGATGAATGCGACATCGGCGGAAGTGGGGCCTGACGTGGATGAGTTTGCGCTGTCTGGCCTGACGCCTTTGGCGAGCGAGTTGATTCGACCGGCGCGGGTGGCGGAGAGTCCATTTCAGATGGAGTGCCGGTTGCGGCAGGTCGTGGAGGTAAGCCCGTTGCCGGGCGGCGGCAACCTGGTGCTGGGCGAGGTGGTGTTGTTTCACATCCGGGAGGATTTGCTGGAGGACGGCAAGATTGATCCGGATAAGCTGCGGGCGGTAGGGCGGATGGGCGGTCCCACTTACGTTCGGACGCGGGAGCGCTTTGACCTGGCAAGACCGAAGTAATGCGAGGATGTTATCCAATACCGGCCCGGAATATGCGCATGTCTGGAGGAGGGAAGTGGTTTAGCATGGTGGAGAAGGAATTCTCCTTCGCTTGTCCGGATCTCCCAAGGGGAAATCATCTTTGAGTCTAGATACGAGCCGCATTCACGAGTTACCGCCGGACGAGATGGAGATTTATCGCCGTCTTGATCCGGAGCGCATGCCCCGGCATGTTGCGATCATCATGGATGGGAACGGCCGTTGGGCCGGCAAGCGGGGGCTGAAGCGGTTCTTTGGCCACAAGAATGGCGCCGAGGCAGTGCAGTTTATCGTGGAGACCTCGTCGCGGATTGGCCTGCCGTGGCTGACGCTGTACGCATTCTCGCTGGAAAACAACCTGAAGCGTCCCAAGGCCGAGGTGAGCTTCCTGATGATGTTGCTGCGCTCGTATCTGACGAACAACGTTCAGCGGATGAATGACAACAACGTGCGCATCAAGTACGTGGGGCGCACGACGGATTTGCCGTCAGAAGTTTGCGAGCGGATGCAGTGGGCCGAGGAGGCGACGGCAAAGAATACCGGGACGACGCTGACGCTGGCGCTGAATTACGGCGGGCGCAGTGAGATTGTGGATGCGGTGCGGCGGGTAGCCGCGGATGTGGCCTCGGGGAAGATTCGTCCGGAAGATATTACGGAAGCGGATATCGACCGGAATCTTTATACAAGCTATATGGCGGACCCGGATCTGCTGATCCGGACCTCGGGCGAGATGCGGATTTCGAATTTTCTGCTGTGGCAGATTGCGTATACGGAGATCCTGGTGACGGACCGGCTGTGGCCGGATTACCGGGGCGTGCATCTGCTGGAAGCGATTGAGGAATACCAGCGGCGTGAGCGGCGGTTTGGCGGGCTGAAAACGGGTGCGGAGTCCGATGACGTGAAATCGCTGCCGGACCGGGAACTGGTGCTGTAAATCCCTTCTGTGCAGGGACTTAGTGCGTGGTGACGCTGGCTGGGGATTTTTCTCCTCTGAAATAAAAATCTGAAGGGCCGATTTTCCCGTGCGAGGCGTGCGGGATGGGGTTAGCATTTTTCAAAACAGGAGGTGAGGTGCCGCATGGGTTTCGATGGCGAGCGTCCTGAATCTGCTGGATCGGCAGATTTCGATCCTGAACAGTCACGACAGGAACTGGAAGAGGAACGGCGGAAGATACGCCGGTTTCAGCTGATGATGGACATGGTGGTGGCGGTGATTGCGCAGCAGCCGAGGCTGACGGTGGACGAGGCCGCGGAGATGGTGGCGGAGACGGAGCGCGTGGCGCTGAAGATGTTTCCTGCGAAGGAGCTGGCCTACAGGATTATCTACAAGCCGAGGCTGCAGCGGGTGATGCGCGAGCGTTACCGGATCCAGTAAATCGAGTCGCCGCTACTTGTCCGAGATGGATGTGAGACGGAAGGTGATGGTTCCCCAGAAGAGGCGGGCGCGCATCTGCACGGGGATGTGGCGCGCGTCGTCGGTGTACCAGATCCAGATATTGCCACGATTTTTGACTACGCCGGCGTCGGCGGTGGGCTGGACGCGGACGGTCTGGAAGGTGCCCAGGGGTGTTTGTACGGT
Source organism: Acidobacteriaceae bacterium (assembly GCA_049965615.1). Lineage (GTDB taxonomy): Bacteria > Acidobacteriota > Terriglobia > Terriglobales > Acidobacteriaceae > Acidobacterium. Next base: position 45,526 of record JBMFWD010000008.1, read on the forward strand.
TTCGTGGTCTTCGACCTTCATGGTGACGGCGACGGTTCGATCGACGTCGGCGAGTGGGATGCCGAAGCTCTGGCCGACCGTGAGATTTTGCGAGGCGGGGTAGAAGATGGCCGAGAGGTCGTCGGAGACGCAGCCTGGGATGGCGGCCTGCTTGTGCTCGGTGGTGCCGTCGACGAGGTTTTTCTGCTGGAAGATGGAGATTTTGCGGCCGTAGTCGAAGGTGAGGTTGCTGTCTACGCGGCGGTGCCCTTCGCTGATTTGTTTGGAAAAGCTTTGCGAGCAGCCGGTGGTGGTGTTGAAGGACGACTCGAAGTGATCGACGACCTTGTAGATGAGGTTGACGGCGCCGACGGTTTCGCTGGTAGCAGCGACCTTTTCGATGGGACCGTCCTGCTCGAGGTGGAAGACGGCTGTGCCGGCGGGGAAGACGCGCCAGTCGACCGCGTAGGTGAGGGTTTGATGGACGGGAAAGCTGTAGCCGGGGCGCGGGGGCTGGAGCGCCGGGAGGGCGGTTTTCGGGGCTTGTGCCTGCAGGCTGCCCAGAAAGAAAAGAGTGGTTGTGATTCCGAGCAGTCGATTACGCCAGTTCAAAAGTCATCTCATCCCAAGGCCGGTGGAAAGCTTCACCGGCGAAAATACAGCCTCAGCAATAGCGCGGCATAAAGGGCCATCGCACCCATAACCGCATTGTACTCACGATGCCTGCTGTAAAGCGCGGCGGAAAACTTTCCGGCTTCGCCCTGCATGCCGGGGGTGAGGCGCGGCAAGAGGCGTGGAACGCGGCGGCAGTAGTCGTCAAAGCCCGGAAACATGCCGCGGAGAAATTCTTCTTCTGAGCGGATGACGGGCAAATAAATGGCAAAGAAGAGGATGGCGATGCCGGTGAGGACCCACCCGTTCCGGGCGGCGACGGCGAATCCCAACGCGATGGAGAGCGAGCCGAGGTAGAGCGGGTTGCGGGTGTGCGCGTAGGGTCCGGTGACGGTGAGTTCGCGATTCTTTTTGACGTAGCCGGAGGCGTAGGCGCGCAGAGCGATGCCGGGGAGCACGAGCAGGAGGCTCCAGCCGAGCGAGGCCGGGGATGGCTGCGCGATCCAGAGGAAGAATATGGCAAAAGCGAAGCCGAGCGGGACGCGGATGCGGCGGGCGATGCGGTTCCAGTTGGTTTTCACAGCGAAGCTTCCTTTGGATGGGTGAGGAGTTCCATGGCGGCTGCGGTGACGGCTGCTGGAGCGATGGTGAGCAGGCCTGCTTCGGGTTCGGTGCGGCGGGTGTGGTCGCGCCTGCTTTCAGGGTGGCGCAGGACGCGAGATGGCACGCCGTAGGGGCCGTTACGAGCCGGGTCGGTGGGTCCGAAGATGCCGACGACGGGGCGGCCGAGAGCGCAGGCGAGGTGGAGCGGGCCTGTGTCACCAGCGATGACGAGCGAGGCGCGACGGGTGAGGGCGATGAGTTCGGAGAGCGAGGGCGTGAGCGTCATGGCAGAGGGGCAGACGGCGGTGATTTGCTGCGCGAGGTCGAGTTCGGAAGGCCCTGCGTTGATGGCCACATGATAGCCCTGCGCGGTGAGGTTCTGCGCCACTTCGCCGTAGCGGGAGGCGGGCCAGCGCTTGGCTCCCCAGCCTGCGCCGGGGCTGATGAGGACCAGTGGCTGGGGCAGGGCGGCGGCGTAGGCGGTGCTGGCGGTGTCGCAGGGCAGGAGGGGTTGCAGGGAGGGAAGCGTCTGGCTGGAGAGAGCCTCGGTGAGCTCGATGGATTGCTCGATGACGTGGACGCCGCGGGTGGCGACTTTCTTCGAGAAGAAGAGACGGGCGAGCGGCTCGCGGGGTTCGGCTTCTCCGATGAGATTGTGAGGGTGGGCGGAGCGGGCGATCCAGGCGGAGCGCACGGCGCCCTGGAGATCGATGGCTACGTCGTATTTTGCGGCGCGTAGTTCGCGACGAATGGTGCGGATTTCGCGCAGTGTCTGGAGGCTAAAGGGCGCTTTGGCCCAGCGCTTGGCGGGGACGATGTGGAGGGTGTCGACAAGGGGCATGCCTTCTGTGCCGGGCAAGGCATTTTCAGCACGAAAGAGTGATGTCCATTGGGGCTCGACGGCCCAGCCGATGTGCCAGCCTGGGTGCGCGCGGCGCAGGGCGGTAATGGCTGGGAGCGAGTGGAGAATGTCGCCCATGGCGCCGAGGCGAACCACCAGGACTCGCAAAGATTTTGAACTGTCAGGCAAGAGTTCATTTTCTCATAGCGCGGGGGCATTTTCAGCGGGTGCAAGCAGCGTGAGCAGTTCCTGGCGGACCTGGGATTCGTCCTCGAAATGCACGCGGAGTTGCGCGGTGCGGAGAGCGGCGACGGCTTCGAGTCGGGAGCGTTGTTCGGGACTGAGGCGGACGGCGTCTTTCTCGGTGGTGAGGAAGGTGCGAACAGGGTGACGGCGCTGGAGGTCGAGGAGGTGGGTGATGTCGGCGTCGGTAAAGGTGTGGTGGTCTGGAAAGGCGGTGCGGGCGGAGAGTGTGAGGCCGCTGGCGGCGAGGGATTGGAAGAATTCGTTGGGCCGGGCTATGCCGCAGAAGGCGATGACGCTTTTACAGGAGGGTGGCGCGGCGAGTTCTCGGTGCATGATCCAGACGGGCTGGTGGAGATTGCGGCGGCGAAGTTCGGGCTGGAGGGCGCGATCTTCTGCGCGAAGGACGAAGATGTGGGCGCGGCGGAGTGCGGAGAGCGGCTCGCGGAGGCGGCCGGCGGGCAGGAGGAACTCGTGGAAGTCGCTGGCGTGGAGGACGACGATGTCGAGGTCGCGATGGAGCTGGCGGTGCTGGAATCCGTCGTCGAGGATGTGCAGGCGCGGGCCGGGGATTTCGCGCTCCGCGAGACGGCCTGCTTCGTAGCGGCTGGCGCCGACGTAGACGGGTACGCCGGCCTGCTGCGCGATGAGGAGAGGCTCGTCACCGTAGCGGGCGGCGGGGCCTTCGGGCGGGACGCGCTCGGTTTGCTGCGAGCTGCGCTGGTAGCCGCGGGAGAGGACGTCTGCGGGAATGTTTTGCTCGCGGGCAAGTTCGACGAGGCGGAGGACGACGGGGGTTTTGCCGCTGCCGCCGACGGAGAGGTTGCCGACGCTGAGGACGGGGTAATGGAGACGCCGGGCAGGGGATTTGTCACCGTGATAGCGACGATTTTTGAGCGCGAGGCCCGCGGCGTAGAGCGGGACGAGCGGCAGGAGCAGGCGTTGCGGCTTCATGATTGGTCTCGCAGGATGTTGAGGATGGTGGCGACGGCGCGGTCGGTGGCTCCCGCCTCGCGCCGGCAGACTTTTTGCGCGGCCATACCCATGCGGCGGGCCTCTTGAGGATGCGCGAAGAGATTTGCAATCGCGATGGATACATTTTCCGGAGGGGTGATGGTGAGGGCGTTCTCCGCGAGGAGCGTATGCACGATACCGCGGAAGTTTTCTACATGAGGCCCGGTGAGGACGGGCACGGCGAACTGCGCGGGCTCGAGGGGATTGTGGCCGCCTTTGGGAATGAGGCTTCCGCCGACAAATGCAACTGTGGCGATTGCGTATAGGCCGGCGAGCTCGCCGATGGTATCGAGCAGGAGGATGGAGCCGGGCGCAAGGGGAACAGGGTTGGCGGCCCAGGTTGTGCGGCGGTACCAGGTGCGGCCGCTGACGGCGAGGATTTGCGCGACGGCGTTGAAGCGTTCGGGGTGGCGCGGCGCGAGGAGGGTGACGGCATCCGCAGGAAACGCGCTGAGCAGGATTTGCTCTTCGCTTTCCGATCCGATGGCGCAGGTGGAGCCGCAGACGAGGACGGGAGCGCCGGATGGAAGATGCCGGCGGATGGTTTCGACGATGGGGGCGGGCTCGGCGATGCGAATGTCGTACTTGAGATTGCCTGTTGCGACAGCGTTAGCGGCGCCGAGAGCTTGCATGCGCTGGGCATCGACTTCCGATTGGGCGAGGACGGCGGCGAAGTTGCGAAGCAATGGCTGCCAGAGTTTGCGCAGGCGATGGTAGCGCGGCCAGGAGCGGTTGGAGATGCGGGCGTTGACGACGGCGACCGGGATATGGCGGCGATGGCACTCGGAGAGCATGCGCGGCCAGAATTCGGTTTCGAGCAAGACGAGCATGCGGGGCTGGAGAGCACGCAGGCAGGCGCGGACGGCGAATGCGAAGTCGAGAGGGAAGTAGAAGACGGAGTCTGCGCCGAAGCGCTCGCGGGCGAGGGCCTGGCCGGTGCGGGTGGTGGTGGAGATGACGACGGCGCAGCCGCTTTGCTCGCGAAGGGATTGAATGAGGCGGCTGGCGGCGAGGACTTCTCCCACGGAGACGGCGTGGATCCAGAGGACGGGCTTGCCTTTAACGTAGCCGCGAAGCGCGCGGGGCACGCGTCCGAGGCGCTGCGGGAGTCCCTCGCGGTATTTGCCCGTGGTGGCCATGCGCAGGAGCCAGAAGGGCGCGCTGACGAGCAGTGCGAGTGTTATTGCGATGCTGTAAAAAGCGAGGAGCAATCGATCTCTTTACCGGAGGCTTCCGCGAAGATGATAATCGGCGCAAGGTTATGCGCGCGCGATTGATTGTCTTCGGAATATTTGTTGCCTCTCTCATGATGCCATTGGCGTCGTGGGCGGAACACCGTTTGCCGCAAGCGAAGGATGCCACGGCGTATCCGAACCGTGCCGTTCACGAGCGGGAGCATGTGGCGATTGCGGCTGTTCCTTATGTGACGGCGGAGCAGCAGAAGCTATTTGCGATTCCTTACCGGAAGTTTGGGTTTGTGCCGATTCGGTTGATTATTACGAACATGGGCGACAAGCCGATATCGCTGGAGCAGACGCGGGTGTTCTTTATCAGCGCGAACAACGACCAGATTGAGGCGGCGTCGCCGGATGACGTGGAGCGGAATATTCCGCTTTCGTACAAAGAAGGGCGGAAGATTCCGGTGGGTCCGCTGCATGTGCCGACGCATCGAAAGGATGCGGACTGGAAGGTGCAGCAGGACTTCCATGAGTACGAATACAACGCGGTTTCCGTGGCTCCGCACTCCACGAAGGCGGGATTTTTGTGGTATGACGTGAACGGGCTGGGCGGCGATCCGCTGCAGGGGGCGAGCCTGGTGGTGGAACAGATTGAGAATGCCGACGGGCAGCAGCTTTTTTATTTCCGCGTGCCGCTGGATAAGAAGAAGTGAGCGGTGAGGTGAGCCGCGGGGCTAGTTTTTGTCTACGCCTTTTTTCTCGCGGGCGCGCACTTTGAACCAGATGGGCGAGCCTTCGAAGCCGAAGGCTGCGCGGATCTGGTTTTCGAGGAATCGCTCGAAGGAGAAGTGCAGCTTGACGTCGCGATTGGTGAAGAGGACGAAGGTGGGTGGGGCGACGGCGGCCTGCGTCATGTAGAAGATGCGCATTTTGCGCGAGAGCGGGACGCCGGCGCGCTGGAAGTCGATCTGGTCCATGAATCGGTTCATCTGGCCGGTGGAGACGCGCTTGCGGCGCTCGGCGGCGACGTGCAGGACGGCATCGAGGACGCGGTTGAGGTGCTTGCCCTCGGCGGCGGAGATGAAGACGATGGGCGCGTAGTGGAGGTACTTGAGGTGGCGGCGTATCTGCTCCTCAAAAATTTTGCGGTCGGCAGGGGGCTTGCCGTCGGTGCGCCCGGTGGTGACTGCGTCCCACTTGTTGACGACGATGACGATGGAGCGACCGCTCTCATGCGCGTAGCCGCCGATGGTGGCGTCGGCTGCGGTGACACCTTCGGTGGCGTCGATGATGAGCAGGGCGACGTCGCCGGCCTCGAGGTGGCGGCGAGCCATGACGACGGAGAGTTTTTCTGCCATGAGGGTGGTTTTGCCCTTGCGGCGGATGCCTGCCGTGTCGACGATGCGGAGCTGGTGGTCGCGGTAGGAGATGACTTCATCGACGGCGTCGCGGGTGGTTCCGGCAATGGGGGAAACGATGGCGCGGCTGCTGCCGGTGAGCGCATTGAGCAGGGTGGACTTGCCGACGTTGGGGCGTCCGATGATGGCGACGCGGGTTTCCTGCTGCTGGTATTCGCCGTGGGTTCGGTGGAGGGGCTCGGCGGTGGTTTCTGCTTCAGTGGGTTCGACTTCAGGTTCGTTTACGGGTTCGGCGGGGAAATCGAGGACGGTGAAGACTTCGTCGAGCAGGTCGCCGATGTTGTGGCCGTGCTCGGCGGAGATGGCAATGAGATTTTTAATGCCGAGCTGGCGGAAGTTTTCTGCCGCGGCGTCGAGCTGAGCGGTGTCAATTTTATTGACGGTGAGAAAGACAGGCTTGCCGGTACGGAGGAGCAGTCGCGCGAGGTCGAGGTCGGGCGCGGCGAGCTCGGTGCGCCCATCGACGACCATGACGATGGCCTGGGCCTCTTCGAGGGCGACGCGGGCCTGGCGGAAGATTTCTGACGGAATAAGGGCTTCGTCGTCTGGGACGATGCCGCCGGTGTCGACGAGGCGGGCGATGTGGCCGTTCCACTGGACTTCGCCGTAGATGCGGTCGCGGGTGATGCCAGGCTCGTCGCCGACGATGGAGCGGCGGGACTCGGTGAGGCGGTTGAAGAGCGTGGACTTGCCGACGTTGGGGCGTCCCACGATGGCGAAGGTGGGCATGGCGCCGCGGTCGCCGGCGAGAGGCTGGCGGCGGCGGTGAGCGCTACTGGAGGACGGTTTGCGTGAGGATTTCAATGGACTGGCCTTCTGTCATTCTACGGGGATTGCGGGTCGGGAAGCGTGGGTCAGGCGAGTCCGGCATCGAGGCCGAGTTGTTTTGCCGCGGCCCGGAGGCGCTTGTCGCGGGTCCAAAGCTGCGTTCCGGGGGTGAGCAATGCGGAGGCGAGGAGGTGGACGTCAATGTAGCCCAGGCCGTGACGGTACAGTGCATGACCATGGATCATGGCAAGCACTTCATGGTGCATGGCGATACGTGGTTGTCTTAGCGCATGCATTTGCGCCAACACCAATCCTCTTTTGGGTATGGAGCCCAAGGCAATCTCGCCGATCACAAAGGGATGGCCCAATGCGTTCTTGCTAAAGAGAATTTCCGCGAGTTGGCGGTCAGCCTGGCGCAGATGATCGATCCAAATGGAAGTATCCGGCAGGATCAAGCGATTTTTGTCCGTCTGCGAGGAATATCCTTTATGTCCGGCATGGTTCCACCCAGCAGGGCGAGGCGGCGCGATGCTTCGACCTCGATGAGAACTTTGAGGGCTTCACGGATGAGAGCGGATTTTTCGTGGATGCCGGTGTATTCCTCGGCTTTTGCCATGAGTTCGTCGTCGAGATTGAGGGTGGTTCGCATGGAGGGTTCCTTGTGCATCGATTTTAGCATCATTTGGTGAAGGTATTGATGTAGTTTGCATGACTCCGGGTTCCCGTGGATGGGGGGATTCCCGGTATGCTTAGCTCAGTCTGACCGTGTCCGATTCTTCGTCCAATCTTCCGGGATATCCCTCGCTGCATGCGTTTTTTGCGCCGGGTGGGATACTTGCGCAGTCGCAGATGCCTTATGAGTTTCGGCGGGGGCAACTGGAGATGGCGCAGGCGGTGGAGCGCGCGATTGAGGAAGGCCGGCACCTGATTGTGGAGGCGGGAACGGGAACGGGCAAAACGCTGGCGTATCTATTGCCGGCGCTCAGGAGCGGGCGGCGGGTGATTGTTTCGACAGGGACGAAGAACCTGCAGGAGCAGCTTTATTACAAGGACATACCGTTTCTGGAGTCGTTGCTGGGGCCGCTGCGGGTGACGTACATGAAGGGCCGGGCGAACTATCTTTGCCGGCACAAGCTGTATGCGCTGCGGAGCCAGCCGATCTTGAATGGGCTCGAAGAGATCAGCCAGTACCAGGCAATTGCCGAGTGGGAAAAGACGACGGAGACGGGCGACCGGGTGGAGATTGACAGTTTGCCCGAGTCAAGCGCGGTGTGGACGAAGCTGGATGCGCGGAGCGAGGCCTGCCTGGGGCAGAAGTGTCCGGATTATGACCGCTGCTTTATCACCGAGATGCGGCGGAAGGCGGCGGAGAGTGACATCATCATCGTGAACCACCACCTGTTCTTTGCGGATATGGCGATCAAGCAGCAGGCTCGGACGGCTCCGGATGCGGGTGTGCTGCCGGACTCGACGGTGGTGATTTTTGACGAGGCGCATGAGCTGGAGGATGTGGCTTCAAGCTACTTCGGGATCAGCCTGAGCAATGTGCGGTTTGAAGATCTGGCGCGGGACGTGGAGGCGACGCTGCGGACCAAGGATGCGCTGAAGGTGGAGGTGGTGCAGGCGGCGCAGATGATCCGGGAGCGAGCGCGGCTGTTTTTTGGGTCGCTGCCACGCGGGAGCGGGAACGAGGGGCGGATTCCGTTTGTGGACCGGGAGGATTTCCTGGAGATGCAGGGGGATTTGTACCTGGGGGTGATGAATTCGCTGCACCGGCTGGAGAGCGAGCTGGAGCGGCTGCGGGGCGTGGACGAGGCGGCTGCGCTGCGGAAGCGGATTGCGGATTTGCGGGAGCAGTTGAAGTTTGTGATGGAGGCGAGCGACCGGAACACCGTGTTCTGGATTGAGCGGCGGGGCGGGAAGCATGTGACGGTGCACCTGCAGGCCACGCCTATTGATGTTTCTCAACTGCTGGGCGAGCTGCTGTTTGAGGACTACGGGACGGTGGTGCTGACTTCGGCGACGCTGACGGTGCAGGGCGGGTTCGGGCACATCCGGAAGCGGCTGGGGATGGAGGATGCACGGGAGCTGGTGGTTCCTTCGCACTTTGATTACGGGCGGCAGGCTCTGCTTTATCTGCCGCAGGGGATGCCCGATCCTCGGGACCGGGAGTTCCAGGGGGAGGCGACGGCGCGGATTCGGCGGGTGCTGGAGATTACCGAGGGGCGGGCGTTTTGCCTGTTCACGAGCTACCAGCAGATGCGCGAGGTGCACGAGCGGCTGCTGAGCGAGGTGGGGTTTCCGCTGCTGCTGCAGGGGACGGCACCGAAGAAGGCGCTGCTGGAGGAGTTTCGGACGACGCCGCATGCGGTGCTGCTGGGGACTTCGAGCTTCTGGCAGGGGGTGGACGTGCAGGGCGAGGCGCTGAGCTGCGTGATTATCGACCGGCTGCCGTTTGCCGTGCCGTCTGACCCGGTGGTGCAGGCTCGGATGCGGGCGGTGGAGGAGCATGGCGGCAAGCCGTTCTTCGACTTTCAGGTGCCGGCGGCGGTGATTACGCTGAAGCAGGGCTTTGGGCGGCTGATCCGGTCGGTGCAGGACCGGGGGGTGCTGGTGTTGCTGGACCCGAGGCTACAGACGCAGCGGTATGGGCGCGTGTTCATGGACAGCCTGCCGCGCTACCGGGTGACGCAGGATCTGGCGGACGTGGAGGCGTTTTTTGCTTCTCCAATGACGGTTGAAGGCGGAGAGGCCGGTTAGTTGCGGCCGCGCATGCGGTTGATGAGGCGGCGGTCGCGCTTGGTGGGGCGGCCTGCGTCGGTGGCTCCGACCTCGGCCATGGCTTTGCGCTGGGCGGCGAGCCGGGCGCGGGCGTTGCGGCTGGCTTCGGATTCTTCATAGAGGGTTTGGGCGACGGCGGCGGGGCCTCGCATCTGGCTGAGGGCTTTGACTTCGACCTCGAAGTCGCCGCGCTCGGTGCGGATTTGGAGGCGGTCGCCGGGGCGGACATCTCGGGCGGGCTTGGCGTCGTTTCCGTTGGCCTGGATGCGGCCGAGGTCGCAGGCTTTGGCGGCGAGGGCGCGAGTTTTGAAGAAACGGGCGGCCCAGAGCCATTTGTCGATGCGAACGGAGTCCATGGGGGTATTTTCCTACAGCGGAGCTTGTCGCCGGACGAGGGCGGTGGGGAATCACCGCAAAGACCGCAAAGAGCGCAAAGAAAAGCCGCGGAGTTTATGGGGGTGCTGGCCGCACGGGCAACCGCGCGCTTTGCGCGCCATTCCGAATTGAGCTTTCCTATTCCTGCCCCACTCGTCGCAAAAAACGCGATGAATGGGGTACCCGGCCATTTGCCATTGCTCAGTTATCCGTTGCCGGGCTCGATCATTGGGCTTATGCCCTGCAAATGTTCGACGCGGGCGACTCAGCTTATTCAGGCTTTGGCGAAGTCTATGTAGCCTTTCCAGGGGTCGGTGCGCAGGAGTTTGACGTGGAGGCGGTCGCCTACGTCCAGTCCTTTTTGTCCTTCTACTAACATGCCGTCTACGTGGGGGGCGAGGGTTCTTACGAAGGTTCCGTAGTGGTTGATGCCGGTGACTACTGCGTTGAACGTTTGTCCGATGCGTTTGGACATGACTACGGCGGCGATTTTCTTGTGCATTTCGCGTTCGAGGCGGCGTTCTTCGTCGCCCATCTGGGTGCAGTGGGTGGCGATGGCGGTGAGTGCGCCTTCGGTGTAGGGCGAGGGTTGTTTCTGGATTGCGGCCTTGATGAGGCGCTGGGTGACGAGGTCAGGGTAACGGCGGTTGGGCGCTGTGGAGTGGGTGTAGTCCTCGACGGCGAGGCCGAAGTGGCCGGTGGGAGGATCGTTGGGCTGCTCGGCGACGTATTCGCCGGGGCCCATGAGCTTGACGATGGTGAGGGAGAGGTCGGGAAAGTGTACGGGGTCTTTGGCGCGCTGCTGGGTGAGGAATTCGTTGAGCGCCTTGGCGTCGGGGGTTCCGGGCAGGTCGGCGCCGAGGGTGGCGGCGACGCTGACGATGCGTTCCCAGCGTTTGGGGGTGCGGACGATGCGGCGGATGGAGGCGAAGTTGTTCGCAGTGAGGAAGCGGGCGACGACTCCGTTGGCGGCGATCATGAAGTCTTCAATGAGAGCGTGCGCGGGGTTCTTCTTTTCCGGGCGGAGGTCGATGAGCTGGCCGTCTACGATGATGGGCTCGCTTTCCTCCATGTCGAGGGTGAGCGCGCCGTGGCGGGCGCGTTCTTCGCGGAGGCGTTCGGCGATCTGGTGCTGGAGGCGGAGCTGGGATTGGAGTTCGGGGTCGGCAAAGGATTCGGCTGCCGGGGATGAGCCTTCAAGCCATGCGCCGACGGCGTTGTAGGTGAGCTGGGCGCGGTTGCGGACGAGGGCGGGGTAAACGTTGGATTCGCAGAGGCAGTCGTCGGAAGAGACGGTGAACTCGATGACGATGGCGTTGCGGTCCTGATTGGGGAGCAGCGAGGTGACGCCGGCGGAGAGCTCTTCGGGGAGCATCATGAAGGTGACGACGCCGGTGTAGATGGAGGTGGTGTTGCGCTGGGCGTGGTCGTCGAGGGCGGAGCCGAGGGGGACGAGCTGGCTGACGTCGGCGATGGCGACGCGGACGCGGATGCGGCCGTCGGGGAGGGTTTCGGCGTGCTCGATCTGGTCGAGGTCGCGCGAGGTGTCGTTGTCGATGGAGGACCAGAGGAGATGGCGGAGGTCCTGGGTGCCGGGGAGGGTTGTGGGCGGGATGGGGGCGGCGAGTTCGCTGTGGAGCTCGTCGATGGCGGCCTTGGGGTAGTCGGGCTGGAAGCCGTGCTCGATCATGGCCTGGCGGGCGGCGGAGACGAGGTGGAAGTCGGAGATGTGGTGCATGCGGGGTGGGTTCCTCCTGAAGGGATGAGTGTACGTGGTTTGGAGGTGGATGCTCCACCTCACTCATCGCGATGGTGATGCGAGGAATGGATTACCCAGTGGGATATGGGGATGCACTGCAGATCCCTTCGGCTTCGCTCAGGACAGATTCTCCGCGTCCTGTGCTTCGCGGATTCCGGTGGATGACAACTTTTTTTTTGGGGGGTGCTGCTCCCATCCTTGCTGGGCAAGGATGGGGCACGCGTATTACTGATCGGAGTTTTTGGGGGGTGTGTTTGAGTTGGTGGCGGCCGGCTCGGAGCGGGCGAGGTTCTGGAAGGGGTCGTGAGATGGGGTGTGGAAGGTGTTTTGGGGGTCCACATCCCATTCGCTGGACCTGGAAATTTCAGGGCCCTCGGGCTTCTGCTGCTTTCGCTCGAGCCTGCGCTCCTGCTTGGCTTGTTGCTTTTCCTGCCGGGCGCGTTCTTTTTGCCGTTTTGCGAAGGTAGGGCTGGTGCGTGGTGCCAAAACTAACTCCTTTTCTGCCGTGGACGCAGACGCCTTTTATTTTTTGATTCTTCCGCGATGACCGGGTCCGGGAGCACGCTTCCGGCCTCGCTCTGCACCAGATGGATAAAGGATTGGGGCAGGAACTGCGGATGGCAGCGGACACCCTGGCTGGTGAGGAGAAGCGTGGACTTGACGAGGGCATCCCGCTTTGCAGAGAGCTTGCGCAACTGGCTTTCCCTGGCCTGCTCGGACTCGATTCGTTCGCGGGTCCGGCTGTAGGCAATCTTGCAGTCGATGAGTTCGATGGCCTGGTAAAGATCCTGCAAGGCATGGGGACTGTCGGGATTCGTCTGCATGCGACCTCGGCTGGATTGCGGGTGAGAGTTGCGTTGGTTGGGAGGGCTGCCGCGACGGGCGATGGCTTAGGCCGCGGGGGTGATGATGAGGGTATCAATGAGCGGCTGCGGCTTGAGCTCAGGGAACTTTACGGGGATGTAGCGGCCCTTGGAGATGTCAGCGAATGCCTGGTTTGCCGTGTCTTCTGTACGTGTGGAGTCGACGTGGAGTTTACGGATGATTTGACTGATGACTGTGGCGAGAACAAAGCGGTTCTCGATGCTGCGTCCGGCGGAATAGACCAGATCAGAGCGCATACATACCTCATTTCGGGGTCATGGTGCGTTTGTTACCGAAGCTGACTCGACGCACGAACGGTGTGCCGGTTCGCCTGTCGCGGAGATCTGATCCGGCAAGGTGGAAAAGAGCCGGTCTGGAGAGCGATCGAGAGCTGATGGATAAGTGCAGAGAGATCCGAGTGTGGATCGTAACTGCTCTAATCATACGCTGTTTGGGGATTGCTCCGATTCTTTCGGCACAAAGGGAAGAAGGGTGCTAGACTGAAAGAGATCGTAGATTCATATCCGGTTGTTCTTGCCTGTTCCGCTTCATCGCTAGACTCGCAAATCATCCAAAGTTGAGTTCGGCGATACATTTAGAAGCAGAAAAAGGAAATATGAATATGGAACAGGGAACAGTGAAATGGTTTAACGATGCGAAGGGCTTTGGATTTCTGAGCCGCCCCAATGGCGAAGACGTGTTTGTGCACTTCTCGGCGATCCAGACGAACGGCTTCCGTTCGTTGCAGGAAGGCCAGGCTGTGCAGTTCGACGTCGTGAAGGGCCCCAAGGGCTGGCAGGCAGAGAACGTTCAGGCTCTCTAAAAAGATTCTGAAACACGAGGAAGCGGGAAGAATGAAAATTCTTCCCGCTTTTGCTTTTTGGGGTGGGTGGGGATTGTGGGTAAGGCGTGGGGCTAAAGCCCCAGTTGTTTTGCTGCACTTACGGCCCGACTAAAGTCGTGCCCTTGTTACAAAGCCCGCGGCGGGTTGAAAAACTCATTGAGCCATCTTTTTCAGGGGCTAAAGCCCCATTTTTTTGCTGCACTTACGGCCGACTAAAGTCGTGCCCTTGTTACGAAGCCCGCGGCGGAAGATGCAAAAGCGAGCCTGCCGCAGTGTGCGTTCGGGCCCCTTTGAGGGGCCAATCGCATAAAGCCTCCGGCTTTGCCGGAGGATAGTTACTTGTGGTGATTGATCCACGGGCTAAAGCCCGTGGCTTCTGCAGGTCGTCGCTTTGCGCCGATTTGGTACGATGCTCTCTTTTCGAAAAGCGCGAGGAGAAAGTGTGGGCTACCTTTGATTTTCCTTCACTCCAGACAGACCGCAGATCCCTCCAGTCCATCCGCTTCGCGGATTCCGGCCGGGATGACAACATTTTGGGGGAGAGTTCATTGCGACCCCACTCAAGCCCGAAAAAACCGGGCTTGAGTGGGCCACCACGGATTTTCCCGACCCCACTCATCGCGGTGGTGCTGCGATGAAGGGGGCACCCGGCAGGGATTTCCGGGAGAAACTTTTGAGTGCAATTTCAGCTGAAACATTGTCGGGATTCTTCGCTTCGCTCTGAATGACACTTCCAGCTTTTTGGTTCTGGCGGAGATTTCTGCCGGGGTCTGTCGGTTGGGACTGCAGATTTCCCCTCGGCTGCGCTTGGGCGGAGCGTGATGGGGGAGGTGTCGTGGAGCGGGAAACGGGGGTACACTAATGCGTTATGGCAACGGCACAAGCTACTACGAATATCCTTTACCGGGCGCCTGAGGGCGCTTTCCGGAATGAGCCATTTACGAATTTTGGCGATCATGAAAAGGCGCAGGCGATGCGCGAGGCGCTGACGCGCGTGGGCGATCACCTGGGGGCGGAGTATAACCTGGTGATTGGCGGGGAGCGATTGCGGACCGAGGGGAAGATCCGGTCGGTGAATCCGGCGCGGCCCGAGCAGGTGGTGGGCGTGCACCAGAAGGCAGGGGCCGAGCATGCGGAGCGCGCGATGCAGGCGGCGCTGAAAGCGTTTGAGACGTGGCGGTATGTGGGGGCGGCGGAGCGGGCATCGCTCCTGCTGCATGCGGCGGCGAAGATTCGCGAGCGGAAGTACGACTTTTGCGCATGGATGGTTTATGAAGTCGGCAAGAACTGGGGCGAGGCGGACGCCGATGTGGGCGAGACGATCGACTTTCTGGAATTTTATGCGCGGGAGGCGCTGCGGCTGGATGCGGCGACGCCGCCGATCCAGTATCCGGGCGAGAAGAATGAGTTGCTGTATATTCCGCTGGGGGTGGGCGCGGTGATTCCGCCGTGGAATTTTCCTTTTGCGATTATGGCGGGGATGACGGCGGCTTCGATAGTTTGCGGGAATACGGTGGTGCTGAAGCCCTCGAGCGATTCGCCTACGATTGCGGCGAAGTTTGTGGAGGTTCTTGAGGAGTGCGGGATGCCGGATGGGGTGGTGAACTTCTGTCCGGGTTCGGGCGCGACGTTTGGGAACGCGATTGTGGAGCATCCGAAGACGCGGTTTATTGCGTTTACCGGCTCGAAGGAAGTGGGGCTGGATATTCACGAGCGCGCGGCGAAGCGGCAGGCTGGGCAGTTGTGGATCAAGCGGACGATACTCGAGATGGGCGGCAAGGACTCGATTGTGGTTTGCGCGGACAGTGATCTGGACAGCGCGGTGGATGGAGTGCTGGCGTCGGCGTTCGGGTTCAGCGGGCAGAAGTGCTCGGCCTGCTCGCGGGCGATTGTAGAGGAGAGCGTGTACGACGTGTTTCTGGACCAGTTGCGGGAGAAGGTGACGGCGTGGACGGTGGGCGATCCGGTGAAGAACCCGAAGATGGGCCCGGTGGTGAATGCGGCTGCGATGAAGAGCATTCAGGGGTACATCGAGAAGGGCAAGAAAGAAGGCCGCTTGCTGGCCGGCGGGAATGCCATTGAGACGGCGGAAAAGGGATATTACCTGGAGCCGACGATCTTTGCGGATATTCCGCGGGATGGGGTGCTGGCGCAGGAGGAGATTTTTGGGCCGGTGCTGGCGGTGATCAAGGCGCGGAATTTTGACGATGCGCTGGAGATTGCGAACAACACGGAGTACGGGCTGACGGGGGCGCTTTACAGCAATGACCGGGAGAAGCTGGCGATTGCGCGGGAGCGGTTCCACGTGGGGAACCTGTACTTTAACCGCAAGTGCACGGGCGCGATGGTGGGGGCGCATCCGTTTGGCGGGTTCAATATGTCGGGAACGGACTCGAAGGCAGGCGGACCGGATTACTTATATTTGTTTACGCAGGCGAAGTCGGTGGCCGAGAAGCTGAGCCAGGCATGAAGATGGAAGCGGTCGGGGGAGTATGGAGCCGCTTCCATCATCGACTTGAGGGCGCTCATGCTGTGAACCTACCTTTAGTTACCTTTAATTGATGTCCATGAGCATGTCTCCGATGGCTGTTGCGGCCTCTGCGAGCATGCGGTGATGAATGGTGAAGAGTGCGAGTTCGAGCCGGTCGGAGACGCCGGTTTTGTCGTAGACACTGCGCAGGTAGTTCTTGATGACCTGCTCGGTGGTTCCGAGCCGCATGGCGATTTCCTTGTTTTTACAGCCCTGGATGATGAGGGCGACGATTTTCATTTCCTTGGGAGTGAGGCGGTCGCGGACTCTTGCTCCGACGCTGTCCTCTTCGAGGAGCAGGTCTTCGGGGCCGCATGCGCGGATGGGGTTCTCGCCGCGGGCGACTCGGCGGACGCAGTCGATGAGGGCGGAGCCGGAGACGGAGCGATGCATGACGCCATCGACGCCGGCATCGAAGTAGGATTGTACGGGTTCGCCGATTTCTGCGACGAGGAGGGAGTGGCCGCAGGTGTTGCGGGTTTTTTCAACGACCTGATGGATGGGCAACTTCAAGGCAGAGGCAAAGATGATGGTCGCGCCGCGGAAGGTATCCATGGCGGGCAGGAGGCGCTCCGGTTCCGAGCACTGAGCGATGATGCGGAAATCATCTTCCATGGCCAGGATTTTTGCGGTCCCGGCGCGAAAAATGGCCTGGTTGTCGGCCAGTATGATCTTGTTCATGTTTGGGTCCTATCATTCGTCTACACAAGGCAGAAATTAAAATGGGTCTCGGCGCAATGAAGAAGTGGCCGGGATGCCTCTTAGCGGGCATTGCATTTCCCTGCTGAGATCCGCTGGCTTTGGTATCAATGGTTACTTTGCGGATCTGCAGTAACTAAAATAGTGAAACTTTTGGGGATAAAATCTTTGACTCGGATAGTACACGAGTAAGTAATAAAAGCAAACGAATATTTTCTTTTGAGATGAAATTTTTCCAGAGAAATGAAGTTGGAAAGGTTGATAGGTTTGATTTATGTCGAAGCCGGTGATTCTGGCTGTTGATGACGATCCCAATGTGCTGGAAGCGGTGATTCAGGATCTTCGTCGCAGATATGCAAGTGAATACAGGGTGTTACGTGCGGGGTCAGGTCAGGCTGGGCTGGATATCAGCCGGCAGTTAGCCGAGCGCGGGGATGCGGTGGCGTTGTATTTGTCGGACCAGCGGATGCCGGGTATGAGCGGGGTGGAGTTTCTGGAGCGGGCGCAGCAGATATTTCCTGACGCGCGGCGGGCATTGCTGACGGCCTATGCGGACACGGAGGCGGCGATCCGGGCGATCAATTCGGCGCGGATTCATTACTATCTGACGAAGCCGTGGGATCCGCCGGAGCAGCAGTTTTACCCGGTGATCGACGATTTGCTGGTAACGTGGCGGCAGGGTTACCGTCCTCCGTATGAGGGGCTGAAGGTGATTGGGCCGCGGTGGTCGCTTCGGGACCATGAAGTGAGAAATTTTCTGTCGCGTAACCAGGTTCCTTATTTATGGATGGACCCGGAGCGGGAGGATACCTGCCTGGAGCTGCTGCGGCAGCATGGGCTGGATGACGGGCGGCTGCCGGTGGTGATTTGCGCTGACGGGACGGCGCTGGTGCAGCCGAGCATGGCGGAACTGGCCGAGAAGGTGGGCTTGCGGACGCAGGCGAAGGCGGAGTACTACGACCTGGTGGTGGTGGGCGCGGGTCCGGCGGGGTTGGGGGCGGCGGTGTATGCGGCGTCGGAGGGATTGAGCACGCTGATCCTGGAGCCGGAGGCGCCGGGGGGGCAGGCTGGGAGCAGTTCGCGGATTGAGAATTATCTTGGTTTTCCGTCGGGGATATCGGGCGAGGACCTGGCGCGGCGGGCGCATGTGCAGGCGACGCGGTTTGGGGCGGAGTTTTTGACGCAGAAGGCGACGGGGATTCGGACGGAAAACGAGTACCGATATGTGCAGATGGCAGACGGCCGGGAGGTGAGCTGCCGGGTTTGCCTGCTGGCGATGGGGGTGCGTTACCAGAAGCTGGGCGCGCCGGGTGTGGCGGAGCTGACGGGGAAGGGCGTGTATTATGGGGCGGCGCTGGTGGAGGCGCAGTCGTGCAGGGATGAGGAAGTGTTTGTGGTGGGCGGGGCGAACTCTGCCGGTCAGGCGGCGATGCACTTCTCAGAGTTTGCGCGGAAGGTAACGATGCTGGTCCGTGCGTCTTCCCTTGAGCAGAGCATGTCGAAATACTTAATCGATCAGATTGCCGGCACATCCAATATTGTTGTGGAAACGAATACCGAGGTGCTCGAGGCTTGTGGCGGGGACCGTCTGGAGAGTCTGCGATTGCGGACAGCGGCGGGGGAAGAGACGCGTGCTGCCTCGGCGCTGTTTATTTTTATCGGTGCGGCGCCGCACACGGGCTGGCTTCCGGATGCGATTTTGCGGGATGGAAATGGATTTGTGCTGACCGGGCCGGAGATGCGGCAGCAGGCGGGCGAGTTGTGGAAGGAAGCCCGGGAGCCGTATCTGCTGGAGACGAGCATGCCGGGAGTGTTTGCGGCGGGCGATGTACGGCATGGATCGGTAAAGCGCGCGGCGACAGCCGTCGGGGAAGGAGCGATCGCCGTCCAGTTTGTGCATCAGTATCTGGCGCGGTATTAGACCGAAGCGATGAGCAGTCAAGCAGGACAAGGAATCGAAACCCGAACGATTGAGAATGCGGAGCTTTATCCTCTGCTGCAGAGGATTCGCGGCTTTGAGGCGCTGAGTGCCGGGGATGCGGCCTGCATTGGCAAGGCAGAAGAGCTGCGCGTGCCAGCCGGAATGGATTTCTACAACCGGGATAAGCATGGAATTTCCTTCTGGCTGCTGATTTCCGGGGAGATCCAGATCTTCAAGCAGGAGGCGGACGGTACTCGGACGCTGGTGGCGCATTTTTCCGACGGCGAGAGCTTTGGCGAGGTGGCGCTGCTGGGCGGTGCGCCGGCGGTGCGGGTGACGGCGCATGCGCTGGAGGCGAGCCGGCTGATCCGGATTGAGAGTGAAGCGTTCTGGCGGCTGATGAGCACGTGCGCGGGAGTTCGGCAGACGATTTTGCAGAATATGGCGCACCGGCTGGGGTCGTACAACGCGCTGCAACTGCAGCGGGAGAAGCTGGTTTCGCTGGGGATGCTGGCGGCGGGGCTGATGCATGAGCTGAATAATCCTGGCAGCGCGGCGCGGCGGGCAGCGGGGCAACTGCGGGATACGCTGCAGACGCTGCCGGAGATCAGCCTGCGACTGGGGCAGATGCGGCTGGACGAGGAGCAGATGCAGTGCATGCGGCACCTGCAGCACGACGTGATGATGCATTTGCGGCCGAAGCCGGCGAGCACGCTGGAGGAGTCCGACGCGGAAGAGGAGTTGAGTGACTGGCTGACGGCGCTGGGCGTGAAAGAGGCGTGGAAGCTGGCTCCGATGCTGGTGGAGGCGGGCTGGCGGCGGAAGGATATTGAGTGCACGAAGGACAGCTTTGCGGCTGAGACGCTGGCGGAGACGATCCAGTGGCTGCAGGGATTTGCCTCGAGCATGCAGTCGCTGGCGACGATTGAGGAGAGCCTGGCGCGGGTGACCGACCTGGTGCTGGCGGTGAAGCGCTACGCGTACGAGGACAAGAGTACGCTGCACGAGGTGGACGTGCATGAGGGATTGCAGAGCACGCTGACGATACTGGGGCACAAGTTCCGGCACAAGGGCGTGGGGGTGGACAAGCAGTTTGGCGCGGATGTGCCGCGGGTGCGGACGTGCGGGCGCGGACTGAACCAGGTGTGGACGAATCTGCTGGACAACGCGGTGGACGCGGCGCCGGAGGGAACGACGGTGACGGTGCGGACGTGGAGCGAGGGGGGTGCGGTTTGGGTGTCGATTCATGACGCGGGGCCGGGGATTCCGGAGAGCGCGCGGCGGCATATCTTTGAGCCGTTTTATACGACGAAGCCGGTGGGTGTGGGTACGGGGCTGGGTTTGGACATTGCGTACCGGATTGTGACGGGTCAGTATGGTGGGAAGATTTCGTTTGAGTCGCGTCCGGGGTCGACGGAGTTTGTGATTCGGCTGCCTTTGGATGGGGAGATTTGTTCGGCGGCTGGCGGCGCGGGTTGTGGTGAAGAGAAGTAGTTTTCCTGTTTGGGGCCGTTGCCGGAGCGGGCTTGGAATGACTGCAGATCCTTCGCTTTGCTCGTGTTCAGCTTTCGCTTTGCTCAGTTTTTTTGTGGTTGGCATTCCGGGAGAAACTTTTGAGAGCAATTTCTGGTGAGAGATTGCCGGGATTCTTCGCTTTGCTCTGCATGACCCGCTGCCAACAGATTCGGGTGGTGGCTGGCCTTTTTTCCTTAAAATCGACCTGGGTTTTCTGCTTCTTCTTCCTTTCATTCAAGCCGCATTTCCGCCTCGCCGATAAAAGCCTGGACGGCCTTCCCCTTTGACGCCGCCGATTTTCGGCGGCGCTGGTGCTGTTGTCCTGGGTAGAGCCGGCCGAATAAGACGAGAGAAGGGTGGTATGGCATGCTGGCGATGGTTGGCATCCTGATTGTGATTTGTGCGGTACTGGGTGGCTTTTTGATGGAGAAGGGACCGTTGATGGTCCTGATGCAGCCGTCGGAGTTGCTGATTATCGGGGGCGCGGCGGTGGGGACGCTGCTGATTGCGAATCCTGTGCGGGTGCTGAAGGGTATTTTTGGCGGGATGCCGAAGATTCTGGGCAAGTCTCCGTTTGGGAAGGACACGTACATCAGCACGTTGAAGATGCTGTACGAGTTGCTGAACAAGGCGCGGCGGCTGGGGATGCTGGGCATTGAGCCGGACATCGAGAATCCGGATGAGAGCGAGCTGTTCCAGGCGTATCCGAAGTTTTTGAAGCACCACCATTACCGGGATTTTGTGTGCGACACAATGCGGATGGCGGTGAGCGGGAACGTGGATGTGTTCGACATGGACCTGATGATCGAGCGGGATATCGAGGTGCATCACCATGGGGCGATGCAGCCGATCAGCGCGTTGTCGACAGCGGCGGACTCGCTGCCGGGGCTGGGCATTGTGGCGGCGGTGCTGGGGGTGGTGATCACGATGGGGGCGCTGGACGGGCCGCCCGCCGAGATTGGCCATAAGGTGGCGTCGGCGCTGGTGGGAACGTTTCTGGGAATTCTGCTGTGTTACGGATTTGTGGGTCCGCTGGGCTCGAACATGAGCAAGCTGGTGGATGAGGAGCATGCCTATCTGTACATGATGCGGATTGTGCTGGTGTCGTATTTGAAGGGCCAGCCGCCGGTGCTGGCGATTGAGGCGGGGCGGCGGGCGATTCCCTCGCACGTGCGGCCGAGCTTTGCCGAGGTGGAGGCAGCGTACCGGGGTGAGGCGGCAGGCGGCGGCAGCGCGGCAGGAGCCGAGGCGGCGGCGCAGGCATGAGCAAGCATAAGCCAGTGATCGTGATCCGGAAGAAGGCCGCGGCGCATGGCGGGCACCATGGCGGCGCGTGGAAGGTGGCCTACGCGGACTTTGTGACGGCGATGATGTCGCTGTTCATTGTGTTGTGGCTGATGAACACGACGCCGCAGGTGAAGAAGGCGGTGGCGGGGTATTTTCGGAATCCGCTGAGCAGTTCTGCGGAGACGGGCACGGACCGGAACGGGGTGGCGGACAATTTTGAGTTGAGCAAGCACGATATTCAGGATTTGAAGGACAAGATTCAGCAGGCGATGCAGAAGCAGACGCAACTGAAGGAGCTGAAGAACCAGGTGCAGGTGACAGTGACGCCGGAGGGATTGCGGATTGAGCTGCTGGAGAAGAAGAACGGGACGTTTTTCCAGAACGGGAGCGCACAGTTGAGCCAGAACGGCGAGAAAATGCTGCAACTGCTGGCCGGGCAGCTGGGGCAGGTGCCGAACAAGATTTCGATTGAGGGGTATACGGACGCGAAGCCCTATGTGGGCAAGTCGGGGTATACGAACTGGAATTTGTCAGTAGACCGGGCGAACGCGGCGCGGGTGCTGATGCAGAGCGATGGCCTCAAAAAGGGGCAGGTGGAGGAGGTGCGCGGGTACGGGGACAACCATCTGCGGCTGCCGAAGAAGCCGTTTGATCCTTCGAACCGGCGGGTTTCGATCATTGTGCACTACGTGACGTTGCCGGCGGGAGCCCAGGTGAAGACGGAGACGATGGCGGGCAAGGGCGCGGTGAAGCTGCCGTCGGCGAAGGCCGCGGACGCGAAAGCGGGAGGTGGAAGTGCGTCCGGCGGGGGCGCGAGGTCGGGGAAGTGATGCGGTGAAAGCTGGGATTGCGGCGGCGGGATAAGGCGAGAGTGGTGGGGTTAGACTTGAGTCGAAGATGCGACTCTCGACCGAAGTGCTGGTGTTGGGCGGTGGACCTGCGGGGCTTTCCGCGGGGATAGCGCTGCGCCAGCGGGGCATGGATGTGACGGTAGTGGATGCTTTGGCGCCGTCGATTGACAAGGCCTGCGGGGAGGGACTGATGCCGGGTGCGCTGGCTGCGCTGGAGCGGCTGGGTGTGGCGATGACGGCGGCAGATGGGATGCCGTTTTATGGGATTCGGTTTCTGGATGAGCGGCGGCAGGCGGAGGCGTGCTTCCCGGATGCGCATGGGCTGGGGGTGCGGCGGCTTCGGCTGCATGAGCGATTGCGCGAGCGGGCGGAGGCCTGCGGAGTAACGCTGCTTTGGAATACGCGGTGTCAGCCGATGGGGCCGGGGCGCGCGCTGGTGGATGGTGAGGAGTGCGATTATCGCTGGCTGGTGGGCGCGGATGGGCAGTCTTCTTCGGTGCGGGCCTGGGCGGGGATGAGCGCGTGCCGGGTGGAGAAGCTGCGGTATGGGATGCGGCGGCATTACCGGATGGCTCCGTGGAGCGACCTGGTGGAGGTGTACTGGGGGGAGCGGGGACAGGCTTATGTGACTCCGGTGGCGGAGGATTGCGTTTGCGTGGCGTTTGTGGGGCGGGCGGCGCATTGCGAGGCGGAGGAGTGGCTAGAAGATTTTCCGGCGATTGCGGAGCGGGTGGAGGGAGTTCCGCTGGCTTCCGCGCAGCGGGGAGCGGTGTCTGCGACGCGGGTTTTGCGCGAGGTGGAGCGGGGCGGCGTGGCGCTGGTGGGAGATGCCTCCGGCAGTGTGGATGCGGTGACGGGCGAGGGGATGGCGAGTTGTTTTCTGCAGGCCGAGGCGCTGGCCGATGCGATGGCGGGCGGGCGGCTGGAAGGTTACGAGAAGGCGCATCGGAAGATTGGGCGGCTGCCGCACAGAATGTCATTGCTGTTGCTCCTGATGGACCGTTTTCCGGGGCTGGAGCAGCGGGCGCTGGAGGTGTTTGCGGAACGTCCGGAGTATTTTGAGGAACTGCTGGGGGTGCATGTGGGGGTGCGTGGGCTGGGGGAGTTTGTGGTGCGTCGGGGTGCGGGCTTTTGTTTGGGGCTTTTGCGGGCTGGTGGGTAGGGTGGGTTACTCGTTGGTGATCACGTTTTGATGGGCGGGGGATTTCCGTTCCCACCCTCCGCTTTGCGAAGGATGGGGCACCCGTAGATGGTCTTTGGCCTGGCAGGGGACTGCAGGTCCCTCGGCTGCGCGCCTATGGCGCTTCGTTCGGGATGACAATTTCATGGGTGAGGAGTGTTTCCACCCCACTCCTGCGCAAAAGACGCGCATGAATGGGGCACCCGTAGCCCGCGGAGTTGGAAACGGGTCAGGAGTAGCGGAGTTCGAGGACGGTGCAGTCGTCGTCGTTTTCGTTGGTTTCGCAGAAGGCCTGGACCTGTTGGAAGAGATCGTCGAGGCTGTCGCAGCGTGCGGCGGATTGTTCGACTCGCTCTTCTCCGAAGAAATTGCCTGCGGTGTCGCGGGCTTCTGTGACGCCGTCGGTGACGATGAGGAGCCGGGAGCCGGGTTCAAGTTTCGCCTCTCCGACGGTGAATTGCGCTTTTTCGACCATGCCGACGGGCAGATTGGATTCCGGCAGGCGCATGCTTCCGGACTGGGAGCAGACGAAGGGCGGGATGTGGCCGCAGTTGATGTATTCGCAGCGGCCGTCAGAGTAGAGGCGGACGACGGCCATGGTGGCGTATTTGCCGATGTCTTTTTCGCAGATGTAGCGGTTGACGGCGGCGGCCATGGCGTCGAGGGGCTGGCGTGAGAGGAGCTGCGCGTACATCATGCCCTGCATGGTGCAGGCGAGGATGGCGGCGGAGATGCCTTTTCCAGAGACGTCAGCGACGGCGGCGGTGAGGACTTCGTTGTCAGCGATGGCGAGGAAGAAGTCTCCGCCGATTTCGCGGCAGGAGACGGAGCGTGCGGCGACGCTGGCGAAGGGGACGGTGGGGAGCTTGGCCGTCATGATGTTGCTTTGGATTTTGGCGGCGACGTTGAGTTCTTCGCGATAGCGGCGTTCGTTTTCCTCGGCGATGGCGAGTTGCGCGTTGTCGATGAGGGCGGCGGCGTCGGTGGAGATGGCGCGGAGGAGATTGTTGTCGACCTCGGAGAGTGCGCCGGTGCGGAGGCGGCTGTCGAGGTAGAGGAGGCCGAGGATGTTGGATTCGCGTTCGCCGTTGGCGCCGCGATGGCGGCGGAGGGGTATGCAGATGACACTGCGGATGTTGTGGGCGACGACGCTGTCGGTGCGCTGTTCGGCGCTGAGGGTGTCGGTAACGATGAATTCCTTTGCGGTCTTGAGGGCCTCGCGGATGGCGCCGTGGGAGACGGTGGCGTCGTCGGTGAGGGGAGTGCCTTCGCGGCTGCGGCCCATGGCGAGCTGGAGTTCGCCGGAGGGAGCGCAGAGGAAGACGTAGCCGCGCTCGACCTGGGTGAGCTCGAGAGTGGTTTCGAGCAGCGCGGCGAGGATTTGTTCCATGCCGCCTTCGCCGGTGAGCTTGCGCGCGGCGTCGAAGAACCAGCGCAGTTTTTCGATGGAAGTGTTGCCGGCGCTGAGTTGGGGCAGTTGCTGGATGATGTCTCGAATGGTGGAGGTGGAGGTGACGGCGCTGATGCCGAAGTGGAGGACGGGGCCGGAGAGAGTGCCGAAGGCGAGGGTGTCTCCTTCGCTGAGCAGGGCGCGGTCCTTGATGAGCTTTCCGTTGAGGTAGGTGCCGTGGCGGCTGCCGAGGTCGACGAGCATGTATTTGCCGTCTTCAAAGGTGATCTGGGCGTGGCGGCGGGAGACGTAGGGGTGGCTGAGGACGAGGTCGCTCCCGGGAAGTCGGCCGCAGATGAAAGGGAAATTGGCGATGGTCCCGGTCTTGCGCAGACGGTTGTCGATGAGCGTATAGGCGATGGAATCTGGTTCCTGCATTTGCCGAGGATTCTATCGGAAGTTGGGAGGGAAGACACGCCCGAAGATGCGACTGGGGAAGAATTTACGAAAGGAGAGGAGAAAAAGAAGCCGGCTTCGCGGATGATTTGCGAAGCCGGCCGGAGGAGGACAGCAGGAAAGCGGGTGTCCTGAGTCTTGGATCTCTGCCGGTGCGACAAAGGACAACCGCAGATCCCTCCACTCCGCAGATCGCTTGCGCGATCTGCTTTGGTCGGGATGACAACAAGGTTTATTTTGCTGACTGCAAACTCAGCACATTAGAATTCCAGCCGGAGCGAGACCTGTCCGCTGCGGGCGCTGCCGAAGCCGGAGCCGCGGGCCTGGGTGATTTGTCCGTACTCGGGGCTGGAGATGTTGAGGTTGGGATCACCGAGGTTGAGGTGATTGAGGACGTTGGTGAAGGTTCCCTCGGCGCGGAGGCGGAGGTTGTCGTAGATGAGGAAGGTTTTGAAGAGACCGGCGGACCAGTTGACGGTGCCGGGGCCTTCGAGGGAGCCGACCTGGGCGTTGCCGAATCGACCGATGGGGGTGATGCCGACGACGTTTCCGTTGGCGTCCGTGGTGGTTCCGCCGACGTTGCAGGTCTGACCCCACTGCCATGTGCCTTCCTGACCGGGGCAGACGTAGGCAGCTTTGTTGATCCAGTCGAAGCGGCTGGCGTTGGGTGCTCGTCCGTTGGCGACCCGGTCAGGGTGCTGTGCGCGACCGGGGTAGGACCCGCCCTGGTAGTTATTGTTGAGGCCGGAACCGGTGCCGGAGGGGTCAAGGTTGCCGCCGGGGAAGTAGGGGCTGAGATAGGGTCCGCTTTCCCAGAGGAAGATGCTGCTGACCTGCCAGCCGCCGGCGATGAGATCTTCGGCGCGGTTCATGTGAGCGCCGAAGCGCTGGCCATGACCGAAGGGCAGGCTGTAGACGAGCGTGGTGTTCCAATGATTGCGGCGGGTGCCGTAAACGTTGCCGAAGTCGATGCTGCGGTCGTGTCCCCACTCGGCGCGCGCGCCGCCGGTTTCGCCAGCGAAGCCGGTATTGTTGGGACCCTGGTTATCGGCAAGGTTCTTTGCCCATGTGTAGCTGGAGTCAAAGGTGAGTCCGTTGCCGGTGTGGTGGCTTACGTCAAGCTGCAGTGCGTTGTAGCTGGCATTTGCGCCGACCGCGCGGGTGTTGACTACGCCCCAGTTGGGGAAGGGCCGCGCGCTGAGGGGCTGGAAGTAAGCCGATGTGGTTTTGGAGTAGCTGGGCAGGTCGTTGAGGTTGGGCGCCCAGACGAGGTCGTGGGTTTCCATGCCGATGTAGGAGATGCGCGCGCCGAAACCGGAGCCGAATTCGTGATCGACGGAGAGGGTGTACTGCTCGGAGTAGGGGTCTTTCCAGTTGACGGCGTTTGCGGTGCCGAAGTAGGCGGTACCGTATGCGCCGGCAGCGGAACTGGTTCCCTGGCCGGCGTAGATCTGGGGCCATGAGTAGGCCGGGCCGGATGGGGTTTCGCTGTTGGCGTAGATGTTGGTGGCGGCCTGCACGGTTCCGGTGAGGGAGTAGTAGATGGAGCCGAGGGTGGTGATGTCGTACATGCCGAAGCCACCACGGATGGCCGTACGGTCATTGTTGAAGGGGCGGAAGGCGAAGCCGAAGCGCGGCATGAAGCGCAGGTGCGGCACTTTCTTGAGGTAGCTGGGGTAGCCGGCCGCAGAGTTGCTGAGGACCGGGGTGCAGGGAGCGCCGTTGGCGTCCGGGGAGCCGGAGGTCTGGCCGACGGGGCAGGCGTTGAAGCTGGCGAGATAGCCGGCGGCAAGGGTGCTTTGCGCGCCGTCGGGGAAGATGACTTCGCCGGACCTGGGAACGAGCGGGTTGAAGTTGCCGATGTTGCCGGAGGGGTCGTGGTATCCGGGTTCGAACTCGTAGCGGACGCCGTAGCTGAGCGTGAGACGCTGGGTGGCACGCCACTGATCCTGCGCGAAGAAGGCGTAGTGGATGGAGATGCCGTCGTTGTCGGACTGGACATCGTCGTAGGCCGTGCCTTGCGGGGCGCCGATAAGAAAGTCTCCGAACTCCTGGCCGGTGAAGTTTTGGCCGGTGTTGAAGAAGAAGGTGCCGTAGTTGTCTGCGCCGAAGAAGCCAAGGGGGGTGATGGCCTGGATGTGACGGATGTCCATGCCGGCTTTGACGACGTGGTTGTTGTGGGTCCAGGTGAGCGTGTCAGCGTATTCGAGGACCTTGGATTTGCTGGTGGATGCGATGCGATCGGCATTGAGGGAGCTGAGGTACTTGAAGTCAAGCTCGGGGATGCCGTTGAAGAAGAGGTTCTGGAGGCCCTGGAGTCCGGTGGACCTGGCGAAGCCGGGACCGTCGAAGGAGTTGGTGCTTCCGCTGGTGAAGAAGTTGTAGCCGAAGCGGAATTCGTTCAAGAGATGGGGATTGAAGGTGTAGTTGCCGGCGACGATGAGGTCGCGGTTTTGACCGATGCTTTGTCCTTCGGGGACGAGCAGCGGCTGGGGCTGATTCTGGCTGATGTTCTTCCAGGAGTAGCGCGCGAAGACGAGGGCGCGCTGGCCGAAGTACTGGTCACCGCGAATGTCGAACTGGTTGGAGTTGTAGGCGGTGTTCTGGTTGACGATGTAGTTGATCTGACCGGGCGTGTAGGAGTTGGTGTTGCCGGTGTTGGGGTCTGGGAAGAACTGCAGGAACTTTTGCGAGACCGGATTGATGGGCACGGTGTAGTTGGAATAAGTGCCGCCAGTGAAGGGGTTGGTGAGGGGCTGCACGCCTGCGACCTGCGAGAAGTTGCCCTGCTTCATTTGCGCGGTGGGCACGCTGTACTGCGCGCCGGTGGACTTGGGAAGGCGGAAGCCTTCGTAGTCGGCAAAGAAGAAGCTGCGGTTGTGACCGTTATAGAGGTGAGGGATGACGACGGGTCCGCCGCCGGAGCCGCCGAAGTCGTTGCCGACGATGTGGGGCTTTTTGATGTCGCCGTAGGGGATGGCGTTGAAGGCGGAGTTCTGGAAGTACCAGAAGGCGGAGCCGTGGAGCTTGTTGGACCCGCTCTTGGTGATGACGGTGATCTGTCCGGGCTGTCCGAATTCTGCGTTGTCGAGGACGCCTTCGACGCGGAGCTCGGAGATGGCTTCGCCGGAGGGGAATGCATCCTGGAGGGGGCTGTTGCCGGTGACGTTCTGTACGGTGATGCCGTCGACGGTGACGTCGGATTGAGATGGGAGGCCGCCCTGCACGGAGAACTGGACGCCGGTGCCGTCGGCGCGGCCTGTATCGGCCTGGACGCCGGGGAGGGTCTGGATGAGATCGAGCGGGCTGGTGCCGTTCTGGCTGGCGCGGTAGTTGGCCGGCAGATTCTCGACGTCAACCGCATTGTAGGTGGCTTCAATGGTTGGCGACTCGGTGGAGATGGCGCCTGCCGAACCAGCGTTAACTGTAACTTTTTGACTTACATTTCCAAGCGGGAGGATTGCATCTGCACGGAGCTGCTGGCGGGCGACGAGGGTGAGGTTGTCGAGAGTGACGTTCTGGAAGCCCTCGGCGCTGACGTTGACGCGGTAGTGGCCCTCAAGAAGATTGAAGAACTGGTAGTTGCCGGTGGCATTGGTGGTGCTGGCGTTGATAACCCCGGTATCTGTATTCGTAATGGTTACTTTTGCATTTGGGATGACGGCTCCGGAGGGGTCTTTTACCGTACCGAGGATCGTGCCCTGGGTGGATTGAGCAAAAAGCAGGGATGGGAACAGGAAGAGCAGCGCCATCCAGAGAACGATGTTTTGTTTGTGACTTAGCTTCACGTCTTTTGGCCTCCGATGCGAACGCTAACAACGGGGTGTGAACAAGGTGTGAAGCAAAGTGCGGCGTTGGATTAAAAGTGAATGAGCGTTGCAATATTTATTGGAATGCAGCGTTGCCGTAACAACGCTGCAACGTTTTGAAAGGTTAGTGCGATTTTGGGCGTTGCTTTTTGGGGCGGGTTTTGCCGGAGCTGTCGACTTCAGGAGCGATGAGAGCGGGATCGTCGGCGTCGAGCATTTGACGCGCCTCGGCTGCGGTTTTGGGTTGCGCGATTTTTGCTTTGGAGGGGATGAAGACGCGCGGGTCTGGGGGGATGGCAGTGTAGGGCGTGAAGTCGGGCGTGGTGGTGAAGATGTCTCCGAAGCCGGCTTCGAGGCGGTCCATGAGGGTGTCTGGCCCGAGGTGGAGCGAGCGGTAGATGTCCTGGAGGACGCTGCCCATGCTGGTCTGGTCGTGTGAGATGAAGCCGGGGCGGACCCAGGGGCTGATGACGAGGAGGACACTGCGGTGGGCATCGATGTGATCGACGCCGCTTTGCGCATCGTCTTCGATGACGAAGATGGCGGTGGACTTCCAGATGCGGGAGTGGGAGATGAGCTGGACGATTTTGCCGAGGGCGAGATCGTTGTCGGCAACGTAGGAGGCGCGGTAGGGATAGCCGTCGGCGGGTCGCGGGTCGGCGGTGTGGTCATTGGGCAGGCGGATGACGGTGAGCGCGGGCGCAGGGCCTGAGGCAAGCACTTTGGTGAAGTTGCGCTGGAATTCAGCGAAGCGATACTGGTCCGGAATGCCGAGGTTGAAGGTGGGGTAGTTGCGGTCGGTGGAGGTGAAGACGGGCTCTGGCAGAGGCGAGTTGAGGAAGAGGCGCTGGCCCTGCGGCGCGGTGCCGCGGGCTTCGTCGGAGCCTTCGAGTTCAAGGCCTTCACCGTAGTTGAGGATGGAGAGATGCGCGTCGGCGACGTGCTCCCACATGGAACCGTATTCGGGTTCGTCTTCGGGCATGGGTGAGTCCGCGCCGCCCCAGATGGCGCGACGGCCGGGTGCGGCGCTGGTGACGTCGCCGGTGCGGCGGCCGCTGTAGGCGGTGCTCCACGCAATGTTGAACCAAGGGGTGGGCGGCATGCCTACGGCCCAGCGGTGACCGTCTGCGGAGACTTCGCTGTCTACGGAGAAGTGGTCGCTGGTGGCGAAGCGCTGGGCGAGGGCGTGGGCGTTGGGCGTGATGTGGAGGTTGTGGAGGGAGGGATTTTGCGGGACCCAGCCGTGCATGCCGTAGCGGGCGAGTTGCGGGTCGCCGTCTGTGCCGGGGAGGTCGCCGAAGACTTCGTCGAAGGTGCGGTTTTCGCGAATGATGAAGAAGACGTGGCGGATGGGCGGATTGGGCCAGGGGGTGGCGTGGCGCAGCGCGGCAGTGTTGTCGGCAATGACCTGACGGGTGAGCTGCGGGAGGTGGTGACGGATTGTGGCGAGTGGAATCGCGGTGAGAGAACCGTGCTCGAGCTGGCCGATGTAGTAGTGGTGGCCGTGGATGTAGTTGGGTCCCGCGCCTTTGCCTTTGTTGGTGAGGACGTAGAGGGTTTTGCCGTTGGGAGAGAAGCAGACGGCGACCGGATACCATAGAGTGGGGATGTGGCCGAGGACGCGGCCGGAGGCGAGGCTGATGACGGCGATGGCGTCGATGCCGGATTCCGCGACGTAGAGGCGATGGTTGTGGATGGCCATTCCGTAGGGGTCGATGCCGCGGAGGGGGCGGTGGTCGCTGTCCTCGAAGGATCGGCCGTGGAAGGGCGTGAGTGGGATCTGGCGCTGGAGGGTGCGGCCGTTCGCGGAGATTTCTGCTACGGCGTCGTCGTGGGCGAGAGAGACGAAGACGTGATGGGCGCTGGCGGCGATGCCTGTGGGGGATGCTCCGCCGACGACCCCGCCGGGGGTCTCTTGAATGCGCGCGCCGAGGCGGAGGCGGGCGATGATGACGGGATGGCGAGGGTTGGCGAGCGAGTAGGTGAAGAGCGAGCTGCCTTTGACGCTGTTTTCGTTGCCGAGGGGCGGGATGACGTGGCCGTCTACGGTGGTGCCGAGGCGGGCCTGTTTGGATGGGTAGCCGGTGGGCGGGAATTTGAGGCCGGTGGCGATGGGATCGGCTTGGCTGAGTCCGCTGACGAGCTTGTAATTAAATAGACCGGAATTAGTTACATATAGATGTTTGCCGGTGGGGGAGAGTGCGATGCTGATAGGTTCACGGCCGGTGGGCGTGGAGGCGAGGATCGTTCGGGTTGCGGTGTTGATGGTGACGACGCGCCAGTTGGCCTGGTCGATGACGTAGAGCTCGCGGCCGTGGGGCGAGAGTGCGAGCGATGCGGCGAAGCTCTGGCGATAGCCGCCGCCGTTGAGGGAGATGGTGGCGATGCGCTGCCAGTCGCGGGTGCGGTAGATGTCGATTGCGCCGGAGTTGCCGGTTGCATCGTACAGGAGAGAACCATCAGGAGAGTATGCGACGCCGGTGTGCACGCGGACGGAGGGGACGCTTTTGTCTGCTTTGGGGATGCGCTGGATGACGGGGTGCGCAGAGGATGGGTTGGTGATGATGTTGAGCGCGTAGGGCCAGCCGATGGAGGGTGCCACGATCTGATGTCCGCCGGGGCTCATGGTCATGGTGAAGGGGAACGGGCCGAGGTATTCGGTGGCGCCGATGGGCGTGATGAGGCGTCCATTGGGAAGAGTGACGGGAGCGGCGAATTTGGCGGCGTGGGCCGTTGCTGCGGTGAAGGCGACGAGCAGGATGGCGCGAGCGATGTGGGAGAATGAACGGGATTTCACCGAGCCATGGTAGAGCAGAGATGTTGAGCCGGTATGAATGAGGGGGTGAGAAGTTGGCGAGGCAGATTGGGATGAAGGAGATGTGGAAGCCGGTGCTGGCGGAGTTTGTGGGGACGGCGCTGCTGATTGCGATTGGGTTGTCGATTGTGATTCTGGATTTTGGAAAGGGCAGCCCGGTGGCGGCGTGGATTCCTTCCGCTGGGGCGCGGCTGCTGCTGACGGGATTTTTGTTTGGGTGCACGGGCGCGACGATTGCGGTTTCGTGGGTGGGAAAAGTGAGCGGGGCTCATATTAATCCGGTGGTGAGCGGTGCGTTCTGGATGCTGGGCAAGATGCGCGGCCGGCATGCGCTGGCCAACGTGGTGGCGCAGTGCGCGGGCGGGCTGGTGGGCGCGCTGCCGCTGCTGGCGTGGGGCGCGATGGGTCGGTCGGTGCAGTTTGGGTCGACGACGCCGGGCGCGGCTTATGGGGATGGGTGGGCGCTGGCGGGCGAGCTGGTGACGACGATGATTTTGATTGTGGGGCTGCTGGTGTTTGTGGGACACAAGCGGCTGCGCGGGTTTACGCCGGCGATATTTCCTCCGATGTATGCGTTGATGGTGTTTCTGGAGGCGCCGGTGTCGGGGACGAGTACGAATCCGGCGCGGAGCCTGGGGCCGATGGTGATAGCCGGAGCGTGGCAGGGATGGTGGGTGTACTGGGTGGGTCCGGCGCTGGGAATGGCGCTGGGGGTGGCTCTTTATAGGAGTGTGCTGCGGAAGGGGTTTGAGGTGGAAGTGGCGAAGGTGTACCACTTTGCTCATGATCCGGAGGGGCTGTTTGGCGCGGGTGAGAAAGTGGTGGAGGCTTTGGAGGGGTGAGGGATGGTGGATTTCCTGATAGACTAAGTTGTATGACTAAGTCAAATGAGCCGATTAATGTGCATGAGGCGAAGACGCATCTTTCGCGAATTATTGAGCAGGTGCTGGCGAGCGGCGAGCCGGTGACGATTTCGCGGGCGGGCAAGCCGGTGGTGGTGGTTTCGGCGCATCCGGAGTCGCGCCCTTCGCGGCGGAAACTGGGTATGCTGCGGGGCAAGGTCTGGCTGCCGGAGGATATGGGTGCGCTGGATGCAGAGATCAAGCGGATGTTCGAAGGTGAGTCCCGGTGAATTACCTGCTCGATACGCACATTCTGCTCTGGTCGCTAGTGGAACCGGAAAGGGTGCCGGGCCCGATGTTGCGGCTGATTGAAGATACGGGGAACCGGATTTGGTTTTCTTCCGCTTCGATCTGGGAGATTGCGATCAAGCATTCTCTGGGGAAAGATGAATTTTCTGTAGAGCCTGGAACAATCTGGAAGGCAGCGCGGCAGACGGGACTGGAGGAAATTGCGGTGAGCGCAGAGCACACAGTGGAGGTGGATGCGCTGCCGTGGCTGCATCGCGATCCGTTTGACCGGATGCTGGTAGCGCAGTCGAGGGTGGAGAAGATGAAGCTGCTCTCAGTGGACGTGCAGGTGAATGCATATTTTGCGCGCGGGAGACGGCGGTAAGGGTACGTTGGCCGGCGGTTTGATTCGATACCCAGGTATGTGGAGTATCGGGTTGATTTATTTGTAACTGAGATGGTTTCTTAATGGGTGATTGGGTCGCCGGGGGACGGAGCAGGGGTTGGTTGAGGAGGACGGGGCGAACTGTTTTTGGCTCGCTCGAAATGCCCTGCTTTTGAGGGGTCTGCCGGATGGAGGTGGCTGTTACCAGCGGGGTTTGTCGACGGGCTCGTCGACGCGGAGAATCTGGTCGGCCTTGATGTTGTGGAGGGTCTGGTGGATGCCGCTGGGCCACTGGATCTGGATGGTGGTGGCGACGGTTTCCGGGCCGAGGCCGAAGTGGGCTCGCTTGTCGCTGGCCGAGCAGTAGGAGCCTGCGGTGGTGACGGTCCACCACTGGGAGCCTTGCGCGGTGGTGAGCTGGATGACGGCGCCGATGGCGTCGCGGTTGCTCTTGTGGCCGACGAGCAGGAGGGTGAGCCAGTGGTTGTTGTTTTCGGTGACGTTGCGGACGATGTAGGCGGGTCCGTCGTTGGAGGAGACGACGACGTCGAGGCGTCCGTCGTTGTCGATGTCTCCGCGCGCGAGGCCGCGGGCGACCCAGCGCTGGTGGAAGACTTCGCCGGACTCGGGGGAGACCTTGGCGAATTTGCCGTTGCGCTGGTTCTGTAGGAGCATCATGGGCTCGCGGTAGTGCAGCTGCGGGTACTGGAGGTGGATGTTGTCGATGTCGTGGCTCTGGGCGATGAGGATGTCTTTCCAGCCGTCGTTGTCGTAGTCGAGGAAGCGGACGCCCCATCCGGAGTGGAGGAGGGTTTCACCGCCGAGGCCGGACATGTAGGTGGCGTAGTTGAAGGAGCCGTCCTTGTTGTTTTCGTAGAGGGCGTACTTCTGGTTGGCGAGGTCGGTGACGATGATGTCTGGCCAGCCGTCGTTGTTGTAGTCCTGAAAGTCAGTGCCCATGCCGGCGTAGGTGAGTCCCATGCCGTCGACGGCGACCTGGGCGAGCAGGCCGTCTTCTTCGAAGGTTCCGTTGCCCTTGTTGTGGTAGAGGAATTCGACCATGGAGTCATTGGCGACGAAGAGGTCGATGTGGCCGTCGCGGTCGTAGTCGGCGATGGAGACGCCGAGGCCCTTGCCGGGCTTGTTGAGTCCGAGTTGCGCGGAGACCTCGGTGAAGGTTCCGTTGCCGTTGTTGTGGTAGACGAGCGGGGCGATGGGGGGGAAGAGATCGGGGGTGCAGTAGGCGCGGTAGCCGGGGCGGTGTTCGCCGCACCAGATGTCGGTGAAGTCCCACTTCATGTAGCGGAGGACGACGAGATCGAGCAGGCCGTCGTTGTCGAGGTCGACCCAGGCGGCGCTGGTGGACCAGCCGCCGCCGCCGGTGCCGGATTTTTCGGTGACGTCGGTGAAGGTTCCGTCGCCGTTGTTGTGGTAGAGGCGGTTGCCGCCGTAGCCGGTGACGTAGATGTCCTGAAAGCCGTCGTTGTCGTAGTCGCCAATGGCGACGCCCATGTCATAGCCGATTCCCTGGAGGCCGGCCTTTTCGGTAACGTCTTCGAAGGTTCCGTCGGGCTTCTGGTGGTAGAGGCGGTTCCAGTAATCGGGGCCGGTTTTTTGCGGGATGGTGCCGGGGGGCGTGGGGTCGGAGAGCGGCGCGCCGTTGGCGAAGAAGATGTCGAGGCGGCCATCGTTGTCGTAGTCAAAGAGGGCGACGCCGGAGCCCATGGTTTCGAGGAGGTATTTCTTTGAGGTGTGAGAGGCTTTGCCGATGAAG
Source organism: Acidobacteriaceae bacterium (assembly GCA_049965615.1). Classification (GTDB taxonomy): domain Bacteria; phylum Acidobacteriota; class Terriglobia; order Terriglobales; family Acidobacteriaceae; genus Acidobacterium. The sequence goes on from JBMFWD010000008.1 coordinate 80,547, forward strand.
TTGACGCCGCTGGCCTTGGTGATGTCGATGAATTTGCCGGGGATGGGGGTGGTGAGGGGTTTGGCGGGGGATGCGGCGGGGTGGGACTGGCCGGAGGTGGGGTGTGGAGCGGCCCATGCGATGGCCTGGCGGATACGCAGAGCCGATGTGAGACCGAGGGTTCCAGCGTATTTAAGGAAGTCGCGTCGCTGCATGGGTCCTCGAATGCGCGGCTGGCGGTGGTGCAGGGGCGACGCCGGGGCCTGGAGCGGCTTTGGCTGTGGTAACGGCTGGAGGCATGGGTAATCCGGCTGGGAATCAGTCTACGTTTGGGTTTTATGGGGGGTCAAACCGGGGCGTGCAAGCGGTTGCATGAAGTGAGATCGCAGGTTACAGGGCGCGCCTTTGGCTCGACTGAAAAGGAGGTATGGGTCCGGCGGGCGGGGCGGTGGAGTCGCGGATGACGAGTTCGGTGCGGATGGGGTGGATGTTGATGGTGTGCTTGTCCCGCATTTCGACGAGGGCGTGGAAGGCGGTTTCGGCGATTTCGTTGCGGGGGATGCGGATGGTGGTGAGGGGCGGGTTGATGTAGGAACTGACGGTAATGTCGTCGAAGCCGACGAGGGAGATGTCCTGCGGGATGCGGAGACCTTTTTCGCGGATGGCGCGGAGTGCGCCGATGGCGGTGAGGTCGTTGGAGGTCATGACGGCCTTGGGATACGGCTTAGTGGCGAGCATCTGGACCATGGCCTGGTAGCCGCCGCTGATGGTGTGGTCGCCCTTCTGGATGAAGTGGGCGGGGATGGCGAGGCCGCGCTTCTGCATGCCTTTGACGAAAGCCTTTTCGCGGAGCTTGGCGGAGTGATATTTTGCGGGTCCGGCGATGTAGGCGATGGAGGTGTGGCCGATGGAGTGGAGGTGATCGAGTGCGGCCTCGATGCCGGACTGATAGTCGATGACGAGGCGGGAGATTTCTTTTGTGGAGCGGGCGGTATCGAGAAAGATGAGTGGGATGCGCTGCTGGTGAAAGTCTTCGAGGACGCGGGAGTGCATTTCCGAGGTCATGATGGCGACGCCGTCGACTTTTCTCTGGAGCATGCGGCGTGCGCAGTCCTCTGCGCGGGCTGGGTCATAACTGGTATTGGCGACGAGGATCTCCTTGCCGTGACGCATGGCGACATCTTCAAAGCTTTTGACCAGCTCGGGGAAGAAGGGGTTTGTGATGTCGGAGATGATGAGTCCGTAGAGGCTGGAGCGGCCGGAGCCGAGGGCGCGGGCGTTGGTATCAGGGTAGTAGCGGAGTTTCTCTATGGCGCGGCGGACGCGAAGAGCGGTTTCTTCGCTCACTTTGTCAGAGCCATTGATGGTGCGGGAGACGGTCGCGGTAGAGACTTTTGCGACTCTAGCTACCTCTTTGATGTTCATGCCGGCGGTCCTTGATTGTGCAGCAGACAGAGTGGGTTGCAACTGCGTTACGGGGTGATGCGTGGATTGCGATGGGTGACGTCAACAAGGGCGAACTTAACTAACTGGTGTAAATGATTTCACGAAGAAATGGTAGTTAAAATACGGCCAGGTCTCGTTTTCACCCGCGCGGCAGTTTGCTGGTCTTGCCAAGGAGGAGAGACGCCGAAAGGGGTTCATTGGTTTCAGATGGTGAAAATATTTTGTCGTTTTGGCTGAAACCGTTTGCAGACGCGCCAATCCGGGGATTCGGCGGGAGATGGCTGTTGAGGGGGAGGCGGCGTGGATGGGTGGACGAGGTTAGGAAACGTGAACCAAGGGTGTGATGGTTGTCACATCCAAGCGTTCGCCGCGATTACTACGCTTTGCAGGAATTTACGGGCCCGAAAAGGGCAGCTGTGGATTTCTCGAAGTCAGACGTGGGCGCAGGTTCCGTTTACGATGCGTGCCAGCGGCGTGGAGTATCGCGGCGGCGCTTTTTGCAGTTCTGTTCGGCGATGACAGCGACGCTGGCGCTGCCTTCGGGATACGCGAAGGTGGTGGCGGAGGCGTTGACGCAGAAGCGGAAGCCGACGGTGGTGTGGCTGGAGTACCAGGATTGCGCGGGATGCACGGAGTCGATGCTGCGGTCGGCGAGTCCGACGATTGAGGACATAGTGCTGGAGGCGATCAGCCTGGAGTACCACGAGACGATCATGGCCGGGGCTGGCTTTGCCTCCGAGAAGGTGCTCGACCGGGTGGTGAAGAACGAGAAGGGCAAGTACCTGGTGATTGTGGAAGGGGCGATTCCGGCGAAGACGTCGCAGATTGCGCAGTCGATCTCGGACTGGCCGAAGTCGAGCACGGTGTACTTCAAGGCGGTGCAGGACCGGGTGAAGACGCTGGTGGCGAGCGGGCAGCTGAGTTTGTTTGCGAGCGGGTACTGGGGGCATCCGGCGCACCGGCTGCCGCCGGAGGTGAACCTGCTGGCGGGGTTTGACGGGGACGCGCGGGTGGCGGTGCTGACGGGCGACCTGCAGACGGAGAACGATGCGAAGCGATTGGCGCAGTATGGCTTCCCGGTGCAGCAGATAACGACGTGGGGCGTGTGCCACCTGGACGCGGGGATGATTGCGCGGGCGCTGGATGCGTGGGATCTGGACAGGATTGATTTGCTGGTGATTGAGAATGTGGGGAACCTGGTTTGTCCTTCGAGCTATGACCTGGGCGAGAACGATGTTGGGATGGTCGAGGATGGGCAGAGGGCATGCGCCGAAGACGCCGGTGAATTCTTCTTCCTGGATGGGAGCAGGTATGGCGTGGCCGTTGTGGGTGGGGTTCGGCGCGAAAATCTCCAATTGTAACTATGTCGGTGTCTTTTAAGTGGCGGCCGCAGGCGTAGTAGGCGGCGCAGGCGCCTTCGGCGGAGACCATGGTGGCTTCGAGGGGGTGCTGCGGCGAGCAGGCGCTGGGCGGCGTGGGCGAGGATGGCGCGGGTGTCTCCGGTGTTGATGCCGGGGACGGGCGGGGCGAGGGTGAGCTGCGGTCCGCAGACGGGGCAGGCATTGGGCTGGGCGTGGAAGCGGCGGTTGGCGGGGTCGAGGGCGTCGGCGAGGCAGGCTTCGCAGACGCAGACGTCGGAGGGGACGAGTGCGAAGGCACCTTGGGCGCGGTGGCTGGCGAGGATGAGGAATTGGCTGTCGCCGAGGGCGGGGATGGAGGCAGCGTGGCACTCGGTGATGCTGGCGAGCGGCGGCGCTTCCCGGGGGAGGGCCTGGAGGAAGGCGCGCAGTGCGAGGGGTGCTCCTTCGATTTCAACAGTGACGCCGGTGCCGGTGTTGCAGACGTGGCCGGTGAGGTGATGACGGAGTGCGAGGTTGTAAATGCAGGGGCGGAAGCCGACGCCCTGGACGACACCGCGGATGGTGAGGCGGAGGCGGGCCGCGGTGACCGGCATGACGCCGGGTTTTTCATCCAGGAGATGGGTTGATTTCATTGCATGACGAGGGTCAACCTTAGGTTGGAGAGATGGCAGTGATGAAGGTCACAACAGGGCAAGGAAAAGATTGCGGGAGTTGGCACGGCTGCAGCGGCGGTTGGGATGGCGGGGAAGGATGGTATATCTAAGGTCATGTTTGGGTCCGGTAGATGTGGAAGGATCGAATTGGCGGTGGCAGGTTGATAGAACAGGAATTTCCAAGGCGGCGCCGCATTTTGTATGTGGGGACGGTGGCTCCGGGGCAGACCTCTGCCTACCGGATGACGGCTCTGGTGTCTCTGGGGCAGGAGGTGCGGTGCGTGAACGTTCAGGACTACGTGTGGCGTTCGCCGGTGGGATCGCGGGTGCAGTTTCGTTGGCCGTATGGGCCGATGGTAGCGGGGATCAACCGGGCGATTGTAGATGCGTTGCGGAGGTTTGAGCCGGAGGTGGTTTGGCTGGACAAGCCGACGATGGTGACTCCGGAGACGATGGATGCGGTTCGGGCGGCGGGTGCGAAGAGTGTTTTTTACGTGCAGGATGCGCCGTTTGGTCCGCGCAGGGATGGGTGCTGGGGGCAGTTTTTACGGGCGTTTCGGAAGGCGGATTTGCATTGTCTATTTCGGAAGGCGGATGTGCGGCGTTACGAGGCGTGGGGATTGCCGTGGATTGAGACGATGTTCAGCTATGACCCGCGTATGCATTTTCCGCCGGAGACGCCGTTAAGCGATGCGGAGCGGGATCGGGGGATTTCGTATATCGGGCATCCGCATGAGAAGAGGCCGGAGTTTCTGGCTCGGCTGGCGCGGGAGTTCGGGCTGCCGGTGTGCGTGAATGGGGACCGGTGGGGGCGGGTGCTGGATGCAGAGGAGCGGGAACAATTACGGCTGGGCGGATACCTGGCGAATGATGCTTATCGGGAGGGGATCTGGCGGTCGAAGATCAACCTGAGCTTTGTGACCGAGGACAATGAGGACGATATTGCGCACAAGGCGGTTGAGATTGCGGCGTGCGGGGGATTTTTGATGGCGGTGCGGACGCCGGGGCATGAGGCGCTGTTTGAGGAAGACAAGGAGGCGGTGTTTTTTTCAAGCGTGGAGGAATGCGCGGAGAAGGCCCGGTTTTATCTGGGGCGGCCGGATTTGCGGGAGGCGATTGGAACTCGGGCGCGGGAGCGCGCGTTGCGGAGTGGGTATGACAATGATTCGCAGCTGGCGCGGGTGTTGGAGCGGATCAGTGAGCTGGGGTAGGTTCCGTTCTGATTGGCGGACGTCTGTTTTGTAAGCAAAAGCCCCACCCTAGCTTCGCGAGGGTGGGGCACCCGGACGCTACTTATCACGATCCAATCCATAGCCCGTCTACATGGAGCAGCCGCATTGTTGCTGCTATGTAGTGGTCTGGCTGGCGGCGGAGAGGCCTAGTTTTTTCAGGAGGCGGATGAGCTGGCGGCGTTCGTTGCGGGAAAGTTCGGCGGCGGCTTGTTCCATGTCTTTGCGGTGCTGGGTGAAGGCGCAGGAGATGAGCTTGCGGCCTTCGGGAGTGAGCTCGACGATGCGGACGCGCTGGTCGGATGTGCAGGTGGTGCGGCGTACGAGGTTTTTGGCTTCGAGGCGGTCGATGGTGCTGGTGATGGATCCGCTGGTGAGCATGATTTTTTTCCCGATGGTATTTACGGGCTGCGGGCCTTTGTGGAGGAGCAGCTCGAGGGCGGCGAAGTCGGAGAGGCCGAGCCCGAGGCCGGCGATG
>JBMFWD010000009.1:0-82212 GCA_049965615.1 Acidobacteriaceae bacterium
GCGGTCGAGCAGGTCGACTATCAACGCTACCTGCTGCGCATGACCGAGCTGGAGTTGCTGGACCGCGAACGCCGCGCCACAGATCGCCGCATCCGGCAGGCAAAGTTCCCGGTCGTCAAGACGCTGGACAGCTTCGACTTCCTCGCCATGCCTTCTGTGAACAAAACCCTCGTGCTCGAACTAGCCCGCTGCGAGTTCCTCGCTCGTCGCGAAAACCTGCTGTTGTCAGGCAACAGCGGCACCGGCAAGACCCACATCGCGCTCGCGCTTGGCCTGGCTGCCTGCCAACAGGGACATCGCGTGCGCTTCACCACCACCGCAGCCCTGGTCAGCGAGCTGATCGAGGCCCGTGACGATAAGAAGCTGCTCCGTTTTCAAAGGCAGATCGCCAGCTACGAACTGCTGATCGTTGACGAACTCGGCTTCGTGCCCTTATCCAGGACTGGCGCCGAACTGCTCTTCGAGATGCTCAGCCAGCGCTACGAACGCGGATCAACTCTGATCACGTCGAACCTGCCGTTTCAGGAATGGACTGAAGTCCTCGGCTCGGAACGGCTGACTGGAGCCTTGCTCGACCGCCTCACCCACCACGTCCACATCCTCGAGATGAACGGCGACAGCTACCGCCTCAAGCAAAGCCGCCGTAAACGAAACCCGCCTTCAGAACGCTGATCCCCCGAGACTCCTCTCCGGGGTGAAGAGCATCTTCCGCTGCGCTCCAGAGGCCCTTCACCCCGGAATACCTCAACACCTTCTCCCCATCAACTGGCCTGGTTTTGCTCCGCCCCAGTGGCCTGGTTTTACTCCGCCCTTGACAGACTTTGCGTATCTGGGCGCATCCAATTGCCATGGAACAAGAGGATGCTCGCAAGTTGAGTTCGGCAGCGCAGCATGAGCGCAGGCGACAGGTGATCCGTGCCTATAAGCGCGGAATGAATCGGTATCAGATCGCACAAGCAGTTGGGTTGAGTTACACGGTCGTTCGCATGGTCGTCAAGCGTTATGAAGAGCAAGGCATTCGTGGTCTTGACACAGGTCGGCGCGGAAGGCCGGCAAGCAGCGGCCGCAGTCTGAGTGCCGAGCAGGAAGTGCATATTCAGCGTCTGATCAAGGATCATCGTCCTGAGCAGTTGAAGATGGACTTTGCCTTGTGGACGCGTGCCGCCGTCATGCTTTTGATCGAACGCGAATGCGCCATCCATCTGCATGTGCGCAGCGTAGGGAAATATCTCAAGCGCTGGGGATTCACGCCGCAAAAGCCAATTCGCCGCGCCTGTGAAAAGTCGCCTGTTGCGGTACAGAAGTGGCTCGACGAGGGCTATCCGCAGATCAGGCAGCGCGCCAAAGAAGAGGACGCGGAGATTCACTGGGGCGACGAGACCGCGGTGGTCAACACGGATGTTTGTGGCTGTGGCTATGCGCCCAAAGGAGTAACACCCGTGGCGTATGTGGTTGGCGGGACCAGGCAGAAGTTATCGATGATTTCAAACGTGACCAATCAGGGAAAGACAAGCGGGATGATCATCGACGGTAACTTCAACCACCTGCGGCTGATTGAGTTCTTCGAGGCACTTATCAAGCAGGTCGGACGCAAGGTCTTCCTGGTTCTCGACAACCTTGGCGTACATCATTGCAAGCCCGTCAAAGAATGGCTGGCAGCGAACATCAAGCAGATCGAAGTCTTCTACCTGCCCAGCTATTCGCCGGAACTGAACCCTGATGAACGTCTCAACGGGGACCTGAAACAGGCCATCGAAACTCGCGTTCCATGCCGGACAAAAGACAAGTTGCGCAACGCTGCAACGGAACACATGACGGCAATCGAAAAGAATCCCGAAAGAATCAAAGCCTTCTTCAAAGACCCCCTTATTGCATATGCTGCGTAACAGTATTATCGGGCCGGATCAATAGTCAGAAAGAGTCGATTTAGTCAGAAAAAATGACGTCATAGTCTGAAAAAGCCCGCACACAGCGCACACGTTGGAAGTCTTGCAAGTGTCTTATGTTGAATGAATTAGCTTTGGTTTCAGGAAGATGCAAGATGCTATGGCGAAGAGAGATGGGCTCGAACCCAGAGCGATTATTTCGCCGCATGCTGCTTTGCGGCGACAGGCACTTTTCCGAAACTAAAGAGAACATCTGGCAGGGGCAAGATCAGAATAGGCATCGTGACCGTAAGGTCACGGCTTTCCCAATTTTGAGGTGAAAAAGCAGACGAGAAACGGGCCGAGAATTCACAGGGATTTACTAGCCAGATTTACTATCCACACGTCCAAAATCAGCGAAAAATGGCAACAATTTGACCAGAATTGAAAAAATAGAGAATCGCGATAATATCTTTATATTTAATCGCTTACGAGAAACTGAGCAAGTTTTGTGGATTTTGCGAAACGGGCGATTTTGGAAGCTGACGTTCTACCACTGAACTACTCCCGCCATGGGACAGAGCAAGCAGTGTGGCGGATTGCCTGATTGGTATTCTAACCTGAAAGAACAACCAAGAAACCCTGGATTGCAGAAAGCCCTTTGCCGGTGCGATGTGCCGGTGGCGGGTAGGTCTGTGAGTGATCGAGGGTAAAAGATTTTCGAAGCGAATTGAGTTAGGATGAGTCGCAATGAACCAGCCAATTGTGTTTGTGAGCGGAAGCAAGGGCGGAGTGGGGAAGTCGATTGCGTCGATGGCGGTGGTCGATTACCTGGCGGCGGAGCAGCGGAACCTGCGGCTGCTGGAGGCGGATACGACGAATCCGGATGTGTGGAAGTCGTATAACCGCTCGGTGGAGAGCGAGATTGTGGATCTGGACGTGGTGGACGGCTGGATCCAAATGATTAACGTGGCGGAGGCGCATCCTTACAAGGCGATTGTGGTGAACACGCCGGCGCGGAACAACGACGCGGTGCGGCTGCATGGGGCTTTGCTGCTGGATTCGCTGACGGAGCTGGATCGTCCGCTGATTACGCTATGGGTGATCAACCGGCAGCGCGACAGCCTGGAACTGCTGAACGAGTACCTGGAGGTGATGAAGCATCCTGCGCACGTAGTGCACGTGGTGCGCAACGGGTACTTTGGCGAGGAGCGCAAGTTTGAGCTTTTTGACAAGAGCATTTTGCGGGATGCGATCAGCCAGCAGGGCGGCAAGGCGCTGTATCTGCCGGATGTGGCGGATCGCGTGACGGATGAGCTTTATACGCGGCGTATTACCTTGTCAGAGGCGGTGGAGCAGTTGAAGCTGGGCGATCGCGCGGAACTGGTGCGGTGGCGGCATACCTGCAAGCAACTGATGGGCGAGGCGGGGATCTGACGGTGGTTTTAGAGTGCGACTGAAATCCGCGTCCTTGCGGGACGCGGATTTTGGGAGGGATGGGGGCTTGTTCTATTCGCCAATGGAGAACTCCGGCTATGCCGGGGAGGCAGCAGAAGTTTGATAATTCCGGGAATGGGCGCAGGCTCCTTCAGGCGGGCAATTTGCGTAAGAACCTGTTGAAAAACTCATTGGGCCAGCTTTTTCAGGGGTTCAAGCCCCAGTTGTTTTGCTGCACTGACGGCCCGACTAAAGTCGTGCCCTTGTTACGAAGCCCGGGGCGGGAGACACAAAAGCGAGCCTGCCGCCGTGTGCGTTCAGGCCCCTTTGAGGGGCCAATTGCATAAGGCCTCCGGCTTTGCCGGAGGATAGTTACTTCTGGTTTCCGACTTCGGCTTCGGCCTGATCGAGCATGGTGAACATGTTGTTGAAGTTGGTCACCTGAACGTAGTTTTTGCCGTTCTTGTAGTTGTTGGTGACGATCCAGACGGTGGGCGTGTAGTGGACGCCCATGCGGTCACCGAGGGCCTGATCCGCTTTGACCTTGGCTGCGAGCTTGCCCTGGGGATCGACGACGAAGGGCAGTGACATGCCGTGCATTTTTGCGAACTTCTCGGTCCAGTTGCGCAGGTCGGACTGAGTTTCAATCTGCGGCTGATTGGCGTAGATGTAGTTGCGGTACTGATCCGCCAGGGCAATGTTTTTTGTGGCGAACCATTGTGCGTACACGGCTGCCGGGAAGGCCCAGTTGTGCTGCGGGAGCGGGAAGTCGTAGTGAATCCACGGCACGTGATACTTGTCTACCGCATCCTTGATGATGGGGTTGTCGTGGCCGCAGACGGGGCACTCGAGATCCTGAAATTCGATGATGGCGATTTTGGCGCCGGGCGGCGGCTTGAGGATGGAGGCGTCGCGAACCTGGATGGGGTTCTCGAACTGGGCAAAGGCGAGAGACGTGCTCAAGAGAACGGGAATGAGGAGGACCTTAAAAAGGCGCTTTCGCAACATGCACATATGGTATCGCGTAGACCTGCCAATCTGGAATATGCTGGAAACTTCGTACACATATTGACGAATTCCAGAGGAGAAGGTTTATGCGTTATTTACTGGTGGCCCTGGCAGTGGCCGGAGTGGTGGTTTCGGCATTTGCGCTGCATGCGCATTATTCGAAGGACTACCTTTATTTGCCCTGCGATATCAACTCGCGGTGGAGCTGTGGGCTGGTGAATCATAGCCGGTATGCGATGGTGCTGGGGGTTCCGGTGGCGCTGATTGGAATTCTGGGCTACACGCTGCTGGGAGTGGTGGCCTGGCTGCAGAAGCGGATGCAGGTTATGGCGCTTTCGATCATTGCGCTGGGGATTGCGCTGCACTTTACCTACATTGAGGCCGAAGTGCTGCACATGTGGTGCCTTTACTGCGTGATTTCTCAGGGCGTGATTGCGGTGATGACGGCTCTGGCGATTGGATGGTGGTTTGCCTGCCGGTGCCGTAAGCCGTCGGATGCGGCTAGCTCGGCAGCATGAGCTGGTCGTAGCCGGAGAACAGCCGCCTGAGCACGAGGCGGCTGGTGACCAGGCAGGTGAGGGCGGCGGCGGCGAAGATGGTGGCGATGACCACGAACTGGTAGAGCGCCGCGTAGATGGGTGAGGCTCCTGAGAGGACCATGCCAGCCATGATGCCGGGAATCCAGACGATGCCGAGCGAGCGCAGGTTGTTGAGCGCGGGGATGAGGCTGGCCCGGAAGGCGGCGGCGCGATACGGTGTGAGGGCGGTTTGCGCGGAGGCTCCGAGAGACAGGGCTGATTCGATTTCGCCTTTGTGGGCGGTGACTTCGCCGTGGAGACGGTCAAGGAAGAGCGCCTGGGTGTTCATGGTGTTGGCGATGACCATGCTGCCGACGGGGATGAGGATGGCGATTTTGACCGGGGTGACGCCGGTGAGGGCCATGAGGCAGAGGATAGAGCCGGCGCCTGCGGTGATTCCGGCAAGGGCGAGGGTGAAGGCGCGGGGAAATTTGCGGGCGCGCTGACGGACGATGCCGGCGGCGGCGATGGTCATGGCGGCGAGGACGAGGATGCTGGTCCAGCGCGGGCCGTGGAGCAGCCAGGCGAGGATGAGGCCGACGAGGACGATCTGCAGGAGGCCGCGGAGCTCTGCCCAGGGGATTTCTTTGAGCAGTCCGGGCGCCTGTTTGCGGGCGAGAAACACGACAAAGAGCGCGGTGAGGCCGGCGATGAGGCATTGGAGGATTCCGGTGCGGAGTTCGGGCGTGAGCCAGGCGGGCCAGGCATAGGCTGTCATGTGAGGATCTCCTGCGGTGTGCCGAGAGCGGCGACTTTGCCGGTTTCAAGGTGGAGAACGCGGTCGGCGAGGCGGGCCTGCTCGGGGTTGTGGGTGACCCAGATGCAGGTAAGATGGCGCTCGCGGATGAGGCGGAGGATGAGTTCTTCGATGGACTGGCGGTTGGCGTCGTCGAGGGCGGAGGTGGGTTCGTCGAGGAGGAGGAGCTCGGGCTGATTAGCGAGGGTGCGGACGAGGGAGACACGCTGGGCTTCTCCGCCGGAGAGCGTGGCGGCGTCGCGGGAGGCGTAGCCGGGAAGGCCGACTTCTTCCAGCATGGAGTCGATTTGATTGGGTTCGATCTGGATGCCGTGTTGCGCCGGGCCGAAGGCGATGTTGGAGGCGACGGTGCCGGGAAACAGGTAAGGGCGCTGCATGACGAGCCCGATGCGGCGGCGGAGTTCGGCGGGCGGGAGGGATTGTGTGTCCTGGTTGTCGAGCTGGATGGTGCCGGAGGAGGGTTCCTGCAGGCGATTGAGCAGGCGGAGGAGGGTACTCTTGCCGGCTCCGCTGGGGCCGGTGACGGCTAGGATTTCGCCGGGAAGAACCTGGAAGCTGATGTTTTGTAGGATGGGCCGGGATTCGGGCGGGGGGGAGTGGTGCGAGACGTTGATGCATTCGAGCGTTGGTTGGGATGAATTCATGCGAGCCTCGCCCAGCCAGTTTAGGGTATTCAGGCCGGGGGCAGCTGCAATTTGCATTGGATAGAATGAGCGCAGTTGCGGATGGTGCATAACAATACAGCGTCGGTGCGGACGGGGCGGGGCCTGAGGGGGGATTTCCGGGTGCTGTTGCTGCTGCTATTCGCGGCTTCTTCGGCGTGGGGGCAGGGAACGACGAGCCTGCCGAAGCGCGCGGGCTATGTGAGCGATTTTGCCCATGTGATGTCGGCAAAGACCATTGGGCGGCTGGACGCGCTTTGCGGTGAGATTGAGCGGCGGACGCATGATCGGATTGACGTGGTGACCGTGACTTCAACCGATGGCGAACCGATTGAGCAATACGCGAATGCCTTGCAGGAGGCGTGGCGGCAGGGTGACCGGGAAGCGATGGTAATGGTTGCAGTGGGCCAGCGGCAGCGGTGGATTGCGGCAGAGAGCGGGCTGGCGCAGGCTTTGCCTCCGGCGGAGATAGAGAAGATCAGCGGTCAGATGGTTCCGATGCTGCGGAACAATGATTTTGACGGCGCAATGATGCTGGCCGTGAATGAGCTGGGAGCGCGGATGGCGGCCAGCGCCGGGGTGAGGATGCATCTGGAGACGCCTTGGGGTGCGCCGGCATCGGTTCCGGCGGAATACCGGTGGATTCGGCCAGTGACGTGGGGACTGACGATTCTGTTATTTGCATCTCTTGCGGTATGGGCTTACACGTCGGAGATTGGCGATAGCCTGCGCCGGAGGCTTGGCAAAAGAATGAGGAGAGAGCGCCCATGATGCGTCGGAGTCTCTGGATTGCTTCCGGAGTAGCGGTGGTGGTGGTGATGGCGGGTCTGCTGGTGTACGGCAGCTATATTTCCGCACAGTACCAGATGGAGGCGCTGCAGACGGCAGCGCATGAGCAGTGGATGCAACTGGATGGGGCGCTGCGGCGGTGGGCGGCGTCGACTCCGCAGGTGGAAGCGGCGGTGGCCCCGGCTGCGAAGTCGAATCCGATGGCGCTGGATGCGCTGGCGAGCGCTCGAAAGACGCTGGCACAGGCTCGTGATCCTGAGGCTGTGGCAGAAGCGAGCCGTGCGCTGGAGGAAGCGTTGAGCGCGGTGATGGCGATGGGGATGAGCGACGCGCAGGTGAAGAGCGACGCTAAGTTTGAGGCTGTGCGTGAGCGACTCCGAAGGATGGACAGGCAGATTGAGCAGGACCGGCAGCGGTACAACGATAGCCTGCGGAATTACGATTTGTTTGTGGGTGAGTTTCCGAACGGCCTCTGGGCCAAAGTTGCCGGATTTGAGCCGGATCGGCGATTTTTTCCAAACTTTTGAGACTCAGGCCGGATTGCGGAAGAGCAGCGCACGAGGGGCGCGCTCTAGTAAGCTAAATGCATGCTTGATTTAGCTTTTGTTCGCGCCAACCTGGAGGTGGTGGAAGCCAAACTGCGTGCTCGCGGCGGAAATGCCGTGGATGTGCTGGCGGATTTTCGCTCGATTGACCAGGAACGGCGGGAACGGATTACCGAATCCGAAGGCCTGAAGGCGACACGCAAGAAACTGAGTGATGAAATCGCGCGTTTGCGGCGCGAGGGTCAGGACGCCTCGGCGCAGATGGAAGAGACGAAGCGGCTGAAGGCGCGGATTGATGAGCTGGACAGCGCATCGACCGAAGACCTGCTGCGCGAGCGGATGGCGCGGGTTCCGAATTTGCCGTATGACGATGTGCCGGTGGGAGCGAGCGCGGACGATAACGTGGAAGTGAAGCGTTGGGGTCAGCCGAAGGAGTTTGGTTTTGCTCCGAAGCCGCACTGGGAGATTGGCGAGCAGCTGGGGATTCTGGACCTGGGGCGCGCGGCGAAGATTTCGGGCGCGCGATTTGCGGTTTACTGGGGTGCGGGCGCGCGACTGGAGCGAGCGCTGGCACAGTTCATGCTGGACATGCACACGCGCGAGCATGGCTACACGGAGGTGCTGCCGCCGTTCATGGTGAACAGCCGGTCACTGTTTGGGACGGGGCAGTTGCCGAAGTTTGCGGAGGATTTGTTCCGGTGCGAGGACGGCGAGGCTTACCAGGCGGATGAGTACCGGGAGAACGACCACTGGCTGATTCCGACGGCCGAGGTGCCGGTGACGAATCTGTTTGCCAACGAGACGCTGGAGGAGAGCCAGTTGACGACGTCGCTGGTGGCGCATACGCCGTGCTTCCGGTCTGAGGCGGGATCATATGGCAAGGACGTGCGGGGCATCATTCGGCAGCACCAGTTCCAGAAGGTGGAGCTGGTGAAGTTTGCCCGGCCGGAAGACAGCGCGGAGGAGCACGAGGCGCTGACTCGCAATGCAGAGACCGTGCTGGAGCGGCTGGAGCTGCCTTACCGCCGGATGCTGCTTTGCACGGGCGATATGGGTTTTGGTTCGGCCAAGACGTATGACCTGGAAGTGTGGCTGCCGGGGCAGCAGCTTTACCGGGAGATTTCTTCGTGCTCGAATTACGACGCTTTTCAGGCGCGGCGAGCCGGGATTCGCTATCGGCCGAAGGGACAGTCGAAGTCGGCTTTTGTGCACACGCTGAATGGCAGCGGGCTGGCGGTTGGGCGGACGTGGCTGGCGATTCTGGAGAATTATCAGCAGGCGGATGGATCGGTGCGGGTACCGGATGCGCTGATTCCTTACATGGGAACGGATGTGATTGAACCGCGGAACGCGGCACAAGGAGTGAAATAACGTGGGACTGGGACGCACCCTGAAGAGCTACGTGTTCTGGACGTATGATCGCGGCAGCATTCCGTACGACATTATGGTGACGCTCATTCTTGCGTTCATCTTTGTGACTCCTCATTTGTGGCACTACGGGGATCAGCCTCAGCTTCCGCAGCAGACACGGCGGAGCATTGTGGTGCATACGGAGTCGGACGGCTCGCTGGTTTTCGATATTCCCGCATCGCGGGTGGTGGCAGGCCCATCCAATTCGATACAGCCGCAACTGGCTCAGGCCGTGCGGGAGATTTCAGGTCCCGTGACGGTGGATCGGGTTGAGACTGTGAAGGATTCGACCGGGCACTTGACCGGATACAGGGTGTGGGCTCATCACTGAGCCGCCACGGAGATTGGACTGGATGAAGAAACTTTGGATGGTTTTCCTGATGGCCGTGTGCATGGCGGCTCCTGCTTCGCTGATGGCGCAGAACGGGAATAATGTGCAACTGGACAAGGTGCTGGACCAGATGAACGTGGCTTCGTCGCATTTTCGGAGTGCGGCGGCCAACTTCAGCGCGGACAATTACACGGCGGTGGTGCAGCAGCACGAGGTGCAGGGGGGGACGATTGCGTTTCGCCGGGTGCGATCGAGTGCGGAGATGAAGCTGCACATTACGAGCGACGGCGGCCAGGCGACGAGCCGGGAGTTGCTCTACAAGGACGGCGTGCTGGATTACTACGAGCCGAATTTGAAGCAGGAGACGATTTACTCGGCGGGCAAGAATCGCCAGACGTATGAGAGCTTTTTGACGATTGGTTTTGGCGGCAGCGGGCGGGAGCTGGTGAAGGACTGGCAGGTGACCTTTGAGGGCATGGAGACGCTGGACGGGGTGAGGGTGGCCAAGCTGAACCTGGTGTCCAAGAGCCAGAGCGTTCGCGACAATTTCAGCCACATCCTGGTGTGGATTGATCCCATTCGATCGATTGCTTACAAGCAGGAATTCTTTATGTCATCGGGTGATACGAGGACGGTGACTTACTCTGATATTCGCTACAACACGCCGCTTCCGGAATCGGCCTTCCGGATTAAAGTTGCGCCTGGGACGAAGCGGATAGTGAAGTAGAGCGTCCGCCAAAGGCTATTCCCGCCAGAGCCAGAATGAAGGGGAAGCATTCGATGGTGTAGCGGGTTTCCGGGGCTTCGATGGTGAGCAGCAATGCGCAGCGCAACAGGATGAACGCGACGAAGACCGCTGAGTATCGCGGGCATTTTTTGAGGCCGACTATGGCGGCGATCAAAAGGGCAAGATTGAGCGCAGCGTAGGCATAGGCGAAGAGCGTCTGACCGGGGTGCCTGCCGAATTGCCACCAGCGCAAAGCGATGGGCAGGGTGGCGGTGCGTGGCCGGAACCACATGTCCGCCAGTCTCAGAAGAGGCAATCCAGATCGGTATTCCAAAGGGTGGGCGTGCAGCCGCTCGATGGCGAGTTGACCGAAGCGTGCGTCGATGGACGGCGTGAGCGTGAGGACCTGGTTGTAGTCGTGAATGAGCTGTCGGGTCTCCTCTTCTTGCCGGGGCGAGTCGAATGCTCGGCCGGGAAGGCTGCTGAAGGCAATTGGTCCGGAATTAGACCTCCAATAGACCTCTGAGGTGCAGGTGAAATCGGCGCAGACGGTGGAGGTCCAGCGATTGAATCCGGGATTCGGGCTTTGGTCGACTTCGTTGGCATATCGGGTTGTGAGGGGCTGAAAGACATGAAAGGCGCGCCAGTTGCGGATGGTCCATGCGGAAAAGGGAACCGCTGTGAGAACCATGCAGGCGGCCAGATGGCGCAGGGATGAGCGGGGCCCCAGAGACTTGCGTCCATATATGAAAATTGCAGGATAAAGCACAACGCCGATGAGGGCTCCGTCTGGGCGAAGCAGAGCTGCGGTGGTCGCGCTGAGTGCGAGCAGGGCCGTCCAGGGCCAGCGAGGCGATGCAGAGGATGTTGAGTCCAGAAGCCGCAAAAAACAGTAGAACGCAGCGGTTGTGCAAAGGAGTTCGAGAGTCTCGGTGAGGATTGCGGCGGTATAAGCCGCGGTAAAGGGGCAGAGCACTGCGAGCCAGAGCGCCCACCACGCAGCGCGGTTGCCGCAGAGGCGGCGGGCAATGGCGGCGATGAGCAGGCAGGTGAAGAGATCGAGAACCACCTGCACGAGCATGATGGACAGATAGCTGTTTTGGCCGAAGATTGCGAAGCAGAGTCCGAGGAAGAAGGGATATCCGGGCATGCGAATGATGGTGGGGTGCAGCGAACTCGCGATTCCGGAGTCAGGATTTGTCGAGAGGCCGTAAATGCCGTGGAAGAACCAGTTGCGGGCGATGTCAGAGTAGATGGGACCGTCCCCTGCATTGACCGGGAATTGCAGTACGAACAAGATGCGGAGCAGGAAACCCGCGAGCAGAGCCAGGCCGATGATGGCTGCCGAGCGTGAGAATCTGATTCGCATGGAAGGAATGATACAGGCCAGGAGCAAAAGCCGAGTATAAGATAGGTAGGGCTAGCCCCTGAACACACCATGAAACAGGTTTTTTACGATCCTCAGCGGAAACGATGGAAGCGCTTCCGTCGCGTGCTGGATATTTCCGCAGTTCTGCTGACGGTGGTTGTGATTGTGTTTGCTGTGAGCGCGTACCACAGCGCGGCTCTTCCTGAGCTGCTGTTGCCTACGCTCAAGCCGAAATACAAGGCCCTGCCTTCCAGGCAGCGGCAGGAAGATTTGCGGCGGGCGTTGCAGGCGAGGGATCGAGAGCGGCGCAGGCGCCTGAAGCGCAGAGCCTCCGACATAGTTCTTAATCAGAACCAGCCGATTCGGGCGGCCTTCTATGAGAACGATCAGGAAAGCTACTCCTCACTGAAGGCGCATATCCATCAGATCGACTTGCTGTTTCCCGACTGGCTGCACGTAGTGAGTGCGAACGGGAACCTGATGGGCGTGACGAGTGAGTACCCGGTGCAGTTTTACAGGGTGGTCGACAAGTCGGGGATTCATCCGGTTGATCCGCAGATGAAAGTGGAGCACGTGATTGCGGCGGCGAAGGAAGGCACTGAAGTCTTTCCGATGCTGAACGACTACAACGCGCAGCAGCAGGCGTGGGATGGCGACGCCGCTGGTCAAATGCTTCGGCAACGCGTCGCGCGCCACTGGCTGCACGTGCAACTGGACCGTTTTCTTGCCGCAAATCCTCATTACCATGGGATTTGTCTGGACCTTGAAGATCTTCCCGATGGCGACATGGGTCTTTATGCCGACTGGGTGGACGAGGTTTACCGGGATCTGCACGCGAAGAATCTGCGAGTTTATGTGACGGTGGCGGTTGACACGCCGAGCAGCATTCTTCGGCGACTCGCGCGTGACAGCGACGGCATCATCCTGATGGATTATGACGAGCACGAGATTGGGAGCGGGCCGGGACCGATTGCGGGCGAGAGCTGGTTTGAGAACAACCTGTCACGGGTGATCAGCATTGTGCCTCGTGACAAGATCATCTGCTCGATTGGGAATTACGGCTATAACTGGACTCTTCCACTGACCGGGAAGGGCAAGAAGCCGTCGAACCAGGTCATTTCTGCGACCGATTTATCAGTACAGGATGCGTGGCAACTGGCTGACGATGCCGGCGCGGATGTTCATCTGTACGGCGATGAGTTGAATCCCTACTTTGCCTACGACGACGAGGATGCGAATGAGCGACACGTGGTGTGGTTCCTGGATGGCGTGACTGCGCTGAATGAGATGCGCGCGGCTCACGACATGGGGATTCGCACCTTTGCGCTATGGCGGCTTGGCATTGAGGACCCAACCCTGTGGAAGGTGTGGGATAACCCTTCGGCGCCGGATGCGCCTCAGGCGCTGGCGCAGGTACAGCCGGGCGCGGATGTAGACGTGGAAGGCGAAGGCGACATCATGCGGATTACCCAGACCCCGAGAGTGGGGCACCGGGATATCCAGATGTCATCGGACCAGTCCACGATTATCGATGAACAGATGACGGTGTTGCCGCGCTCTTACGTGGTGCAGTACTACGGGTATCACCCGAAGGAAGTGGCGTTGAGCTTTGACGATGGGCCCGATCCGACGTGGACGCCGAAGATTTTGAAAGTGCTCAATGAGTATCACGTGAAGGGCACCTTCATGGTGATCGGCGAGGAGGCCGTGAACAATACCGGCTTGATCAAGCAGGAGTACCGGGATGGTATGGAGATTGGAAACCATACCTATACGCATCCGGATATCAGTTTGATTCCGCGCCGCGAAGTGGAGCTGCAGCTGAACCTGACGGAGCGGCTGTTTGCCGCCGAGCTGGGCGTTGATCCGCTTTATTTCCGTCCGCCGTACTCGATTGACCAGAATCCTGACACCAACGATGAAGCTGCGCCTGCCTATTTTGTGCAGAAGATGGGCTACATCATTGTTGGCGATCAAATTGACACGAACGACTGGAACGAGCATCCGCGCAAATCGCCGCAGGAGATCACGGACAGCGTTCTGAGCCAGTTGCAGCAGATGCAGACGACGCATTGGATGCGCGGCAGCATCATCCTGATGCATGACGGCGGAGGCAACCGGTCGGCGACCGTAGCGGCGCTGCCGTTGCTGATTACGACGCTGCGCGCCAAGGGCTACAAGTTTGTGCAGGTGTCAGACCTGATTGGGAAGACACGCGCGGAGGTGATGCCGCCGATCAAGCCGTCGCAACGGTGGCAGGCGCGGATTGATGCGATTGCGTTTTTCTTTATTGCGTTCTTCTATCGTTCGTTGATTGTGATCTTCTTTGTTGGCGACGCGCTGATGTGCGGGCGGCTGATTATCATCGGCATCTTTGCGTTGATTGACCGGATAAGGGTGCGCAAGATTCCGCCGGGCGTGTACCAGCCGCGGGTTGCTGTGCTGATTCCTGCATACAACGAAGAGAAAGTGATCGTGCGCACGATTCGGTCGGTGTTGAATTCGGATTATCCGGATTTGCATGTGGTTGTGGTGGATGACGGATCGACCGACCGGACGTACCAGGTGGCCTGCGAGGCTTATGGGCGCGAGATTGCCGAAGGCAAGCTGACGGTGTTGACGAAGCCGAATGCGGGCAAGGCGGAGGCGCTGAACTTTGGGTTGAAGCACATTGAGGAAGAGGTGTATGTGGGCATCGATGCAGACACGGTGATTGCCGTGGATGCGGTGAGGATGCTGGTGCGGCACTTTGCCGATCCGAAGACAGGAGCGGTGGCCGGCAATGCCAAGGTTGGCAACCGCGTGAACCTGTGGACGCGCTGGCAGGCGCTTGAGTACATCACGGGCCAGAACTTTGAGCGGCGTGCGCTGGACTTGTTCAACGTGGTAACGGTAGTACCGGGAGCGATTGGCGCCTGGCGCACGTCGGCGGTGCGGGCGGGCGGTTGTTATCCGGTGAACACAGTAGCCGAAGATGCGGACCTGACGATGAACCTGGTGGAGCAGGGCTTCAAGGTAATTTATGAAGACCGCGCACTGGCATTCACCGAGGCTCCGATTAATGCGACAGGGTTGATGCGGCAGCGCTTCCGGTGGTCGTTTGGGACGTTGCAGGCGGTTTTCAAGCACCGGCAGGCATTCCGGACGAATCGAGCGATGGGCTTTTTCGCGCTGCCGAATATTGTGATTTTCCAGATACTGCTGCCGCTGGTTTCGCCTTTGATTGATTTGCTGTTTCTGGCGAGTCTGATCCAGTTCCTTATCAACAAGCATTACCATCCGGAGACGGCGAGCGCGGCGAGCTTTGAGAAGCTGCTGGTGTACTTCCTGGCGTTTATCGTGATCGATTTTGTGACGTCCGCGCTGGCGTTCAGCCTGGAGCGGAGGCATCCGGCAAGCAAGGGCGACGGGTGGCTGCTGTTCCACATCTGGCTGCAGCGGTTCAGCTACCGGCAGGTGTTTTCGGTAGTGCTGTTCCGTACGTTGAAGCGGGCCATCGATGGGCGGCCGTTCAACTGGGACAAGCTGGAGCGCACTGCGAAGATGTCTCGACAGACGGAGAAGATTGCAGATGGGAGTTAGATTTCCTGAGAAATTTTGCCGGTAATTTGGGGTAAATTCGGTAATCTGTAAATAGAGGTAATTCACAGAAGGGCGCGGCCTGGGGGCTGCGCCCTTTTTGCTTTGCCTCGAATCTCGAGATGAAACAAGAAGGATACATGGCGAATATTTTTGAGAAGATCGGCATTGGCATTGCGGATGTGGGCAAGTGGGTGGTGACAGCGGTGAAGGACATTGTGGGGATTGCGGTGAAGGTGGAAAAGGTGCTCTCGGCCGCGAAACCGCTGGAGAAGCCGTTTATCGACGGCCTGGTAACGGTGGTGGCTGATGTGGAGGCACTGCTGGCAGATGCGCAGGGTGCGGTATCTGCCGCAGGGATGAACTTTGCCGCCGACAGCAAGACCTATCAGGACTTCATCAAACTGGTGGATGACTTCAAGACGCTGGCTCCCGTTGTGGAAGAGGCGCTGGCGATACTTGAGGGAAAGACGGTGACTTCGGCTGCTGCGGCGAGTGCGTCGGGAGCGGTTGCCACTACGACAAATTAGGGCTGATGCTCCCGGCCAGTCCCGCGGCCGGGAGCTTTTTTTATTCCCGATGCAGCGCGTGTTGCCGTTGTTCGCATCTCACCAGTTAATCGGCCTGACTTTAACTGGGATGAGAGTTCTTTGATGCGTAGCGCACCCATGGGGGAAATTACATGCGTCTTGACGGTAAGGTAGCGATTGTTACAGGTGGCGGTTCAGGCATAGGGCAGGTGATTGCGGAGCGGCTGGCGAGTGATGGCGCCAGCGTGGTGATTGATTACATCAGCAGTCCGGAGGGGGCCGAGGGCACTGCGCAGGTGATCGAAAAGCAGCATGGCAGGGGCGAGATTTTTCAGGCCGACATCACGAAGGTTGAAGACATCAAGAAGCTGGTGGATGAGGCGTGGAAGCACTTTGGTTCGGCCGACATACTGGTGAACAATGCCGGCATTGAGATGCGGGCGGATTTCTGGGACACGACGGAAGACCAGTTCGACAAGGTGATGGATGTGAATCTGCGCGGGCCGTTCTTCCTGACGCAGGAGTTTGTGCGGCGGCTGCGTGCCGCGAAGAAACCGGGTCGGATTATCAATATCAGCTCTGTGCACGAAGACATGGCGTTTCCTGGCTTTTCGACTTATTGCTGCAGCAAGGGTGGCATGCGCATGCTGATGCGCGACCTTGCGGTGGAGCTAGGTCCGCTGGGTATTACATGCAACAACGTTGCGCCCGGTGCGATCATTACGCCAATCAATATATCGCTGCTGGAAGACAAGCCGAAGCTCAATGCATTGCTCAAGAACATTCCGCTGAATCGTCTTGGCGAGCCGAAGGATGTTGCATCCGTGGTAGCCTTTTTATCCTCTGACGAGGCTGGGTACGTTAACGGTTCTACTTTTGTCGTTGACGGCGGGCTGATGCGGAATTATCACGAGCAATAAACTATGAGCCTGAAGATCGAAGATTATGCATTGATTGGCGACTGTCACACAGCCGCCCTGGTGGGAAGGAACGGATCCATTGACTGGTTGTGCTGGCCGGACTTTGCTTCCGGCGCATGTTTTTCTTCGATTCTGGGAGACGAAAGCAACGGTTACTGGAGTATTCGGCCCGCGGTCAAGCGGTACAAGTCGAGCCGGAGATATATTCCGCACACGTTGATTCTGGAAACGACCTTTGAGACCAGGAAGGGAGCCGTGCGCGTGATCGACTTTATGCCGACGCGCGATGAGAACTCCGACGTGGTGCGGATTGTAGAAGGGATTCGCGGCGAAGTCGAGATGCAGATGGAGCTTGCGATTCGGTGTGACTATGGGCACACTGTCCCGTGGGTGGTCAGGACGGATGAAGGTGTTCGGGCGATTGCCGGACCCCATCTGATGTTTCTGCGCGCGTCAGAGGAAACGCACGGCGAAGATTTGAAGACGGTAAGCACCTTCAGTTTGCGCCGGGGGCAGCGCGCGTGGTTTACGTTGACGCATGGCTTGTCTCACAAGGGCGATCCTCCTGCGACGGATGCATTGGAGGCGCTGGCTAAGACGACGAAGTTCTGGGTGGACTGGACCAAGAAGAGCCGACGGCGTGGCAAGTATGCCGAGGTGATTGAGCGGTCGCTGATTACGCTGAAGGCTTTGACCTATATGCCGACGGGCGGAGTGGTGGCGGCTCCGACGACTTCGCTGCCCGAACAACTGGGCGGGCCGCGCAACTGGGACTATCGCTATTGCTGGTTGCGTGATGCCACGTTTACGCTGCTGGCGCTGATGAGCGGCGGCTACTACGAGGAGGCGCGAGCATGGCAGGATTGGCTGTTGCGCGCGCTGGCGGGTTCAGCGGACCAGGTGCAGATCATGTACGGGATCCACGGAGAGCGGTCGCTGGTGGAGTGGGAGGCCGACTGGCTGCCCGGGTATGAGAACTCCAAGCCGGTACGCATTGGGAATGCCGCGGCGGAGCAGCTACAACTGGATATTTACGGCGAAGTGATGGATGCTTTCTTCCACGCGGAGGTGGGTGTGAGGAGCCTGCGTGAGGAGGACTTCCACATCTGGCGTGAATTGATTGAGCACTTGCGCGGGATATGGATGCTTCCGGACGAAGGCATATGGGAGACGCGCGGGGAGCCGGAGCACTTTACGTATTCGAAGGTGATGGCGTGGTTGGCTTTTGACCGCGCGATTCAACTGGCGGAGCACCACAAGCTGGATGTGCCGATGGAGGCCTGGAAGCGGACTCGCGACGAGATTCACGAGGAGGTCTGCAAGAAGGGTTTCGACAAGCGCAAGAACAGCTTTGTACAGTCTTACGAGACGAAGAGGCTGGATGCGGCGCTGCTGCTGATTCCTCTGGTGGGTTTCTTGCCGGTGGACGACCCGCGGGTGATTGGGACTGTTGATGCCGTGCAGAAGTACCTGATGAAAGATGGGCTGGTACTGCGCTATGACACGGCGAAGGGAAGCGATGGATTGCCGCCGGGCGAGGGTGCGTTTCTGGCTTGCAGCTTCTGGCTGGTGAGCGCGTTGCATGCGATCGGGCGCAAAGGCGAAGCGAAGAAGCTGTTTGATCGGCTGTTGAAGCTGACCAACGACGTGGGATTGCTGGCCGAGGAGTATGACACGAAGCGGAAACGGCAGGTAGGGAATTTTCCGCAGGCGTTTTCGCACATTACGCTGCTGGTTTCAGCCCTGCATGTGGAGGGGGATGGTCTTTCCCGACATCGGCAGGGCTGGCACTCGAAGGAAGGCAAGCTAACGATTCGCCAGCAGATTGCGCACCACAAGGCGCACAAGGCCGAGGAGAAGAAGATGCGGATGCAGCGGGGATGACTGATGTCCCGGGAGCAGTGAAGATATTGGCGCGGTGTTTCTTCCGCAATTCAGCATAAATGCAAGTTTTTCGCAAACTTGCATTTATGCTCCGGTCCACTTAAATCTTGAAGAGATGAGCACGCTTGTATTTTCTGCCTGGCTTTTGCTGAGTTCACTCCTTGCGGGGTTCCTGGGAGCGCTGACGGGCCTTGGGGGCGGCGTGGTGATTGTTCCCGTGCTCACGCTGCTATTCCACGTTGATATTCACTATGCGATTGGCGCCTCGCTTGTGTCGGTGATTGCGACTTCGTCGGGCGCGGCGGCTTCTTATGTGCGCGAGGGGTTCTCGAGCGTGCGAATCGGCATGTTCCTGGAAGTTGCGACGACCCTCGGCGCGCTATTTGGGGCCTACTTGACGACGCGGGTATCCGCGCCGACGATTGGCGTAATTTTTGGGGTGGTGCTGTTGTATTCGGCCTGGGCGTCTTTTCGCACCAAGCATGACACACACACGGACAAGCCGGATGCGATGGCAATGCGGTTGAAGCTGAAGGGGAGCTTTCCGACGCCAGCGGGCGAAGAAAGCTACGTGGCGCAGCGCGTGCCGGCGGGTTTTGGGCTGATGTACCTGGCGGGAACGCTCTCCGGTCTGCTGGGAATTGGGTCGGGAGCGGTGAAGGTGCTGGCGATGGATCAGGCGATGCGGCTTCCGTTCAAGGTATCGACTACGACCAGCAATTTTATGATTGGCGTTACGGCGGCGGCGAGCGCGGGAATTTATCTGAGTCGCGGTTACATAGCGCCGGATCTGGCGATGCCGGTGATGCTGGGCGTGCTGGCCGGATCGATGCTGGGCGCGAAGGTGCTGGTGAAGGCCAGGGTGCCAATGCTGCGAACGGTATTTGCGCTGGTGATTGTGGCGCTTGGATTTGAAATGATCTACAACAGCCTGGCGGGGAAGCTATGAGAGCGTGGGATGACCAACGGATGGACGAGATCATCTCAAACATGCTGCGCGCTGGCGTGCTGACGGCGGCTGCGCTCGTTCTTCTGGGTGGGGTGATGTATTTGTTCCAGAATCCGGGCATGGTTCCGAGCTACCGGCACTTTCATGGCGAACCGATCAAGCTGCGCGACCCGGTACAGATTTTTCTGGGTGCGATTCATGGTCGCGCGGACGAGATCATTCAGCTGGGACTGCTGGTGCTGATCGTCACGCCGATCGCGCGGGTGTTTCTGTGCGTGGTGGGCTTCTTTACGCAGCGCGACCGGCTGTATGTGGCAGTCAGCGGGCTGGTGCTGGCTGTTCTGCTGTACAGTCTTGTGTTTGGCCATTGATGCCGTCGTAGGAACCGAGAGCGAGGCGGCGCGAGGGGCAGCTCTGCGAGCGGCAGACTTCACGCTGGGCGAGCGTGTGCAGCAACTGCTTGCGGTATTCGCCTTCGGGGTAAATTTGCAGCACTTCTCGACGGAGTTCGCCGAGATCCGCGAGCCAGGGGCCGAGATCTTCTGGCAGGGCGGCGTTGATTTCGCGGCGCAAGCGTTGCGCGAGGGCCGGGCTTTCGCCGTTGGTGGAGATGACTATCTGCAGGTCGCCGCGGCGGACGATGGAGCCGAAGTAGAAGTCGCAGTTGGGCGGATCGTCTACTGCATTGCACAAAATGTTGCGCTCTTCTGCGTCATGGTAGACGGCTGCGTTCACGTCGCGATCGTCCGTGGCTGCGATGACGAGGAAATTTCCGAGGACATCTTCGGGGACGTAGGCGCGGAGTTCCAGGTGGATTTGTCCCTGGGCTGCGAGCTGATGGACTTCGTCGCGGGCTTCTGTTGCGATGACCCGGATATCGGCCTCGGCATCGAGCAGCGATGTGATCTTGGACCAGGCGATTTCGCCCGCGCCGACGACGAGGCAGGGCCGGTTGCGTAGTTTGAGGAAAGCGGGGAAGAGGCTCATTCGGCGGCTCCGTGGGGGACGCGGCCGGTGGGCTTGTCGCGATCGACGGGGGCGACGGTTTCGCCTGCGAGGAGCGCGCGCAGTTGCGTTTCGTCGTGGCGGGCGAACCATGTGCGCAGGTTCTCCTGCTGGCTGCGCTGATTGATGTAGGAGCCGAGGAGGCGCTCCAGTGCGGCGGGCACTTCGGTGGCGGGTGCGCGATAGCCGACCGGGCGTGCGAAGCCTGCGTTTTTGCCGACTCCGCCTCCTACGCAGAAGTAGTAGGCGTCGACGAGCTGACCGTTGTGCTTGATTTTTTTGCCTTCGAGGCCGATGTCGGCGATCCAGTGCTGGCCGCAGCTGTTCGGGCATCCGGTGACGTGGAGCTTGAGTTCCTGATCGAAGGCGGGAAGGCGTTCTTCGAGCTCATCGACGAGCCAGCGGGTGAATCCCTTGGTCTCCGTGATGGCGAGTTTGCAGAACTCGGTGCCGGTGCAGGCGACGGCTCCGCGCCAGAAGTGGGAGCCTTCGACGCGAAGGCCGATGCGCTCGATTTCACGGGCCATTTCCGCGGCGCGGTGGCTGGGTATGTTGATGAAGATAAGGTTCTGCATGGTGGTGAGGCGGAGGTCGCCGGAGCCATATTTTTCGGCGAGTTCGGCGGCCTGCTGCAACTGGAGTCCGGTGAGGCGGCCACGCAGGACGGATGCGCCGATGTAGGAGAGGCCGGGCTGCTTTTGCGGGTGGATGCCGACGTGATCGCGAAGGACATCGCTGGGGATGCGCTCTTCACCGGCGGGCGGCAGCGAGTAACCCAGGCGGCGATCGAGTTCCTGCAGGAAGGATTGCGGCGTCCATCCTTCTTTGAGGAAGAGGTACTTGATGCGGGCGCGGTCACGGCTTTCGCGCAGGCCCTGCTGGTCGCGGAAGATTTCAGTGATGGTTTTGGCGACTTCAAAGACCTGGCTTTCGAGCAGGAAAGCATCGAGCTTGACGGCGAGGTGGGGCTCGTTGGAGAGTCCGCCGCCGACACGGACGCTGAAGCCGGTTTGATCGCCGCGCTTTGCCGGGGTGAAGGCGATGTCGTTAATCTCAGGGTAGTTGCACCATGACGCGCAGCCGGTGGCCGAGATTTTGAACTTGCGGGGCAGGTTGTAGAAGTCGGAATTGCCGATGAGGCCGTCGGCGAGCTCGATGGCGAGTGGCGATGCGTCGCAGATTTCATCGGCGGCAATGCCGGCGAGCGGGCAGCCAGTGACATTGCGGACGACGTCTCCGCAGGCTCCGCGGGGGGAGAGTCCGACTTTGTCGAGCGCATCGACGACTTCCGGGAGGGATTCGATGGTGAGCCAGTGGAGCTGTATATTCTGTCGAACGGTGATGTCAGCGGTGTCGCGGCCATAGCGCTGGGTGAGGCTGGCGATGACCTTGAGCTGGTCGGCGCGGAGGATGCCGTTGGGGATGCCGATTCGCATCATGAAGTAGGGCGTGACGGCGCCTTCTCCGCCCTTGCCTCCGGTGACGCCGACGCCGTCGCCCTGGGTGTAGATTCCCCACCACTTGAAGTACATGCCGGCCCACTCGGGCACGACGCTTTCACGGCCTTGCGCGGCGAAGCGGCGGACATCGTCAAAGAACTGCCATGGGTTCTTTTCCACTTTGAGGCGTTCGATTTTCTGTGTTTTGGTTTCTTTGACAACGGTAGCGTCAGCCATGTGGCTCCTGTGAGGTGTAGAGATGTGGGAGAAAGAGAAATCCCGCATTAGCTGGTGGCTAGTGCGGGATCGTGAAGGGTTGAGCTGTGGTGTGGTGTACCTACGCCATGGCCTTCGCGGTCCGCAGACAGCGACAGCACATACAGACCATGATGGTGGCGTAGCTCATAAAAAAAGATTAACTGCGATACGGCCTTGCGTCAATCAGGAATTATCGCTTGCGGGGCAAGTCTCCACTTAGAAGTTGAGACTTGCCTCAAAAAAGATGCTGCGGTTACCAGAGGTGTTCTGGCTGAAGAATCCTCCCGCAAGGCTCTGAGATTTCAGGAAGAAACGTCCTGCGCACTCGGCGGCTCCGGTGGTGCTGGTGGTGAGGTAATCACTGTTGTTGCATGCTGTGGAGTTGTTGCTGTTTACCGTGGTGAGTCCGATGGTGCCGTTCGGTGCGGCGAGGTTCTCATGGTTGAGAAGGTTGGTGCCAAAAGCCGCCAGCGTGAGAGTGTACTTGCGGGCAACGGAAGCATTGAACCTGCCGATGGGTCCGGAGTTGCCGCTAAGGCCTCGTCCTCCGAGTCCACCGCCGTGACCATGACCATGGAAGCCTCCACCGCCGCCACCCTGGACCTTTGGACCGAAGCCGATGACTTTGCTGATGCGCATGTTGATTCCGTAATTCGAGGGACCGGTGCCCAGGTTGTAGGGAATGATGCGCTCATTGAGGCCGTTGGGACCAGCGCCACTGCCGACCGGGATTGCATCCAGACAGCCATAAGGCGTTTTCACTGTGTTTGGTTCAGAGCAGTTGGCGGCGTAGGTTGGGCGCGCGTTGAAGAAGTTGTTGCCGGTAAGGTCGTTGCCTGTGGTGATGTTAAAGGGGCTTCCCGAGGATGCATAAACGATTGGCGCAAAGGTCAGATTCCAAGGAGCCTGAATGGTGGTGAGCAGCAGAAAGCGGTTATGCACGTCAAAGTTGGCGCGCCCATAATCGACGCCAAGATCGCTGGCGACCGTGGGGTGATAGCCGACGCCGCTGGTATCCGCCTTGGCGTTGCTGTAGCTGTAGTAGCTGAAGAGGGTTACGGCTTTGTAATAAGCGTGAATCGACGTGATGATTTGATTTTCTTTGTAGATGCCGCCTGACTGGTATTGATAGATGTTTTGCGTCGGCGCACTGACAGTGCCGGTGTACATCCTGGTGGCCGGATTGACGTTTATATTCGGTAATGCGCCGAGGTTGTTGGTGAGGTATTGATGCACGCCTTGGGTGTAGAGGTAAGTGACGTTGCCGGTGATATTCTTGGCAATCTGGCGATCGATGCCGACAGCGCCTTCCATGTCATTCGCCACATGCAGGTTTGGATCGATGGTGTAATAGGTCGGCGCCGAGGCCGTAGCGTTCGACGATGTCGAGTCGATAGGAGTGGTTTGGTTGGGGTTATAAAATCCTGGGTTGCTGAGCGTGAACTGCTGCTCATTGGGAACACCCGCAGGGGTGTAATGGAATCGGACGGTGTTGAGGTACTCCGAGATATGGAAGGGAGTGTAGAACCAGCCATAACCGGCGCGAAGCACCGTCTTTGCCTTTTTCTTGGCGTTTCCGTCGAGAGCGTAGGCCAGTGAAATGCGAGGAGCCCAACTGTTGTGGTCGTTGATATCGTTTTGTGTTTCCCAGCGGACGCCGTAGCTGAACTCAAATCGACGATTCACGTTCCAGTCGTCCTGGTAATACAGAGCGGCATCTGCCAGGAAGGCGTTTGATGTCGGATTGTTGATTTTCGTGTAGGTGTACTGCTGAGGCGTGGGGTTGCCGGAGGAAGGTAAATACTGGGACTGCGAGGTAAAGAGATATGCTCCGTTGGAGCCTGCCGTGGAGTAGCTGGTGTCGTTGAAGGTACGGAGACGTCCACCAAAGCTGATGCTATGGGCGCCTGCACTGGCAGTGAAGTAATCGTGCAAGTCGACGTCATTCGAGGTGGAACGAGAGGTCTGCGAAGTGCTGCCGCCGGTCACGAAGCTGCTCGTCAAGGTTACGCTCGGCAAGGAACTGACGGCTGCGCTGCTGCTTTTGCTATGATGAATCTGAACGGCGATGTCATCCACGAGATGGTTTCCCATCACGATACTATCGGCCACCTGCACAGTGCTGTCTGAAAAAGTGGAGTTGACACCCTGTGAAGGCAGTGACAGCCCACCCACACCGCTGTTGGTGCTGTGTGCCCGGAAATAGGCATAACGGAGGGTGAATGTATTGTTTTTGCCGACCTGGAAGCTTGTTTGCGGCCCAATGAAGAAGCGAGTTGTGGGAGTAGGGTATGACTCACTGAGGGTGGGCAGGATGCCGGAGGAGTTGGCGACGGGATTGAGTGCATTGATGATGCTCTGGCTTGCATTATGCCGGGTAAACACGTTCAGATTCATGTCCATTCCCTTGTGGATGGGACCACTGAGATTGCCGAACATCATGTAGGCGTAGTAGCTGGGCTCCTGAATGTTGGCCGTTTCACCGGGCAGAAGGTTTGCATTGAGGATAGGGTTTTGCGCGTTAAAGGCCGAGTAGTTGCCTATGGTGTGGTATGAGCCATGCCATTGGCCGGTGCCAGGCTTGGTGAAGATTTCAATGCGACCGTAGCCAAGGCGCGAATACTGCGCGGAGAAAGGGTTGGAGTTGATCTTGATTTCACGGATATCGGATTTGGGAGGGAGTTGGCCTCCGGAGAATCCGTCGATGTAGATTTGTGCGCCGTTGGGACCGGCGGAGGGTCCGGCGAGGGCTTCGAGTTCGTTTTGGAGCTGGTCGGGATCGTCGGAGAGGGCGTTCAGGGCATCGCCTTTGAGGTCAATGGAGCTGACGTTGTCGGTTGGGCTGGTGCTGATCTGGTGCTCGTCTGCCTGGACGTGAACCTGCTGCTGCTGGACTGCGATAGCCAGCGTTGCGTCGACGCGGATGATGTGACCAGCGGTAACGTGGACAGCCTCTCCACGGAACGGCGCGAAGCCCTGCTCGGCGATGTTGACGTTGTAGATGCCGGGGTTGATTTTCGTGACGCGATAGGAGCCGTTCGACGAAGAGGTTGCGGTCGCGACGACCTTTCCGGTCGGAGTGGTTACGGTTACGGTTGCATTTGGAATTACGGCTCCCGTGGGGTCGGCAACTTTGCCGCGAATGCCTGTGGCAGCCGACTGCGCGAAGGCCGTGAGAGCTCCGGTTAGCAAGGTCAGAACGAAAAGTACGGAAAAAGAGCGAGAAATATTTCTGAGAATCACAAGAATCCTGCTTTCAACGATCGTGTTGGAACGAGCCCGGGTTTACTTTTGCTGCGGGCTGCTGTCGCCCTGCTGTTCGCCGCCGGAACCACCGGATCCGCCGGCTGACTGGCCTCCACCGAGGCTCCACGAGGAGGAGAACATGCTCTGGCTGGCTTTTCTGGAAGCCCGGAACATGGGCGCCACGCCAGAGAGCAGCGTGAGTGCCGTGCCAGGTTTTCCGTTTGAGCCTTTGGAGGCGACGACCATGACGGCGTCACCCTTGTGCAGAGCGGAGAGTTGAATGGGGGTTGCGCGATCGAGGATGCGATTGAAACCGCCTGCGCCACCGGGTTGTGGTCCCATGGGGCCTGCTCCGGGGCGGGGGCGCCATGCGTGTGCCTGAGGTGATTCCTGATCGCCTTGAGCGCCTGCCGCTTTTTTTGCATCCTTCGTGGCCTGGAAACGCATGGCGACGAATTCAGCTACGCGCTCGGGCAGTTCGCGGAGCGTGGAATTGTCGTTGACGGCCAGCGTGACGGGCTTTTTGGTGGCGAGATCTTTGAGGGTGAGTGTTTTCGCCGAGGGGTTAACGCTGAGGACGAGGCCTGCGATGTTCTGGAAATCGCCAAAGACGATGGCATTGGCCGTTACGGTGAGGCCGTCGGCGCTGTGCGTGCCTTTGGCGCGCAGCTGATCGCCGGGTTGAATGGCGGACAAAGACGAGGGCTGGGTATCCTTGAAGGCTACTGAATCTTCCGCGTACTTACGAATGTTGACGGAGGGTGGAACCTGGATGGTGATTTCGTGCCCGGCTGCGGTCAGGATAATGGTATTGGTGGCTGGATCTACCGATTTGACGATGCCTCCGACTCCGTTGCGCTGCCAGTCTTCTTCTTCTGCGCGCCGGCGGGCGGCAATGTCGGATTGCTTCATCGCTACGATGAGGCTTGCGGTGAGCGAGTTGCCGCTGCCAGCGGTGGCGGAGACGAGTGCGCGATCGCCCGCGGAGATGTCTGTGAGTGGAATGGGTGTGGCTGCGGAAAGTGTCTTTTGCCCTGGCTCAAGGCGCAAAACGCGGGTGGTGGAGTCGACAGTGACAGTGACGGAACTGCCGCTGGACGACTTGACGGTGAGGGTTCCGTTGCCGACGCTGGTGACGGTTCCCAGAACGCGTGTGGGAGCCGCCGCGGCGGCCTGCATGGGAGCAAGCCCGGAGGGCAGGGCCAGGCTGGTGAGCGGAATTCCGCCGAGGGTGAGAAAAACGGCTACAGCAATCGTCGTACGTGAATTGCGTTTCAGCATATGCTCCCTGAGTAAAGCCATTTTGCAAACTGCTTACACATCGTTAAAAAAGGGACGCTCTAAGGACGGAGAAGTTGCAGTTTTTGTTTGTGGATCGGAAATATTTCATGGTAGCTGAATTTTTGCTGAATTCGGCTTGCGGATCGCTGCCGGAGAGAGCGTGGTTGCGAGCGGCGAGGGGCGGTGGGGCGCATGCAAATTGAGCCCCTTGCGCAGATTCTGGAAGCGGACCAGCTATCATCATTTTGAGGGGAGAATCCCTTCACCGGGATCGGGGCACTCCCGCGCCGGCTCACCCATCGAGGATACGAACAAAAATCATGGCGATTTCCAGTCCGGGTAATTCCACGTCTTACAGGCCCAGTTCCGCGGGCGGCACGCAAGTAGCTGCCATGTCGATTGTGACGACGCTTTTTTTTATCTGGGGTTTCATCACCTCGCTGAATGACATTCTGATTCCGCACTTGAAGTCGATATTTGCGTTGAATTATGCGGAGGTGATGCTGGTTCAGTTCGCATTTTTCTCTGCCTACGCGATTTTTGGGTTGCCATCGGGGTTCCTGGTGGAGCGGATTGGCTACCAGCGGACGATGGTGGTGGGTCTGATCTCGATGGCTCTGGGCGCGATGCTCTTTGTGCCTGCGGCGGCAGCTCCGAGTTTTCCCTTGTTTCTGGCGGCGCTGATTGTGCTTGCGGCCGGGATTACGATGCTGCAGGTGGCGGCGAATCCTTATGTGACTTTTCTTGGGCCACCGCAGACGTCTTCCAGTCGGCTGAATCTGACGCAGGCGTTTAATTCTCTCGGTACGGTGCTGGCGCCGCTGTTTGGTGCGTGGCTGATTCTTGGCGAGGCGCCGAAGGTGATCAAGAATCTGAAGGCGCTCAGCCCGGCCGCGCTGCACTCTTACCGCGTGGCGCAGGCGGCCACGGTGAAGCTGCCGTATGTTTCGATTACGGTTGTGCTGGTGTTGCTGGGCCTGCTGATTGCGCTGTACAAGTTTCCGCGGCTGGACATCACGAGAGACTTTCGGCCGGTGCATCCGGGGCATGCGGACAGCCTGTGGAATTACCGGCACCTGGTGCTTGGAGCGATTGGAATCTTTGTGTATGTGGGAGCCGAGGTTTCGATTGGGAGCTTTCTGACGAACTACTTTAACCAGCCTGAAATTGGCGGATTTGCGCTGGAGAAGGCGGCGCTGCTGGTGCCTTACTACTGGGGCGGAGCGATGATCGGCCGGTTTATCGGGTCTGCGCTGCTGCAACGCATGAAGACGGGGCCGGTGCTGGGCATCTGTTCGATTGTGGCCGGCTGCCTGGTGGTTACGTCGATGCTGTCATTTGGGCTTTTCGCGGTGTGGACCATTCTTCTAGTAGGGCTGTTCAACTCGATCATGTTCCCGAGCATTTTCACGCTCGCGATTGCGGAGCTTGGTCCCCTGACGGGCAAAGCCTCCGGGCTGCTGTGCGTGGCGATTGTGGGGGGCGCGATCATTCCTGAATTGCAGGGATTCCTTGCGGATAAGATCGGGATTCACCATGCATTTATTCTGCCGGTGCTTTGCTATGTGTTTATTGCGTACTACGGCTTCCGCGGATCGAAGATTGTGCTGCCGGGATAAGGTGGCCCCGTTGGTTGCAGAGAGGGCAGTCTTCGGGCTGCCCTTTTTGTTTTCGTGGCTTTTGACAGGCAATTTCAGCGATACAGGATGGCTGGAAAGGCTGTAGCATCAATGGTTATGCCAAACGACCTTTGCCTGACCGGTGAGCGATTGACGCTCGAAGAGATTGTGGATGTGGCGCTGCGGGGCCGTGCCGTTACGATAGACGATGCTGCGCGTGCGCGGGTGGTGACGTCGCGGCGGCTGGTGGAGGAGATTGTCGAGCGCCATGACACGGCGTATGGCATCAATACCGGGTTTGGAAAGCTGTCAGACGTGCGCATTGCTCCCGAGCAACTGGAGGATCTGCAGCGCAACCTGGTGAGGAGTCATGCTTGCGGGCTGGGCGATCCGCTGCCGGAAGCGGCGGTGCGGGCGATGCTGCTATTGCGGGCGAATGTGCTGGCGAAAGGGAATAGCGGGGTGCGTCCCGTGGTGATGGACACACTCGTGGGGATGCTGCGGGCGGGGATTCATCCTGTGGTTCCGGCTCGCGGATCGGTGGGGGCGAGCGGGGATCTGGCTCCGCTGGCGCACCTGGCGCTGGCAGTGATTGGCGAGGGCGAGGTGTTATTCCGGGGGAGCCGGATGGCTTCTGCCGACGCGCTGGTGCAGGCGGGATTGCAGCCGCTGGCATTGCATGCCAAGGAGGGTTTGGCGCTGCTGAACGGTACGCAGGCGATGACGGCGGTGGGCGGGCTGGCGCTGGCGCGCGCGCTGCGCGTGACGGAACTTTTTGATGTGGCCGGGGGAATGTCACTGGATGCGTTGCGTGGAACGCCGACGGCGTTTGACGCGCGCGTCCATGAAGCGCGGCCGCATGCAGGTCAGCTGGCGGCGGCGGCGCATTTGCGGGCTTTGCTGGAAGAGAGCGAGATTCGCGAATCGCATCGGGCGAATGATCCGCGGGTGCAGGATGCCTATTGCCTGCGCTGCATGCCGCAGGTGCATGGAGCAGCGCGCGGAGCGCTGGCGCATGTGCGTGAGGTGGTTGAGGTGGAGAGCGGTTCGGCGACGGATAATCCGCTGGTGTTTGCAGCCGCGGATGGAGCGGCGGAGATTATTTCCGGAGGGAACTTTCACGGCGCTCCCCTGGCGATGGCGTTTGATTATGCGGCGATTGCGCTGACGGATTTAATGAGCATCAGCGAGCGACGAATTGACCGGCTGGTGAATCCAGATATTAACGAAGGTTTGCCGCCGTTTTTGTCGTCGTCGCCTGGGGTGTCATCGGGGATGATGATTGCGCATGTGGCGGCGGCAGCGCTGCTGAATGAGGCGAAGGTGCTTTCGCATCCGGCGAGCGTGGACAGTGTGCCGACTTCGGGCGGAAAGGAAGATCATGTGTCGATGGGAATGACGGCGGCGCTGAAGCTGGACCGGGTTGTTGAGAATGCCGAGCAGGTGCTGGCGATTGAGCTGATGGCGGCTGCGCAGGGTCTGGATTACCGGAGACCGCTGCGCCCTGCGAAAGCGCTGGATGCGGCGCGCGAGAGGGTGCGGGAGATTGTGGCTCCGCTGATGGCGGACCGGGCGTTGTCGCGGGACATCATGGCGCTGGCTGAAGCGGTACGCGGCGGCGTGTTTGACGGGTGGCGCGGATAGTAACCTGAAGGTCGAGGGATTTGTGAAGACAACAGCAGAGGCGGCCGTAAGCCCCGTGGATAAGGAAGCGCGCAGAGCAGAGCGGACATTGGATCCGGAAAACTGGGAAGCGTTTCGCGCGCTGGCGCACCGCATGGTGGATGACATGGTGGACCAGACGCGCGGGCTTCGCGAGCAGGCGGCATGGCAGCAGCCTCCGGTGGATGTGAAGGACGCGATTCGCAATGAGCCACTGCCGCTGCAAGGGCAGAGCGCGGAGCAGGTCTACGACGACTATTTGAAGCTGGTGCAGCCGTACACGAACGGGAACCGGCATCCTCGGGCGTGGGGATGGGTGCGCGGCAACGGCACGCCGCTGGCCGCGATGGCGGAGATGCTGTCTGCTTCGATCAACGCGCACCTGGGCGGCGGGGAGCATTCGCCAACCTACGTGGAGGAGCGATGCCTGCAGTGGCTGGCCGAGGTGATGGGGATGCCGGCTGGGACAACGGGCATTCTGGTAAGCGGCGGCACGATGGCGAACCTGTTGGGGCTGGCGGTGGCGCGCGATGCGCGTGCCGGTTTCGATGTGCGGCAGGAGGGACTGGCGGGTCACGCGCGGCTCGCGGTGTATGCGTCAAGCGAGACGCACATGTGGGCGCGCAAGAGCATGGACGTGCTCGGCATGGGCACGGAGCAGTTACGCGAGATTCCTGTGGACGAGGGGTTTCGGATGGATATTGACCGTTTGCGCGTGCAGATTCGGGAGGATCGTGCGGCGGGCATGCGCCCGATTGCAGTGATTGGCAATGCGGGTACGGTCAACAGCGGAGCGGTGGATGATCTGCCGGCGCTGGCTGCGCTTTGCCGGGAGGAGGATCTGTGGTTCCACGTGGATGGGGCTTTTGGCGCGCTGCTGAAGTTGTGTGACCGCTATGCGCCGCTGGTGCGGGGCGTGGAGCTGGCCGATTCGCTGGCGTTTGATTTGCACAAGTGGATGTATCTGCCGTTTGAGATTGGCTGCGTGCTGGTTGCGGATGCGGCGGCGCATCGCGCGGCGTTTGCTTCGACGGCGAGCTATTTGGAGGGCAACAAGCGGGGCGTGCTGGCCACGGGGCTTTATTTTTCTGATCGCGGAATTGAACTGACGCGCGGATTCAAGGCGCTAAAACTGTGGATGAGCCTGAAGGCGCACGGGCTTCGAGCTTTTGCCGCGCAGATTGAGCAGAATATGGAACAGTCACAGTTTCTTGAGGAGCGGGTGAAGCAGGAGCCTGCGCTGGAACTGCTGACTCCGCGCACGATGAACATTGTTTGCTTTCGGTATCGGGGCGGAGCGAGCCGTGACGAGGCTTCTTGTAATGCGCTGAATCGGGAGCTGGTGATCCGGCTGCAGGAGAGTGGGGAGTTTGTGGTGTCCGGTACGGAGCTGGGTGGGCGGTATGCTTTGCGGGTTGCGAATACGAATCATCGCAGCCGTACGCAGGATTTTGAAGACCTGGTGCAGGCGACGCTGCGGATTGGCAGGGAACTGTCGAAAGGTTAGTGCGCGAGCAGCGCGACACCGATGCAGACAAAGACCGCGGCCAGCCAACGGCGGCGGTCGACGTTTTCTCCGAGGAAGAATTTTGCCGCGATCGCGTTGGTGACGAAGGTGAGCGATGCCGCCGCTGGACCGATGAGCGTGAGGTCGCCGTGGCTGAGTGCAAAGAGCATGGAGAAAAAGCTGAGGGCCATGCAGAGGACGCCCAGTCCAAAGCGGGGCGAACTGAGGACGGCCATGGCGGCGCCGGGAATTCCGCTGACGGCGCGGATGCGGTCGAGGTCGCCGATTTTGCGCATGGCCGAAGCGATGAGCACATCGCCTGCCGTGGCCCAGAGGACGATGCAGCCAATCATTACGATTTGCCAGAGAAGCGCATAGTGGCTCATGCGTGTTGCTCCTCTTCGAGTTCCTGCGTGGTCTTCTCGGACTGGCTGGT
The DNA here is from genome assembly GCA_049965615.1 of Acidobacteriaceae bacterium. Classification (GTDB taxonomy): domain Bacteria; phylum Acidobacteriota; class Terriglobia; order Terriglobales; family Acidobacteriaceae; genus Acidobacterium. The sequence continues at coordinate 31,794 of JBMFWD010000009.1, forward strand.
GTGAGTGTACGAAGGACCGCGAGCTACAAAGCCCACGCCGGCAGTGATGAAGACGATGCCGAGCCAGCGCCAGGGGGAGACGTACTCATGCAGCCAGAAGTGGCCAAGCAGTTCCATGATGACGTAGCCGATGGAGGTGGCGGGCAGGACGTAAGTGAGATCGGCCCATGAGAGTGCGGTGAGGTAGGAGGCGAAGAAGCCAATGAGAACGAGAATGCCGGCGCCGACCCAGGGTGTGAGGACTGCGTGGACGAGTTCGCCGAGGTGATGAATGGAGACCGGGCCAACTGACTTCATGCCGCGGGCGAGGAAAGTATCGCCGCAGGATGCTGTCACGGTAACGACCGCGAGATTAAGCAGCTGATTCGCCGTGAGTTTGGATTGGCTCACGAATCTCCTTGAGAGTGCCGGATAAAGTAGAAACGGCCAGCGTAGCGCTGGCCGTTTCCGTGAGGATACAAGCTAAGCTTCGGCGTTGGCCGTCTTGGCGGACTCGCTGCTCTTGACGGCTTTGCTCTGCTTGACGATCTTGTTGCGCTCGGCGCGAAGCTTCATGAAGGATTTGGCTTCCACATAGAGGCGCTTGAGATCGCGGTTGATGATGGCCTTGCTGACGACGCGCCATGCCGCCTTGGGGCGGAAATAGTACTCGTCGTAGAAGCGATGCACCATCTCGAGGACGTACTCGGTGGGGAGACCGGGGTACTCGATGTGCGCGAGCTGGTGACCCTGGTCGTCGACCATCTGGCCGTTGTTGATGATGAAGCCGTGCTCCTTGGCGAAGTCGTAGAACTCGGTGCCGGGGTAGGCGTGAGCGATGGAGACCTGGATGGTTTCCACGTCGAGGCTTTTGGCGAAGTTGATGGTGTTGCGGATGGATTCCTTCGTTTCGCCGGGCAGGCCGAGGATGAAGTCACCGTGAATGGTGAGGCCGAGGTCGTGGCAGTCACGAGTGAAGTCGCGCGCACGCTCGACGGTGGCACCCTTCTTGATGTTCTTGAGGATCTGCGGGTCGCCGGATTCGTATCCGACGATGAGCAGGCGGCAGCCGGCTTCACGCATGGCCTTGAGGGTTTCGCGGTCTGTAGTGACGCGCGAGGTGCAGGACCAGGTGAGGCCCAGCGGCTTGAGCTTGGCGCATAGCTCGATGGTGCGCGCCTTCTGGATGTTGAAGGTGTCGTCGTCGAAGAAGAATTCCTTTACGTGCGGGAAGAGTTCTTTGGCGTGCGCCATTTCCGCGGCGACATCATCGGAGGAGCGCTTGCGCCACGCGTGTCCGCTGAGTGTCTGCGGCCAGAGACAGAAGGTGCATTGTGCCGGGCATCCCCGCGTGGAGTAGAGCGAGACGTAGGGATGCAGCAGGAAGGGCACGTTGTAGCGCGTGACGTCGAGGTCGCGCTTATAAATGTCCGTGACCCATGGCATTGCGTCGAGGTCTTCGACCTGCGGGCGATCGGGCGTGTGGACGATCTGGCCATTCTTCCGGTAACTGATACCGAGGATCTCTTCGAGCGGCTTGCCGTTGGCGAACTCGACGGTGGCAAAGTCGAACTCACGACGGCAGACGAAGTCGATAACCGGGCACTCATTGAGGGCGCGCTCGGGGGATGTGGTGACCGGCGGTCCTACAAAAGCGATGCGGAGCTTGGGGTTGGCAGCCTTGATGGCTTCGGCAAGTTTCTGGTCGCCTGTCCAGCCGGGAGTGCTGGTGAACAGGACGAGAAACTCGTAGTCCTTCGCGATCTCGATGGTTTCATCGGCCGAGATGTGATGGGGCGGAGCGTCGAGAAGCCGGGAGCCCTCGAGCATTCCTGCGGGGTAGGCAAGCCAGACCGGGTACCAGTAGGACTCGATCTCGCGCGTTGCCGGCCAGCGGGAGCTTGCGCCGCCGTCAAAGTTTTCAAACGAAGGTGGATTGAGAAATAGAGTCTTCAGAGGCATCGCTTTGTATCCTCAATTTTACCATTCTGGGCTTGCTGGAAGGCGAAACAAGCGCATCCGGCGCAAGGGAATGGCAACGGCTTGGACTGGCTATTTTTGTGGAGCGGAATGGAGCCAGCTTTCGATTCCGCCGGTGAGGCGCAGCAGGTTGAGTTCCGCGCGAGCAACGTTGAGGTTGGCGTCGAGCATGTCGATGTAGCGCTCGCGTTCCTGAATGTGGGCCTGTTGGGCCTGTTGCGGAGTTACCGGATTGGCGCCGGGTTGTCCTGAGCCGGTCTTGAGCTCCTGCTCTACGGTGGCGAGCTGGGCCTTTGCCAGCTCTGACTGCAGTTGCGCCACGTGTTGCTGAGCGCGGAGTTCTGTGAGGCTCTGGCCAAGCTTGAGAATGTTCTCATCCACTTTGTTGAGAGCCTGTTGCGCCTGGGCCTGTGCGTGCACCGCCTTTGCGGCGGATTGGTCGGCCTTGGCCTTTCCGCTGGCATCAAAGAGCGGAATGGTGATCTGGACTCCTGCGTCGAAGTTGTTGTGCTGGAAATGCTGAAAGTATTCGCTGTAGTTGTTGAACTCAGCAAAGCGGCTGTACTGCATTCCAAAGGTGAAAAGAGGGCGATGAATCTGCCGTTTGTCTCCCATGGACAGGTAGAACTTGGACTGCGCGTTGGCTTTTGCCGCGGCAACGGTGGGGTTCTGGTCTGCCAGGTGGGACGCATTCAGGTGCAGCGCTGAAGTTGCGGGCAGAGGAGGAATGCTGGATTCGATGGATTGAAAATCAGATGGCTTGAGGCCGGTAAGATGCGCGAGACGGGCGCGCATCAGCGCGGCATCCTGCTGGACGTGGATACGCTTGAGGTCGAGCTGCGCGGAGGTGAGTTGAGCCTGGAGCAGGGCGCTGCGAGGGTCTACACCGGCCTGCACGCGCTGCTGTTCGATATCGGCCAGGGCGTCAGCGTAGGACTTTTGTTCCCCGAGCGCCTTGATTTCTTTCAGATCTGTGTCCAGCTCGATGTAGTCTTCCGCAGTCTCTTTCAGCACCTTGTTACGGATATCTTTGAGCGCGAGCTGGGCGCTGGCTAAAGCCTTATTTGCTGAACGGATGTAATCCCGCTGCGAAAAGGAGAGTACAAGCGAGTGCCCGCTGACGTTATAAATGGAAGGCTCACCGAGGGGGAAACCGTAGGAGTATCCAATGTTGGAGCCGAGGTAAAAGCTGGGTATGTAGGCGTCCTTAGCCTCACTGAGCGCGCCTTTGGCCTGCTGTACGTCGGCGGCGCTCATGTGCACATCCGGGCTATTGCGCAGCGCGAGGTCCGCGGCCTTTGAGAGGGACATTTGCGCGTGGGCGCCGATTGCGACGAGGAGGATCGCCGGCAGGGCGGCGAGGCCAGCCACACGGAACGGGTTGTCTTGTTTGCGTTTCGCCTTTTGCATCAAACCTGATTTTACCGTTGCCGTTAAGACTTCTGAATGAGATGCCGCATTTCAAGCATGCGGGGAGTAATCGGGTGCAAGGGCCCTGGCTGCGGCGATTTCCTGCTGTGCCTCGGCAGTTTTGCCTTCGCGCTGTAGAAGCCGGGCTAGTTGTGCATGGACTGCGAATGCCGGGGTGTCCTCGGATTGAGCGGATGAGGCCAGATACTCACGCAGCCATTGCTCCGCCTCTGGCAGATTGCGCTGGGCGCGGATGAGAATTTGCGCGCCGTAGACGAGCGAGGCGCTGTGATCGCGATCGCTGGCAGCGCCGTTTTCCGCTGCCTTGATCATTTCATCGTAGCGGCCGCGACGCCGGTAAAAGCTGGCGAGTTCCATCCATGCCTGCGCGGGTTGCGGGGATGCCTTGACGGCGTTTTTCCATTCGCTTTCAGAGAGTGCGTAGTCCCTCTGGCTTTCGGCGATCTTTGCCAGCAAAGCGTGTGCGTTGGCCGGGGCGATGGTCTGGAGCTTTGCAGTGAGCGCCCGAGCGCGGTCGAGCCCGCCGCCCAGCAATGATGGGGCCTGCACGTCGAATTCGCCAAGCGCTGCGTAGGCTGCGATGTTGCGCGGGTCGAGTTGGATTGCTGTTTCAAATTCATTGCGGAGCTTGACTGCCAACCCGAGAGCGGTAAGCCGGTTTGCGGTGCTTGCCCTTCCGCCGTAGGCGCGACCCAGCCAGAGGTGTGCGTTGCTGTCTGACGGTTTAAGGCGAACGGCCTGCTGGCAGGAGGCGATGGCCCTGTTCCAGTGGTTCTCCTGAATCTGGACGCGGCAGCGGAGCTCGAGCGCGAGTGCGTCGTCAGGGTGCTCGGTGATGGCGGTGGCGAGCGCATTCAGCGCATCCTGGGCGTGTCCTGTGACGATGTCACGCAGAATGGGATGGGCCAGGCTTGCGGGCAGGGCCATGCCTGAGGCGCTGGTGAATAACACCATGCAGGCAAGGAGCAGGGAATTGCGAAGTTGGGGGATACGAGACACTACTGTTCCACTTTGACGGGCAGACCGTCACCGAGAGGCTGGCCGTTTGTTGCTCCGAGGGCTACGACCTCTCCGGCTTTGAGGCCGCTTATGATCTGCACATCGGTAAGGTTGAGTTCGCCAACGGTGACTGAGGTTCTGCGAAGGGTTCCGTTCACCACGCGATAGACGAAGGATTTGCCTTGCTCGATGTGGAGGGCTTCGCGTGGAACGATGAGAACGTTTTTGAGATTGGCGACTGTAACGGTAAGAGTCACGTTTGTGTCGGGGATCAACAGGTCGGGTTTGTTTTCAATGTTGACCAAGGCTTCCCCGACGTAACGCGTGCCGTAGTTAATGATGGTGGAGGGCATGCGCGCGATGTAGCCCTTCCATGAGATGTTCGGCTTGGCGTCCCAGTGGACGACAACGGGCTGGTTGAGGGCGAGCTTACCGATTTCGGGCTCGTCGAAGTAGGCCAGCACCTGCATATGATCGAGGTTTGCCACTTCGAGCAGGAGAGCGCCGCCCTGAACGTATTCCGTCTTGGAAACGGGAATGTTGTACACGGTTCCCGCAAACGGAGCACGGACGTTGCTTTGCGCCAGGACGGCGCTTGCGGCCTCGTAAGCCTGCCTGGCCTGATCGAGAGCGGCCTTGGCATGGGCCACATCCAGCGGATTTACCTGGGCCTGCTGGCGTTGCTTGAGAACCTGTAACGCGGACTGATCGGCCTGGACGCGCTGCTGCGCGGCGGTGACTTCGCTGGGAGAGGCGGCGCCTGTGGTTTCGAGCTTCTGGAGCGCGGCGAGGTCAGATTGCGCCTGTGTAAGGTCAATGCGTGTGCTGTTGATCTGGCCTGTGAGGGCGAGGCGGCTCTCGGCGGGTCCACCTGCGGCTGCCATGTCGTAGCTGGCCTGTGCACCCTTGAGCCCTGCATAGGCGCTGGCGAGATTGGCCTTTGCCTGGCTGTCATCCATGGTCAGCAGGAGTTCTCCTGCTTTGACCTTTTGACCGGGGTGGACATAAATGTTCTTGATAAGGCCGGGGAATGGGGCATGCGCTTCGAAGTTGGTCTTCGGCTCGACTTTTCCATTGGTCGAAACCGTGCTCAGCAGATCACCCATATGAGCGGTGGCGACGCGCACGGGAAGGTTGCTGCGTAAAAGCATTCTGGCAGCGACAAAAATCAGAATCAGGGCTACGACGAAACCGGTGATGAGGGCTGCCGTGCGGATATTTTGTTTGATATGGATGGCCATGCGGATCGAAGGTCAGTATATAAGACTCAATTGATGTGCTTTAGGAGTCAAAAAAGTATGTATATCGGGATTTGAGTGAAGTTTTGCGAACCCGCGGTTGTCCTACAATACGTTTATGCCGACTGGTTATACCGACGACCACGCGAAAGCGGGTCTGGATTTCTCGTTTCCTGCTATCGACACCTGGCAAAATCAGTTTCCTGCCTATGAGATTCTGATTGACGACCCGGAGTTCACCTCAGTGTGCCCAAAAACCGGGTTGCCTGATTTTGGAACCATCACGCTTCGTTATATGCCTCGGGAGCGCTGCCTGGAGTTGAAATCGTGGAAGGAGTACCTGTTTGTTTACCGGAACCTGGGGATTTTCCAGGAAAATATCGTGAACCAGGTGCTCAACGACGTGGTGAAGGCTTGCGATCCGGTGTGGGCCGTGGTGCGGGGCGATTTTCGTCCGCGTGGCGGCATCTCGACGATTGTAGAGGCGCGTTGGCCTCGTCCGACGGTGTCATCCGGTCAGTAGTGTTTTTGCGTAATAAGATTTGCCGTAGCTGACGGCGGTGAACAGCGAGTTGTCTGGCGCATTCGTGGCGGAGACAGACTCCTCCAGTTCGGGCGCAAGGATTGTGGAAGAGAGGCTTTCCTAGTTAAGAGTATGCGGATCGAAGTGGAAGCGGGTCGCCGGCGATGAAGGATGTGTGGGCGGCGCTCACGGCAGTCAACTGGGCGATTGCACTGGGGTGGGTATGGCGGACGATGACCGCGCTGCGCTGCCTGCCGCGTATTCCTAATTTGACGGAGGGCCGTTTTGCCGCTCCGGAGCGGATGCAGGGGGAAGTTCCCAGCCTGACGGTGATTGTGCCGGCCCGGAATGAGGCGGCGGCGATTGAGTCTACGCTGGAGTCGTTGCTGGCGCAGACTTTGCCTCTGCGCGTGATTGCCGTGGATGACCGTTCGACGGACGGGACCGGTGAGATTATGGAGCGGGTGGCGGCGCGTCCGGTGCCGGCGGGTAAGGAACTGACGGTGATCCACGTGACGGAGCTGCCGGAAGGCTGGCTTGGCAAGAACCATGCACTGGCGCTGGCGGCGCGGCAGGCGACCACTCCCTGGATGCTGTTTACCGATGGTGACGTGCAATTTGCTCCCGAGGCGCTGGCGCGGGCGGTGCACTACGCAGAGAGTGCCGGAGCCGGGCACTTTGTGATGCTGCCGACGCCGATTCTGCATACGGGCGGAGAGCGCATGATGATGTCGTTTCTGCAGGTGGTGGTGGCGACGGCGGTGAACCTGTGGCAGATTCCGAACCCGAAGGCGAAGCGCGAGTCGATAGGGGTGGGAGCGTTCAACCTGATCCGGCGGGATGTTTACGACGGGGTGGGCGGTTTTGAGGCCTTGCGCATGGAAGTGCTGGAAGACGTGCGCCTGGGCTACACGGTGAAGCAGAAGGGTTACCGTCAGGAGGTTGCATTTGGGCCGGGGCTGGCTCAGGTGCACTGGGCTCCGGGGGCGATGGGGATTGTGAGCAACCTGACGAAGAATGCGTTTGCGGTGTTCCAGTTCCGGTTGCCGTTGCTGCTGGCGGCCTGTGTGATGCTGACGATGGGCTGCCTGGCGCCGGTGGCGGGATGGTTCGGCTCGGATGCGGCGCGGCTGGCCTGCCTGGTGATCCTGGCGATGCAGTTCCTGATGTACAGCTATTACCGGCAGTTCTGCGATTTCTCGCGATGGTATTTTGTGACGTTTCCGGTGGCGGGAATGCTGTTTTTGTACAGCATTCTGCGGTCGATGTGGACGACGCTGCGGCAGGGCGGTGTGATCTGGCGGGGGACGTTCTATCCGCTGCGGGAGCTGCGGCGTTATGCGGGGCCGATCCGGTAGCGGAGCCGGCCAGAGCCTCTTAACAGGCCCTAGTTTCTGTATCCGCCCCGGAAGGCGGGGTCGGCGATGGGCATGCGCGACTGGGTGGCGTTGAAGCCCTTGAGCAGTTCCGGGTTGGGATGGAACTTGCTGTGGCGGGTGCTGGCCACTTCTTTGCGGTGATGCTCCGACGCGGCCAGGTGGAGCTGCTTTGCCGAGGAGAGCAGGATCTCGGATCGACCGTGGACAGGAAGGACTTTGCCTTGGACTTCCACTTCCTTGCCGATGAATTGCTCAAGGCCGCCTACTTTGGATCGGTTGCGGTCGAGGGTGACGAAGGCGAAGCGGCAGTCGGCGGCGGCGGTTCTGGGGGAGCAGACGTCGAGGACACGAGTGCCGTCGTCGAGCTGGATTTCCCGGTAAACATGGGCCTTGACGCAGAGCTTGCGGTGGGGATGGCGGGCGGCGGTGGCCGGGGAGTAGCAACGACGCCCGGCATGGGCGGATGGCGCCACCATCAGGGCGGCGCAGCCGAGAATCATGAGAAATAACGGGCGCCGATGGCCGGATCGTGCAGAAGCGGACTCGGCAGCCCAAGCGGAGGATTCTCTTTGCATGAACGCCTCTCTTGAGGAGGATTTCACTCCGTACAGTAGGCGCAGGAAGAGAGTCCGCCAAGATTACGGTGGTACTGAGGGGTGGTGAAAGCTCGGGAGAGATGGGTGGCTTGCGGTAGATGCACCCTGCGATTTTTAGACGTTCCGGCTAATGTGTGGTAAGTGCTTTTTTATGTTTGTCTTGTGGGACGTTAGGCTTGGAAGTCTTTTGTTTCTCATGGCTTACGGGAGGGGGTTAACCCTGCGATTTGATACGGTGTGTGTGGTTTGAATCGTATGGTCCTACGATTTTTTCGTAGTGTAAGGTCGAGATGTTTTGCGCAGGTGAATGCACCGGTCGAGGAGTTCCAGGACGCTTGGGGCGAAGTGGATGCCCTATTCGCCAATGGAGAACCCCCGGCTATGCCGGGGAGGCAGCAGAAGTTTGACAATTACGGGAATGGGCGCAGGCTCCTTCAGGCGGGCAATTTGCGTAAGAACCCTATTGCAAAACTCATCGGGCCATCTTTTTCGGGGGCTAAAGCCCCAGTTCTTTTGCTGCACTTACGGCCCGACTAAAGTCGTGCCCTTGTTACAAAGCCCGCGGCGGGAGACGCAAAAGCGAGCCTGCCGCAGTGTGCGTTCAGGCCCCCTTGAGGGGCCAATCGCATAAAGCCTCCGGCTTTGCCGGAGGATAGTTATTTCCATGGTAGCAATTTGCGGCGGAATTCCCGGCAAGATTATTGGGGTACGCTGGGGTAGCGATCAGGACTTTTGCCCGCGGGCGATGGCGGCGCGTGCTTCCTTATCGGCCTCGCGCTTGCGCTCGGTTTCGCGCTTGTCCCAGTCCTGCTTGCCTTTGGCGACGGCGAGCTCGCACTTGACCTTGCCGCGGCGGAAGTAGAGGCGGGTGGGGATGAGCGTGAAGCCCTTCTGCTGCGTCTTTCCCCATAGTTTTCTAAGTTCCTGCCGGTTGAGGAGTAGCTTGCGGGTGCGGACTGCGTCGTGATTGGAGTAAGAGCCGTGAGAATAGGGTCCGATGTGGGCGTTGAGAAGGAATGCTTCTCCGTCCTTGATGAGGCCGTAGGCGTCCTTGAGGTTGGCTTTGCCTTCGCGGATGGATTTGACCTCGGTGCCGCGGAGGGCGACGCCTGCCTCGAAGCGGTCGAGGAGGAAATAGTTGTGGCTGGCCGCGCGGTTGACGGCGGCATCGCGCTCGCCGGATGCGACGGGGTCGCGAGGCTTGGGCTTGGCGGCTGGAGCGGGCTTGACCTGGATGGTGGAGTGTTTCGACATGAGAAAGCGAGTGACTCTTCATGTTAGCAGGCGACGGTGAGGGTTACGCATGCGGAGCGGGGCCGGAAAAGGCTTGGCAAGGTACTATGATGAGAGGCTGCCCGGCGAGTGAGGAGAGCGCGGATTGCAATCCTGACGGCCAAGCAGAATCAAGGCATTGGTGGCCCGGCAATTTCGCAGGGAAGGCAACGACCGTGCAATTGAAAGCAGGAGCGGACAGCATGCCGCTGCAGCCATTTCGAAACTGGGGTTCCATGACGCGCTCGACGCTGTATTTTTCTCTTTTTGTGAGCCTGATTTTCTTCGTTAGCGGCGCGCCGAAGGCGCATGCCGAGTCTGCAAAGCACTGGTATAAGCTGGGCCAGAAGGCCGAGGCGCAGAACCAGGTTGAGCAGGCCTACCAGGACTACTACAAGGCCTACAAGATGAAGGCGGGCGAGGAGCGCTACCGCGTGGCGTACGAACGGACGAGGCTGCCTGCCTCGGCGCTGCATGTGGAGCATGGCGAGCAGCTGGAGAAGCTGGGCGACAATTCCGGCGCTGTAGCGGAGTTTTTGCTGGCGCTGCAGATTGATCCGGGCAACGAACTGGCGACGCAGGATATCGAAGCGATCCGGCGGAAGGTGAACGCGGTGCAGTCGGGTACGAACTCGGAGTCACCACGGACGCCGGGGCAGGCATTCGAGCGGCTGGAGGGTCCGGTGCAACTGCGTCCACTTTCCAATGAGCCGTTGACGCTGCACATGGTGGAAGACAGCAAGGTGGTGTACCAGACGGTGTGCAAGGCGGCTGGGATCAACGTGCTGTTTGACCCGGATTACACCTCGAAGCGGATCCAGGTGGATTTGCAGAACACGACGTTTCGGCAGGCCCTGCAGATTATTGCAACTGTTTCCGATACGTTTTACCAGGCGATAACGCCGAATACGATTTTTGTGGCGGCGAACACCCGCGCGAAGCGATCTGAGCTGGAGACGCAGGCGGTTGAGACCTTTTATCTGCACAACGTGACGGAGCAGAGCGATTTTACGGATATCCAGACGGCGCTGCGGAACGTGTTCCAGACGGCGCACATTTTTGGAGTGGCGAGCCAGAACGCGATTGTGATGCGCGCGTCGCCGGATGAATTGATCCTGGCGAAAAAGCTGATCAACGATCTGGACCGGCCGAAGCCCGAGGTGGTGGTGGATGTGGCGGTGCTGGAAGTGAGCCGGAACCTGGAGCGTAAGATTGGCTTGCAGCTTCCGCAGACGGCGAGCGTGAACATCCAGGCGGCGACCTCAAGCACCAGCAGCAGTAGCAGCAGCACTTCGACAAGCACGACGCCGACTACGTCGAGCGGCTTGACGCTGAATAGTCTGGCGCATCTGAATTCGAATAATTTTGCGGTGACGATTGGGCAGGCGGAGGCGGATTTACTGCTGTCTGACTCGAATACGCAGGTGATTCAGGAGCCGCGGATTCGCGCCTCGGACGGGCAGGATGCGCAGTTGAAGATCGGCGAACGGCTTCCGGTTGCGACGGGCTCGTACCAGACGGGCGCGGCGACTGCGATTGTGAGTTCGCTGGTGAATACGCAGTTCCAGTACCTGGATGTGGGCGTGAATATCGACATTACGCCGACGGTGCTGTATGACCGTGATGTTTCGATGAAGGTAAAGATTACGGTGGATGCGCAGAACGGGACGGAAAACCTGGGAGGCGTGAACGAACCGATCATTACGCAGCGCGTGGCGAACGAAGTGATCCGCTTGAAGAATGGCGAAGCCACGATGATTGGCGGCATCAAGCAGGTGCAGACGAGCAACTCAGTGAGCGGGACTCCGGGACTGGCTGAGCTGCCTTTGCTGAAGTACATCTTTGGCGTGCACGATCATACGGTCACGAAGGACGATTTAGTCTTCCTGCTGATTCCGCACGTGATTCGCGCCCAGATGCTGACACCGGCGCAGACGGCTGCGATTTATACGGGTACGGCGAACAATTTTGCGGTGCGGATGGCGAGCCAGCCGGCGGGCGGGCAGAGCGCGGCAGGCGGCACGGCGAATGGGACATACTCAGGGGCAAGCAGCGGGCAGCCAACGACGGGCGCTCCGGCGACGACTGCGGCTCCTGCAACGGTTCCGGCACAAGTTCCGGCGCAAGTTCCGGCACCGGGTGCGGCATCGCAGGCACAACCTGCGTCTGCTGCTTCGGCGCAGACCGCGGAGGGTGCGGCGAAATCCGCGATGCAGCAGATGAACGCGGAGGCGTCGAATGCTCCTCCGGTGCTGTTGAAGCTCGATCCGCAGCAGACGAACGCTGCCGTGGGCAAGACATTCCAACTGAAGGTGCAGCTGGAAGACGGCGAGGATGTGTATGCGGTTCCGATGCGCTTGAAGTATGACGCGACGCGGCTGAGCCTGATCAACGTAGACCTGACAGGCACGCCGAATGCGCCGAACAGTTTTCTGGGCAAGGACGGGCAGGCGGTAGCGCTGGTTCATCGGGATGACGGGAACGGGCAGGTGGAGATTTCCGCTTCGCGGCCGCCTGGAGTGAAGGGAGTGAGCGGCAGCGGCACGGTTTGCGTCCTTACATTTAAGGCCAAGGCCGCGGGCGATGCGACCGTTGCGATTATCCGTCCTGTGATTCGGAACAGCCAGGAGCAGAGCATTCCGGCTGTCGGGTCGCTTGCCGTAGTCCAAGTGAAGTAGGAGCAGAGGGTACTGATGCAGCAGGTTCGAACCAGGCGCGCAGGGGAGTCAGGGCTGACGCTGATCGAGCTGATCATCACGGTGTTCATCCTGTCGATCCTGGCCTCGGCGGCGCTGCCGGTGATGCGTTTTCAGGTGAAGCGGGAGAAGGAGAAGATTCTGCGCCACGATTTGTGGGAGATGCGGGCCGCGATTGACGCCTACAAGGATGCGGCGGACCGGGGATTTATCCGGACGAAGGTGGACAGCTTTAATTATCCGCCGAGCCTGCATGTGCTGGTGGATGGGGTGGACATCAAGGGCAAGACGGTGCGATTCCTCAGGAGGATTCCCGTAGACCCGATGACGGGGAAGGCGACTTGGGGCAAGCGATCGGTGCAGGACAGCCCGGACAGTACGTCGTGGGGCGGGCAGAATGTTTTTGATGTGTACTCGTTGTCGGATGGCACGGCGTTGAACGGGACGAAGTATTCGACATGGTAAAGGCGAGCGCGGGCAATCGGCAGGGAAGTGAAATTTGATGAAGGCGCAATTGCAGAGATTCGGCCGGAGACGGGAGCAGGGCTTCACGCTGATCGAGTTGATCGTGGTGATGGTGATCATAGCGATTCTGACGGCGGTAGCGGTGCCGAGGTTCGCGGCGATGGTGCAGAGCGCGCGTGAGGCGGCTCTGAAGCAGGATCTGCAGGTGATGCGGCAGGCGATTTCCGCCTACACGATGGACAAGGGGAAGGCCCCGCAGTCGCTGGACGATCTGGTGCAGTCGGGATATCTGCATGCGATTCCGGTGGACCCGATGACGCATTCGGCGGATACATGGGTGACGGATACGAGCGATACGCTGTCGGATGTGTACCAGAGCGATGGTGGTATCGATAATGTCCACAGCGGGTCGAATGCAGTTGGATCAAATGGACAACCGTATTCGAGCTGGTAGGTTTTCTTCCCTAGTCTTCTTTCCATTTCATACAATTCAGTGGTGATCGTACTGGACAAAGTCGAGTTGCTGACTCCTGCCGTTGCGGATGTTTTTGATGCCTATGCGGCATTGGAGCAGATGGCAGCGCAGCGGGGAATGGCTGAGCCGGGACATGCGGCCTGGCTGGGTGGCTGGCTGGTGGCGGTGCTGGACGTAGATGTCCAGGGCATTGCGGCGCTGGTTGCCGGCGCCGTGGCTGGCGCCGCGGTACTGGCGGTGGATGCGCAGCGGGAGCGGGTGAAGGAGCTGCTGCGGTATGGCATTTGTGACTTTGTGGTGAATGATCTGGATGAGGCGCTGCGGATTCTGAAGAACGAGGTGCGGAAGAAGCAGCCGGTTTCGGTTTGCTTGTCGGCTGATCCTGAGAAAACCGCGCTGGAGATGGTGGAGCGGGGTTTGCAGCCGGAGGTTCTTGCGGGCCAGCATGTGGTCTGGGCGGCGACGCTGGTGGAGCGCGGGGCGCTTTGGCTGGAGGACGGATCGGAGCATGGGGCTGAGCTCGGGACGATGGTGACCTGGCGGCTGCGCAATCAGACGGCGGCGTGGGCTGCGGGTCCGGTGCTGGCGCGGGTGGATGAGCTGGCTTCTGCGATGCTGGAGGACGCGGCGGAGGGGACTGCGTTGCGTCGGCAATGGCTGCAGCGTGCTCCGCGCTACCTGGGGCGCAAGCTGGCAGCGCAACGGTGTGTTCGGATGAGCGATGCCGAGGTGTCGCGGCTGGTTGAGGCGCTGGGACGGGATCAGGCTTTGGCGGCGCAGATGGTGGTGACGCGCGACGGGGTTGCGGTCGAGTTTTAGGGCAGGCTACTTGATTTTTGCGCCTGCTTCTTCGGCGACACGGTGAATTTCACTCCACAATTCCTTCATTCCGAGGCCGGTTTTTGCCGAGCAGAGAAGGAGGTTGTCTGCACCGAGGGCGCGGCTGAGGGTTTGCTTTGCCCTGGCGCGGCCGTTTCCGGAGAGGCGGTCGGCCTTGGTGGCGACGACCAGGCAGGGGCGCTCGATGGTGCGTAGGAATTCAGCGAGCTGGATGTCAGTGGCCTGGGGCGGGACATTGCTGTCGACCAGGCAGATGCACAGGGCGAGGGTGGGGCGCTCGGCGAGGTACGGCTCAATGAATTTGGGCCACTCGGCGGAGATGGATTTGGAGATTTTGGCGTAGCCGTAGCCGGGCAGGTCGGCAAAGAGGAAGTTGGGCTGCTGGCGCTCGGGCGAGGTGGTGAGGCTGAAGAAGTTGATGGCGCGGGTGCGGCCGGGCGTGGAGGAAACCTTGGCCTGGCGGGAGCCGAGCAGGGCGTTAATGAGGCTGGACTTGCCGACGTTGGATCGGCCGAGGAATGCGAACTCCGGCGCGGAGGGCGCAGGGAAGTGCGCGGCCGAGGTGGCAGAGAGAAGAAATTTGGGGAAGACCTGCATGCTGTTTCCAGTATAGGGATTTGCGGTTAGGCTGGAGCGATGAAGCGGAAGCGTGTGTGGTTGAGCTGGAGCAGCGGGAAGGACAGCGCGTGGTCGCTGCACCTGCTGCGGCAGCAGGCTGATGTGGAAGTGGTGGCGCTGCTGACGACGCTGAACGGGCATTTTGACCGTGTGGCGATGCACAGCACGCGGCGGGAATTGCTGGAGGCGCAGGCACGCGCGGCGGGCTTGCCGCTGGTGACGGTTCCTCTGCCGTGGCCTTGCACCAACGAGCAATACGAGGCGGCGATGAGCGGGGCTTGCGCGCGGGCCGTGGCCGAGAACGTGGAGGCGGTGGCGTTCGGGGATTTGTTTCTGGAGGACATTCGGCAGTACCGGGTGGAGAAGCTGGCGGGGACGGGGCTGGAGCCGCTGTTTCCGGTATGGGGTTTGGATACGCGGGAGCTGGCGCGGGAGATGGTGGCCGCCGGGGTGAAGACGCGGCTGGTGTGCGTGGATCCGAAGAAGCTGCCGCGGGAGTTTGCAGGGCGGGATCTGGATGATGCGCTGCTGGCGGCGCTGCCCGAGGGGGTGGATCCGTGCGGGGAGAATGGGGAGTTTCACAGTTTTGTGTATGGCGGGCCGTTTTTCGGGGAGGAGATTCCCATTGAGAGCGGCGAGGTGGTGGAGCGGGATGGGTTTGTGTTTGCGGATGTGAAGCTGCGGCGGTGAGCTGGGGGTCGCGCGAGGGCCTGCTGCGCTGGTAGACTCACTTGTTTTGAGTTTGCAGGGGAGGATATTCACGGTGAATGAGATCAAGCGAGTTGGCATAGTTGGCGCGGGCACGATGGGCAACGGGATTGCGCACGTGTTTGCGAAGGGCGGCTTTGCGGTGCGGCTGTGCGAGGTGGAGCAGCGTTTTCTGGATCGCGGCATGGAGACGATCAAGAAGAACCTGGGACGCGAGGTGAGCAAGGGCAAGCTGGCGCAGGAAGATGCGGATGCGGCGCTGGCGCGGATAGAGGGTACGCTGGCACGGACGGCGCTGGGCGATTGCGACCTGATTGTGGAAGCGGCTACGGAGCGGCTGGAGGTGAAGCGGCAGATTTTTGAAGATCTGGACCGAATTGCGAGGCCGGGCGTGATCCTGGCGAGCAATACTTCTTCGATTTCGATTACCAAGCTGGCGGCGTTTACGGGACGGCCGGAGCGGGTGATCGGGATGCACTTTTTCAATCCGGTGCCGGTGATGAAACTGGTGGAGGTGATTCGCGGACTGGCGACGACGCAGGAGACCTTTGAGACGGTGAAGGCGCTGGCGGAGCGGCTGGGCAAGACGCCGGTGGAAGTGAACGACGCTCCGGGGTTTGTCTCGAACCGTGTGCTGATGCCGCTGCTGAACGAGGCCATGTATGCGGTGATGGAGGGCGTGGCGACTCCGGAGGCGGTGGACCAGGTGTTTCAGCTGGGGATGGCGCATCCGATGGGGCCGCTGACGCTGGCGGATTTTATCGGGCTGGATGTGTGCCTGGACATCATGCGCGTGCTTCTGGAGGGTCTGGGCGATCCGAAGTATCGACCTTGCCCGCTGCTGATCCGGATGGTGGATGCGGGCTGGCTGGGACGGAAGAGCGGACGCGGATTTTTTGTGTACGATAAGGCCTGATGGTTCTCGCGAGAGAACGGAAGTAACCAGAAATTGAGTGAGCGGATTACCGGGGCGAGACAGGCCATAGGACTCAAGCAGCGGGTGGTCCAGGCCAATTTCGAATCTCACCCTTGTTTACGGACGTATGCATACAGAACTGATTGAGAGCGTTTCGGCTTCGCATGCTGCTGAGCTGCTGGTGGTGTTTGCGGTGGATTATGGTTCTGCGGATCACCCGGAGCCGAGGCTTCTTTGCGATGAAGTGGCGCTGGAGCAGGCGACGGAGTTTGCGCTGGCGAATGGTGAATTCAAGGCCGAAGGCAACGAGTTGTTGCTGCTGCATGCTCCGCATGGCATCTCTGCGATGCGCCTGATGGTGGTAGGAGTGGGAAAGCGGGCGAAGCTGACGCCGCACGTGCTGGGCCGGGCGGCGGGAGCGGCGGTGCGGGCTGCAAAGCCACGTTCGCTGCGGTCGCTTTCGATTGTGTTTCCGTCAACGGAGCTGGACACCACGGAGGTGGCGCGGGCGATTGGTTATGCGGCGCAACTGGCGGACTTTGACGCGGATACGTATCGCTCAGATCGCAAGGACCGGAGCATTCAAAAGCTGACGCTGGTGATTCCTCCGCTGATGGACCGGACGGTGGTGGAGTTCGGCTTCCGGGAGGGGAACATTCTTGGCGAGTCGCAGAACTTTGCGCGTTCGCTGGTGAATGAGCCGGGTAACCGGCTGACACCGACGATGCTGGGGCAGCGGGCGGCGGCGATGTGCCACGAAAATGGGCTCTCCTGCCTGGTGTATGGCGCGGATAAGCTGCATGAGCTGAAGATGGGCGCTTTCTGGAGCGTGGCCAAGGGATCAGATGAGCCGCCAGCGCTGATTGCGATGCGGTATGAGCCGGAGGGTGGGGCTCAGGTGCCGGTGGTGGGTCTGGTGGGCAAGGGAATTACGTTTGACTCCGGCGGCCTTTCGCTGAAGACGGCCGAGGGCATGGAGATGATGAAGTACGACATGGCCGGCGCCGCTGCCATGCTGGGCGCGATGCGTGCGATTGCGCAACTGAAGCCGAAGGTGCGGGTGATTGGGATTCTCTGTGCGGCGGAGAATATGCCTTCCGGCAAGGCGCAGAAGCCGGGGGACGTGCAGATTTCGATGTCTGGCAAGTCGATTGAGGTGATGAATACGGATGCCGAGGGGCGGCTGGTGCTGGCCGATGGGCTGGCGTACGCCAAGCAACTGGGCGCGACGCATTTGATTGACGCGGCGACGCTGACTGGAGCGTGCGTGGTGGCGCTGGGCAAGATTCGCGCAGGCGGGTTCTCGAACGACGAGGAGAGCTGGGCGCGGTTTGCAAGGGCGGCAGAGCGAGCCGGAGAGAAGTTCTGGCGTTTGCCGCTGGACGACGAGTACCGCGAGATGCTGAGGTCAGAGATTGCGGACATCAAGAACACGGGCGGACGCTATGGCGGGGCGAGCACGGCGGCGATGTTCCTGAAGGAGTTTGTGGGCGATACGCCGTGGGTGCACCTGGATATTGCAGGCTGCGCCTGGGTGGAAGACCAACGCGCTTACCTTGCGAAGGGGCCGAGCGGGATTGCGGTTCCGAGCATTGCAGGGTGGGTGCAGAGCTTTGCCGCTCCGGAGCTAAAGCCGGAGGCCGCGGAGCCGGAAGCTCCTCAAGACAGCTGGTAAATGAAGGAAATTGCGATGCTTATGCTGCCCGGACGAGGTTCCGGGCAGTCTAAGTTTTGGGGCCTGCCTGATCGATAGAGGGTCGGGATTTTTGAAGGAGTCTGGATGCGATATCGCGCATTGCTTTTTGTTTGTCTCGCTGTGATGGTGCTGGGGGTGGCTGGCTGCAATTCGAAGAGACAGCCTGAGACGCTGCGAGCGATTCCGGCGGCGGGGAGCAGTTTTGTGTTTCCGGTAATGCAGCGGTGGGGTGAGGATTTCTTTGAGCTTCACCGTCCTACGCAGGTGGTTTACGTGGCCGATGGGAGCGTGAAGGCCGTGGAGGAGCTGGCGGCCGGCAAGGTGGCATTTGCCGCGACCGACTATGCGCTGACGCCGAAGCAACTGGGGCAGCTTCCGCCAGTGATCCAGGTTCCGGTGACGGCGGGGGCGATTTGCATTACTTACAACCTACCGGGGTTGAAGCAGCCGCTGCGGCTTTCTGCCGGGACGCTGGCGGGTATTTTTCTGGGTACGGTGAAGCGGTGGAATGATCCGGCGATTGCGAAGGACAATCCTGGAGTGGTGCTGCCCGACGAGGCCATTACGGTGGTGCACCGGGCGGATGCGGCGGGTGCGACGGACATTTTCACGACTTACCTTTCGAAGGTGAATCCGCAGTGGGCCTCGAAAGTGGGCTCGGGAGACAGCGTGAAGTGGCCAGTGGGCATTGGCGGCGAGGGCAGCGCCGGGCTGACGAGCGTGGTGCGGAATTCGCCGGGGACGATTGGGTATGTGGAGCTGAACTACGCGCAGCAGAATGAGCTACCGGTAGCGGCGGTGGAGAACCGGGCGGGGCGGTACGTGGTTCCGAATGTGGCGTCGACGAAGGCTGCGGTGGAGGCGTTTGCGGCGCAGTTGCGGGCGAACCTGGATACGGCGATTGTGGATCCTCCGGCGACGGCGGGGGATGCGTATCCGATAGCGGGGTTGAGCTTTATGATTGTGCCGCGCGACGGGGCGAACGTGGTGGAGCGGACGGCGCTGGGGAAGTTTATGGTATGGGTGCTGCACAACGGGCAGGACACGGCCTTCCACCTGGGTTATGCGCGACTGCCGCAGAGCCTGGTTGCGTATGATGAAGCGGCGTTGCGGGCGATGACGGCGGGCGGGAAGCCGATTCTACATTAGTGCGCGAGGGCGCAACTTCCGGCATCCGTCGTAATCTAAAAGACAGGAGTGATTCAACGTGCCACAACTAATGCGTACTTCGAACCCTACTTTGAACGACCGGGTTTTCCGCGGTCAGCCGATGGCCTTCGGCGAGGCGATGACGGTGCAGGGAACCGTGAACAAGACCGGGATTCTGCTGCTGCTGGCTATGGTGACGGCGGCATTTACCTGGCATACGGCTTATTCCGGCGACGTGCTGGCGGTGATGCCGCTGATGTGGATTGGGCTGATCGGCGGGATGATTGCGGCGTTTGTAACGATGTTCAAGATGAACTGGGCGCCGGTGACCGCGCCGATCTACGCGCTGTTTGAAGGGCTGGCGCTGGGCGGCATTTCGGCAGTGTTCGACATGCGCTTCCACGGGATTGCGTTTGAGGCGGTTTGCCTGACTTTTGGCGTGATGTTTGTGCTGCTGCTGATTTACAAGTCGGGAATGATCCGGGTGACGCAGAAGTTCCGGATGGGCGTGTTTGCGGCTACGGGCGCGATCATGCTGTTTTACCTGGTGGAGATGGTGCTGAGCCTGTTCCACGTGGGCATGGGTCCGGTGAACGCGGTGAACGGTTCGGGCGTGATCGGGATCGGCTTCAGCCTGCTGGTGGTTGGCATTGCTTCACTGAACCTGGTGCTGGATTTCGACTTTATCGACCGGGGCGCGCAACAGAATGCTCCGAAGTACATGGAGTGGTACGGCGCATTCGGGCTGATGGTGACGCTGGTGTGGCTGTACCTGGAGATCCTGAACCTGCTGGCCAAGCTGCAGAGCCGGGATTAGTTTGGGCTTGGCGGGCTTCGGCTCGCTGCGGAAGGGCGCTCCTTCAGGGAGCGCCTTTTCTGCTGGGTGGAGGATGGAGGATCGTGAAAAAGGTGTCGGAGACCTCCACTTTATTACGTCTTCTTTCACTGTGTTTGGGATGTACATCTGGCGGCCGGGATAACTTCCAATCGGTCAAACTGCAAAGGCCCGATCGGGATACCGTGTGCAGTCACTCCGTAAGGGACGCGGCCGCCAATGTAGAACTGATCTTAACGGCGTCGTGGCCTCTATGCTGGTCAAAATAGCACTTCCGTTCAAAGTTACCTTGGGTTTGACGAAGGGCGAGCCATGTCTGACGTAAAAATGACGAGTCTCAGGGTGATTGTTCCGCGCAGAAGGCATGGATTGCAGATCCCTGAAACGCGGCTGGAGCGTTCTGATCACAGTGTTCCAAAGTGCTCAGACATTTGTCTCGGCCACTTTTAGGATGAAGTGCAGGGAAGAAGTGAGACAGTCGCTACAAGGGCAAGTCCGCTTCGTCTTGCGAGTGAGGTCACACATGGAAACCATCCTGATTGTTCTATTGGTACTTTTTCTGCTCGGAGGCGGTGGCTGGGGATATTCGCGGTGGCGGCGCTAACCTCACTACCGAATCAACACGTATAGGTGCTGTTTGATTCATTTTGATGCATGCCTTGAGAAGGATCAGCTTTGAACTCGATACGCTATTCAGTACTCCCTGCTGTTCAAAAAAAGGCCGATGGTGGAACAGAAAAGCTCGATCGCGAATGAAAGAAACATCGTCTCCGCGCGTGGCCCACATCTCAAATATCCTCCACGATCTGGATAAGCTGCAGAGCTGGGAATAAATACCGGTCTTGAGGAAGGTGAAGTGGCCTGGGAGAGATTCCAGGCCACTTTTATGTTTAGTGCAGGTCGCCGGCGATTGGTGGCTCGATGGGCAGCTTCTCAAAGAGTCCGTGATGGATGAGACCGCCGAGGGCGCCGCCGATGATGGGGGCGAGCCAGAAGAGCCAGAGCTGATGGATGGCCCATCCACCGGCGAAGAGGGCTGGGCCGGTGCTGCGAGCGGGGTTGACGGAGGTATTGGTGACCGGGATGCTGATGAGGTGGATGAGCGTGAGGCAGAGGCCGATGGCGATGGGCGCGAATCCCTTGGGTGCGCGATCATGCGTGGAGCCGAGAATGACCAGCAGGAAGAAGCAGGTCATGACGACTTCACAGACGAAGCAGGCGAGCAGGGAGTAGCCGCCGGGAGAGTGCTCGCCGTAGCCGTTGGAGGCGAATCCAGCATGAACGTCAAAGCCGGGTTTGCCGGATGCGATGACGTATAGGACTGTGCTGGCGGCGATGGCTCCAAGAACCTGGGCGACGACGTAGGCAGGCAGGTCTCGCCAACTGAAGCGCTTGCCCATGGCGAGGCCGACGCTGACGGCGGGGTTGATATGACAGCCGGAGATGTGGCCGATGGTGTAGGCCATGGTGAGGAGTGTGAGTCCAAAGGCGAAGGCAACGCCGACGAAGCCGATGCCGAGCTTTGGGAATGCTGCTGCCAGGACAGCGCTTCCGCAGCCTCCCAATACGAGCCAGAATGTGCCGAAAAATTCGGCAATTGCACGTTTGCCAAGCGACATAAAAGGACATCCTTTTGGATTGACAACTGAACGATGGATTTCCGGTTAGACCGGAGGCTGCGGCGCGGAATTGCACGCGGCGTAATTATCGGCTCGCAATTTGGCGTTGTAAACAGAAGAGTGGATGCCGGGACGGTAGTCTGCTTTTCTTTGTTTTGGGATGAGGGCGATGTGCTGGCTGGGACTTCGCGCATCGGGGGAATGGCTGTCCGGGGGGCGCGTCCTTTGAGGCCTTTTCTGTTTTGGCCTGAATGCCGGTTGGTTGTTCCGCTGCAAGCGGTGGATGGGGAACCACCGCTTCGCGGGCCGTTTCTGCTGGGGTTTACTCGTATTTGCCGGCGAGATGATTCTGGAGGACTTGCTGGAATTTTGCGAGCCAGGCGGGATGGGCGGGCCAGGCGGGGGCGGTGACGAGGTTGCCGTCCACGTGGGCCTCGGTCATCTGGAGGGAGACGAATGCGCCACCGGCGAGTTCGACCTCGGGTGAGCAGGCTGGGTAGCAACTGATCTTGCGGCCATTGAGAACGCGGGCTGCGGCCAGCAACTGTGCGGCATGGCAGATGGCGGCGAGGGGTTTGTTTTGATCTGTGAAATGGCGGATCATATCCAGCACTTTTGGGTCGAGGCGCAGGTACTCGGGGGCGCGTCCGCCGGGTAGGACGAGGCCGTCGTAGCTGGCGGGCTGGACCTCAGAGAAAGTGGCGTTGAGGGCGAAGTTGTGGCCGGGTTTTTCGGTGTAGGTCTGGTCGCCTTCGAAGTCATGGATGGCGGTGCGGACGGACTCGCCGGCCTTTTTGCCTGGGCAGACGGCGTGAACGGTGTGGCCGACCATCTGGAGGGCCTGAAAGGGGACCATGGTTTCGTAATCCTCGACGAAGTCGCCGACGATCATCAGGAGTTTTGCGTGGCTCATGATTTATTCCTCTGATTTGGTGGGATGCGGCGCGAGGCTCTGCGCACTCAAGCCAAAGTCGGGCTTGCAATGGGATGCCTTCGTGTTCGCTCAGGTCAGGGTTTGCTGCGGTGTTGCTCATCTTCGGTATGGAAGACAACTGTTTGAGCGTTTGGGTAATTGATCCCCACCCAGGCTGAGCTGGGGTTGGCCAACTGCCATTGATGAACGTCAGATGTTTTTGAGGTAGTTGAGCATTTCGGGGCTGGTCCAGTTGATGGGGCCTATGATTTTACGGACGATGACGCCTTTTTGATTGATGATGTAGGACTCGGGGGGGCGGGTGGTTCCGAATTCCTTGTTGGTGTGGCCTGTGGGGTCGACGGCGGTGGTGATGCCGGTGATGTGGTTTTCGACGAGGTATTGCTGGTAGGCCTGGGTGTCGGTGTCAAAGCTGACGGCGACGACGCGGATGTTGGGCATGTCCTGCTGGAGCTGCATGAGGGAAGGGAACTCTTCGAGGCAGGGCGGGCACCATGAGGCCCAGAAGTTGAGGACGACGACGTGGCCGCGGTATTGCTTGAGGCTGACGGTCTGGGCTCCGTTATGGAGGGTGAAGGCGGGCGCGACGCGTCCGATTGATCCTGGGTGAGGATTGTCGTTGCATCCGGCGAAGACGAGGAGCGGCAGAATTGCCATAACAGGTAGCCAGCGACGACGGACAGAGTGAAGCATGTTTCCCCCGGTTTCTATAATAAGACGTGAACGAAAATGAGTTGGAAGCGGTAGGGAAATCAGAGAGATATCCGCTGGTGCTGTCGGTGGTGGTTCCGGCGCGCAACGAGGAGGACTGCGTTGGAGCGTGCCTGGAGTCGCTGGTGCGGCAGTCGGAGCCGGGCTGGGAGCTGGGGCGGGAGTGGGAGATTATCGTCATCAATGACGGTTCGACGGACCGGACGCGGGAGATAGCGGCGGGTTTTGCGGGCGTGAAGGTGCTGGATGCGGACGAGCCGGAGCCGGGGTGGACGGGCAAGGCGAATGCGATCCAGACCGGAGTACAGGCGGCGCGGGGAAAGTGGCTGCTGTTTACGGATGCGGATACGGTGCATGAACCGGGGCATTTGTCGCTGGCCATTACGGAGGCGGAGCGGCATGGGGTGGGGATGTTGTCGTACTCGCCGCGGCAGGAGGTGACTGGGCTGGTGCAGCGGGCGCTGATGCCGCTGATTTTCAGTGAGCTGGCGGTACTGTATTCGCCGGCGAAGGTGAACAATCCGGAGAGCCGGTTTGCGGCGGCGAATGGACAGTTTGTGCTGGTTCGGCGGGATGCCTATGAGAAGGTGGGCGGGCATGCGGCGGTGATGGACGCGGTGCTGGAGGATGTGGAACTGGCAGCGATCTTCAAGAAGCGGAAGCTGGGGCTGCGCTTCAGGAACGCTCCGGAGGCGGTACGAACGCGGATGTATCGGAGCGTTGGCGCGATGTGGGAGGGATGGCGGAAGAACCTGGCGCTGCTGTTTGGGAATCCGCTGGCGCTGGCGGCCTGGCGGACGCTCGACCTGGTGCTGCTGGTGGGGCTGCCGTTTGCGGCCTGGTGGGTGTTCGGCGTGGCGCGGGAGGTGCGCGGCGCGATGTGGATGCAGTGGTACTGGGTGGCGGTGCTGCTGATATGGGCTCGGACAATGTGGCGGTTTTACCGGAGAGTGGCGCGGTCGCATTTCCCGTGGGGAGATGCGGTGCTGGCTCCGTTGGGGCTGCCGCTGCTGGTGGTGCTGCTGTACCAGAGCTGGTTTGATCATACGGTGAAAAAGCGGGTGATTTGGAAGGGACGCAGTTATAGCGGGATGAAACGCTGAAGCGATGGGATGAAAACGGGCATCTTATAGAGGACACTGATTGAGACCATGATTTCACTGACGAGAAAAGCCGAATTTTCTGCCGCGCACTACTACTGGAACGAGGCATGGAGCCAGGAGAAGAATGAAGCGGTGTTTGGGAAGTGCGCAAATCGTAACGGGCACGGGCACAATTACACGCTGGAAGTGACGGTGACGGGAGCAGTGGATGCGGTGACGGGATTTGTCGTGGACCTGAAGGAACTGAAGGATGTGATGGAACGCGAGGTGGTTTCGGTTTACGACCACCGGCATCTGAACCTGGAGGTTCCTGAGTTCAAGGAGACGGTGCCAACGACAGAGAACATTGCGATTGCGATCTGGCGGCGGTTGGAGGGGAAGATTCCGGGAGCGAAGCTGGAGCGCGTGAGAGTGTACGAGATGCCGGACCTGTTTGCTGATTATTGCGGGGAAGCATGAGGGCTTATTTCGGAAGACGGTACCGGTTCAGCGCGTCGCATCGTTTGCATGCGGATTCGCTCAGCGCGGAGCAGAACCGGGCTGTGTATGGGAAGTGCAATCATCCGCATGGGCATGGGCACAACTACATCGTGGAAGTGCGCGTGGGCGGCGAAGTGGATGCGGAGACCGGGATGGTCTGCAGCCTGGCGGAGCTCGATGATTGCGTGCAGCGGGAGGTGGTGAGTGTTTTCGACCACACGAACCTGAATCTGCATGCGTGCTTCAAGAATGTGGTTCCGACGACGGAGAATGTGTGCATTGAAGTGCACAGGAGATTGAAGGCAAGTTTTCACGCGGCAGAGGTTATGGCCGTACGCGTGGAAGAGACGAACAACAATTTTTTCGAGATTCGAGAAAAATGACGAGGCGCGAGCTGGAAGCCGTTGACCGGCAGCGCGACAAGGACACCATGGCAACTGTAACGATCGGCAAGAAGATTGGCGCGAAGTCTGAGTTGGAAGACGCATCCACGCAGGATATTTACCGCGAGCTGCTGCGGCGGTTTGGTGAGGATCCGAACCGGGATGGGCTGCTGGATACGCCGAAGCGCGTGGAAAAGGCGATGGAGTTTTTGACGCACGGGTACTTGAAGGATCCTGCGTCGATACTGCGGGGCGCGCTGTTTGACGTGGACTACGACGAGATGGTGCTGGTGAAGGACATCGAGATGTTTTCGCTGTGCGAGCACCATATGCTGCCGTTTTTCGGTCGGGTGCATGTGGCGTATATCCCGAACAGGAAGGTTGTGGGGTTAAGCAAGATTCCGCGGCTGGTGGAGGTGTTTGCGCGGCGGCTACAGGTGCAGGAGCGGCTGACGCGGCAGATTGCGGATGCGATTCAGGAAGCGATCAACCCGCAGGGCGTGGGTGTGGTGATTGAAGCGCGGCACCTGTGCATGATGATGCGCGGGGTGGAGAAGCAGAATTCGTCGACGGTGACTTCTGCGATGCTGGGATGCTTCCAGAAGCAGAATACGCGGAGCGAGTTTTTGTCGCTGGTGCGGGAGCGGAGCACGCCGCATATATAGAGGCGGGCGTACGGTGTTTGAGTGCTGTGAAAGACCCACCCTGGCTTCGCGAGGGTGGGGCACCCGGAAACCTTTTTTAGTGAGTGGATTTTTTGGAGAAGCCGGTGAGTTTGAGGAAGCACAAGTGCGTTCCGAAGCTTACCGGTTTGCCACTTATAGTGGTAGATGTGAACGGATTATTGGTGATCGACAAGCCGGGCGGGATGACGTCGCATGACGTGGTGGCGCGGGTGCGGCGCGCGACGGGTGAGAAATCGATTGGACATTTAGGGACGCTGGACCCGATGGCGACGGGAGTATTGCCGTTGCTGCTGGGGAAGTTTACGCGGCTGGCGCAGTACTTTGGCGCGATGGAGAAGGCGTATACGGGGACGATTCGGTTTGGGTTTGCGACCGAAACGTATGACGCTGAGGGTAAGCCGGAGGGTGAGGCGAAGCCGTTGACGCTGGAGCTTGCCGAGCTGAGAAAACTGGCCGAGCGGTTTGAGGGCGAGATCGAGCAGATGCCTCCGGCTTATTCGGCGAAGAAGATTGATGGAAAGCCGGCGTACCAGCAGGCGCGGGCGGGCGAGACGCCGAAGCTGAAGGCTGTTCCGGTAACGGTGCATGAGTTTGCGCTGGAGGATTTGCGTAGGGATTGCGCGGCGTTCCGGATGCGGATTTCGGCAGGCGGGTATGTGCGGTCCGTAGCGCATGAGCTGGGGCAGTTGGCGGGCTGCGGCGCGCACCTGGCGAGCTTGCGGCGGACTGCGGTGGCGAAGTTGACGCTGGCCGATGCGATGACTCTGGAGCAAGTGGAGGCGCTGGCGGCAGCGGGGGATTTGGAAGAGCGCATGCCGCATCCGCGCGAGATTTTGACCGAGCTGCCGGCGGTGACGGCGGATGCTAAGAGCGCGGGGCGATTGCGGAACGGGATGCAAGTAAATCTGCCGGATTTTTCGCAGGCTCCGCTGGTGCGGATTTTTGAGGGACAGCGCGAGCTGATTGCGATTGGGCGGCGGGTGGCGGGAACGCTGTTCCAGCCAGTTGCGGTGATTGGATGAGCGTCTTACTTGCGCAGCAGGGGCAGGAGCAGCGGCAGGAAGGCTTTGGCAAGGAGCCTGGAGCCTTTTGCGGTGGGGTGAATGCCGTCGGACTGGATGGCTCCGGGCACGGTGTAGATGTGCGCGTAGAGCATGGGCAGCAGCGGGACGTGGTAGCGCGCGGCGACCTGATGGTACATGAGATCGAACTGATGAATGTAGGCTTCGCCATAGTTGGGCGGAAGCGTGATGCCGGCGAGGACGACTTTGGCGTGCGCGGCGAGCAGGCGCGAGACGATGACTTCAAGATTGCGTTTGGTGACTGCGAGCGGAAGGCCACGGAGCCCGTCGTTGCCGCCGAATTCGACGACGACGACGGCGGGGTGCATGGCGAGGATAAGCGGGAGGCGGTCGACGCCGTCCTTGGTGGTGTTGCCGCTGACGCCGGCGTTGATGACGCGGTAGTGGTAGCCGCGGGTGTTGAGGTCGTGCTGGAGCGCGGCGGGCCAGGCCTGGCTGGGGATGAGGCCGTGGCCAGCGGTGATGCTGTCTCCATAGCAAACGATGACGGGCCGTTTGGCGGCGTGCGCGGGGAATGGAACGAGGGCGGCCACGAGGACCAGAAGCAGTATGAGGGGGACGCGGCGGTTCACATCTAGAGTTTAGCAACGGGTGAGGCGCGGAGAGACGGGATGATTGAAGTCAAGGGACTGAAGAAGAGCATTCGCAACGGGACGCGCACGGTGGAGATTTTGCGTGGGATTGACTTTGTGATTCCGCAGGGGCAGTTTGTGGCGATCATGGGGGCCTCTGGCAGCGGGAAGAGCACGCTGCTGGGGCTGCTGGCGGGGCTGGATACTCCGACGGAAGGCGATGTGCTGCTGGATGGGGTTTCGATTGCGAACCTGGAAGAAGATGCACTGGCCGAGGTGCGCGGGCGGAAGATTGGATTTGTGTTTCAGTCGTACCAGCTGATTCCGATGCTGACGGCGCTGGAGAATGTGCTGCTGCCCTATGAGTTAAATGCGACGGGGGATGGGCGCAAGAAGGCGATGGGGTTGCTGGAGGCGGTGGGGCTAGGTGACCGGATGGAGCATTATCCGGTGCAGCTTTCTGGCGGGGAGCAGCAGCGGGTGGCGCTGGCGCGGGCATTTGTGATGGATCCGCCGATTGTGCTGGCCGATGAGCCGACGGGAAACCTGGACTCAGTGAATGGGAAGCATGTGATGGATCTGCTGACCGGGCGGCAGCGCGGTGAGGGCACGA
Organism: Acidobacteriaceae bacterium; assembly: GCA_049965615.1. Lineage (GTDB taxonomy): Bacteria > Acidobacteriota > Terriglobia > Terriglobales > Acidobacteriaceae > Acidobacterium. Next base: position 59,772 of record JBMFWD010000009.1, read on the forward strand.
CGCTGGTGATGGTGACACATGATCCGCAGATTGCGGCGCTCGCGGACAGGCAGATTCATTTGCGAGATGGGCTGGTGATTGCGGACCAGTGTCGCAGTGAGGCGGCGGAATGAAGCCGACGGTGCGATGGAGCACGGCGCTGCGGATTGCGTGGCGGGAGCTGCAGGCTTCGCGGGCGAAGTTTCTATTTGTAATTTTTGCAGTTGCAATTGGGGTGGGCGCGCTGACGGGCGTGCGAGGCTTCAGTCAGTCGTTCCAGAAGGCGCTGCTGGGGCGGGCGCGCTCGCTGATGGCGGCGGACCTGCAGGCGCGGATGTTCCACCAGGCGACGCCGGAGCAGGTGAAGGCGATGGACGCGCTAGCGCAGAACGGCGTCGAGCGGACGCAGATTACGCAGACGGTTTCGATGGCGACGCTGGCGGGGGCGAATCCGATGGAGGCGACGCCGGTGCTGGTTGCGCTGAAGGCGGTGAATCCGGCGAAGTACCCGTTTTACGGGAAGCTGGAGTTGAAGCCAGACGAGCCTGAGCAGAAACTGCTGACGGACAAGACTGTGCTGGTGGATGACAATCTGCTGGTACGTCTGCGGGCGAAGGTGGGCGATGCGCTGGTGGTGGGCGGGCAGACGTTCCGGATTGCGGGTGAGATTGTGAGCGAGCCGGACCGGCTGACGGCGGGGATGAGCATTGGTCCGCGGGTGATGATGACGCGGGCGGCGCTGCAGTCGACGGGGCTGGTGCGGCCGGGGAGCCAGGCGGGGCAGCGGTATTTGTTCAAGCTGCCGCAGGGCGGCGATGTGGCGGCGATGAAGGCGCGGCTGAAGAAGATATTGCCGGATGCGCAGGTGACGGATTTTCGGGAGGCGAATCCGGCGCTGACGCGAGGGCTGGAGCACGCGACGGGGCTGCTGAGTTTGATTTGCCTGGTGGCGATGGTGCTGGGCGCGATTGGAGTGGGGATGGCGATGCGGGCGCATCTGCAGCAGCGGATTGAAGTGCTTGCGGTAATGAAGTCGCTGGGAGCGCAGTCGCGGGATTTATTGCGCATTTATTTGTTACAAACTGTGTTGCTGGGTGTGGCGGGGGCTTTGCTGGGGATTTTTCTGGGCGTGGGGGTGGAGTTTGCCCTGCCGGCGATGCTGGGCAAGCTGCTGCCGCTGCAGCCGGTGCTGACGCTGCCGGTGGGTCCGGTGCTGGCCGCGCTGGGGACGGGGATTTTGACGACGGTGCTGTTTTGCCTGCCGCCGCTGCTGGATGTGCGGAAGATTCGTCCGGTGGTGGTGCTGCGGCGGACGGTGAGCCAGGGCGAGCCGGGCAAGGGTTGGAAAAATTGGGTGTTGGAACACCGGTTGCAGATGGCAAGCATTGTGGTGATCCTGGTGGGACTGGGCGGGATTGCGGCGGGGCTTGCGGATTCGGTGATGGTGGGCAAGTGGTTCACGATTTGCCTGGCGTCGCTGCTGGTGGTGATGCTGGGGCTGACGGCTGGGCTGCTGCGTGTGTTGCGGTGGTTTTTGAAGAAGACGCGGCTCGGGCTGCCTTCGACACTGCGGCATGGGCTGGCGAATCTGTATCGGCCGGGGAACCAGTCGGCGGCGGTGCTGGCGGCGCTAGGCGCGGGCGTGATGCTGATTTTGAGCGTGTTTTTGATGCAGGGCTCGATTGTGGCGTCGCTGCGCGCGGACGCTCCGCCGAGCGCGCCGAATGTATTTTTTGTGGACATCAGCAATGACGAGTTGCAGGGCGTGAAGCAACTGGTGGAGGCGCAGAAGGGTATCCACGGCAAGATGGAAGCGGTGCCGATTGTGCAGGGGCACATTGCGGAAGTGAACGGAGTGACGGCGGCGGAGATGGAGAAGAACAAGAAGTATCCGCGCTACCTGTTTCACGACCGCTCGTTTACGTGGATGACGAAGGTGCCGCCCGACACGAAGATCAGCGAAGGCAAGTGGTGGACGAGCGACGACGCGAAGGGCGTGGCGCTGGTGGACTGGGTGGCGAAGGATTTGAAGGTGAAGCCGGGCGCGAAGATTACGTTTGACCTGGGTGGGACGGAGATTGCGACGAAGGTGGTGGCGGTGTTTACGCCGAAGGGGCAAAGGTCCTTTGCGAGGGCGGACTTTATGATGCCGCCGGGTATGCTGAAGCAGTACACGACGATCTGGTATGGCGATGCGCACGTGAGGCCGGATGCGATTCCGGAGATGGAGCGGGCGGTGTTCTCGAAGTATCCGACGGTGACGGTGGTGAACGTTGCGGACATTATGGATACGATCAGCAAGCTGGTGAACCAGATCACGGTGGTGATTCATTTTCTGGCTGGGTTCTCGATTTTGTCGGGGCTGATTATTCTGGCTTCGAGCGTGGCGAGCACGCGCTTTAGAAGAATCAGGGAAGTGGTGGTACTGAAGACGCTGGGCGCGCAGCGGCGGAGGATTGCGGCGGTATTCAGCATTGAGTTTACAGTGCTGGGATTGCTGGCGGGCGCGGTGGGGGCGGTGTTTGCAAATGTGCTCTCTCGCGTGCTGCTGCACCGCATGCATGTGCCGTTTGCGGCGGACTATGCGGGGTCTGCGATTGCGGTGGTGGCTGCGGCGGCGCTGGCGGTGGTGACGGGATGGGTGGCGAGCTACCGGATCCTTGGACAGCGGCCGCTGGAAGTGCTGCGCGAGGAGTAGACGGACAGAGTTCCGGATGAAGTTGTATGGTGGTGGTGCATGAATTTGAGGGGTCGGATGTGATATCGATCCCATGGGTAGATTGGAGAGGCCGGAATGTTGAAGCGGGTATGGAGTGTGTGCGGCTGGAGTGTGCTGCTGGGGATGGCGTTGACGGCGGGGAGTGCGATGGGGCTGACGGGACAGTATGAGTTCAGAAATGATCTGATGCCGGAGCCTGCGCATTTGCAGGTGGGTGAAGGGCATTTGCTGGTGCAGCCGGGGATGACGGCGACGGTGGCGAAGTTTGATAACGCGCGGCTGGACGCAGCGATTCATCGTGCGATGGAGCACCTGAAGGAACAGACGGGCGTGATGGTTGCGACGAAGGCGGCGCATGGGGCGAGCGCGGACTCGGCGATTGTGGTGAGCGTGGATGGGCCGGGCGAGGCTGTACAGGGTGTCCACGAAAACGAGAGCTATCAACTGGATGTGACGGGGCAGGGGATTCATCTGCATGCGGCGACGGTGGTGGGCGCGATGCGCGGGCTGGAGACGCTGCTGCAACTGGTGCAGAACGATGGGACGCAGTATTTTTTTCCGGCGGTGCGGATTGAGGACCAGCCGCTCTATCCGTGGCGTGGGTTGATGCTGGATTGCAGCCGTCATTTTGTGCCGGTGCCGAAGATCCGGCAGATTATTCGTGGGATGGCGGCGGTGAAGCTGAACGTGCTGCACTGGCATTTGAGCGATGACCAGGGCTTCCGGATGCAGAGCAAGGTGTTTCCTCTGCTGACGAAGATGGGATCGAACGGGGAGTTTTATACGCAGGGCGAGGCACGGGAGATTGTGGCGTATGCGCGCGCGCGGGGAATTCGCGTGGTGCCGGAGTTTGACATGCCGGGGCACACGAGTTCGTGGATGGTGGGATACCCCGAGCTAGCGAGCGCGAAGGGACCGTTTCACATTCAGGACCGGTTTGGGGTGTTTGATCCGGTGATGGATCCGACGCGGGCGAGCACGTATCGCTTTCTGGACCAGTTTATCGGCGAGATGGTGACGATCTTTCCGGATGCGTATTTTCATATTGGCGGGGATGAGAACAATGGCGTGGAATGGCGGCATAATGCGCGGATCCAGGCGTTTATGCGAGCGCACCATTTGAAGGGTACGTCGGGGTTGCAGGCGTACTTCAATCGCCGGGTGTTGAAGATTCTGACGAAGTACCACAAGCGGATGATTGGGTGGGACGAGGTGCTTACGCCGGGTTTGCCGGAGAGTGTGACGATTCAGAGCTGGCGCGGTTACAAATCACTGGCGAAGGCGGCGCGGGAGGGCCATGACGGAATTTTGTCGTCAGGATATTACCTGGATCACATGTCGCCAGCGTCGGCGTATTACGCGGTGAACCCGATTCCGCCGGACAGCACGCTAACGGCGGTGCAGCGGAAGCACATTCTGGGCGGCGAAGCGTGCATGTGGAACGAGTACGTGGACGGGAAGACAATTGACTCGCGGATATGGCCGCGGGCGGCGGCGGTGGCCGAGCGGCTGTGGTCGCCGGAGAATGTGACCGATGTGAATGACATGTACCGGCGGTTGCGGGTGGAGTCGGTGCGGCTGGAGGCGCTGGGGCTGACGCAGATTTCGCAGGAGTGGGCGAGCTTGCGGATGATGGCGGGGACTGAGGAGATTGGCCCGCTGCGGGTGCTGGCAGCGGCGATGCAACCGGTGAGCTGGGGGGCGCGGGCGCATTATGCAAGCGAGCACAAGATCACGACGCATGCTCCGCTGGACCATTGGGTGGATGCGCTGCGGCCTGACCCGCCGCTGCGGCATGACTTTGCAGTGATGGTGGATGGGTATTTGAAGGCTCCTCGCGCGGACCGGGCGGGAGAGATTGCGTTGACGGATTTGTTTGCGAGCTGGGTGAAGGCCGAGCCGGGCGCGCTGGAGTTGATGCAGCACTCGCCGCTGCTGGCGGAGGCAAAGGCCAGGCCGGGACAACTGGCGCAGCTTGGGCGCGTGGGCGTGGCTGCCCTGGGGTATCTGTCCTCTGGCGAGACGGCGCCGGCGGGTTGGAAGGCGGAGCAACTGGCGGCGATTGCAGCGGCGAGGGAGCCGGTGGCGCTGACGGAGTTTGCTGTGCTGGGGCCGCTGGAGAGACTGGTGGAGGCTGTGCCGGAGGGCGGCGGCGCGGCGGAGAAATAATCCACCCCATTCAACTTTTCATTTCATTTCGTCGATAACCTCAACACGTTTCTCATTCTGCGAAACATTTGAGGTAAGCCGATGCGTGATTTGAAGGCGCTGATTGTGGATGACTCTTCCGTGATGCGGAAGATAGTGGAGCGCTCGCTGCGTGCGGCGGGTCTGAGTTTTTCTGACGTGTTCGAGGCCGGCAGCGGCGTGGAAGCGCTGGAGGTGCTGCGTGGCAAGCGCGTGGACCTGATCTTCTCTGACATCAACATGCCGCACATGGACGGCCTGGAGTTTTTGCGCCAGCTGAAGGCGGCGAACCTGGCGCCGGGCGTGCCGGTGGTGATGATTACGACCGAGAGCAGCGGAGACCACGTGATGCAGGCCGTGGAAGCTGGTGCGAAGGGATATATCCGCAAGCCATTTACGCCGGACCAGGTGAAGGACCGGGTGCTGCCTTTGCTGGAAGGGATTGCGGGATGAAGCTCTACACGATGCAGGCAAAGCCGGAGAGTTTTGAGCAGCGGCTGGATCTGGCCGTGGAAGAGGTCTTTGGGGCGATGCTGGGAGTGAGCTGCGTGCCTGTGAAGGCCGTGGGCTGGACGACGCGGCAGGAGATGATTGGTGCGATTGTGGGGCTGGCGGGCTCGATGCGTGGCTCGTGCGTGGTGCATGTGAATCGCGCGTCGGGAATGCGGATTGCGGAGCTGTTGACGGGATCGGCGGACAACGACCACGGGATGGTGCAGGACGCGCTTGGCGAGCTTTGCAACATGATCGCTGGAACGTGGAAGGGCGGCATTCCGGAGCTGGCAGCCGGGTGCATGCTGTCTCCGCCGGTGGTGATTGAGGGTTATGACTTCCGGCTGCATTCGCAACCGTCACCGTTCCATATCCAGTCGCGATACCAGTTTGGGCCCGATGAGATGGAAGTGACGCTGCATGGGGAGATGGGAAAGTAACGCATGAGGGCCTGTTAACAGGCCCTAGCTTGTCGTGGCATGGAGCAGGGCGCAGGGAAAGGTTTTGAGTACGTCGGCAAGTGCGAGCGCTTTGTGACCGTCCCGGCCGGTAAAGGTCTGGACGGTTTCGCCGGTAAGGATGTTGTGCCACTGATCGGGAGCGTCGTCGGGCAGCTCGACGGAGGTGTCGAGCCAGGTTTTTTCTCCGAGCGGCCAGCGGCCTGTTGTGCCGAGGCGGGTGGTGAGTCGCGGCACGAGTGTGATGGCCCACTGATTCTCAAGCCGCCGGGCGAAGGCGCAGAGGCTTTTCTGATGGGGGCCGAAGGTTTCGACCGGGATGTACTGGCCCTGCTGGTAGAGGTCGGCGTTGGCGCGCCGGAAGTCGAGGGCGCGGTCGGAGAGGAAGAGCTTGATGCGGCCGTTCTGCCAGTGCCTGAGCAGTTCGGTGAAGAAGCGGCGTGAGCCGTTGCCGTGTTCGCGGCGGATGTCTTCGAGCATCTGGATGCGGTGGCGGAAGTCGACGGGGCGGCGGTTGTCGGGGTCGACCATGCTGAAGTCCCATAGCTCGCAGCCCTGGTAGAAGTCTGGCAGGCCGGGCGCGGTGATTTTGAGCAGAAGCTGGGAGAGCGAGTTGAGCGCGCCATGCCAGGCGAGCTTGCGATGGAGGCGGAGGAAGTCGCGGCGAAAGGCCTGGGCTGCGGGCTGCAGGATTTTATCGGCGAAATGGAGCAGGGCTTGCTCGTGGTTTTCGTCGGGGAGGACCCAGGCGGTATAGGTTTTGGCTTCGCGTGCGGCTTTGAGGAGGAACTCGGGGACGCGTGCGGGAAAGATTTCTTCTTCTGAGGGGTCGAGTGGCCAGCTGCCGAGGAGGGTTTGATAGAGGAGCACTTCTTCTTCGGGCGCGGGCACGGAGGTTCCTTTGACGGAAGAGTGAAAGGGCTGGTTGAGGCGACGCCAGCGGGAGAGAGCGGCTTTCCAGTCTTCGGGAATTTCGGAGAGGACGTGGAGTCGGGCTCGGACATCTTCACTGCGCTTGGTGTCGTGCGTGGAGGTGCTGTTGAGGGTGTGAGGCCAGAGCCGGGCGCGCTGTTCGAGAAAGCGGTGGAAGCCGGGGATATCGAGTGGGGGATGATTGCGGACGGGGTCGCTGCCGACTTCGTTGCGCGAGATGAGGCTGTTGTGGACGTAGCCGGCGGTGTCTTCCAGGCCTTTAGCCATGATGGGGCCGCTGAACTGCTGCCAGCGCATGACGAACAGCAGGTATTGGTCGATGAGCGGCTGGTTTTCTCCGGATGGCTGGAGGAGAAGGATGCGGCGCAGGAATTCGAAGGCGGGATCGCCGATTTTCGCTTCTGTGGTGCGGCGGCGTGCCATGGCGAGGGCATTCTGGATGTAGTTGCGGTCCTGATCGCCGAGTGAGGTGGTGCGGATGTAGGTGCGGTAGATGGGCAGGCAGGCGGTGGTTTCGACGAGCGCGTCGAGCAGTTCGGTCATGGGGACGTCGCGGGCGAGCCAGTCCTGTGCGGCGAGGCGACCGAGGTGATGGCCGAGGGCGTGAGCTTCCGCAGTGAAGAGCTGCCAGATGACCTGCTTGTTGCGTTCGTAGCAGACCTCAGAAAAAGTTTCGGTATGGCCAGTGAATTCAGCGTAGATGGTTTCAAGGTCGAGGAGGCCGGAGTTGTCGATGAGCAGGTCGTTGACGGCGCTGAGGAAGTCGTAGCCAGTGGTGCCGGAAGTGGGCCATTCGGTGGAGAGCTGTTCGTCGCGGCCGAGGATTTTCTCGACGATGAGGTAGACGGGACTCTTGGACGAGACGCGGCTGGCGCTGGATTGGAGGCGGTTGAGGTAGGTTTCCGGATCGAAGAGGCCGTCGATGTGATCGACGCGGAGGCCGGTGAGTTTGCCTTCGGCGAGGAGCTCGAGGATGAATTGATGGCGTGCATAGAAGACGTCCTCTTCTTCGACGCGGAGGCAGACGAGGTCATTGATGTCGAAGAAGCGGCGGTAGTTGATTTCTTCGTAGGCGATTTTCCAGAAGGCGAGGCGATAGCCCTGGGCCTGGAGGATGGCGTGGAGCTGGGCTTTGTCTTCGCTGATTTCGTGGAGCACGGTTTCGATAGCCATGCGTGCTTCGTAGTGGTCGCGATAGAGGAGGAAGGTACGCTGCTGCGCGGTGTAGGCATCGCGGAGCCGTCGTGAGACATCGGCTGGAGCGGTATGGGTGCGCGGCGGGATGGACTGAACGAGGCGGCGGACCTGGTCGAGAGTGGATTTGGCTTCGCGTTTTTTTTTGACGTCTCGCTGGATGCGTTGCTGCCAGGCGGCCAGGATGGGGTCCCATGTGGCGGGATCGAGCGGGAGTTTGCGTTCCCAGTAGCGGAGGAAGAAGCCGGTTTCGTCGATGTCGAGGGTGAATTCGCCGCGATCGAGGATGTTGCCGTAGAGATCGCCGAGGATGGGAAGCAGAACTTTGTCTTCCTGCAGGAAGGCGGATTTAGAGACGACGGGATGCCAGTCGATGTCGAAGTAATGGGCATAGGGCGAGGCGGGCCCGTGCTCGAGGACGTCGGTCCACCAGGGGTTTTCGTGGCTGGCTGCCATGTGGTTGGGGACGATGTCGAGAATGAGGCCGAGGTTGTAGTGGCGAAGCTTTGTGCAGAGGTCGTTGAATTCTTCGTCTGTGCCGAGTTCGGAGTTGACGCGGAGCGGGCTGGCGACGTCGTAGCCGTGCTCGCTGCCGCGGCGGGCGCGGAAGTGGGGCGAGGAGTAGAGCGCGCCGATGCCGAGGGCATGCAGGTAGGGCACGATCTCCTGGCAGTCGAGGAAGCGGAAGTCCCTGTTGAACTGGACGCGATAGGTGGAGGTGGGTATGTTGGCCGGCGTCATGCGAGGATCTTTCTTGCTGTGCGTTTGCGAAGAGATTGCGGGAGTGTGATGGCCAGGGGTTGACATCAGGCATTCGGCTCCTTGGTTTTGCGGTAGAGGACGGCAGAGTGCGGGCTCAAGGGCAGAGCTTCGCCGGAGGTGAGGGTTGCCGGAGAGATGGCGTCGGCGCCGCGCCAGTGTTTGTCGCTGGAGTCGATGATTTTCTGCCATGTGTTTTGTAGGAGGTTTGGCGTGATGGTGGTTCGGGCGTCAGCGAATGCGAGGACGAGGAGAGTTTCGTCTTCGGCGTGCCAGCGGCGCAGGCAGAGGACGTTTGCGTGCTCCAGAGCGGTGACTTCCATCTGCGCCTTGCTGAGATGGCGCAGGGATGGGATGGATTTTCTGCATTCGAGTAGATGGCGATAGAAGTGGTGCAGGGTGCGGTGGGGTTCCTGCTGCTTGAGGGCGTGATTGAGTTTGGAGTGCAGGAAGGTGGATTCGTCCTGGGGGTCGGGCGGTGTGCCCTGCCATGCGAAGGCGGAGAACTCGCGCTGACGTCCGTTGCGGACGGCTTCAATGAGGGTCTGGTCGGTGTGGCTGACGAAGTAGAGGAAGGGCGCGGTTTCGCCGTACTCCTCGCCCATGAAGAGCAGCGGCAGGAAGGGTGAGAGCAGGACGGCGGCGGCGGCAAGCTTGACCTGCTCAAAGGATGCGAGCGCGGAGAGGCGCTCGCCGAGCATGCGGTTGCCGACCTGGTCGTGGTTCTGGATGCAGACGGTGAACTGGCGCGCGGGGATGCTGTGGGACGAGTTGCCGTGACGGCGGTGGCGATAGGGGGAGTGCTGGCCGGAGTAGACGAAGCCTTCGCGATAGGCGGTGGCGAGATGCTGGAGCTGGCCGTAGTCCTGGTAGTAGCCGTTGCGGTCTGCGGTGAGGAGGGTCCAGAGGGAGTGGTGGAAGTCATCGCTCCACTGGGAGTCATGTGCGAAGCCGCCGCGAATTTGGGGGACAAGAATGCGGGTGTCGTTGAGGTCGCTTTCAGCGATTACGTGGATGTGGCGGTTGAGGGCTGCGGCCTGCTGGTGAATGGCCTCGGCAAGTTCGGCGAGAAAGGGTGAGGCGGACTCGTCGTGAATGGCGTGGATGGCGTCGAGGCGGAGCGCGTCGATGTGGAATTCGGTGACCCAGCGCAGGGCGTTTTCGAGGAAGTAGCGGCGGACTTCGTCGCTGTGTTCGTCGTCGAAGTTGATGGCGGAGCCCCAGGGTGTTCGGTATTTCTCGGTGAAGTAGGGGCCGAAGGCTGAGAGGTAGTTGCCTTCCGGGCCGAGGTGGTTGTAGACGACGTCGAGCACGACGGCGAGGCCGCGCTGGTGGCATGCATCGACGAGGCGCTTGAGGGCGGCAGGTCCACCATAGGCGCTGTGGACGGCGAAGGGCGCGACGCCGTCATAGCCCCAGTTGCGGCTGCCGGGGAATGCGGCGACGGGCATGATTTCGATGGCGGTGATGCCGGTTTCGACGAGGGAGTCGAGGTGGGGAATGACGGCGTCCAAGGTGCCTTGGGCGGTGAATGTGCCGATGTGGAGCTCATAGAAGACATAGTCACGGATGGAGAGTCCGCGCCAGGATTCGTCGTGCCATGCAAAGGATGCGGGGGTGAGCTGGGAGGGTCCGTGGACGCCCTCGGGCTGGAAGCGCGAGGCGGGGTCGGGCAGGTCGCGGCCGTCGACGCGGAAGAAGTAGCGGGCGTTTTGGGGGAGATCAGAGAGGGTGAGCTGGTGGTAACCGTCCGGCTGGGGCTGCATGGGGAGGACGCGCTCGGTGGGATGGAGGATGCGCAGGTGGATGGTTTGCTTTTTCGGCGCCCAGACGCGGAAGTTCCACGCGCCGGAGGCGAGCTGGGAGGCGCCATGTTTCCACGGAGAGGAGTTCAGGGACATGCGTGATCCTGCGGTTGAGAATTTGAAACTTTCTAATCAGATGCGAGGTTGGGGCAGATTGCCGTTTGGGTGGGAGTAATTTGCGGCGAGTGATGGTTTGGATGTGGGGATCAATTTTCGATAAAGGCGCGTGGCCGCGCTGCCGATGGAGGGATTAGCAGATCCTCAGAGGCCGGATGAGAGAGTTTTCATTGAGAGCGCGGTGCGTGAGCCGGCGCGCATCAGGGATGGGAGGAATTGCGGAGCGATTGCCAGAAGGCAGGGGGCGAACCGGCATGGGTGAGATCCGCAGGTTTGTAATTGTATGGGTTGCATTTGTAGTTGGCCTGGGATGTTTGCCAGTGGTGGGTTATGGGCAGGCAGTGCGGGAATGGAGTGGGTCGGCGTGGACGCGGGTTAATGGAGCTGCCGGATTGCGCGGGGAGAGTGACGCGCTTGCGGCGATGTACGGATGGGTGTCGAGCGTACCGTCTCCCGCGGTGGATGTGATTCCGGCGGCGAAGCAGGTGACCGAGCAGCAGAGTTTTGTGGTGACGGTGCAGGTCGGGGGCGAGTTGGGCGCGCCAGCGCCGACGGGAACGGTGGAGTTGTTTGCGGGGAGCCTTCGGTTGAGCGGTGTGCTGGATGCGGGGGGCGCGGCAGCATTTACGGTTCCGGGAGGTGTGCTGGCGGCCGGGACGGATTTACTGACGGCAAGCTATACGCCGGATGCGGCCAGTGCTTCCTACTACAGCGCGGCGACCGGAGAGGCGCAGGTTGTGGTGAACGCGGAGCCGGCGTATTTTTCTATCGTCGCGCCGGCTATGACGATTGAGCGGGGTGCGATTACGGGGAACACGGTTGCGGTGACGGTGTATCCGTACCGGGGTTTTACAGGGGTGGTGAATTTGACGGCCGCAGTGACGGGGACGCCGAGGGTGGTGCATGATTTGCCGCGGTTGAGCTTTGGGTCGACGAATCCGGTGAACATAGTTGGAGGCGCGGCAGGTACGGCGATCCTGACGGTGACGACGACGGGAAGCGGCGGGGTGATTGCGGGCGGCGCGGCTGGGACGGCGGCTGAGACGGGCGGCGGGGTGATGCTGGCGGCGCTGCTGTGGATGACGTGGCCGGTGCGAAAGAAGCGATGGATGCAGCGACGTTGGGTTCGGACGCTGCACTCGATTGAAGTGGGTGTGTTTTCCCTTTGGCTGATGGGGTGCGGCGTGACGGGGCAGCCGGAAGCGAGCGTGGGGACGACTCCGGGGACTTACACGGTGACGGTGACGGGCGCGGCGGCGGGTGTTTCCTCAACCGGGGCGTTTACGATTACGGTGCGCTGAGGGTGCGGAGTGGAGAAAGTTCTGAATAAAACGTTGTAATGACGCCGCGGTTGGGTAGAATTCGGACAGTATTCATTTCAATAGAGGAAATGCCCGGGAGGGTATTTCGAGCGAGGTGCGCGTTTGGCCCAGCAGCAGATTAAGCGTCTTTATCTGATTCCTATCCTTTCAAAGGCTCTGGACATTCTGGAGCTGCTTGAGTCTGAGAACAAGCCGTTGACGCTGGAGGTGATCTACCAGCGGTCGAGGATTTCAAAGACGAGCATTTATCGCATTCTGAAGACGTTTGTGCATCGGGGCTACGTGGCGCAGACCTCTGACGGCGCTTATCGGCTGGTGGCGCGGCCGAAGAAGATTCGGTTTGGATTTGCGGCGCAGAGTGCGGAGATGCCGTTTTCAGAGGCTGTGACGAGTAGCCTGATGGATGCGGCGGCTGCATCGGGCGTGGAGCTGATGATCCGTGACAACCGCTATGACGCGGAGACGGCGATCAAGAATGCGAAGGACTTTGTGGCCGAGGGCGTGGACCTGGTGATTGAGTTCCAGATTGAGGAAGGCATAGCGCCGGTGATTGCGCATACGATTTCAAAGGCGGGGATACCACTGATCGCAGTGGATATTCCGCACCCGAGCGCGGTGTTTTTTGGAGTGGACAACTTTGAGGTGGGCTACGAGGCGGGCCGGTTGCTGGCGCAACATGCGATGCGGCAATGGAAGGGCAAGGTAGACTGGGTGATTGGCCTGGATGTGGCCGAGGCTGGCACGTTTGTGCAGAGCCGCGTGACGGGTGCATTTGAGGGGGTTCGGTCACTGTTGCCGGATGTGGATGTGACGCGATGCGTGCGGCTGGATGGAAGAGGATTGCGAAATACGAGCGCGCAGGTGGTGTCAGAATTTTTCAAGCGGCATGCGAAGACGGACCGGATCCTGATTGCGGCGGCGACGGATACGAGCGCGCTGGGGGCTTTGCAGAGCGCTCGGAATGCGCAGCGTGAAAAGACGGTGGCGATTGTGGGGCAGGATTGCATTCCGGAGGTACTGGAAGAACTGAAGAAGGGCAACGGCTCGATGATTGGGTCGATTTCGCACAATGTAGAGACGTATGGGCCACGCCTGATTCAGCTTGGCGTGACGCTGCTGCGCGGGCAGACGGTGCCGCCGTACAACTACGTGCAGCACAAGGTAGTGACCACGAAGAGTGTGCATGAAGTGAGCGGGAACTGAGGGCGGTTGGTGGATGAAGACAGGAGTTGGCCTCCGGGGGGATTTAGTCTGGACCGTGCCGGGAATTGGATTGAGTATTGAGAACGAATCGAGACGTGGTTTGGCAGTTGAGGCATGGTTGCGCTACCATGCCTTAACTTTTTGAGGCCGCGACATGCCGCGGTCCTGATGTGCCGGGACGGAGACCAGTGAGCTCTACTATTTATCGTCGATTTCTCATCTTTATAGCGGGGATGGGCGGGCTGCTCTACGGCATTGACGTGGGCATTATTGCGGCGGCGCTGCTGTACCTGGGCAAGGCGGTGGACCTTTCGGTTGAGCAGAAGTCGCTGATTGTGGCGGCGGTGCTGGGCGGGAGCATGCTGTCTTCTCCTGTAGCCGGGATGCTGGCGGACTGGTTTGGGCGCAAGCGGATGATGGTGGTGAGCGGGCTGCTGTTTGTGATCAGCATCGGACTCATTTTCACGTCGCAGGGGTTTGCGGAGTTGTTTGTCGGGCGGCTTTTGCAGGGGATGAGCGGCGGAGTGATTGCGGTGGTGGTTCCGCTGTACCTTGCCGAGACGCTGAAGGCGGATTTGCGTGGGCGGGGGACGGCGATTTTCCAGTTCATGCTGACGTTTGGGATTGTGATAGCGTCGCTGATTGGCTATTACTACACGCACCAGGCGGAGCATTTGATTGCGCTGGCGGCGGGGCATCCGGCTGCGATTCTTGCGGCGGAGAACCATGCGTGGCGCAGTATGTTTCTGGCGATTATTTACCCGGGGCTGCTGTTTTTTGCCGGTTCGATGTTTCTGGGAGAAAGTCCGCGGTGGCTTTTTCGGCGGGGCCGGGTGGAGCAGGCGCGGCGCGCGCTGGAGAAGTCGGCCTCGCCGGATGAGGCCGCGCGTGAACTGAAGGAGATGCAGACGCTGGCGGCGGAGCGCGAAGCCAATGTGCGGCGAGCGGGGTTCGACTCGCTGGTGCAGCGAAAGTATGTGATTCCGTTTCTGCTGGCGTGCGCAATTCTTTCGCTGAACACGGCGACGGGAATCAATTCGGTGCTGAGTTTTATTGTGGTGATTTTGAAGAAGGCGGGGCTGACGCCGACGCTTGCAACGCAGGGAGATATTGTTGTCACGGTATTAAACTGTGTTGCAACACTGATTGGCGTTGCGCTGGTGGACAGGAAGGGGCGGAGATTTCTGCTGAAGGCCGGCACCGCGGGCATTGTGCTTTCCATGATTGCGGGCGGGTTGATATTTTTGCGATTCGAGTCGCGGCAGGTGAATGTGAAGGCTCGGGTGACGGCGGCGCAGAGTGGCAACGAGATCACGATGCCGGTGAGCGATGCGGCGCTGGGGATGGTTCCGACGCGACACGCGATGGCACTGACGGTGCTGTACCGTTATGGCAGTGGGGAGCATATTGCCACGGTGGTGACGTCGAGCGATCATCCTGAGCTGAAGATTGCGCCTTCAGCGAAAGATGCGGGGAAGGCGCTGGTGGTGGAGCTTGCCAGCTACGGGCCTGTTCCGCCGGAGAGCACGGGATGGCTGATTGCGCTGTGCCTTGGGGCATTTATCTGCTGCTATGCGGCGGGGCCGGGCGTGGTGGTCTGGCTTGCGCTATCCGAGTTGATGCCGACCCGGATCCGGTCGACGGGCATGGGGATTGCGCTGCTGATGAACCAGGGAGTTTCAACGCTGATGGCATATGTGTTTTTGCCGGTTGTGGCGCATTTTGGGTACTACGCGATGTTCTTTATCTGGGCAGGATGCGCGGCGCTTTACTTTGTGACGGCGACGCTGTTTTTGCCGGAAACTAAGGGGAAGACGCTGGAGGAAATCGAGCTGTATTTTGAGGGCGCGGGAGGTTGAGGAGGACGATTTTTTGTGCATGCGCGGCGCCCGAGACTTATGGTTCCGGGCGCTTTCTTTTGTGTAGAACAGGATGATGCTTCGGGCGTGGTGGATACTTCCGGGTGGGAGTAACTCATTGATAATTTGGGCGGTTACTGTGATCAGATGTGATTTACAAATGATCGTGCATGCACAATTTTAATTGTCTATTGATCGTATGATCATTTTAGCGTAGATTGGCGGGTGCTGTAGAAAGCGTGGCAAGTTCCGCAGGGCACACGCAGTAAGAGCAAACAAAGTGCCTACGAACAGCGCTGGACTCGAAGAAGAAGTTCCAATTTTGAGGTATTTAGGAGAGAACGCAATGATGAGAGGCATCTTCCGGTTCGCAGTGGTCGCGGCGATATTCACGCTGGCCGGTGCAATTACAGGATACGCACAGAACGTAACGGGCACATTGACCGGTGTTGTGACGGATACGACGGGGGCGGTGATCCGCGGGGCGAGCGTAGTAGCGACGAACGTGGATACGGGTGTGAAATCGACAGCGGTGACGGATTCAGCGGGCGTTTACCGAATTGCGTATCTCCCGATTGGGCGTTACACGGAGACGATTACGGCGCAGGGGTTTGGCGCCAAGCACATACCGGCGTTTGAGATTGAGGCGCTGCAGACGATTAACTTTAACGTGACTTTGTCGGCTGGTGGTGGATCGACGACGGTGAAGGTGTCTGCGGCGGCTCCGATTTTGAATACGAGCAATGCAACGCTTGGAGGGACGATCACGGCGAATGCGATTCGGAACTTTCCTCTGAACGGGCTGGACTTTTCGGCGCTGACGCTTTACATCCCGGGATCGGTGAGTACGGCGGGAACCTCGGGTACTACCGTCATTGAGCGAAGCACTTATTTCACAGACACCGTGAATATTGACGGCAACCGGGCGCAGGCAAACAACTTTACGCTGGACGGCATAGATATGAATGAGACGTTCAACAACCTCATTTCGTATAGCCCAGCGCCGGCGGCTTTGGCCGAAGTGAGAGTGGTTACGGCGAATTCACCGCTCGGCTTTGGCAATGTGAATGGCGGTGGAGTGGCGTCGGTTTTGAAGAGCGGGACAAATCATTTTCATGGTTCGGCCTACGGTTATGTTCAGGATTACCGGATGAATGCGAATTCTTGGAATAACAATCATCAGAGCCCGAAGATTCCGATTAATCCGTATTCGCAAGCCCAGTTTGGGGGAACGCTGGGTGGCCCGATATTGCGGAATAAGCTGTTCTTCTTTGTGGACTACCTGGGATCGCGTTATCACCGGGGCGGAACCGGATCGACGAGCGTATTCACGCAGGCGATGCGCAACGGGGATTTCTCTGCCTTGCTGGCAGGAAGCAATCCGATCCAGTTGTATGACTCGCAGAACAATTTTGCGCCCTTCGTCGGAGATAAGGGGCTGCCGATTGTGAATCCGGTAGCGAAGTTTCTGTTTGCGCACCCGGATATTTATCCGCTACCGAATGCGACGCCGACCGACGGCATAGTCGCGAATAACTACCAGGGTCCAACGCGCAGTTATAACGCGAATAACCAGGGAGACATCAAGATTTCGTGGGACATTAGCAATTCGGACAAGGTAACGGCGTTCTATTCGATGTCTACTGCTTATGACGGCTCGACGCCGGTGCTGGCGATTTCGTTTAACGGCCCGAATCTTTATCCTACGAAGCTGGGCGGGATGAACTGGGTGCATGTGTTTTCGCCGAGCCTGGTGAATTCGCTGCACATTGGATTTACGCGTACGGTTTGGGCGCAGAATTTCTCTACGGATTCGACAGGATTGTTTGGGAACTCGGGAGACGCGAAGGTCGGCATTCCATTTCCGAACCAGTCCTATGCGGGTTACAGCGGCCAATCGATTGGGGGCGGCATCTTCGCGGGTGGCAATCCTGTATTCGGGGGCGGGTTGATCGACAATACCTACAGTTACATGGACGATCTGACATGGCAGCGCGGGAAGCACACGTTCACTTTTGGCACGCAGTCGTTGCGGTACCAGAATAACTATCCGACAGCGAATAACAATGGGTACCTTGGAATTCTGAATTACAGCGGCGCGTTTACCAGTGATCCAGCATTGCCGAACGCGGGTGGTTATGGCGGCGCTGATTTTTTGCTGGATTATGTGAGTTCGGCGGCAGCAACGCTTTCGAGCGTCAATGTGGGGCAACGCCAATGGCGCGCGGCGTTCTATGCCGGCGATGAATACAAGGTTCTGCCGGACCTGACGCTGACTTATGGCTTGCGCTATGAGTATGACGAGCCATGGGTGGAGCAGAATAACAAGACAGGCAATATCGATCTGGCGACCGGACAAGTTCTGTATGCTCACTCGGTTCCTGTTGGCGCGCCTCCTAACTCAGGTATCTGCAGCAATCGCGGCTGCTACAACCCTCAGAACGACTTTATGCCTCGTGTTGGTTTTGCCTACCAGGTGAACGATCGCTTTGTGATTCGGGGCGGATATGGGGCAACAAGCTTCTTTGAAGGGAACTCTTCGAACCAGCGGCTGACTTCGATCACCCCATTCATCCAGGCGGTGAATGTGTCTACGGTTGCTCCTTCCCCAGGCAATCCTGGGACGCCGCGCACTGCCGAGGATGGATTTACCGGAGGCGGAGTGAGTTACGGCGGCACGTTCAACGTGTACCCGAAAAATATTAAGCCGGCTTACGTGCAGGAGTGGAACCTGACGGCCGAATATGCGTTGAATCGTGCCACATCCTTGCAGGTGAGCTATCTGGGCGAGCAAGGTCAACACATCGAGGATTACGGCAACGTGAACCAGTGGAAGATCAATGGTGACCCAACCTCGGCTCCTTATTACAACAATCAGTATCTTGGCATAAATGCGAATCCGGCTACCAGCATCGGCTCCAATTCGTTGCTGATTACGGAGTCGCGCGCGGCGATGAACTATCAGGCTTTGCAGGCAGTGTTGCGGCAGCGTCTCTATCGCGGTCTGGAGTTCACGGTTAATTACACCTATGGAAAGTCATTGACGAACAGCCTGGGGAACTATGCGCTGAACGTCAATGGTTATAGCGGCGCTTTCCAAAATTACTATGACAGCGCGGCAGACTGGGGTCCCGCTGGTTATGACGTTCGTCACAGCCTGAACTGGCACATGGTGTACGCGCTACCCATTGGCAGGGGCCGGCAGTATCTTTCGCACGTGAATCGTGTTCTGGATGAGGCTGTGGGCGGCTGGAGTTTCTCGGCGGCGGGTGTCTCGTATACGGGATTTCCTGAGACGCTGAGCGGAAACAACAACAACTCGCAGAGCTTCGGGGTTTCCCGTCCGAACCAGTATCGCAAGATCAAGGTGGTAAACCGGAGTCTGAATCACTGGTTCGGAACGGATCCTTCCGCATCGCCGTGTACCCAGGCTGGTAACGACAACGGGACATGCGCCTATGGAAACCCGGCGGTGAATACGTTTGGAACCGCAGGTAATGGCACGGAACGCGGGCCTGGCTTCCTGAACGTGGACATGTCGGCATTCAAGGACTTCCATACCTTTGGGGATCAGTCGCTGCGATTCCAGTTTGATGCTTTCAATGCGCTGAATATCGTGAGCTACGGTAACCCAGATACGAACATCAACGACAGCACTTTTGGGCTGATCTCGGGTGTTCGCTCTCAGGAGCGGCATCTACAGTTCTCATTGCATTACCAGTTCTGATGGAGTGAGGGAGTACGCGGGCCGAGTGACAGTCGGCCCGCATTTTCGATGAGGTTGCAATTCGGTAAAGTGGTAGCTGCAGTTGCGATACGTGTGTTTTATTCAGGTAGTCTCTGGAGTCGGGCGCCATCGGCGCAAGAGCAAGGTGAATGGGTGCGATGGAATGGCGGTTCTGGAAGTTTGTGTTGAGACAGTGGCGTCCGCGATAGCCGCACAACGAGGAGGAGCCGCTCGCATTGAATTGTGCTCGGACCTTTTGGAAGGTGGAGTGACGCCGGGGCCGGGATTGCTGTCGGTGATTCGTTCACGGTTGGCGATTGATATTTACGTAATGATTCGTCCCCGGGCCGGGGATTTTATCTATTCGAACGATGAATTTGAAGTGATGCGGCGGGAGATGGATGAGGCGCGGCGGCTAGGGGCAAATGGATTTGTGTTGGGCATATTGACCGGGCGTGGCGGGGTGGATGTGGAGCGCACCCGTGAGTTGGTAGAGCTCGCTGCTCCGCTGCCGGTAACCTTCCACCGAGCGATTGATATGACGCCCGATCCGCTGGCGGCGCTGGAAGAGGTGATTGCGACGGGGGCGCGGCGGGTGCTGAGCTCTGGCGGAGCGCAGAATGTGTTAAACGGCTGTGACGTGCTGGGGAAGATGCGTGCGGCGGCGGGAGATCGCATTGCGGTGATGGCGGGCGGCGGCGTGACGCTCAGGACATTGCGGCAGGTTCTGGTTTCGACCGGCATCCGCGAGTATCATGCCAGCTTGCGCAAGGCACAGCCGAGTCCGGCGGGTTTTCACAAGCAGGGAATCGCGATGGGAGAACGTCGCGAGCAGGAGTATTTGCGATACACAACGCATGAGGAAGATGTGCGGGCGGTGGCGAAGCTGCTGGAGTCGATTGCGGACGGGCAGCCAGCTTTCAGCGCGCAACAGAGTTAATTGAAATTGCCTGGAATTTGACGGAGCGCATCCTGATGTCAGCAAGAACCGACAAAAGAGCGAATCAGATTCTTCACGCCGTGCTTCACAACGGGACGACGTCGGTGGACGAGCTGGTGCGGTTGACCGGAGCTTCTCCGGCGAGTGTTCGGCGGGACCTGACTCGCCTGGAAGAGCGGGGACTGGTGCGGCGCACGCATGGGGGCGCAAAGCTTGCGGGACAGGCGCAGTATCAGCCGTTTCGGTTTGACTCGTCGTTCCAGGAGCGCGAAAGCCGGTTTGCGGAGGAGAAGCGCCGGATCGGTATTGCGGCGGCGGAATTGATCCAGGAGCGCGAGACGATCGGCATTACGGCGGGAACCACGACGACGCAGGTGGCTCGCTGCATTCGGCATCGTTCGGGGATACAGGTGGTGACCAATGCGGTGAATATCGGGATGGAACTGAGCAATCAGCCCAGGCTGACTGTGACACTGGTGGGTGGTACGATGCGATGGGCCGGTGCTTTTTCGCTGACGGGTCCACTGACGCTGGAAGCGGTGAGCGGAATTTTTCTGGACAAAGTTTTCATTGGAGCTACGGGCATCGATCCGGTGCACGGGGCGACGGCGATTGAGTCCGATGAGGCGGCTGTATTTCGAGCGTTCACGCGGCAGTCGAAGCAGACGATTATTGTGGCGGACTCGAGCAAGATTGGGATGGTGAGTCCCGCGCTGATATGTTCGAGCCAGCAAATACACAAGGTGATTACGGACCAGGGCATTGATTCGGCGATGGTGGATGCCTTTGACGCCGCGGGTGTGGAAGTTGTGGTTGTGTAACTGGCGGGCTGCGTGGCTGGGCGATGGTTGTCCCGAGGTTGCTGCACGATGTTTGCGTTGATAGATGGGAGAGTAGGGAACCTTGCATACTGATCGCAATTTTGAGCATGCGATGCTGAAGGAGATTTTCGAGCAGCCGGAGGCGCTGGCGGCGACACTGAAACATGCGGTGAGCGACGGGAACCTGGCGGTGGAGACGTTCCGTGGGGCGACGGAGGCCCTGCGGGGGCGCGAACGGCTGGTAATTGCCGCGAGCGGGTCGAGCCGCTATGCGGGACTTGCGGCGGAGATCATGCTGGAGGATTTGGCGGGGCTGGTTGTGGATGTGGAGTATGCGAGCGAGTACTGCTACCGGACGACGCATACGCTGCAGGACCCTTGCGTGCTGGTGATTTCTCAATCGGGAGAGACGGCGGATACACTTGCGGCGCTGCGGGAGGCGAAGGCTCGGGGATTAGCAACCGTGGCGATTACGAATCGGTCGGATTCGACGATGGCGCGGACGGCGGATGCGTCGCTGCCGACGTGGGCTGGCAAGGAAATCGCGGTTCCGGCGACGAAGAGCTTTACCACGCAACTGGCTACGCTGTATCTGCTGACGCTGGCGCTTGCTCGGTCACGCGGGCGGATGACTCCGCAGACTGTGAGTACGCGATGCGCGCAGTTTGAGGGGATTATTTCGGGGATGGAGAAGAACCTGCCGGGTTGGAGCGAGCAGGGGCGGCAACTGGCGGAAGTATTTTGCGATGCGAATGCGCTGCTGTACCTGGGACGGGGGATTCATTATGCGATTGCCAGGGAAGGCGCGCTGAAGCTGAAGGAGTCAGCGTATCTGCAGGCAGAGGGGCTCCCGACCGGGGAGCTGAAACATGGACCTAATGCGCTGGTTGGCCCGGATGCACCGGTCGTGATTCTAGCGACGGTTGATCGCGATGATCCGGACTCGGTGCTGCGGTATGAGAAGACGCTGCAGCTGATGCGTGATCTTTTGCCGCAGAAACCGCAGATGATTGCGATTGGGACTGAAGGGGATGATGAGCTTGGGCGGATTACGCCACACGTGATACATGTGCCGGCGGCGAGTGAGTATTTGTTGCCGATTCTGGAAGTGGTGCCGCTGCAGCTGATGGCCTATTACAGTGCGGTGCAGCGCGGGATTGACGTGGACAGGCCGCGCAACCTGGTGAAGGCGGTGGTGGAGGAGTAGCCGGGAGGTTCGGCGGTGTTGCGCGTCACAGACAGAGCTGTCTCGCGGGGTTGAGGGATATGGTCAGCGTCCGGGAAAGTCTTTCGACTTTGGTGGGATGTCCCCACGGTGGAATTGCGTGTTGAAGGACTGAGCTGGATTCGGAAATTCGGACAGCGGGATAAGTGGAAGGGTTGTTCCCTGACGGCCATTAAGATGGCAGGAAAGAAGAGCAACGATGACACGACGTCCACGCCGGAATCACACAGCAGGCTTTAAAGCGAAAGTGGCCCTGGCCGCACTGAAAGGGGACAAGACCCTGGCCGAACTGGCGCAACAGTTCGATGTTCACCCCAACCAGATCACGGACTGGAAGGCACGGCTTGCGGAAGGTGCGGCTGGTGTCTTCGGGGAGGACAAGGCCGAGCATCAGCAGGCCAGGGTGGATGTGACCCGGATGCAGGCCAGGATCGGCGAACTGACGCTGGAGAATGATTTTTTAGAGTCTGCGCTCACCAAAGCGGGCCTGTTGAGCGCAAAGCGATGATTGTCCCGAATCACAAGCTACCCATTTCGAGGCAGGTGGAGTTGCTCCAGATCAGCCGCTCCTCGATTTACTATAAGCTGCGCCCGATCTCCGACGCGGACCTGATGCTGATGCGGCGCATCGATGAGCTGCACATGAACTATCCGTTTGCCGGCAGCCGCATGTTACGCGACATGCTCAGTCAGCAGGGTAT
>JBMFWD010000010.1:0-80744 GCA_049965615.1 Acidobacteriaceae bacterium
ATCTGTATTTCCAGCGCCAAAGTTTGCCTCCCGCCGGCGTGATCGAGAGATAAAGACCTCGGCCGTCGGTCAATCGGTACGCCGTCTCTTTGGTTTTAGCCTTGCGAATCACTGTATCCGTCAGCGTCATCGTGCCCCTCCCAATGCCGGATTTTAAAAATACCCCCAGATCGAAATCAGTATACCCCCAGAGATACCCCCACCAGTGCGTGGCTTCTGCTGGACCTCTCTGGATGCAGAAAGACGAAAACCCATTAATTACTGGGGTTTCATTTGATTTTCTGGATGTCTTTGGATGTCTCTGGAAGGGTTCGTGGCGGAGAGGGAGGGATTCGAACCCCCGATAGCCTTACGACTATGCCTGATTTCGAGTCAGGTGCGTTCAACCGGGCTCCGCCACCTCTCCGCTTGATGAGATGTGCCCGCGTTATTTTTTGAGTTTACCATTCGCCTGACGAGGCGTAAACGCCGCGGGTTGTGGGTGTCGGCGCAGGGAAATGCGGCGGAAGCCGAGTGCTGCCGGCGTGGCTTAAGTGGCTGGCGCGGGGTGGCCTTCAGGGGTGGAAAAGAGAGAGGTTATGTAAACGCTTGTAGAAGGTTATGTCGGGTCCGTACACTTCATGTGACTGCATTTGCCCATCTTTAGGAGATTGCTGTGAAACTACTGCACCGCGTTGTTGCCTGTGGGGCTGCATTGCTTGTGGCCACTTCGATGTATGCTCAGAAACCTTATCCGACTGCCGCGCAGTTGTCACCGACGCCGCCGATGGGCTGGAACAGCTGGAATCATTTTCACGGGAAGGTGAACGAGGCGGATGTGAAGGCCGCCGCGAAGGCCATGGCGACGAGCGGTATGAAGGCGGCCGGGTACGAGTACATTGTGATTGACGATACCTGGCAAGGGCAGCGGGATGCGGAGGGCAACATCCAGCCGAACAGCAAGTTTCCGGATATGCCTGGGCTGATTCGGTATGTGCATTCGCTGGGGCTGAAGTTTGGGCTCTATTCTTCGCCGGGGCCGAAGACCTGCGCTGGGTACGAGGGCAGTTACGGGCACGAGGCGCAGGATGCGGAGACCTATGCGAAGTGGGGCGTGGATTATCTGAAGTATGACCTTTGCAGCTACGGCGGGATTATCCACAAAGAAGCCGGGAATAACCTGGCGAAGCAGCGCGCGATGCAGGAGGCCGCCTACGAGAAGATGCACAAGGCCCTGGTAGCGACGGGGCGACCGATTGTGTTCAGCCTGTGCCAGTATGGGACGACCTCGGTTTGGAAGTGGGGCGCGAGCGTGGGCGGTAATTTGTGGCGCACGACAGGTGATATTCAGGACAACTATGCGCGGATGGCGCATATCGGGTTTACGCAGGCGGGGTTGGCGAAGTTTGCGGGGCCGGGGCACTGGAATGATCCGGACATGCTGGAGATTGGCAACGGCGGGATGAAGCCTGAGGAAGAGATGACGCATATGTCGCTGTGGGCGATTCTTGCGGCGCCGCTGATGGCTGGGAATGACCTGTCGAAGATGTCGCCTGAGACCTTGTCGATTTTGACGAATCGCGAGGTGATTGCGGTAGACCAGGACCGGCTGGGCCGTGAGGGGGACCGCATCTGGGAGGAGGGACCGCTGCAGGTGTGGGTGAAGCCCTTAGAGGGTGGCGCGAAGGCGGTTGGGTTGTTCAATACGAGCAATAACCCGCATATGATGACGTTCAAGCTGTCTTCGATCGGGTTTCCGGCGGATGCGCATATGCGTGACCTTTGGAAGCACGCGGATGTGAAGGCGAAGAACGGGGAGTATACGGTGGAGATTCCCCGGCATGGTGTGGTGATGCTGAAGGTGACGCGGTAGTTTTGTTGACTACTGCAATTCCTGGATAGAGAAAGCGATGAGCAAAACTCCGCGTGGCCTGTGCGAAAGCGCCGCGCGGAGTACACTAAGTTGTTGCGCATCGCGTGAACGCCGTTTTCCGCGGTGCCGGCTTCTAACCCTATATGAGTGCTACGAAACTGGAAGTGAATCCGACGGACACCGTCGCCGAGTTAAAACGCGAACGAGTCTTTGACCATTACCGCCGCTGGGGATACCTGGAGGCGCAGCTTGATCCGCTGGGGCAGTATCTTGAGCCAGAGCCGGTGGAGGACTGGGCCACGAAGGGTCCGGATGTGGATGAGGCGCGCCGGTACTACTGCGGTACGGTGGGCGCGGAGTTCATGCATATTCCGTCGGCGGCGCGCCGCCGGTGGATACAGGAGCGGCTGGAGGTTGATCCGCCGCAGCTCTCGAAGGATGTGCAGGGGCGGATTCTTGAGGATCTGACGCGCGCGGACATCTTTGAGCAGGTGATCCAGTCGCGGTATCTGGGAACGAAGCGGTTTTCGCTGGAAGGCGTGACGGCGCTGATTCCTTTTCTGGATGAGCTGCTGGACCGCGCGGCGGAGATGGGCGCGAAGAAGTGCCTGATGGGCATGAGTCATCGGGGCCGGTTGAACGTGATGGTGAATACGTTTAAGAAGCCTGCGGTGGACATCTTTGCGAAGTTTGAGGATGTGGATCCGCGGAGCATTCTGGGCGGCGGCGATGTGAAGTACCACGTGGGCGCGACGTCTGAGGTGAAGGTGCGGACGGGTGAGACGATGGCACTGCATCTTGCGTCGAACCCGAGCCACCTGGAAGCGATTGACCCGATTGCGATGGGCCGGACGAAGGCCAAGCAGTTGCGCATGGAGCGCAAGGATGGCGCGAACGGGCACGAAGGCGTGCTGCTGGTGACAATCCACGGGGACGCAGCGTTTGCGGGGCAGGGTATATGGGCCGAGACGCTGAACCTTGCGTATGTGAACGGCTTTAACGTGGGTGGTTCGATCCACGTGATTGTGAACAACCTGATCGGATTTACGGCGGAGCCGGAGGAGTCGAACTCGTCGCGGTTTGCGTCGGACCTGGCGAAGCGGCTGCCGATTCCGATCTTCCACGTGAACGCGGAGGATCCGGATGCGGTAGTGCGGATTGCGGCGCTGGCGGCGGAGTATCGGTATACGTTTGGGTCCGATGTAGTGGTGGACCTGGTGGGATATCGGCGGCACGGGCACAGCGAGGTGGACGATCCGACGATTACACAGCCGCTGCGGTATGCAAAGATCAAGGACCATCCGCCGCTGTATGAGATTTATGCCCATCGGATTGGGGTGGACGTTACGGAGCGGGCCAAGGAGCTGCAGCACGAGTTTGGCGAGGCGCAGCGGGCCGCTACGAAGATGGAGAAGAAGCCGGTGGTGGCGACGCTGCCAGCGTACTGGAACGCTTACAAGGGCGGGCCTTACAAGGCTGAGTACGAGGTGAAGACCGGGCTTAGCCGCGAAGAGATTGAGCGGCTGGGCGTGGGACTGACGAGCTATCCGGACGGGTTCCATATTCACGCCAAGATTGAGAAGCTGCTGGAGCAGCGGCGGGAGATGACGGAGGGCAAGCGGCCGTTTGATTATGGGATGGCCGAGGCCCTGGCGTTTGGCTCGCTGCTGACGGCGGGGACTCCGGTTCGGCTGACGGGACAGGACAGCCAGCGCGGGACGTTCAACCAGCGGCACAGCATGCTGGTGGATATCGAGAACGAGAGCTCCTGGATTCCGCTGAATCACCTGGCGGAGGTTCAGGCGCCTTTTGATGTTTACAACTCGACGCTCTCCGAGGCCGGGGTGCTGGGCTTTGAATACGGCTATGCCCGGGATTATCCGGAGACGCTTGTGTTGTGGGAGGCGCAGTTTGGCGATTTTGCCAATGGGGCGCAGATTATCATCGACCAGTTCCTGAGCTCGGCGGAGGACAAGTGGGGATTGCTGAGCGGGCTGGTGATGCTGCTGCCGCACGGGTACGAGGGCCAGGGGCCGGAGCACTCGAGCGCGCGCGTGGAGCGGTACCTGCAACTGACGGCGCGGGACAATATTCAGGTGTGCCAGCCTTCGAATGCGGCGCAGTACTTCCATTTGCTGCGGCGGCAGGCGCTGCGGAAGTGGCGGAAACCACTGGTGGTGTTTACGCCGAAGAGCATGCTGCGGCATCCGGATGCGGTTTCCGGGGTGGAGGAGTTCACACGGGAGCGGTTCTTGCCGGTGGTTCCTGAGACCGAGGTGCAGGATGCGACACGGCTGTTGCTGTGCACGGGCAAGATTGGGCACGAGCTGCGCATGGAGCGGAAGAAGAGGAAGGACGATAAGACGGGGATTCTGTTTATCGACCAGCTTTATCCGTGGCCGGAGGCGGAGCTGACGGCTGCGATTGAGGCACATCCGAACGCCCACGAGCTGGTGTGGGTGCAGGAAGAGCCGGAAAATATGGGCGCGCACTCGTTTGTGATGCCGAAGCTGCGCCGGCTGGCGCGGGGCCGGCAGGTGCTGAGCGTGAAGCGGTCGGCGTCGGCGACTCCGGCGACGGGTTCGGCGAAGGCGCACCAGATGGAGCAGAATACGCTGATCGAACTGGCGTTTCATCACTCGCTGAAGGAGAAGCTGGTGAAGTAGTGCTGGCCGCACGGGCGGACGCGCGCTTTGCGCGCCTTCCACCTCGGAGATTGTCCTGTCCCACCCAAGCGGAGCCTGGATGGCGCAGCCTCGTCTCGGTGGCTCGATTGGGTGCTTCAAAAAAAAGCGTTTGGGATACCCCTCTTTTTTGTGGGTAAGTGGTTGATTTTATGGGACAGGTTAGCCCACTAACGATGGGTCCATCTCTCTTGTTTTTGTGGGTATGTTGTTGATTCTGTTGGACAGGCTGGGGTTCTAGCCTCTGTTGGCGAGCATTCTCGCTGTTCGGGGCGGGATTGTTTCACCGCAAAGGCCGCGAAGATCGCAAAGGTGGCGGGTTGCCGGTTCTCAGTTCTCATTCTTCAGTTGCCAGGTTGGTAATCTGTCGGGTCCGTACCCCCAAAAAATAAGAGATTCACGCCCCCTGACTTTTTTGTGGGTAAGTGGTTGATTTTATGGGACAGGTTAGCCCACTAACGATGGGTCCCCCTCTCTTGTTTTTGGGAGTATGTTGTTGATTTGATGGAATGGACTGGTGTTCTGGCATTGGATTGCCGGCTTTCGGGGTGAAACAATGCCGGGGTTAACGTCCTGTAGGGTATTGATTCGTTGGGGCTTGCAAGGAGGTTAGGCTTGTAATTCCATTAGAATCAGTGGTTGGTTGAGGGGGTTGGTGATTCCTGTTTGAGGCGTTAAAAAGGCGGCCTTCCGGCCGCCTCGTTTGTGTTGGTTCCTACTTCTACAATAACAGTTTGAGGCGTTATTACCGGCAATTTGCCGGTTGCGATGGAATGGTCGGCCTTCGAACGAATCCCACGTCCTCTCCGCGGACATGGGGCACCCGGCTTGTCTGGAATCGTGTGGTCACGGTGCCCGAGCTACATGAACCTGGCGCCGGATTCTCCTATGACGGTGAATACGTTGAGGAGGTGGGTGAGTCCGAGGAGATTCTGGAGCTGCTTGCCGAGGTGCATGAGTTCGAGGGAGACGCCGGCGGATTTGGCGGAGACGTAGAGGCGGACGAGAGTGCCGAGACCCATGCTGTCAGTGTGGGAAACGTCTTCGAGCTTGAGGATGATGCGCTTGCTTGTGGGGATGAGTTCGCGGACGGCGGACTGGAGGACGTCGGCGGTTCCTGCGACGAGGCGGCCGTGGCAGATGACGAGGTTGACTTCGCCGGAGTAGTGCTGGATCTCGAAGGTGAGAGTGTTTGGGTTGGCGGAGGCGGCTTCGGGCATGGGGCTTCTCCTGTGGTGGAGCTGGAAACGGGAATCGGGGGATGGGTGCCATTATGCCACGCGGTGCTTGCCGCACGGGCGAACGCGGCTTCGCCGCAGGCTTATTGAGGAGTATTGCAGCTTTGTTGTAGCGCGGGTGATTCTCTCTTTCGAGGTGTTATTTTTGGAGCTATGGGAAAGCTTGCGCTGCAGGAAGAGTTTGGGCAGATCGATATCTACCTTTTTGACCAGTTGCTGAAGGGGCGGATTACGCCGGGAATGCGGGTGCTGGATGCAGGGTGCGGCGGCGGGCGGAACCTGGTTTATCTGCTGCGGGAGGGATACGAGGTATTCGCGTCGGATGCGGATGCGGAGGCCGTGGAGAATGTGCGGGAGATGGCGGGTCGGCTGCGGCCGGAATCGCTGCCGGGTTTGCCGGAGGGGAATTTTCGGGTGGATCCGGTGGAGGCGATGAGCTTTGAAGACGCGAGCATGGATGTGGCGATCTGCAATACGGTGCTGCATTTTGCGCGCGACGATGCGCATTTTGAGCAGATGCTGATGGGCGTGTGGCGGAAGCTGGAACCGGGCGGGCTGTTTTTTGCGCGGCTGGGGTCAGTGATTGGGATGGAGAGCCACGTGGAGTGGCTGGGGGGCCGGCGGTACAGGTCTCCGGATGGGTCAGAGCGGTATCTGGTGGATGAGGCTCTGCTGATGGATTGGACGGCGCGGCTGGGGGAGATGGAAGATCCGCTGAAGACCACGCTGGTGCAGGGGTTGCGGGCTATGACTACGTGGGTGGTGCGGAAGGGGTGAGTTGAGGGTTGGTGCTTTGCACCGATGTGTGCACCCTGTTTGTTCCGACCCCACTCATCGGGAAACTGCCCCTATGAATGGGGCACCCGGCACCCGGCGGATTTTCAAAACCGCAGATTTCTCCACTACGCGCCGTTGGCGCTCCGGTCGAAATGACCCTTCCGGGGGGGAATTTGTTTGGAGCGGTTATGAGTCGTTGCGCTCGGGTTTTTCGTCGTACTGGTAAGAGCGGTCGATGCGGTCGGACTGGTCCCGGTAGCGCTCTTGTTCGCGTTGCTTTTCGCGCTCTTCTCTTTCTTCTTTTCCGTCGGCCATTTGGGGTTTCCTGTTGCGTTGCATGTTTTTTTCAGTTTACAAACCGCAGGTCGCTCCGCTGCGTTCGCTCACCCTTCGGTGAGCGAACTTCGGTCGGGATGATAAGTTCTGTGGGTTAGCAGACGAGGTGGTCGCGGGTTAGCTTGATGCCTTCGAGGCGGCCCAGCAGGGTTGCGGCTACGAGTTCGGGGCGGAGGAGTTGCTGGGCCATCTGCATGATCTGGTCGGCGGTGACTGCTTCGACGTTGTTGAGGATTTCGTCGAAGCTGGAGAAGTGGTTGAAGTACATCTCCTGACGGGCGAGGTTGGACATGCGGGCGGAGGAGCTTTCGAGGGAGAGCAGGAGGTTGCCCTTGAGCTGGTCCTTGGCGCGGCGGAGCTCGCCGGGGTCGACGGGCGAGGACTTGATGCGGCGGAACTCGGCCATGATGAGGTCGACGACGAGGAGGGCCTGGGCGGCGGAGGTTCCGGCGTAGACGCAGAGGGAGCCGGTGTCGCGATAGGGCGCGAGGTCAGAGTAGATGGAGTAGACGAGGCCGCGCTCTTCGCGGATGGTCTGGAAGAGGCGTGAGCTCATGCCGCCGCCGAGGATGTTGTTGAGCATGAGGGTGACGTAGCGCTGGTCGTGATTGACCTGGGGCGCGGGAACGCCGAGGCAGAGCTGGACCTGCTCAAGAGATTGCTTATTGCGGAGCTGGATGCGGGCGTGGGTTTTGGGGGCGTCCTGCGTGTGGGGCGATTTGCCGGCGGGCAGGTTCTCGAAGCGGCGGCGGACCTGCTCGACGAACTCTTCATGCTGGAGGTTGCCGGCGGCGGTGAAGACGAGGTTGCCGCCGAGGAAGCGGTCGCCGTAGTAGGAGAAGAGCGTGTCCTGCTCGAAGCGCTTGACGGTTTCGCGGGTGCCGAGGATGGGCTTGGAGAGCGGATGACCCTTCCAGAAGGACTGGGTGAAGATTTCGTGGACGAGGTAGTCGGGATTGTCCTCGTCGATTTTAATTTCTTCAAGGACGACGCCGCGCTCGCGGTGGATTTCTTCGTGGTCGAAGGTGGGGTTGAGGACGAGGTCGGAGAGGACGTCGATGGCGGTGGGGACGTGCTCGTCGAGGACCTTGATGTTGAAGCAGATGGTTTCCTTGCCGGTGAAGGCGTCGATGTTGCCTCCGATGGCGTCGACCTCGCGGGCGATGTGCTGGGCGGAGCGGTTTTTGGTTCCCTTGAAGACCATGTGCTCGACGAAGTGGGAGATGCCGTTGACTTCGGGGAGTTCGTGACGTGAGCCGGTGTTGATCCAGACGCCCATGGCGACGGAGCGGACGTGGTCCATGCGCTCGGTGAGGATGGTGAGGCCGTTGGGTAGGGTGGTGCGCTGAATGTCTCGCATGTGATTCATAGATTCTTTGGCAGGTCCCGGCGGTGGAGTCATGGGTGGCGCGAAGCAGGTGGCGCGGAGAATCCTGAGATATGCTCAGGATGGAATGACATCTGGCGGGGAAGACCTACTCACTATTTTAGATGCTCGGGGCGACGGGCGGACTCGTCCGCTGTTTGGGCTTAATTTTGAACAACTTACGGAGGCTCTGGGTGGGTTAGAGCTGCCAGCGTGGCGGGTTCGGCAGGTGGAACATGCCCTTTACCGGGGGTGGGTGGGGAAACTGAACGAGGTGACGACGCTGCCGGTGGCGCTGCGGGAGCGGCTTGTGGAGGAGGGCTTCCGGGTTGGGCTGCCGGAGATTGTGGAGACGTTCCAGAGTGCGGATGGGACGGAGCGCTACCTGATTGCTGGGCTGGACGGGCAGACGGTGGAGACGGTGTGGATGCCGGGTGGGGACGGCGGCGAGACGGGCGATGGTTCGGAGGAAGATGCGGCGCAGCGGGCTACGATTTGCGTTTCGAGCCAGATTGGGTGTGCGGTGAACTGCCAGTTTTGCCTGACGGCGCAACTGGGGATGGTGCGAAACCTGACGGCGGGGGAGATTGCCGGGCAGGTGGTGGCGGTGCTGAAGCGGCAGCAGGTGAAGATTGGGCGGGACCGGATCAATCTTGTATTTATGGGGATGGGCGAGCCTTTTTTGAATTACGACTCTTTTATGGGCGCGGTGCGGCTGCTGGTGGATGAGGTTGGGATTCCGGCATCGCGGATGACGGTTTCGACTTCGGGGATTGTGCCGGGGATTTTGCGATTTGCCGAGGAGACGGTGCGGCCGAAGCTGGCGATCAGCTTGAATGCTCCGGATGATGCAGTGCGGGCGGAGGTGATGCCGATTAATCGCAAGTGGGACATTGCGGCGGTGCTGGATGCGGTGCGGAGGGTTCCGCTGCAGGCGAAAGAGCGGGTGACGTTTGAGTATGTGCTGCTGGGCGGGGTGAATGACCGGCTGGAGGATGCGGAGAAGGTAGTGAAGCTGGTGCGGCGGGCGAATCTGCCGCTGAAGGTGAATCTGATTGTTTGGAATCCGGGGCCGGGGACTGCTTACCGGATGCCGGAGCCGGGGAATGTGGCGGCTTTTCAGGAGTTGCTGGTGGGGAAGGGTGTTCCTGCTTATATTCGACGGCCGAGAGGGCGGGATATTTATGCTGCTTGCGGGCAGTTGAAGCGGACGGTCAGGGAAGGGGCTGGGTAGAGTTATTTTTTTCCTATTCGCCAATGTAGAACCCCCGGCTCTGCCGTGGAGGCAGCAGAAGTTTGACAATTCCGGGAATGGGCGCAGGCTCCTTCAGGCGGGCAATATGCGTAAGAACCTGTTGAAGAACTCATTGCGCCAGCTTTAGCAGGGGCTAAAGCCCCAGTTCATTTGCTGCACTTACGGGCCGACTAAAGTCGTGCCCTTGTTACGAAGCCCGGGGCGGGAGACGCAAAAGCGAGCCTGCCGCAGTGTGCGTTCAGGCCCATTTGAGAGGCCAATCGCATAAAGCCTCCGGCTTTGCCGGAGGATAGTTACTCAAGGATTCGACTGGGACGGGCCTTTTCCCCACGCAAGGCTTCGGCTTGAATGGGCCACTACTACTATGCCTGGGCGGGGATGATGTTGTGGGAGCGGAGTAGCCGGAGGATTTGGTTGGCGGCTTCGTGTGCGTCGCGGGTGTGGAGAGCGGTATCGAGGGTGAGGATTTTGGCTTTGGGGGCGACGGACTGGAGCGCGAGCGCCATGTTGGTAGCGGGCATGGGGCCGGAGCCGATGAGGATGGTGTCCACGGGTTGGAAGCGGAGGAGGATTTTTGCGTCGGAGATGAGGCTGGCGAGTTTGACGTCGCAACTGTGCTGGGCGAGGAGGGTGGCGACGAAGGCGGCGAAGTCGAGGGACTGATCGACGATCATGACGCAGCAGCCGGTGCAGGTGGAGGCGGCTGGGGCTGGCTCGTTCTCCATGAAGGAGAGGATGGCGGCTTCGTCGGTGGGGTAGGAGTTGAGGATGGCGGCGACGCGGGTGAGTTCCAGCAACTGGGTGACGATGGAGGCCGGGTTGGCGAGGCGGAGGTCGCCATTGCGACGACGGAGGCTGGCGGCAGTGCGGACGATGAGTCCGAGTCCGAGGCTGTCGAGGCGGTTGAGGCCGGAGACCTCGAGGACAACCTGTTTGAGGTGACGGCGGGAGTCGAGGTTGAGGATTGCTTCAAGCTGGCCGCACTCGGGGCCGGCGACGAGTCGGCCTTTGGCGGAGACGACGTGAACGGGTCCGCAGACGCGGGAATGGAGTTCAATTGGCATGCCTCTTTTTACTCGCGGGCGAGGGGTTGGGCAAGTGGGAATTCGGGTTGGGGGAATCAGGCGTTGCGGAGGGGGATCTGGAGGAGAGCGTCGGCTACGCGGTCGGAGGCGTGGCGGACTACGTCGCCTTCGTCGGCGAAGTCGCCGGTGATGCAGCGGATGCCCATGGCTTCGATTTTTTCCGTATCGGCGAGGATGACTTCAGCACCTTCGGCGGCGTAGCGGGCCTGGGCGGCCGGGGAGATGGGCGCGGTATTGATGACGGCGTAGTCGAAGATTGGTTGGCGGGTGTGGTCGTAGATGCGCTCGATGTGCTGGGAGGCGGTGAGGTGGAGGCTTTCGTTGGCCTGGGTCATGAGGTTGGCGATGTAGACGCGGGTGCCTTGAGCGCGGGCGATGGCCTCGGGGATTCCGGGAACGAGCAGGTTGGTGATGAGGCTGGTGAAGAGGGAGCCGGGACCAAGGGTGATGAGGTCGGCCAGGGTGATGGCCTCGATGGTTTCCGGGAGGGGTTCGACGCTGGTCGGATCGAGCATGAGCTCGTGGATGATTTCGCGGCTGGCGGTGATTTTTGTTTCTCCACGAACGATGGAGCCGTTGGCCATGCGGGCGGCGAGGGTGACGTTGTGGGCGGTGACAGGGTAGATGTGTCCGGAGGTGGCGAGGACTTCGGCGGCGAGCTGGATGGCCTGGGGGAAGTCGCCGGTCATTTCGACGAGGGCTGCAACGAAGAGATTGCCGAAGTTGTGCCCTTCGAGTTCTCCGCCGGCGCGGAAGCGGTGCTGGAAGAGGCGGGAGATGAGGCGCTCGTCCTGGGAGAGTGCGACCATGCAGTTGCGGAGGTCGCCGGGGGGGAGCATTTTGAAGTCCTGACGGAGTCGTCCGCTGGAGCCGCCGTCGTCGGTGACGGTGACGATAGCGGCGAGGTCGCTGATCCAGACGCGGGCGGCGTGATCGGAATCGAAGAAGGAGCCGGCGCCGGAGTGGGGTACGACGTGGTGCTTGAGTCCGCGGAGGAGTGCGGAAAGTCCGGTGCCGCCTCCGATGGCGACGACGCGGCGGGCCGCAGACTGGACCTGCTGCGCGAGGCCAGCGTCGGCTGAAGCGGTGAGAGACTTCAGTTCTTCTGCAATCGATGTGGTGCGTTCAGGAGCCGTCAGTAGATCTCCGGGTAAAGCAGTTCGGTGAAGCGCGGGTCGTCGGCCATGTCGGCGAAGTCGGTGTCGCGACGAGCCTGGATGCGGTTGAGAGGATTGAGCTCGATGGCGCGGGAGAGGTGGGTGAGGCACTCTTCTGCCTGGCCGGTGACGCTGTTGAGCACGGCTACGCCGTAATGGGCGAAGTCGGCGTCTTCCTTTTCGGCGAGGATGACTTCGAGGTGCTCGCGTGCGTCTTCATAATTGCCATCGTTGAGCAGGAGGACGGCGAAGTCATAGCGCTCTTCGATGGTATGGAAGGTGAGCCTGACACGCTGCGCCTGGCGGTCGCAGGCGGCCATGTGAAGGGCGGCGCGATCGCGGACCTCAGGTGGCGCTTCAGCGGGGAGTTTTTCGAATTCGACCCGGGCCTTGTCGAACTTTCCTTCCTGCATGAGGCGGAGGCCGTTCTCGTAATGCTTGAGATGCTGCTCGTGATGGGAGTTTGGAGCGGCTTTTTTATCTGTAATCGAACGCGGCATTTGTTTGGCACCTGTCATGAATCGAGCGTCTTTACCTGGACTCCCTTTGCAGTCCGTTGGGATGGTGGAATGGGAACGCAGGGTTGGACACGCTCAACTTAACCAGTAGTTATACTACGCGAGGCGGAGAAGGTCACGGAGAGGGGTGGTCGCGGGTGGGGAAGCGGCTAATCTGTTGCCGGCCGGGAGGCGTTGTAAATTGCGGGATTGAGGTCGGGGTCGTTGTACATCTTAAGCTGGCGGTAGACCTTGAAGCGAAGGGTTCCGGAGAGGACCTGGGCCCAGACTCGGTCGAAGCACTGGACGAGATCAGATTGCTGTTCGGAGAGGACGGCGAGGCGGTGGCGGTTGCGTTCGATGTGGCCGGTGGGGGCGTCTTTTCGGTGGATTTGCTCGGTGGTGTGAAAGATTTTGAGCGAGAGGATGGAGAGTCGGTCGATCATGAGGCCGGGGCTCTCGGAGTGGAGCGGGGCGGCGGGCGCGGGAAGCTGGAGTGGGGCGAGGATCTGAAGGAGGAAGTCGTCGCAGGCTTCGGCGAGGTCGTTGCGGCGCTGGTTGATTTTGTCGATGGCGCGCTTGACGGTGGCGATTTGAGCGTCAGAGGCATTGGGGAGGCGTGCCTGGTCTTCGGTGTGCCATAGCTCGAAGTTTGCGGCGTGCTGGCGGGCGACGATGAGGAGGAAGGGATCGGCCTGGGAGATGGGAAGACCCTCGAGCTGGTGCCAGCGGCGTGTGCAGTCGTCCTGGAGGGTGGCGATGGCCTGGGCGGAGATGGATTGGGGCTGGGACATTCGGTTGATCCAACTATATGTTAGAACTGTGATGAAACCGTTTGCAGTGAGTTGCAGTATGATGCGGGCGGAGTGAGTTTTCCCCGGCGTTGTAGATTATTTTTTTGCGCGAAGGAGTCAGCATGTCATCCACTTCACCACTTTTCAGCTCGCCACATCGTCGTTACAACCCGCTGCGGCGGCAATGGGTGCTGGTTTCTCCGCACCGGACGCAGAGGCCGTGGCAGGGGGAAGTGAACCCGGTTTCCGGATTCTCGGATGTGAAGTATGACGAGAAGTGTTATTTGTGCCCGGGGAATGAGCGTGCGGGCGGGCATCAGAATCCGAAGTACGAGAGCGTGTTTGTTTTTGACAATGATTATGCGGCGCTGCTGCCGACAGCTCCGAATGTGACGGGCGGGGAGCCGCAATCGCCTCTGTTGCGGGCCGAGGTGGAGACGGGTGTGTGCCGGGTGCTGTGTTTTCATCCGGAACATAACCTGACGCTGGCGCTGATGACGCCGGAGCAGTTGAAGCCGGTGACGGAGACCTGGCAGGAGCAGTATGTGGAGCTGGGGGCTCGGCCGGACGTGAGCTATGTGGAGATATTTGAGAATCGCGGGGCGATGATGGGGTCGAGTAATCCGCACCCGCATGGGCAGATATGGGCGACGCATCATGTTCCGGATGAGCCGGCGATTGAGGGTGAGGCGCAGGCGGAGTACAAGGCCGCGCATGGGTCTTGTTTGCTGTGCGATTACCTGGCGGAGGAGAAGCGGCTGGGGACGCGGGTGATTGCTTCGAACGAGATTTTTACGGTGCTGGTGCCGTGGTGGGCGGTTTGGCCGTTTGAGACGATGATTCTGGCGAACCGGCATGTGGGTTCGATGAAGGAGTTTGGCGCGGCGGAGCGCGAGGCGCTGGGGGATATTCTGCACCAGATGACGGTGCGGTATGACAATTTGTTCCAGTCGAGTTTTCCTTACACGATGGGATTTCACCAGAGCCCGACGACGGAGGAGGATCACTCGGCGTGGCATTTCCATGGGCATTTTTATCCGCCGCTGCTGCGGAGCGCCACGGTGCGGAAGTACATGGTGGGCTTTGAAATGCTGGGGATGCCGCAGCGGGATATTACGGCAGAGTCAGCGGCGGAGCGGCTGCGGGCTGTGTCTTCGAAGCACTTTTTTAAGGGTTGATGGGAGCCAAGCGGGGCGCCGGTGCGGTGGGATAGACGCAGCATTGCCCGAGCTGGCGGCGGCCAGTAAGATGAGTCGCAACGTGCTTGAAAAAAATGCAGTTCAAGCGGAGGGCCGCCCTCTCTGGAAGACGATCGTTGTGATTGTCGGGGTGATTTTGCTGGTGGCGGCCTGTCTGGCGATTCGCGGATTGCTGCTTCGCAGCGATGCGGCGAGCCGGGACTTTATCAGCTACTGGAGTTCGGCGAAGCTGCTGGCGGCGCATCACAATCCTTACGACCGGGCAGCGATTTTCCGGCTGGAGATGTCGCAGCAGGCGCACTTTGCTAAGCCATTGGTGATGCGGAATCCTCCGTGGGCCTTGTTCCTGGTGATGCCGCTGGGATGGGTGAGCCTGAGCACGGCTGCGCTGCTGTGGATGGTTTTGATTATTGTGTGCGCGCTGGGTGCGATCCAGCTGATGCGGCGGCCGGGGGCGGGCGAGGTTCCGCTGACGCTGCTGCTGTTTGCGCCGACGGTGATTTGCGCGGGTGCGGAACAGACTTCGATTTTTACTCTGCTGGGCGTGGTGTTGTTTTTGCGCTGGCAGAAGAGCCGGCCGTTTGCGGCGGGACTGGCACTGCTGCCGGCGATGCTGAAGCCGCATTTGCTGGTTTTGTTCTGGGTGGTGCTGGTGCTGGAGATGTGGCGGCGGCGGGAATGGCGGCTGGTTGCGGGCGGCGTGTTTGGGATGCTGGTGGCGAATGCGGTTGCCTTGGTTTTTGATCCGCGCGTGTGGCAGGACTACTTGAAGGCGATGAAGGCCGAGCAACTTGGAGCGGTGTACTGCCCGAATGTTTCTGACAGCCTGCGGCTGCTGATTGCGCCGAATGCCGTGTGGATGGAGGCGCTGCCGACCGTGGCAGGAATTGCGGTGGCAGTGTGGTACTGGCGACGGTGGCGCGGCCGGTGGGACTGGTGGCGGCAGGGCGCGATGCTGATTGCGCTTTCTGTACTGACGGCGCCTTATGCCTGGCCGTTCGACCAGGTGCTGTTTCTGCCGGCGATGATGTCGACACTTGCTGCCGTGCCGAAGCGTGCATTCTATCTGCTGGGTGCGGCCAACCTGGCTGCGCTGGCGATTTATATACGGCATCCTTTTCTGGAGACGCCGGTTTATGTGTGGATGGCGCCGGTGTGGATGGCGTGGTGTATTTACGCGTACACGCGGCGGGTTCCGCAGGTGCCGGATGCTGTGCGGAGAGAGATGCGTAAGCAGATTGCCTGATGGTGGAAGTGCGGCAGCCGGACAGCTGCCTGAGGTGCTCGACACCCACTTTTACCTGCGGAAACAGCGGTTGGAAGCGGGTGGTGAGCTCGGTGGGACTTGAACCCACGACCCTCGCCTTAAAAGGGCGGTGCTCTACCAACTGAGCTACGAGCTCATATTCAAGTTAACACACTGGAAGCTGTTGATTTCCTGAGGCTGGATGCGGGGTGAAGGGGTGTTTGGCTGGATTTTGCCGGAGTGAAAAGGGGGGCGTGGAGCGGGCCTGAAGTGGGGATGAAGTTTGAAGGGCTGTGGCTGGCGTGGCCGGGGTGATTTGTAGCGGTGGGAGTTTCATTCTGCTGACTGAGATGGGAAGGTTTGATTTCTTTCCTTGTTTTTCTGGATGGTTCGAGGTTACAAAGTCGGCACAGCTCATCCATCGATGCTCGGAAAGATGGTCTAACTCTGGATGCCAAATGCGCAGCCTGGGCCTTATTTCCCGCGCAGTTCTGGTTGTAACTCTCCTGGCGGCTTTGAATGTATTTTCCGCTAATGCTGAAAAGTGGTATCAGCCCACCGCACAACAACTGAAGATGACGACGGACCCGAAGGCGCCGAATGCGGCGGCGGTGTACCTGTTTCGTGAAGAGACGGTGAACGACAAGGAGCACGATCACACGTTTTCAGCGGTGATCAAGGTGCTGACTTCGGTTCTGGGTTACTGGTGTTGCCGAGCGTTATACGGGCGCGGGTTATCATCGCAATCTCGTCGCGGATGCGAAATTGTTTCAGGATCCTGCGCCTGGAAAGCGTCGGGTCTTCACTTTCAAGGAGCGTCTTGATCCAGTTCTGACCGTTCAAGCAGAACAGTACAATGCCCAATCTGCTCGCACGAAGGCCCTCTTTTGCCTTCTCGCGTCAAAGAAGCCGAGATATCTCGATAACGGCAATGAGATTCCGTCAGGGCCAGCCGCACTTTCCCCGGCAAGTAAGACGCATCGGCACCACCTTTTCCCCCGCCCACGACTTCGACAGTGTGGCTTTTCTCCGAGTGTCTATAACAGCCTCTGTAACCTTTGCTTTCTAGTAGCCGAAGACAATCACAGTATTGGAAGCCGCTTGCCCGGCAGCTATCTTGCCGACTTCAAATCCACAGCAAGGGCGCACTTTGCCTCTGCAATGAAACGGCATTTGATCCCCGTATCCTCAGGCGGTGGCATTTGGCAGGCGGGCGTCAAGTCCGCATACAAGCAATTCCGGACCGAACGCCTGAAGCTAATCTGCAAAGAGTTCGAAAAAGCTGCCGGAATTCGAATCTTTCAACGCGACCAGGCCGTGATCCCAGTAGTGTTAACAGGCCCTGGTCCGGGCTTACTTTTTCTTTTTCTGCATGGGGACCACCTGCACGGTGGTCTCTCTCATTTCCGAGAGGAAGCGGTTGAGTACGGAGCCGCGGAGCATGATGTCGAAGCGTGAGCGTGCCGGCTGGCCGAAGACGACGTGGGAGATGTTTTCGCGCTTGGCGAAGTGGATGAGGGCGTCGGCGACGTTTTTTTCCTTGAGGACGACGACGCGTGCGCCGAGGTCGGTGGCGAGCTGGATGTAATCTTCTGTGCGGCGCATGGTTTCGTGATCGACGCCGGTGACGGATTTGGGGGATTCGACGTAGACGGCGTACCAGCTGGTGCCGAGGCGTCCTGCGATGCGGGAGCCTACGCGGAGGAGCTTTTCCGAGCCGGGTCGGCTGGAAAGGCAGACCATGACTTTTTCCGGGATGGGGGCCTGTTCGAGGCCGACGGTGCGTCGATATTCGGAGGCGGCGGTGCTGACTTTTTCCGCGGTGGTGCGGAGGGTGAGCTCGCGGAGGGTGTTGAGGTTGCCTTTGCGGAAGAAGTTGGCGAGTGCCTGCTCCACTTTGTCGGGTGCGTAGATTTTGCCTTCGCGGAGGCGGGAGCGCAGCTCTTCGACGGTGACGTCGATGTTGACGATTTCGTCGGCGCGATTGAGGAAGCTGTCGGGGATGGTTTCGCGGATGGGGGTGCTGGCGGAGCGGGAGACGGCGTTGTTGAGCGATTCAATGTGCTGGACGTTGACGGCAGTCATGACGTTGATGCCGGCGTCGAGCAGATCGAGGACGTCTTCGTAGCGCTTGCGGTGCTTTGAACCAGGGACGTTGCTGTGGGCGAGTTCGTCGACGACGACGGTGTGGGGGTGACGAGCGAGGATGGCATCGAGGTCCATCTCTTCCATGGTGATGGACTGGTATTGGACGACTTTGCGGGGGATGATTTCGAGGTCGCCGAGTGCGGCTTCTGTTTCGGTGCGACCGTGGGATTCGACGAAGCCGATGACGACATCGACGCCTTCGCTGCGGAGTTCGCGGGCGTGGTCG
This sequence comes from Acidobacteriaceae bacterium, assembly GCA_049965615.1. Lineage (GTDB taxonomy): Bacteria > Acidobacteriota > Terriglobia > Terriglobales > Acidobacteriaceae > Acidobacterium. The sequence continues at coordinate 17,861 of JBMFWD010000010.1, forward strand.
AGCATGCGATAGGTTTTGCCTACGCCGGGAGCGGCGCCGAGATAGACGCGGAGCTTGGCGGGCTCGGGTGGCGGGGCCGCGGGGATGGGCTGCTGGGGTGTGGTGGGGTCTGTCATCCTGCCTCCACGGGGTGGCGTGTGGCGGTGGGAGTGGCGAGGGGCAGCGTGAAGTTGAAGTTGCTGCCGTGATCGAGGCGGCTTTCGACGGCGACCTGTCCGCCCTGGGATTCGACGAGGCGGCGGACGAGGGCGAGTCCCATGCCTGTGCCGGCGGTGCCTGTGCCGGAGAAGCGGTCAAAGATGCTGGGGAGTCGTTCGGCCTCGATGCCGCGGCCGTTGTCTATGACGAAGAACTGTACGCGGTCGGGCAGTTCGATGGCTTCGAGGCGGATTTCGCCGCCTTTGGGGGTGTAGCGGAGGGCGTTAAGGATGAGATTGTCGAGGATGGTGCGGAGGGCGCGGCGGTCGGCGGTGATGTAGGGGATATCCTCGAAGGCTTTGACGGTGAGGCGGATTCCCTTGGCCTGGGCCTGGGGGCGGTGGCGTGCGGCGGCATCCTGAAGCGCGTAGTAGGGGCGGAGTTTTTCGGGGCGGAGCTCGCGGCGGCCGGTGTCGAGTTCGGCGACTTCCATGAGGTCGGTCATGATGTCGTCGAGTTTTTCGGTTTCGAGTTCGCCGCGGTGTGCGATGTCCATCTGGAGTTCATTGAGCTTGCCGGCGTAACCGTGGGTGAGGGTGTAGAGGGCGAGGCGGAGATGCTGGAGGGGTTCCTGGAGCTTCTGGGATGCGACGTTGAGGAAGCGAGTTTTGAAGCGGTCGACCTCGGTGAGGGAGGTGACGTCTTCGAGGAGGGTGACGGCACCGAGGAGGCGGCCATGGACGTCGCGCATGGCGGTGGTGCGGAGGCGGTAGCTTCGTTCTGCCTCGCCGATGCGCATGGGGAGGATAGCGGCCTCGTCTTCTCCTGTGACGGCCTGCTGCATGGAGACGGCGGCGCGGATGGCGGAGAGGATGCGTTCTCCGCCGGGGGTATTGGCGAGGGCGTTGCGATTTTCCGAGGCTTCGCCGAGGACTTCTTCCGCGGCTCGGTTGAGCTTGAGGACGTGGCCTTTTGAGTCGGTGACGATGACGGGTTCAAAGATGGACTGGACGATGGCGTCGGAGAGTTGCTGCTCCATCTGGCGGCGGCCGGATTCCGTTTCGCGGAGGTCGCGGAGGCGCACGGCGAGCCGGTTGATTTCCGCGGCTATGGTGCCGAGGTCGTCACTGGATCGCCACTCGACGCGATGCTGGAGGTCACCACCACCGATTTGCTGCGCGGAGTGCGCGGTGCGGCGCAGGGGCAGGATGAGGGACGTGACGGTGAAGACGGAGATGAGCAGGGCGGCGAGTATGGAGAGTCCGCAGAAGGTGATGAGGCGCGCCCGGAGGGCGTCCTCGCGGCTGTGGAGGCCGTGAACCATGGTGTTGCGGCGGGCCTGGATCTGCTGGACGGCGTCACTCCATTGCTGCTCAATGCGGACGATCTGGCGGTCGCGCAGATTTTCAATACGCATGCTGGCGATGGAGCGGCGCTGGATGATTTCTTCGTGTTGCTGGAGGATGCTGTCGAGCTGGAGATCTGGATCGAAGTTGTGTGCGCTTTTGGCTGCGGCGAGGAGAAGTTTTTGAGTGATTTGGGCCTGCTGCTTGAAGCGGAGGAAGGCCTCTTCGCCCTGCATGGTGGTTTCGGCGGCGAAGATGTCTTCCTTGGCGAGTGCGGCCTGGGCTGCTTCCATGGCGGCGACGGACTGCTCGGCGATGCGGACGTGGGATTCGAGTGCGGCGATTTTGAGGAAGGAGTCACGCACCAGGAAGCTGACAGCTGTCACGAGGACAACCAGCAGAAAACAGCCCGCAATCAGCCTTTGGTACAAGCTCATGAGTTGAATGAAGGTCCTTTTAATTGCAGCAGATTCACAGGTAAATCAGACTGTCCTCTTATTGTAATCGCGGGAAAATGAAGATCTCGTGATGGAGGGTTTGGTTCAACCCTGATGGTAGCGGTCAAGCACATCGGGTTCGGTGAGGATGCCTTCGAGCGTGCCGTGTGTGGCACGGTTTTGAATGGGGAGAATTTTCCAGCGGGCGAAGCAGGGTAGCGCGCTGTCGAGGGTGAGATCGGGGTAAAGTTCCGGGATGCGGTCTTTGCGGACGGCGGTTTCGAGGCGGGATTCGGGGTTCTGGAGGGCTTCCATGCCGGTGAGTTCTTCTCGGGTGAGGGCGTACCAGCTGTTGTCGCACATTTTGACGAGCAGAGCGGCTGCGCCGGAGTCGGAGAAGGCCTGGGAGGCTTTGGCGAGAGTGTCCGTACCCTTGAGGATGGGGACATCGACGGGCCGCAGGGCGTCTTCGATATGAAGGTGGACCTCCTCGCGCTGCTCCTCCATGGATGGGAGGTGGAGACCGTCCTGATGGGTGAAGACTTCGAAGATGGGTACGGGCTGGAGGCTGCGGGAGATGAGGTAGGCGATGGTGTTGGCGAGAATGACGGGGAGAATGATGGAGTAGTTTCCGCTGACCTCGAGGACCATGAAGACGGAGGTGAGTGGAACGCGGAGGAATCCTGCAAAGAGGACGCCCATGCCGACGAGGGCGTAAGCGCCGATGCTGCCGGTGAGGTGGGGGAAGAAGAGTTTCTCGAAGGTGCCGACGGCGCCGCCGAGCATGGCTCCGATGAAGAGCGTGGGAGCGAACATGCCGCCGGGGGTTCCGCTGGAGAAGGAGACGGTGGTGGCGATGAGCTTGAGGATGGCGAGCGCGAGCAGGACTTGCCATGTGAACTGGGCGTGCATGGCCTGGTCGATGACGCTGTAGCCGACGCCCATGACCTGGGGGAAGCCGAAGTATCCGATGGCTCCGACGAGGAGGCCTGCGAGTGCGGGCTGGCAGAAGAGGGTCCAGCGGGGCAGGTTACGCAGGTGCGGACGAAGGTACCCGAGAGCGGAGGAAAAGATAACGGCGACAAAGCCGCCGATGACCCCCATGACGGCGTAAGCCAGCAGTTCACGAGGGTCGCGCAGTTCAACGGTAGGGACGCGGAACATAGGCTCGGTGCCCCAGAAAAGGCGGGCAACGACGACGCTGGAAAGGGCGGCGAGCACGATGGAGCCGAGTACGGCGGCGCTCCATGAACCGATGACCTCTTCAATGACGAAGAGCATGGCGGAGATAGGGGCGTTGAAGGCGGCGGCGAGTCCGGCGGCGGCGCCGATGGGAGCAAAGAGGCGAAGGCGCTGGCGGGACATCTTGAGCCGGCGAGCAATGACAGAGGCGACACCGGCTCCGATCTGGAGCGAGGGATCTTCCGGACCCAGGGAGAAGCCACTGCCAAGCGCGAGCGCGGAGGTGAGGAATTTTCCGATGACGGTTTTGAAGGAGATGTAGCCGTTGTAGACGTAGAGTGCGGCCTTGGTTTGATTGACGCCGCTGCCGCGGGCTCCGGGGAAGACCCAGATGACGAGAGCAGCAACGATGAGTCCCATTCCGGCGGGCATGAAGATGAGGCGCAACTGGCCGGGGTGGGGTGCTGAGCCGAGCAGGAGGACTTTGATCCACTCGATGGCGACACGGAAGGCGACGACGAGCAGGCCGGAGATGATTCCGATGAGGATGGAGAGGAGCAGCAGGAGCCGCTCTTCGCGGGTGGGCGCGAGTTTTTGCAGGTCGACGGAGCCGAAGCGAAGACGGTCCAGCGCGCGGGCGCGAAGGGATGCCCGGGATGCGTTTGCGACTGGGGAAGGGGTGGTCATCGCTGCTCCACCGCGTTCGGGGCCTGGGCGATTCTGTAGAGGAGCGCGTCGTCACCCTGGGGCTGTCCGCACTGCTTGGCGGCGTCGAGTTCTGTGTCGTAGACGAGCTGCATCAGCGATTGTTCCATTTGGGGGTTCTGTTCGAGTTGGAAAAGGCTAGGATTGCGCGGGTACCTGGCCCAGCGGGCTGCGAGAGATTTGGCGCTGGCCTGATTGGCCTGGACGAGGGAATTGGTCTCCGGCGCAGGAGGCAGGAGCGGAGGCGTGGCAGGCGCGATGGGGGCGGCGGGTACGGTGGTCGCCTGTGCGGCGATGGGAGCCTCGCAGGAGTTGAAGCGCTTTCGTGCGACGGTGACGTTGTGGAGTATGCGCAGGGCACGTTCGCGGATGGTGAGGTCAGTGGATGGGTAAAGCGCGAGGATTTGCGAGGTGGTGGACTGCATGTTGCGGATGGTGACCTGCACGGTGGCCGGTTGCGCGGCGAACTGGCGTGCGTAGAGAGCGCGGTCCAGATAGCGGAGGGCAACGGTGAACTGGCCGAGCTGATAGGCGGTGCGACCTGCGCCGGCGAGGGCCTGCCAGGAGGGTTCGCGCTGTTTGGCGAGGTTGCGGTAGATCTGGAGGGCGTCGCCTGGGCTTTCGCACTGCTCGAGCATGCCGGCGATCTTGAGCAGCACGCCGGGCTGGTTGGCAGCATTGCCGGCGGCGATGAGCAACTGATTGCGGGCGCGGGTGAGCTGGTGGATGGAGATGAGGTACTGAGCTAGCTCGAGGCGAACGTCGCGGCGGCGCTGGTAGCCGTCTCCCTCCCATGTGCCGTCAATGGCGGTCTGGTAGTAGTCGATGGCCTGGGACTGGAGATTCTGGCGGGCGGCGAGGCGGGCGAGCTGGAGGTTGATGATGCCGCTGCCGGGCTCGGACTCGCGAAGGGTGTTGAAGTAGGCGACGGCCTCGTGGGTTTTGCCGGCTTTGGCGAGTGCTTCGGCCAGCTCAATTTCAGTGGAGCGGTCGGACTGGTAGGCGAGCGCGGAGCGGAGCGCGTCAATGGCGACGTTGGGGTCGCCTTTTTCGAGGGCGATTTCGCCGCGGTGCTTCCAGCGCTGGGCGAGGTCGAGCTCATGCGATTTGAAGGAGTGGAAGAGGAGGTAAGTAAGCCCGGAGAGGACGACGATGATGATGAGAAGACTGATGAGGGCGGTGGCGTCCTGAATGATGAGGCGCCGGAGCGCAGCGCGCTCTTCTGTCGTCAGGGGATGGGTGGAATCGAGCACGGGTATCTTTAGTTTAATGGAACGGGCGGGTTTGGTTAGCTTGCGGTTTGGCGGGACTGTGGAGATTGGGGTCAGGGAGCGTTTTTGGAGCGCGGTGTGCGGAGTACCATTACGAAGAGAAGCTATGCATGTGACGGAGAAACAGCAGCGTTTGGAAGCAAGGCTGGCCGAACTGGGCAGCGTGCTGACGGCGTACTCGGGCGGGATTGATTCGGCGTACCTGGCATGGTGCGCGCACCGGGTGCTGGGCGGGCGGGCGGTGGCGGTGATTGCGGATTCTGCGTCGCTGGCGCGGAGCCATTACCGGGATGCGGTGGCTTTTGCCACGGAGCAGGGCATGCGGCTGGAGACGGTGCGGACAGAGGAGCTGGATAAGGAAGCTTATGCGGCAAATGGAGCGGACCGGTGCTTCCATTGCAAGGACGAGCTGTTTACGGTGCTGGAGGCTGAGCGCGAGCGACGAGGGTTTGCGGCGGTGGCTTACGGGTTGAATGTGGATGACAAGGGCGATTTTCGTCCCGGGCAGAAAGCGGCGGCGGCGCACCGGGTGGTGGCTCCGCTGGCGGATGCGGGGCTGGGGAAGGCTGAGATTCGGGCGCTTGCTCGCGAGGCAGGGTTGCGGGTGTGGGACAAGCCGGCATCGGCTTGTCTTTCGTCTCGGATTGAGTATGGGCGGCGGGTGACGCCGGAGGCGCTGCGGATGGTGGAAGAGGCCGAGGAGGGATTGTTGCGGCTGGGCTTGCGGCAGTTCCGGGTGCGGCACCATGGCGAGATGGCGCGGATTGAGATTGCGGAGGAAGAGATGCCGGGCGCGCTGCGACCGGAGTTTTTCAAGGAGATGGCAGCGGCGGTGCGGGCGGCTGGGTTCCATTATGTGGCGGTGGACTGCGACGGGTACCGGTCTGGGGCGATGAATGAATTGTTGCCGTTGGAGGCGCTGACGAAGGGCTTATGAAGATTGGGTATCTGGAGTGCTTTGCCGGACTTTCCGGTGACATGATGCTGGGGGCGCTGATTGCTGCGGGAGTTCCAACAGAGTTGCTGCAGGAGACGGCGGCGCGGCTGGGGCTGGGAGGGAGCTTGCGGATTGGGGCGGTGGACCGGAGCGGAATCCGCGCGGTGAAGGTGGATGTGATGGTGGGGGATTCGCTTGCGGAGGATTCGGCGGGGCACTCGCACGGACATGAGCACTCGCATGGGCATAATCACGATCACGGACATTTGCATGGGCATACGCACGGACATTCGCACGATGAGCATGCGCCCGGGCACTCGCATGGGCGGAACTGGCGGGAGATCAAGGCGCTGATAGAGGCGGCTCCGCTGGAGGAGGGTGCGCGGCGGCTGGCGCTGAAGATTTTTAAGTTGCTGGCGGAGGCCGAGGCGAAGATTCACGGGATGGCGGTGGAGGATGTGCACTTCCACGAAGTGGGGAATGTGGACACGATCACCGATATTGTTTGCTCGGCGGTGGGATTGAGCTGGCTGGACGTGGATGCCTGGCATGCGGCGGCGGTGAATGTGGGCAGCGGGTTTGTGCAGTGCGCGCATGGGAAGTTTCCGGTGCCTGCTCCGGCGACGGCGGAGTTGCTGCGGGGTGTGCCGGTGTATTCGGCTGGTCCTGAGGGTGAGGCGATTACGCCGACCGGCGCTGCGCTGCTGCGGGCTTTGGAGTGCAAATTTGAGGCGCGGCCGGTGTTTATGGCGGATGTGGTGGGATATGGCGCGGGGACGCGGAATCCGAAGGGATTTCCGAACGTGGTGCGGCTGAGCGTGGGGGCTGCGCGGGAGGTTTTGGCAGAGCGTGGGGGATTTGCCACCGATACGGTTACGGTATTGGAGTTTGCGGTGGATGATAGCTCTCCGCAGGTGCTGGCGCATGCATTGGAGATGGCGATGGAGCAGGGAGCGCTGGATGTGATGGCGACCGCGGCGACGATGAAGAAGGGACGGCTGGGTACGCTGCTGACGGTGTTGTGCAAACCGCAGGATGCAGATGGGATGGCGGCGTTGCTGTTCCGGGAGACGACGACGCTGGGGATGCGGCGGCGCGAGGAGCAGCGGATGGTGCTGGACCGGGAGATTCGGGTGGTGGAGACGGTGTATGGGCAGATTCGGGTGAAGCTGGCCAGTACGAATGGAGTGCGCTGCAACGCGATGCCGGAGTATGAGGATTGCCGGCGGGTGGCGCGGGAGCATGGCGTGGCGCTGCGGCAGGTGATGGCGGCGGCGCTGCGGGCGGTGGGCGAGGATGCCCCGGTGCGCCCGGTGGAGGAGACGGCTTGAGGCGCGAAGCGATTCTGGAGTTGCTGGAACAAGTGGCGGGTGGCGGGACTTCTCCTGCGAAGGCGGCGGAGCGTTTGGCGCATTTGCCATTTGAGGAGACCGAGTTCGCAAAGATTGACCATCACCGGTCGCTGCGGCAGGGATTGCCGGAGGTGATTTACGCGGCGGGGAAGACTCCGGAGCAGGTGGCGGAGATTTTTGCGCGGATGGCGGCGGCGGGCAGTGCGGTGCTGGCGACGCGGGTGACGCGGGAGCATGCGATTGCGGTGCGAGAACTGGTTCCGGCGGCGGAGTACCACGATGAGGCGCGGATGGTGGCGCTGGCTGCGGATGGGGTGGAGCGGAAGTATGGTCCGCTGGCGGTGGTTTGCGCGGGGACGAGTGATATTCCGGTAGCGGAAGAGGCGGCGGTGACGGCGAGCTACCTGGAGTGCGAAGTGAAGCGGGTGTATGACGTGGGCGTGGCGGGGCTGCACCGGATTTTGTCGCAGAAGGAGACGCTGGACGGGGCGCGGGCGGTGATTGTGTGCGCAGGAATGGAAGGCGCGCTGCCGAGCGTGGTGGGCGGGCTGGTGGCGGCTCCCGTGATTGCGGTGCCTACGAGCGTGGGTTATGGGGCGGCGTTTGGCGGGCTGGCTGCGCTGCTGGGGATGTTGAATTCGTGCTCGCCGAATGTGTGCGTGGTGAATATTGACAATGGGTTTGGGGCTGCTTTTGTGGCGGCCATGATGCTTAAAAATTCCGGATCGAGGTAGTCGCGGCTTTGCCGCGATTCCCATGTCCTCTTCGCTGATCCTTCGACTCGCATGTAGCTTGCTCAGGGCAGGCTATGGGGCACCTGTTTGTATTTCTATTCTCCAATGGAGAACCCGCGGCCATGCAGGGGAGGCAGCAGAAGTTTGACAATTCCGGGAATGGGCGCAGGCTCTTTCAGGCGGGCAATTTGCGTAAGAACCCATTGAAGAACTCATTGGGCCAGCTTTTGCAGGGGCTAAAGCCCCGGTTGTTTTGCTGCACTTACGGCCCGACTAAAGTCGTGCCCTTGTTACAAAGCCCGCGGCGGTAGACGCAAAAGCGAGCCTGCCGCAGTGTGCGTTCAGGCCCCTTTGAGGGGCCAATCGCATAAAGCCTCCGGCTTTGCCGGAGGATAGTTACTCGATCTTCGCGAGTCATTGGCTCCGACGATGGCTGATTTGGAGTAAGGGATTCGGTGGTCGGAGTTGGAGATGGTGAGTAGCACCTTATTGTAGAGCCGTCGTTGGCTTCTCTGTCGGTGATACGGTGCATTGCCACCGGTATTTTCGGGGTGTTAGGTTTGATCTGATCAGCACCCTATAAAAGTTGAGGTATCACGCACATGCAGGCGAGTTATAACGGGCATGCGCTGCCTGAGGGCGGCCAGCCGATTCAATACGCTGACGGTAAGTATGAAATTCCCGACCATCCGATTATTCCCTTTATTGAGGGCGATGGCACGGGCCGCGACATCTGGAAGGCTTCGCAGCGGGTGTTTGACGCGGCGGTGGCGAAGGCCTATGGCGGCCAGCGTTCTGTAAAGTGGTTTGAGATTTATGCCGGCGAGAAAGCGTTTCGCGAGTTTAAGACTTGGCTGCCGGATGACTCGGTGAAGGCGGCGATGGATTTGCGGGTGAGCATCAAGGGGCCGCTGACGACGCCGGTGGGCGGCGGGATTCGGTCTCTGAATGTGGCGCTGCGGCAGTTGATGGACCTGTATGCGTGCGTGCGTCCGGTGAAGTACTACCAGGGCGTGCCTAGCCCGGTGAAGCACCCGGACAAGCTGGATGTGGTGATCTTCCGCGAGAACACGGAAGACGTGTATGCGGGCATTGAGTTCAAGCAGGGCACGGCTGAAGTGAAGAAGCTGATCGACTTTTTGAACGATGAGATTCTGAAGGGCGGGAAGAAGAAGATTCGGACGGATTCGGGCGTGGGCATCAAGCCGATCTCGATTACCGGCACGAAGCGGCTGGTGCGGAAGGCGATTGAGTATGCGATTGAGAACCACCGGCGGTCGGTGACGCTGGTGCATAAGGGCAACATCCAGAAGTTTACGGAGGGCGCGTTCCGGGAGTGGGGCTACGAGGTTGCGGTGGATGAGTTCCGCGACCATGTGGTGACGGAGCGGGAGAGCTGGATTCTGGGTAATGCCGAGGCGAATCCGAAGCTGACGGTGGAAGAGAATGCGGCGCTGATTGAGCCGGGACTGGAGTTTGGGTCCGAAGAGTTCCGGAAGGAGCTTTATGCGGAGATCAAGGGCGTACTGGATTCGATCGGGAAGTCGCATGGCGAAGGCAAGTGGAAGCAGAAGATCCTGATCAACGACCGCATTGCGGATTCGATCTTCCAGCAGGTGATTATCAGGCCGGCGGAGTATGACATTCTGGCTTGCCCGAACCTGAACGGCGATTACATCTCTGACGCCTGCGCGGCGCAGGTGGGCGGGCTGGGGATTGCTCCCGGCGCGAACATCGGCGATGGCTATGCGGTGTTTGAGGCGACGCACGGGACGGCTCCGAAGTATGCGGACAAGGATGTGATCAATCCGGGTTCGGTGATGCTTTCGGGCGTGATGATGTTCGAGTTCCTGGGCTGGAAGGAAGCGGCCAGGCTGATTGAGACTTCGATGGAGAAGACGATTCAGCAGAAGTTCGTGACGTATGACTTTGAGCGCCAGATGGAAGGCGCTACGAAGGTGAAGACGAGCGAGTTTGCTACGAAGATGATCGAGAATATGGGTTAGTCACCCGGGGAACCGCGTCTTCGGCGCAAAAAAATACAGGGGTCCGCTCGATGGCGAGCCTTCTGTTTGTTTCAGGAAACTGGCCTGGGATGGGGCGCTGCAGGATTTGGCGAAACCTTGTTTAATAGAGAGTTGAGGCTCTCGCCCAACACGTTCGAAATTCCATTGAAAAACATCGAGATGCGGCAGGAGCCGCTGAATACTGAAGGAGCAACATGCGAAAGAAAGTATCGATTGTAGGCGCGGGTAATGTTGGCGCCACCGCCGCCCACTGGATTGCCTCAAAGGAACTCGCCGACGTTGTTCTGATCGACATTGTCGATGGCGTGCCGCAGGGCAAGGGTCTGGACCTGCTGGAGGCGATGCCGATTGAGAAGCGGGACAGCCACGTGACTGGGACCAATGATTACGCGGATACGGCGAACTCGGACATCGTGATTATCACAGCAGGTTTGCCTCGCAAGCCGGGCATGAGCCGCGATGATCTGCTGAATACGAATTACAAGATCATGTCGGATGTGGTGGGCAAGGTGATGCAGCACTCGCCGAACTGCATTCTGATTATTGTTTCGAATCCGCTGGATGCGATGGCGCAGGCTGCGTATCGGCAGGCGAAGGTGCCGCGCGAGCGGGTGATCGGCATGGCGGGAATTCTGGATTCGGCGCGCTTCCGGACGTTTATTGCCGAGGAGCTGAACGTGTCGGTGGAGAACGTGACGGCGTTTGTGCTGGGCGGACACGGGGACACGATGGTTCCGCTGCCACGGTACTCGACGGTGGCCGGGATTCCGATCACCGAACTGATACCGGCCGAGCGCATTGAACAACTGGTGCAGCGGACGCGCGACGGCGGCGCGGAGATTGTGAAGTACCTGAAGACGGGCAGCGCCTACTATGCTCCTTCGGCGGCGGCCGTGGAGATGGTGGAAGCGATTCTGAAGGACAAGAAGAAGATTGTGCCCTGCGCGGTTTACCTGGAAGGCGAGTACGGCATCAGCGGTTACTACGTTGGCGTGCCTTGCAAGCTGGGTGCGAAGGGTCTGGAGCAGATTGTGGAGATCAAGCTGACTCCGGAAGAGGACGCGGCGCTGAAGAAGAGCGCGGCGGCAGTGAAGGAACTTTGCGCCGTGATCGGCGTGTAGGGATTCGGCGTCCAGACAATCACGGCTTTGCCGCAAAGAGAAAAGGAAAGGCCCGCTTCGTGCGGGCCTTTTTGCTCTGGGAACAGGAAAAGTCCTCAATCCAGTCTTACCTCCGCGAAGTCGACGGCGTAGCGTCGCTTGTCGCACGTGATGAGGCGGTCAGCGCAGAGAGCAGCGTGTGCTCCTACGATGTAATCCGCGGGGAGTCGACGGGGTTCTCCGTCTCTGTGTTGACGCCGCCGAATGACATAATCACGGTACCTTTCAGCGGCGAGATTCCATACGTCGCGTTTGAGCGCCCAGTCGACGGTGATGCTGGTGATGGCGAGGAAATCATCCACTCGCGATCGAGTGATGCGTGGATACCCATGCAATTCGGTGTAAACGACGGGGCAGATGACCAAGCCGCCCGTCAGACGGGCTTGATTCAGATGTTGGAGAAGTTGCGGGCCGGATTTCTCGCCAGACCAGATGGCAGAAATGACATTGGTGTCGATGGCGGTTCTCACTTGACCTGGGGATCCTCGTCGCGCATTTCACTGATCCATGCGTTGATTTCTTCCATGTTTTTAAAGGCGGGGTAAGCGCCGAGGAATTGCTGAAAGGGGTTTTCCTGGCTGCGTTCGGGGCGGAGGATGGTTTTGTCGCCTTCGATGACGAACTCGACGCGGTCGCCTTCCTTGAGGCCGAGGCGGGTGCGGATTTCCTGGGGGATGGTGATTTGTCCCTTGCTGCTGACGGTGCTGGTGCGTCCCATGACGGGTGAACCTCTGTAGTAAAGATAGCATTCTTTACCAGCAGGTAAAGAAAATGAGAAGGCCCGCTGAGTGCGGGCCTTCTGCGTGAGAGCGGGCGCGGTTTAGACGCGTTCGATGACGAGGGATTTGATGACGACGTCTTTGTGGGGCTTGTCCATGCCGTTGCGGCCTACCTTGGAGATTTTGTCGGCGATTTCCTGGCCTTCGACGACTTCGCCGAAGATGGTGTGCCGTCCGGTGAGCCAGTCGGTGGGTGCGACGGTGATGAAGAACTGGGAGCCGTTGGTGTTGGGTCCGGCGTTGGCCATGGCGAGTTTGCCCTTGGTGTTGAATCCGTGGGGAGAGCCCTTGGTTTCGTCTTCAAAGCGATAGCCGGGGCCGCCCATGCCGGTTCCGGCGGGGTCGCCGCCCTGGATCATGAAGTCGGGAATGACGCGGTGGAAGATGGTTCCGTCGTAGAGCTTGTCTTTGCTCTTGTTGCGGGTGACGGGGTGGGTCCACTCGCGCGTGCCTTCGGCGAGTTCGATGAAGTTGGCGACGGTTTTGGGTGCGTCTTTTTCGAAGAGACGGCAGACGATGGTGCCTTCAGAGGTGTTGAAGATGGCGTAGGTTCCTGCTGGACGCGACATATATGGGTGCTCCCTGGAAGAAATTTAATTTTGAGATTGCGGTTGGGTGACTGCGGCGCCGGGTGTGGGCGGCAGCGGCTGTCCCGGAGGGACGATGGTGACTTTGTCGAGTGTGACTGGGGAGAGCGGTTTGTTGTCCTCGGGATTGGTGGGCACGTCCGTGATGGTTTCCGCGACGATGACGCTGTCTGGCGTGCACTGACCGAAGATGGTGTAGTGGCCGTTGAGCTGGAGCTGGGGGCTGACGGTGATGAAGAACTGGGAGCCGTTGGTGTTGGGTCCGGAGTTGGCCATGGCGAGGCGGCCGGCGACGTCGAAGTTGAGGCCGGGGACGATTTCGTCGTTGAACTGGTAGCCGGGGCCGCCCATTCCAGTGCCGAGCGGGTCGCCGCCCTGGATCATGAAGCCGGCGATGACGCGGTGAAAGATGGTTCCGTTATAGAAAGGCTTATTGTGCTCAACTTTGCCGTTGGCGGGGTTGGTCCAGGTTTTGGTGCCGGTGGCGAGGCCGATGAAGTTGGCGACGGTTTTGGGGGCTAGTTTGGAGTAGAGGCGGCAGACCATGCGTCCCATGGATGTGTCAAAGACAGCGGTGGGGCCGGTGGGCTGGGGTGAGGGTGGCTGAGCGTGCTGGGCCTGGGTGGAGGACTGCGGGGTGGGCGCGCCGGGCAGCGAGGACGCGTTGCTGGTGGTGGCCGGCGGCTGAGTCTGGGTTTGGGACTGCGTTTGCGACTGGGTTTGGGATTGGGGCTGCTGCGGGGTGGACTGCTGTGCGGCGAGGGTGCCGGTGAGCAGAAGTGGCGCTGCGAGGACGAGTGCGAATCGTTGAATAGAATGCATATTTCCCAAAGGTTAAGAGTACCGGAAAGGGCGCGGGTGAGGCCAGCGGGCGGGGGAGGGGGTGAAGAATCGGCTTGCTTAAGTTGGTGTGAGGGGTAAGCCTGGGTGTGGAGGCGGCCTATGTGGAAAGAGATTGTGGGGCACAAGGCAATTGCGGAGAAGAAGCATGATGACGATGATTGGATGGCGCTGGAGAAGATATCGCGGGCGCAACTGACGTCGGAGGATCCGGGTTTTCCACTGGAGAACGCTTTGAGCTTGCATGCGGTGGGCCATGAGAAGGGCTGGAAAGCGCATGAGGCGGGTCCGCAGACGATTACGCTGACGTTTCTGCAGCCGGTGAAGCTGCGGCGGATTTTTCTGCGCTTTGTGGAGCGGGAGCATGCGCGGATGCAGGAGTTCTCATTGCGATATGTGACGCAGGCGGGGATGCAGCAGGAGATGGTGCGGCAGCAGTGGAACTTCAGCACGGGTGGTTCGACCGAGGAGGTGGAAGATTACACGGTGGAACTGGATGGGGTAACGCGGCTGGAATTGCGGATTGAACCGGATGTGGGGAGAGACAAGGTGATGGCGACGCTGGATGCGTGGCGGGTGGCATAGGGGGTTCTGGTTGGGCGTGTGGGGTGCGCCGTTATGGGATAATCGGCTGCATTGTCGCGAGGTGAAATGAGAACAAGGCGGGAGTTTCTGGGTGCGGCGCTGCTGGTTTCCGGCGGCGCTGTTTTGTTTGGGGAGCGTGGATGGGCGGGAGTTGTTCCGCCGGGACGCGTTGCCTTTGGGACGCGGATCCACCGTCTGGAGAGGGCGAGCGGCGGGCGGTTGGGGGTGTTCTGCGTGGACACGGGCACGGGCAGGGACTGGGGGTGGCGGGCGTACGAGCGATTCCCGATGTGCAGCACTTACAAGCTGCTGCTGGTGGGTGCGGTGCTGGCGGGAGTGGACCGTGGCAGGGATCGGCTGGGACGGCTGGTTCGATTTGATGCGCGGCAGCTTGTGGCTTATTCTCCGGTGACCCGTCAACATATTGCGGGCGGGATGACGGTGGAGGCATTGTGTGCGGCTGCGATTACGGTGAGCGACAATAGGGCTGCAAACCTGCTGCTGGATGGGCTGGGCGGGCCGAAGGTGGTGACGGAGTTTGCGCGGCGGTTGGGGGATGCGAAGACGCGGCTGGATCGAAACGAGCCGGATGTGAACGAGTGTTTACCGGGAGATCCTCGGGATACGACGACTCCTGCGGGGATGGCGCATGTTTTGCGCGCGCTGGTGCTGGGAGATGCACTGCGGCCGGCTTCGCGGGCGTTGCTGACGCAGTGGCTGGTGGCGGACAGGACAGGTGCGAAGCGGATTCATGCAGGGGTGCCGGAGAGCTGGCGGGAGGGTGACAAGACGGGCAGCGGGGAGCGGGGAACGACGAACGATGTGGCGATTCTTTGGCCACCGAAGGGGAAGCCGGTGCTGGTGGCTGCTTATTTAACAGGGGCGCCGGTGAGCCGCGAGCAGCGGGAAGCGACGCTGGCCGCAGTTGGCCGGGAAGTGGCGCGGGTGGTTGAGCGGGGTTGAGCGGGAATTGGAATGTGCGGTGGCAGAGGGTCTTTGATCCAGAGACAAAAATCCCGGCTGCGTGAGCCGGGATTTTTTGTTGCTGGTCTTGGTGGAGAGACGGTCTAGCCTTTTGAGCCGTTGCTCCAGGTGGTGACCGGGGTGATGACCTCCACGAGGTCGTCGCGCTTTCTGATGCTGGCTGTGCGGTAGTCGCGGTTCATGATTGCGATGACTTCGAGGGGGATTTCCTTTGGGCAGGCCTCGGTGCATTGACCGATGTTGGTGCATCCGCCGAAGGGCTCTTCGTTCATCTGCGCGACCATGTTGAGTGCCCGGCGATCCTGCTCGGGCTTGCCTTGCGGGAGCAGGCCGAGGTGGGAGATTTTTGCTCCGGTGAAGAGCGAGGCCGAGGCGTTGGGGCATGCGGCGACGCAGGCTCCGCAGCCGATGCAGGTGGCTGCGTCCATGGCGCGGTCAGCGATGCCCTTGGGGACGGGTATGGCGTTGCCGTCGGGAGCATTGCCGGTGGAGACGGAGATGTAGCCGCCCGCGGCGATGATGCGGTCGAAGGCGCGGCGGTCGACGACGAGGTCTTTGACGAGCGGGAAGGCTGCGGCGCGCCAGGGCTCGATGGTCAACTGATCGCCATCCTTGAAATGGCGCATGGTGAGCTGGCAGGCGGTGGTGGCGGATTTGGGGCCATGGGCATGGCCGTTGATCATGAATCCGCAGGAGCCGCAGATGCCTTCGCGGCAGTCATGCTCGAAGGCAACAGGTTCTTCGCCGCGCTGGATGAGGTCCTCGTTGAGGACGTCGAGGCATTCGAGCATCGACATCTCCGGATTGACATTGTCGACGGAGTAGCTGACGAATTTGCCCTTTTCGTCCCGGTTCTTCTGACGCCAGATTTTCAGGGTCAATTTCATTTACTTGTAGCTCCTCTGGCTGGGGTGAACGTATTCGAACTCCAGCGGTTCTTTCGTCAGAGTGGGCTCGCCGTCGGGGCCGTTGTAGCCCCAGGCTGCCACGTAGGAGTAGTTTTCATCGTCGCGTTTGGCTTCGCCGTCGGGGGTCTGATACTCCTCGCGGAAGTGCGCGCCGCAGCTTTCGTTGCGGTTGAGCGCGTCGATGCACATGAGCTCGCCGAGCTCGAAGAAGTCGGCGACGCGACCGGCTTTTTCGAGGCTCTGATTGAGGTCGGAGCCGCTGCCGGGGACGTTGACGTTCTGCCAGAACTCCTGCTTGAGCTCGCGGACCTGGCCGATGGCTTTTTTGAGGCCTTCGGCGGTGCGGGACATGCCGCACTCGTCCCAGATGATTTTGCCGAGCTGGCGATGGAAGGAGTCGACGGTGCGCTTGCCCTTGATGGAGAGCAGGGTGGAGATGGAGTTTTTGACTCTGGAGACTGCTTCCTGGACTACGGGGTGGGACTCGTCGACCTTGTCGAGCTTGCTGTTGGCGATGTAGTTGCCGACGGTGTAGGGGATGATGAAGTATCCGTCGGAGAGGCCCTGCATGAGGGCGCTGGCGCCGAGGCGGTTTGCGCCGTGGTCAGAGAAGTTGGCCTCGCCAGCCACGAAGAGGCCAGGGATGGTGCTCTGGAGGTAATAGTCGACCCAGAGACCTCCCATGGTGTAGTGAATGGCGGGATAGATGCGCATGGGGACTTTGTAGGGATTTTCGTCCGTGATGCGCTGATACATGTCGAAGAGGTTGCCGTAGCGCTCGCGGATGACGTGTTCGCCAAGGCGCTGGATGGCGTCGGAGAAGTCGAGGTAGACGCCGAGGCCGGTTTCTCCAACGCCACGGCCTTCGTCGCAGACGTGCTTGGCGTTGCGGGAGGCGACGTCGCGGGGGACGAGGTTGCCGAAGCTGGGGTAGCGCCGTTCGAGGTAGTAGTCGCGCTCGTCGGCGGGGATCTGGTTGGGGGGGCGCTTGTCGCCTTTGTTTTTGGGCACCCAGATGCGGCCATCGTTGCGGAGCGACTCTGACATGAGCGTGAGCTTGGACTGATAGTCGCCGGAGACGGGGATGCAGGTGGGGTGAATCTGCGTGAAGCAGGGATTGGCGAAGAGCGCACCGCGCTTGTGGGCGCGCCAGCTTGCGGTGACGTTGGAGCCCTTGGCGTTGGTGGAGAGGTAGTAGACGTTGCCGTATCCACCGCTGGCGAGGACGACCGCGTCGCCGAAGTGCACGTTGATTTCGCCGGTGACGAGATGGCGGGTGACGATGCCGCGAGCCTGGCCGTCGACGACGATGAGATCGAGCATCTCGGTGCGGGGGAACATGGTGACGGTTCCGGCGTTGACCTGACGCTCAAGCGCCTGATAGGCGCCGAGGAGCAACTGCTGGCCTGTTTGCCCGCGGGCATAGAAGGTGCGGGAGACCTGCGCTCCGCCGAAGGAGCGGTTGGTGAGCATGCCGCCGTATTCGCGGGCGAAGGGCACGCCCTGGGCGACGCACTGGTCAATGATGTTGACGCTGTTCTGTGCGAGGCGGTAGACGTTGGCTTCACGGGAGCGGAAGTCGCCGCCTTTTACCGTGTCATAGAAGAGGCGGTAGACGCTGTCGCCGTCGTTCTGATAGTTTTTCGCGGCGTTGATGCCGCCCTGCGCGGCAATGGAGTGCGCGCGGCGTGGAGAGTCCTGAAAGCAGAAGCACTTGACGTTGTAGCCGAGCTCGCCCATGGAGGCGGATGCGGATGCTCCCGCAAGGCCGGAGCCGACGACAAGGACGGTGTGCTTGCGCTTATTGGCGGGATTGACGAGCTTCATGTCGAAGCGTGCTTTTTCCCATGCTTTTTCGATTGGGCCGGATGGAATTCTTGCGTCGAGTTTCATTACTTGATTAGCCCCGTGAGTACGCTGATCGGGATGGAGATGAATCCCCCGATGATGATGACGGAAATCCAGAGAGCGAGCTGCTTGAGCGCGAGTTCACGCGTTCGCGAGTGCGGCAGGCCGAAGGACTGAAGCATGCTCCAGAGGCCATGGCGAAGGTGCAGGCCGAGGAGGCAGAGCGCGAAGATGTACCAGGCCGAGATCCACCAGACGGAGAAGCCGGCGACGACGTTGTGGTAGACCGCGCCGGGGACGAACCGGGAGCCAGGATGAATGAATCCGCCGGTGAATTCCAGGAGGTGGAAGATGATGAAGGCGAGGACGATGGGGCCGCTCCAGTACATGGTGCGCGATGCGTAGGAGGTGCCGTCGGAGTCCTTGCGTGCGTAGCCGACGGGGCGTGCCCTTTTCTTCCTTAACCAGAGCTGCGCGGCAGCCTCGATGTGGAGCAGCACCGACACAATGAGGACGCTGCGGACGATCCAGAGCAGGGTGCCGTCAAAGTGGAGAAAAGCTGCATAGGCGTTGTAACGGGCGGGACCTGCGTAGATGAGCAGGTTGCCTAAAAGATGGCCGACGACGAAGAGGAAGAGGATGCATCCTGTCACCGCCATCACGATTTTTTTGCCGTTGGTCGACTTCCAGAAGCCTGGAGCCTGATGCTTACTCATGGTTGCTGCGCCTGTGCTCATTGAACTTTCCAAACCTGATTGAAGTGAAGCATGAAGTTGCTGAACCCTCACGATCGTGTGATTTTCGCCGGGCCTGTGGGTTGCCAGCCAGGGCCGCGATGCGTGCGAGGTGAACGTCAATGCAGGGGGTGATTGAAGCCCATCTGCGTGTGTGGACCGTGTTTCTGGACCGGTTAAGCACCATTCAAACCGAAAGTTTATTATTTGGTGCCGCCGAGGCATGCGTCAAGGAAGGGGATTGAGCGGAGTTGAAAATCATGCGATGTCTTTCAGCGTGATGATTTCGAGCAGGGAGCGGAGCGCGGCTCCGCGATGGCTGAGGTGGTGCCTGGTGTTGAGGTCGATTTCGGCCATGGTTTTGGCGAGCTGGGGCAGGTGGAAGAGGGGATCGTAGCCGAAACCGCCGGTTCCGCGGGGAGTGGTGAGGATCTGGCCCGGGACTTCGCCGCTGGCGGAGAGGATTTCGGCTCCGTCGCGGGCGAGGGAGAGGACGCAGCGGTAGCGAGCGGCGCGGTCTGGGATGGATTGCATGCGATAGAGCAGGAGGAGGTTGTTGCGCTCGTCGTTGGAGAGTGTGGAGTCGGGGAGGAAGTTGGCGTCGTCGGCGTAGCGGGCGGAGCGGACTCCGGGGTCGTTGTGGAGGGCGGGGACTTCGAGGCCGGAGTCGTCGGCGAGGACGAGCTGGCCGGGGAGGTGGCGGGAATAGAACTCGGCCTTGAGGCGGGCGTTGTCGGCGAAGGTGCGGCCGGTTTCTTCGGGCGCGGGGATGGCGGCGAGGTTGGGGAGCGGCAGGATTTCGACGGCAGTGTGCTCGGCGGCGGTGCGGAAGTCGCGGAGCTTGCCGGGGTTGGAGGAGGCTACGTAGAGGGTGAGCGGCATATCAATAGGCTAATGGTTTGCCGTGGAGGTGGGTGAGGAGGTCGGCGCGGAGGGGGCATAGGGCGCAGTTTGGGGTGCGGCAGCAGTGGTCTTTACCGATTTGCACGATGAGGGCGTGGAACTCGTTGCAGTGATCGGCGAGGGCGGCTGGGTCCTGTTCGTCGGCGAAGGCGGAGAGTGCGAGTTGCTGGAGCTGGGTGTAGCCGGCGCGGGATGGGGCCAGGCCGTGGCGGATGGCGACGCGGCGGAGGTATTCGTCGACGACCATGGCGGGCTGGTGGAGGGCGTAGAGGAGGATGGCGTCGGCGGTTTCCGGGCCGATGCCGGAGATGGCGAGCAGTTGGGCGCGGGCTTCTGCGAGTGGTGTGCGGGCGAAGGTTTCGATGGAGCCGTGGTAGTGGGTGTGGATGAGGTGGAGCAGGGCATGGAGGGTGGCGGCCTTGCGCTGCATGAAGCCGGAGGGGCGGATGAGCTCGCGGAGCTGGTCGATGGGGAGGGTGCGGAGGGCTTCGAATTGGAGGAGGTTGCGCTGGCGGAGGTTCGCGAGCGAGCGCTCGGCGGCGGTCCAGGCGGTGCCCTGGGTGAGGCATGCTCCGACGATGGTTTCCAGCGGAGACTGGGAGGGCCACCAGTGCTGCGGGCCGTAGTGGGCGGCGAGAGTTTCGTAGAGAGTGCGGAGACGGTCGGCGGCTGGCGGCGTTGAGGGTTTGGGTGCGGGCATGGGCGGATGGATCTGCGACCTTTGCCGTGGGTTGCTACTGGTAGGGCGAAGGCCTGTGCTTCTGGGATGATGCTATCGCAGGGGTGTTGCCGGGCGAGGGTGGATGGGATTTGGCGGCGATGGCGGGTCTGGAGGCGGAAGGTATTTCCTTGGGCGCCGGCGGATTTTGACCTGCTGCGATGGCGTTTATCGGGGTGGCGAGGTGCGGCTGGGCGTTGTATCCGTGGGGGAGGACGATGATGTCGACGCGGCGGTTTTCTGCGCGCCCGGCGGCGGTGGCGTTTGAGGCGATGGGGTGGTACTGGGCGTATCCTGCGGCGGAGAGGCGCGCCGGGTTCATTTGAAACTGACGGATGAAGAGGCGGGTGAGGTAGGTGGCGCGGGCGGTGGAGAGCTCCCAGTTGGAATTGTACTGCGAGGTGTGGATGGGGATGTTGTCGGTATGGCCTTCGATGCGCAGGGCGTAGGGGGTGGGGCGGAGCTGCTGTGCGATTTTGGCGATGGTGGGGATCGAAGAGATGCGTGGCTGGGCGGAGCCGCTGTGGTAGAAGCCGGCTTCGCGCAGGGAGATGACGAGCCCGTTGGGACCGAGCTGGAGGGCGACGGTGTGGGCGGCGAGTTCTTTGGAGAGAGTGTTCGAGAGCTGTTTCTTTATGCGGGCGAGGTCTTCCTCGACGGAGACGGGATCTTTGGCCTGGGGCGGCACGGCCACTGAGCCGGCCCCTTTGCCGTGTCCGTCAGGCGGGAAGAGGCCGAGCGCGGTGAAGGCGGAGTGGATGGACTGGGCGACCTGAGCCTGCTTGCGGATGTCCGCGCGGGAGCTGGCGTAGAGGACGACGAAAAAGGCGAAGAGCAGGGTGATGAAGTCGGCGTAGGAGACCAGCCAGCGCTCGTGATTGGAGTGGTGGTTTTGGCGGCGGCGCTTCATGCAGTGGACTCCTGTGCGGCAGTCTTTTTGTCGCTCTTTTTATCCTTTTTCTGTTTTTTGGCGGAGGCGCCGAGGAAGCTTTGGAGCTTGAGTTCGATCATGCGGGGATTCATGCCTTCGAGGATGGAGATGACGCCTTCGACGGCCATTTCACGGAGGCGCTGGTCTTCGCGGACGCGGATTTTGAGTTTTCCGGCGGCGGGGAGGAAGAGGATGTTGGCGGCGGCGACCCCGTAGATGGTGGCGACGAAGGCGACGGCGATGCCTCGGCCGACCTCGCTGATGTGGTCGAGGTGCTGCATGACCTGAATGAGTCCGATGACGGCGCCGATGATGCCGATGGTGGGGGAGAATCCGCCGGCGGATTCAAAGACGGCGGGGATTTTTTCTTCGCTTTCCGACTGGTTTTCGAGCTGGAGTTCCATGATGGCGCGGAGCTCGGCTGGCTCGGTGCCGTCGACGGCGAGCATGAGGGCCTGGCGGAGACAGGGATCCTGGATGGATTCGAGGTCGGCGTCGAGGGAGACGATGCCGGAGCGGCGGGCCTTGTTGGCGAATTCGACGATTTGCTTGAGGGTTTGCCGGCCGGAGTTTTTGGGTTGGAAGAAGACGCGGGCGAGGCGGCGCAGGGCTTCGAGCACGGTGGCGAGCGGGTACTGGAGGAGCACGGCGCCGAAGGTGCCGCCGAAGACGATCATGGCGGCGGTGGGCTGGAGGACCTGGTCGATGCGTCCGCCTTCAATGATGAGTCCGGCAAGGATGCCGAGGAGGGCGAGGATGATGCCGCCCACGCTGCTGCTGTCCAACATGGCTACTCCTTAAAACTGTTGTGGACGGCGCCGGTGGATGGCGGCCGGGTCGGGTGGGAAAGTTTCCTGGCGTTCTTCGGCGAGGTGATCGAAGGCGGACTGGGCGCCGGCGGCGGCCGTGGCGTTGTGCAGTTCGAGGGCGTGGGGCAGGGATTGTGCGACGGCGCGAAGGATCTGGACGCGGTATTCGGACATGCGGTGGAGGAGATCTTCGCAGGATTCGCGGACGAGTATTTTCTCGCCGTGGACGAGGGTGATCATGGTGTCCGGGGATGCCTCGGCGTACTTGATGAGGTCGGAGTTGAGATAGATGGGGCTTCCGTTGAGCCTTGTAAGAGGAATCATGGGAGTTTTGCCTCAAGGGGGTTATCGGCAGCGATGAGAAAACGTTCATAAGAAGCATGCGAGGAAGTGGGGTGTTGCGGGGGTACGCACGTGATGTGCCAAACCGGAGAGCCGAGGTAAAGCTGGAAGTGTGAGCGCCGATGAAGGCGGTGTGCAGCGATTCTCTTTGAGGCCGTGAGGACGAGGAGAATCGGAGTCGCAACAGACACACAGCTAACAAAGGAGCAACACCTTATGTCTCTCGGCGTATTGAACAACATCTCGGCGATTTATGCCGCAAACAATCTGAACCAGACGCAGGCCAGCCTGCAGAACGTGCTGACGCAGCTGTCGTCCGGTTCGCGCATCAACTCCGGCGCCGATGACGCGGCGGGCCTTTCGCTTGCGAACGGCCTGCAGGCCAACTCGTCCGCCCTGACGCAGTCGGCGACCAACGCCAGTGAAGGAGTGGGTCTTCTGCAGGTGGCCGACGGCGCGCTTTCGCAGGTGACCAACCTTCTGAACCGGGCGGTGACGCTGGCGACCGAGGCCTCGAACGGCACGCTGAACTCGACGCAGGACAGCGCGGCGAACTCCGAGTATCAGTCGATCCTGGATGAAATCAACAACATCGGCTCGACAACAACCTACAACGGCCAGCAGGTGTTTGGCGGCAGCTTCGCCATCTTTACCGGCGACGGCACGGCCGGAGGCGGCTTCAGCGACACGATTTCCCTGGCGGGCCTGACGAGCGCCACGGTGGGCGATTCGACCGGATCGGCTGGTCTTACCTATACCTCGGGTGCGGGCACGGCCACCTCGACGCTGACTTATGCTCCGGCGGGGACTGCCGGAACCACGACCGAGGACCTGAGCACCACGAGCCTGACCAGCTCGGCCAATGCACAGACGGCCTTGAACGCGGTTTACAAGGCAGTGCAGGACGTGGCAGCCGAGCGCGGCTACACGGGCGCGCAGATCAACACGCTGAACGCGGTGAGCAACGTGGCGAGCACGGAGCAGACCAACGTGACGGCGGCGCAGAACTCGATCATGGCGACCGATTACGCTTCGGCGACCTCGCAGATGTCCAAGTACGAGATTCTCTCTCAGACCGGCATCAGCGCGCTGGCGCAGGCCAACAGCATGCAGCAGCTGGTGACCAAGCTGTTGCAGTAATCGCGGCTGACGGAACGAAACGGCGGGAGGCTTCGGTCTCCCGCAATCTTTTGCCTTCCTCCTCCTTCAAGTCCTTTTCCCCTTTGCCGATAGGAATCACATGAGCACTGTAGGCCTCGCATTTGGCTCCCCCACCGCCGGCACGGGTTTTGACGTGACCAGCACCGTCGACCAGATTGTTGCAACCATGCAGTCGGTGGAGACACCATGGAAGAATCAGCTGGCGAGCCTGCAGGCGCAGGATGCAGTTTTGTCGGGGCTGGGTACGGACCTGAACTCGTTTTCGACGGCGCTGCAGTCGCTGACCGACTTTCAGGGTGTGCTGGCCGGCAAGCAGGGTTCCAGCTCCGATACCTCGGTGCTGCAGCTGACTTCGGCGGCGACGAATGCTGTCGCCGGCAGCCACACGATCGTCGTGAACAGCCTCGCTCAGACGTCCTCCTATTACAGCAATGACGTGGCGGCGACCGACACACTTTCCGGTTCGCTGAGCATCCAGGTGGGGAGCGGGACGGCGCAGACGATCAATATCAATTCGACGAACAATACCCTGGCCTCGCTGGCGAATGCGATCAACTCCGGCAGCTACGGTGTGACGGCGAGCGTGCTGACGGATACGAATGGCTCGCGGCTGGAACTGGTGAGCAATACGAGCGGGTCGGGAGGGAATATTACCCTGGGCGGCTCGATGACGGATGCGACCACGAGCGGGGCGGTGAGCTTTACGCAGGCGCAGGCCGGCGCCGATGCGCAGATGACCGTGGATGGAATCCCGGTGACGAGCAGTTCGAATACCGTGACGAATGCGCTGCCGGGCGTGACGTTTCAACTGCTGAGCGCCTCGCCGGGCACGCAGGTGCAGGTACAGATCACCAACGACAACACCTCTGTAGAGACGGCGGTGAGCAACCTGGTGACGGCCTACAACAAGGTGATCGGCGACCTGAATACGCAGGAGGGGAATACCTCGTCCGGGAACCCGGAGCCGCTGTATGGAAGCCCGACGCTGGCCACGCTGCAGCAGCAGCTGGAGAGCGCGCTGAACTTTGCGCAGCCGGCCAATGCGGTGGGCACGACGAGCACGATCGGGAGCGCGGACACGCTGTCGGGCAGCGTTGCGATTTCCGTAGGCGGCGGCACGGCTCAGACGGTGAACGTGAACAGCAGCAATCCGACGCTGCAGGGGCTTGCGGATGCGATCAACACGGCCGGGCTGGGTGTGACGGCCAGCGTGAATACGTCCGGATCGCAGGCGACGCTGAGCCTGGTGAATGCGACCGGAGGCACGAGCGGATCGATTGCGGTGACGAGCAGCCTGACGGACACGACGACGGGTTCGGCGGTGACTTTCAGCTCGTCGCAGGCGAATTCGGTGACCTCGTTTACGCAACTCGGGATCTCGGTGAACAACGACGGGACTTTGACGCTGGACTCAAACACGCTGGATGCGCTGCTGAACAGCAACTACCAGGACGTGGTGAATTTTCTGCAGCCGAGCGGGACTTACACCTCGTTTGGAGCGAACCTGACGAGCGTGCTGAGCAACCTGAGCAGCAGTACGCCGCAGGGTGTGCTGGCGCTTGCCTTGAACGAGAATCAGACCGTTGAGCAGCAGCTGAACACCAACATTACGAACGAGAACACGATCATCAACGATCAAAAGGCGACATTGACGACGGAGTTGAACCAGGCGAATCAGATTCTGCAGTCGATTCCGCAGCAGCTTGCGCAGGTGAATGAGGTCTACAGCGCGATTACGGGCTACAACCAGTACAGGAACGGATAGGGGGAGTGATGACGTACCAGGAGCAGATGCTGGCGGGGAAGAATCCCGTGGAGCTGGTGGTGGCCTTGTATGACGGGATGCTGCGATTCCTGTCCGAGGCGATAGCGGCGGTGGAGCGTGGAGACGTATCGGCGCGGCGGGTGGCGATCAAGCGGGTACTGGATATTTTGCTGCATCTGCAGTCGCGGTTGCGGATGGATGTGGGTGGAAGCTCGGCGCAGTCGCTGGCGGAGTTCTATGCGGCGATCTTCGCGCTTTGCCTGGAGGGTTCGCGGTTGTCGTCGGTAGAGCGGATGGAGGAGGCCATGGCCTGTATTCGGGATGTGCGCGAGGCCTGGGACGTGGCGGCCAGAGACCCGGAGGTGCTGGCGCTGCTGGAACGCGAGGGGCAGGGTCCGGTGATGAGCGGTGCGGCGATGAGCCCGGAGGGTTCGATGGATCGGGTGAGCTGGTCCGCCTGATTTATTGCGTGACGGCGAGTTCCTCTTCGAGTTGCTGCTTCTGGTGCAGATCGGCGTAATAACCGTCGAGGGCCATGAGTTGCTCGTGGGTCCCATACTCGACGATGCGGCCATGGTGGAGCACGGCGATGTGGTCGGCATGGCGCACGGTGGAGACGCGGTGCGAGATGAGGATGGTGGTTCGGCCCTGCATGATGCGGCCGAGGTGCGTGAGGATCTGCTCTTCGGTGCTGGTGTCTACGCTGGCGAGGGCATCGTCGAGGATGAGGATGCGGGGTTTGCGCAGGATGGCGCGGGCCAAGGCGGATCGTTGTTTTTGCCCGCCGGAGAGGGTGATGCCGCGTTCGCCGACGAGCGTGGAGAAGCCCTGCGGGAAGAGTTCGAATTCGGCGCGGATGTGGGCTGCTTCGGCGGCTTGCAGGATTTCCTCGTCTGAGGCTTGGGGTGCCCCGAGGGCGATGTTGTCGCGGATGGTGGTACTGAAGAGAAAGCTTTCCTGGGGGACGAAGCCGATCTGGGAGCGAAGGGTTTCGAAGGGATATTCCTGGACGGGGTGACCGTCGATGAGGACGGAGCCGAGGGGTGAGTCGTAGAGGCGCGGGATGAGGTTGACGAGGGTGGTTTTGCCGGAGCCGGTGGGTCCGACGATGGCGAGGCTGCTGCCGGCGGGGATGGTCAGAGTTATATCTTCGAGCACATTCAGCCCATTGTCGTAGGCAAAGCTGAGGCCGCGGAATTCGATGTGGCCCTGGAGTGTCGCGTTGGCGAGATCGGGTCTGGCGAGTGCTTCGTCGATGGAGGGTTTAGCGGTGAGCAGTTCGTGGATGCGGATGACCGAAGCGGAGCCGCGCTGGAAGAGGTTGACGACCCAGCCGAGGGCGATGATGGGCCAGGTGAGCATGATGAGGTAGGTGGTGAAGGCGACGAAGTCGCCGACGGTGATGCGATGGTGGAGGACTTCGTGTCCGCCGACCAGCAGGGCGATGGCGATGGAGATGCCGAGGATGAAGCGGAGCGTGGGCCAGAGCATGCCCATGAGCTGGACGAGGCGGAGGCTGCGGCGGATGTACTCCTGATTGGATTTTTCGAAGGCCTGAATCTGGGCTTCTTCCTGGGCGAAGGCGCGGATGAGGCGGGCGCCGGAGAAATTTTCCTGGGCCTGGGCGGAGATGTCGGAGAACATGGCCTGGATGCGCTCGAAGCGCTCGTGGATTTTGCGTCCGAGGGCCTGGACGAGAATACTGGCGAGGGGCATGGGCGCGAGGGCCAGCAGGGTGAGCATGGGGCTGATGTGCATCAGGAAGTAGAGCGCGACGATGGAGAAGACCAGTGTGTTGGCGCTGTACATGATGGCGGGGCCGAGGAGCATACGAACGGCGTTGAGGTCGTTGGTCATGCGGGCCATGATGTCGCCGGTGCGGTTGCGCTGGAAGTATTCGGAGGGCTGTTTCTCGAGCTGCCGGAACATGTCATTGCGGAGGTCGAATTCGATTTCGCGCGAGATGACGATGATGATGCGGCGGGTGAGGAAGAGGAAGAGTCCGCGCGCGGCGGAGATGGCGAGGATAAGGCCGGCGAAGAGAAAGATCTTCTGGCGGGTTACGCCGGCTGTGAGCCCGTTGAACGCATGAAGCAGCACCAGTGGAAAGAGCGCCCAGATGGTATTGCTGAGCAGGACGCAGATACCGCCGTAGACGAAGCCGCGGCGGTAGCGTTTGAGGTACGGGACGAGCGGTTTGAGATTCTTGAACATAGGCGTGACTTGCGATGTCAGGTGGCGGTGCGCAGGAGCAGGTAGCCTCCGGCGAGGCCGAAGAGAATGTCGGGCGACCAGGCGGCGAGCACGGCGGGGAGCATGTTGACGTCTCCCATGGCCTGGAACATGCCGGATATGACCCAGTAGGCGATGGCGACTCCGATGGCGACGCCGATGCCGGCGAGCGAGCCGCGACGGCCCATGGAAAGGGCGAATGGCACGGCGAGGATCGCCATTACCAGTGTAATCAATGGGTCGGCCAGTTTGCGATTGAGCTGGACTCGGAGGCGGACGGTATCGAAGCCGCTCTGGCTGAGATCGGCGATGTAGCGGTGGAGCTGGGTGAAGCTCATCTCAGAGGATGGGCGGATGTCTTTTTCGAAGTAGCCGGGAGTTTCGATCATTTCGGGGAGGGTGGTGACTTCGAAGGTCTGGTAACTGTTGGTTTCGTCGCCATGGAAGGAGCGGGTCCAGCCATCCTGAAGAATCCAGCGGCTGTCTTTTTGATCCCAGGAGGCGGTTTGCGCGTAAGTGCGCTTGATGATCTGGAAGCTGGAGGGATCGAACTCGAAGACGGAGAGATTGAGGAAGGTGTTGGTGTCCGGATCGAAGTACTGGTAGTAGAAGATGGTGCGCGGCTCGTTGGGTGCGCGCTTGCCGAAGATCCAGGTTTCGCCGGGGCGGGAGTAGGTTTGGGCGGGTTTGCCCTGGATGATGTTGCGGAGTGCCTGCTGGCGGCGGTTGGCCTGGGGCACGTAGTACTGGTTGAAGAGGAAGAGCCCGATGGCCAGCATGGATGCGATGACGAAGACGGGCAGCACGATGCGGTAGAGGCTGATGCCGGTGGCCTTCATGGCGGTGATTTCGCTGGTGCGGTTCATGAGGCCGAAGACGACGAGCACGGCGATGAGCACGGCGAGGGGCGTGATCATGTAGATCATGCTGGGGGCGAGGTTGAGGAGGTATTCGCCGACGAGGGTGAGCGGGGCGTGGTGGCGGATGATGTCGCCGATGAGCTCGAAGAAGGTGAAGAAGAGCATCAGCAGAACGAAGCTGATGAGGACGAGCAGGAAGAGCTTGATGAATTCGCGAAGGACGTACTCGTCGAGGATGAGGGGGAAGTGTCCGCGGATGGTGCGGCGTGCCTCGCCGGTTTCCGCCGCGTGATCTTCCTGGGATTTGGGATAGCGGCGGATGCGGAACCATGTTCCGACGGAGGCGACGGCGTTGAGTGCGGCTCCGCCGGTGGCCATCTGGCGGAGCAGAAAGATGCCGCAGATAGCGAAGATGACGTTGGCGGCCCAGACGCCGGGCAGGGGTGGGATTTTGCCCTGGCGGGCGAGGGTGGTTCCGGTGGAAGAGAGGAAGTAATAGATGAAGACGAGGGCGATGGTGAGGACGAAGCCGCCGCTTTTGCCGCCGCGGCGTGAGGCCATGCCGAGGGGAATGCCGATGAGCATGAGGACGAGGCAGGCAGTGGGATAGGCGAGGCGCTGGAGGAATTCGATCCAGTAACGGTTGCCGTTTTTGCCACGGGCGTCCTGGAGCAGCTCGTGGTTGGTCATGGCGAGGATGGGCTTGTCGGTGCGGTGGAAGTGGATGTCCTGCTGGGAGCCGATGTGGAGGGGGACGTCCATGTTGTTGAAGGTGGAGAGGTCGTAGTTGGCGGGATTCTTTGCGGACATCTGGTGTTCGGTGCCGTCGTGGAGGCGCATGAGGATGCCCTGGTGGCGGCTGCTGACGACGGTGGCGCTTTGCGCGGTGGTGAGGGTGGGTGCGTTGGGGTTGGAGAGGTCGGCGATGAAGACCTGATCCCAGTGGGCGGCGCCGCGCTCGGCTTTGACGTTTTCGACATAGAGGACGTAGTTCTTGAAGTCCTCATAGAAGACGCGGGGCTGCACTTCGTAGGATGCCTGGGCGTTGGCGAGGGAGTCTTCCATGCGGATCATGGTGCGGGAGGACCAGGGCGCGACGAAGAGGGAGTTTGCGAGGCCGATGGTCCATGCCGCGACGGCAATGAGGCTGACGATGCCGACGAACTTCCAGACGCCGATGCCGGAGGCGCGCATGGCAGTGATTTCACTGTCTGCGGCGAGGCGGCTGAGACCGAGCAGGACGCCAACGAGGATGGACATGGGGATGACGACGACGAGGATGTTGGGCAGCATGAGGAAGACCATGCCGGCGACCATGTCGAGGGAGGAGCTGTTGCGGATGGCGAGCTCGAGCAGCTGGCCGAGGTTCGGCATGAAGAGCACGAAGGAGAACAGCAGCCCGCCGATGAGGGCGTGAGCGAGGATTTCGCGCAGGATGTATCGGGTGAGAATGCGCACAGACGGACCGACCAGCCGGAGTTTCTATGTTTGAGTGTATCGTGGTGCGAATTGAGGCCGGAACCGCTGGAGCCGGAGGCTGTTGCCGAGGACGCTGACGGAGCTGAGGGCCATGGCGGCTGCGGCGACGGCGGGGTTGAGCAGGATGTGGAAGGCAGGGTAGAGCGCGCCGGCCGCGAGTGGGATTCCGAGGACGTTGTAGAGGAAGGCCCAGAGTAGATTCTGCTTCATGACGCGGAGGGTGGCGCGCGACAGGAGAATTGCGTCGGCGATCTGGCCGGGCTGACCGCCGAGGAGGATGACGTCTCCGGCTTCGCGGGCGAGATCGGCGCCGGTGCCCATGGCGAGGCCTGCGTTGGCCTGGGCGAGGGCGGCTGCGTCATTGATGCCGTCGCCGACCATGCCTACATTGCGGCCGCAGGACTGGCGCTGGCGGACGACTTCGAGTTTGTGCTCGGGGCGGCATTGGGCGACGACGGATTCGATGCCGGCTTCTTTGGCAATGGCTTCGGCGGGGGCCTGGGCGTCTCCGGTGACCATTTCGAGCTTGAGGCCGAGGGCGTGGAGGCGGGCTACGGCTTCTTTTGCGCCTGGGCGGAGGGTGTCGCGCAGCTCGATGACGCCGATGGGAGTGTTGTTGTGGAGGACTTCGACGCGGGTGCCTTGCGCATTGGGGTCGGCTGCGGCGGTCCGGACTTCAGCCCATTCGCTGTTGAGGCGTGCGCGGATACCGGTTCCGGGGATGGCCTGAAAGTCTGCGACGGGAGTTGGTGTGATTCCGCGAGATTTGGCGGCGGCGAGGATGCCTCGGGCGAGGGGGTGCTCGGAGGGCTGCTCGACGGCGGCGGCGATGGTGAGGAGATGGTCTTCTGTCACGCCGGACGCGGGGAAGAGCGCGGTGACGGTGGGTTTGCCCTCGGTGATGGTTCCGGTTTTGTCGAGAAGGAGGGTGTCAATGCGGGCGAGGCGTTCGACGCTTTCACCGCCTTTGAAGAGGACACCGAGTTTGGCTCCGCGCCCGACGGCGACGGTTTGGGCGGCGGGCACGGCGAGGCCCATGGCGCAGGGGCAGGCGATGACGAGCACGGCGATGGCGATGGCGAGAGCCTTGCCTGCGTCGTGCGCGGCGAAGGCCCAGATGAAGAAGCAGAGCAGGGCGATGCCGAGGACGGCGGGGACGAAGATGCCGCTGACGCGGTCGGCGATCTGCTGCATGGGGGCCTTGGAGGACTGAGCCTGTTCCATGAGGCGGAGCATCTGGGCGAGAACGCTTTGCTCGCCGACGGCGGTGGCGCGGAAGCGGAGTGCGCCGTCGTAGTTGAGCGAGCCGCCGATGACGGGTTCGCCTTCTGCGCGGACTACGGGGCGGCTTTCTCCGGTGATGATGGACTCGTCGAGGGAGCTGTGGCCTTCGACGATCTGCCCGTCGACGGGAATGCGCTCGCCGGGGCGGACGATGACGATGTCTCCGCTGACGACGTGGGTGGCGGGGATTTCGGTTTCTTCGCCGTTGCGGAGGACGTGCGCGGTTTCCGGCTGGAGCTTCATGAGCTCGTGGAGGGCGTTGAGGGTCTGGCGCTTGGCGCGGGCGTCGAGCCAGCGGCCGGCGAGCAGGAAGCCGAGGATCAGCAGTACGGCGTCGTAGTAGACGTCTGCCGACATGCCGTGGCGGAGGAAGAAGCCGGGCGCGAAGGTGGCGACGACGGAGGAGAGAAATGCTGCGCCGGTGCCCAGGGCGACGAGGGTGTTCATGTTGGTGCCGCGATGACGCGCGGCACGCCATGCGGCGGCGTAGATGGCGCTGCCGCCGAAGATCATTCCGGAGAGGGTGACGATGAGCAGAGCGATATGGAGGCCGAAGAGGGATGCGCCGTGGAGATGCGGGCTGAGGCCCATCTGCACGGCCATGACGATGGCTCCGGCGACGAGGGTGAAGACGGCGCGGGCGCGGAGGGTTTTCTCTTCGCCGCGGTCTTCTTCCGAGGAGGGTGCATTGTCTTCGCGGGGAGTGGCTTCGTAACCGGCCTCAGAGACGGACTGGAGGAGCTGGTCGATGGTGGCGGTGTGGGGGTCCCAGGTGACCTCGGCGGAGTGCGTCATGAGGTTGACGCTGGCCTGAGAGACGCCGGGAACGTCGCGGAGGGCATGCTCGACGTGCACCTGGCAGGAGGCGCAGGTCATTCCTTCGACGCGCAGGGTAGTGCGTTCGAGGGATTCTTGTCCTGTGCCGGGGCCGGGTATGGTCGAGCGGGCCATCAGGCGTTGACCGTGGCGACGGTGGCGGGATAGCCCGCCTTGTTGAGAGCTTCGAGGATGACCGTGTCGTCGATGGTTTCCGGGGCCTGGATGCGGGCGGAGCCGACGTTGACTTCTTCGACCTTGACGCCGGTTTTTTCGAGGGTCATGGTGACGCGGCGGACGCATGCTCCGCAGTGCATGTTTTCAAGCTTGAGATTGATTTCGCGCATGTTATCTCCTGACTTTGCCTTGTGGACGATTGCGTTTCGGTCTTATTTCATGATGCGCCAGAAGGCGAATGGTTGCGAGGTGATTTATCGTGGGTTCATTGTTCGAGGGGATGATGAAGCTATGAAGACTCGATGGATGGCGGTGTTACCGCTGGTGATGTTTGCGATGCTGGCGCCTGTATTCGGGCAGGCGGCCATGGCTCACAGTCAAGCTCCGACGAAGGCTGTGCAGTATTCGGTTCCTCTGCCGACGAGCAAGATGATTTACGGGGATGTGCCGGGATCGCCGCAGCGGATCAATTCGCTGCCGATGGGGATTGCGTGGTCTCCGGATCACCGCTACCTGGCGGTGGTGAACGCGGGTTATGGGACGGTGCAATCGAACTATGAGCAGTCGATTGCGGTGCTGGACACGAAGACGGGGAAGATTACGGATAATCCTGACTCGCGGTTTGTGGTGCAGGCGGCGCAGACGCTCTACAACGGGATTGCGTTCTCTTCTGACGGGAAAGAGCTTTATGTGAGTGCCGATTCGCTGAGCGCTCCGGAGAAGCATGATGCTTCGCACACGGGGAATGGAGTGCTGGTGTACCGGGTGGATGGCGGGAATCTGACGCCGGAGCGGGAGCTGTATATTCCGCTGCAAAAGCTGGCGGAGGGGCGGACGCAGAACCGGGTTGGGCGGGCTGTGCCTGCGGGAATGGCGATTCCTGCGCCTACGGGGCTGGCGGTGGTGAAGACGAGCCACGGGGATGAGCTGCTGGTGGCGGATGAGTTCTCAGACGATGCGCTGCTGATGGACGCGGCGAGCGGGAAGATTCTGGAGCGGTTTGATCTGGCGGACCATGATTTTGTGCCTTCGACCTATCCGATTTCCGTTGCGGTGAGCCGGGGCGGGAAGCGTGGATGGGTGGGTTTGTGGAATGCGTCTGAGGTGGCCGAGCTGGATTTGACGACGGGCAAGGTGGTGGGCAAGCTGGCGCTGCTGCCGCCTAAGGTGGATACGGGGACGAGTTCGCATCCTGTATCGCTGGCGCTGAGCCCGGATGGGCGGATGCTGTATGTGGCGCTGGCGAATCGCGATGAAGTGGCGCAGGTGAAGCTGGATGGGAGCGGGATGCGGGTGGCGCGTTACTTCAGCACGCGTCTGCCGGGACAGATTTATTTTGGCGCGATTCCGGATAGTGTGGCGGTTTCGCCGAGCGGGAAGACGCTGTATGTGGCCGATATGGGCGGCGACAACGTAGCGGTGATTCATCCCTTCGCGAAGCGGCCGGTGGCGGGATTTATTCCGACGGAGTGGCTGACGACGGCGGTGGCCGTGGATGGCAGTGAGGTTTACATTGCGACGGGCAAGGGCAAAGGGACTGGGCCGAATGATATGGCGCAGGCTCCGGCGCCGCATCCGTCACCGTTTGTGAAACGGCAGTACCACAGCCAGAGCACCTATATTCCGACGCTGCTGCATGGTTCGCTGGCAACGCTGAGCAAGCAGGAGATTGATGAGAATCTTTCTGAGTATTCGCGCGAGACGATCAGGAACAACATGATGGAGGCCGAGCGGAAGCACATTGTGTTTGCGGTGGGCGGGCATCCGATCAAGCACGTGATTTACATCATCAAGGAGAACCGGACTTACGATCAGATACTTGGCGACCTGGGCACGGGGAATGGCGATCCGGCGCTGACGATGTACGGCTGGAAGATTACGCCGAACGAGCACCGGCTGGCATTGCAGTTTGGGGTGCTGGATAACTTCTATGACTCGGGCGAGGTGAGCGGCGACGGGCACGTGTGGTCGAATGCGGCGATCAGCAGCGACTATACGGAATTCAACTGGCAGCAGAACTATCGCGGTGGTCAGAGGCTTTACGACTTTGAGGGGGTGGTGGCGGACAAGGTTCCGCTCGACGAAGGCATCTCCAACGTTGATACGCCGGAGAGCGGTTATATCTGGGGCGACCTGGCGGCACACCATAAGACGCTCTATCACTTTGCGGAGTTTATTCACTCGACGTTCTGCAATTTGAAGCCGGGTCAGATGCCGATGGTGAATCCGCGGCTGGGAACGCCGGAGGCGACGCATTACTGCAAGCAGCCGTTTATATTGCCGGGTGGTGCGATTCCGGCGATGTATGGGGGCGGGGTCAGCAAATATCCGTGGAAGATTCCGATGATTTACAAGAACACGGCGACGATGCCGCAGCTGGTGGGGCATTTTGATCCGTACTATCCGGATTTCAATTTGAGTTTTCCGGATCAGCTGCGGGTGAATGAGTTTCTGGGGCACTTCCGGAAGTGGGTGGCGGCGGTGAAGGCAGGTAAGCCAGATCCGATGGCGGATTTTGTGCAGCTTCGGCTGCCGGACGACCACACGGCGGGAACGACGCCGGGGATGCCTACGCCGCAGGCTTCTGTCGCGGACAATGACCTGGCCGTAGGGCGGGTGGTGGACGCGGTTTCGCACAGTCCTTACTGGAAGGACACGGCGATCCTGATTCTGGAGGACGATGCGCAGAACGGGGCCGACCATGTGGATGCGCACCGGTCGATTGCGTTTGTGATCAGCAAGTATGCTTCGCGGCGAGCAAAGCCGGTGGTGGACAGCAACTTCTACACGACGGCGAGCATGCTGCATACGGCTGAGGATTTGATGGGGATTCCGCCGATGAATAACAACGATGCGTTTGCGCCGGTGATGCAGGAGGAGTTCGACGGCAAGGGGAATCAGCCGCCGTATAACGCGGATTACCGGAATGAGAAGAACGGGCTGATCTACACGGCGAATACGAAGCACTCGTATGGGGCGCAGGCGTCGCTGAAGATGGATTTCCAGCATGAGGATAAGGCGAATCCTGCGATTTTGAACGTAATTTTGTGGAAGCAGGCGATGGGGAACAAGCCTGTGCCCGCGCGGCTGGAGAAGGCGTACCAGGCGGCGATGCGGAGTAAGGATCCGTATGCTGCGAAGGGCGACGACCGGTAGGCAGGTCGGCCTGCAGGCAGTGAGAGGCCCCGCCCGGGGAAGATTTTTCGGGCGGGGCCTTTTGTTTTGGGAAGAGGAGTGGCGGCGGTTTAGTTTGGTTTTCCGTTGTCCGGCTCGGAGAGACGGAGCATGACAGGGCTTCCTTCTGCTGGATGGGCTTCTGCATCTTCGGGAGAGGTGGAGACGCGAATGCAGTTTCGGCCGTCTTTTTTGGCGCGGGTGAGTGCGCGTTCGGCGTCTCGCATGACGACGAGGGGAGAGCGTCCGAGGCTTTGTGCGACGCCGATGCTGGCGGAGATGAGGACGCGGTCCTTGCCGACGTCGAAGGGACGCTCGAGGACGGCTTTCCTCATGCGTTCGGCGATGGGGACCTGGTTATCTGCGGAGCAGCCGGGGAGGCCGATGAGGAATTCGTCTTCGCCGTATCGTCCGGCGAGGTCGTAGGTGCGCAGGTGGCGGCGAAGTCGCTGGCCGAGTTCTTTGAGGATCTGGTCGCCGACGGAGTAGCCGTAGTTCATGTTGATGAGCGAGAAGGAGTCGAGGTCAACGAGGAGGTAGGCGAGGGGCGAGCTCATGCGGCCGACGCGGTCGGTTTCGCGGAAGAGATCTTTGAGGATGCTTTCCCGGGAGAGCAGTCCGGTGAGGGAGTCGTGGGTGGCGTGGAATCGTGCGGCTTCGCTTTCTGCTCGTACGCGCTGGGTGAGGACCTGGACGCGTTCGGCGACGCGGAGTCGGACGCGCAGGTCAGAGGGACTGACGGGTTTGAGAAGGAAGTCATCGGCGCCGGCTTCGGCGGCCATCTGGATGCCTCCTGTGCTGGCTTCGCTGCCCATGAGCATGAGCCACGTCTGGCTTTGCTGGTAGCGCTGGCGGACGGAGTGAACGACCTGAAGGCCGGAGAGGGACTGGAGATCGCTGTCGATGAGAGCGATGGCGGGCGGTTGCGGGTGGGTGAGGTAGCGCAGTGCGGAGACGCCATCTTCCACCAGGACATGGGGATAGCGCCATTCGTCGAGAAGCGCGACCAGTTGGCCGCCGGCCTCGGAGTCGCTGGTTGCGATGAGGACGTGAGGCAGGGGAAATGCGGATGTGGACATGAATTTCTCCGTCTACAGTCCTTATCGGCGGTAAGATGAGTGTCTTAAGAGATGGTTAGAAAATTCTGGGGAGCGATGGGCCAACCGGCGAAGCGGGAGGCACATCTGAATGGAGTAGCCCACCGAAGCAGGCTGGAGGAGTTTCCGCCATCTGCGAATGGCAGACTGACAAGTTGCTCCGAGCACAGACGAGTTCAGTGTTGCTGGCCCTAGACGCAAATCTCCCGAGGAGAGGAGCGAGTCCTATGCGGTACACCGTCGAGACGACCCACGCGGTTCCAGTTGACAGAACTGCGCTATACCTGGTGAAGACAACCACCCTGTTGCTTTGTCCGGAATGCCGGAAGCCGCTCGGCACTTACGTGAATGCGCGTGAGCGAGCGATTCTGGAAGCATGTCATGACTGCAAGGCGCATGCGATTCATTCCGGTCCGATGCCGAGCGAGCCATTCAATTAGCTGACAATTAGTAGAGCTGGTTGTGGCAGGCGGCAGGAAACGAACGAAAATTTTGACGTGCATGAACCGGACGCGGCCCGCAGGGGCGATTTCCGGTTTCTTCCCTTGTGATGTTCCGCTTACACTCTTTGGATGCGATTGCGGAACGACTTTCCCTCTTTGTATCCGATTCTGGACGCTGGAATATTGTCTGCCGATCCCGAGGTGCGGCGCGGGGAACTGCTGCGGCTGGTGCGGTGGGTGGTGGATGCAGGGGTAACGATTCTGCAGTACCGAAACAAGACAGGCAGCGATGCGCAGATTCTGGCAGACGCGCGCTGGATACGGGATGGTGCGGGGCCTGATCCCACCTTGATTTTGAACGACCGGGTGGACTTGGTGGAGCGGGCGGGATTTGACGGGGCGCATGTGGGACAGGGGGATATGAGTCCTGCGGAGGCGCGGCGGATGCTGGGGCCGGGCCGGGTGCTGGGGGTTTCGACGCACAATCCAGAGCAGTTGGCGGTGGCGGATCAGGCTCCGGTGGACTACATTGCGATAGGTCCTGTTTTTGCGACCTTGAGTAAGGAGAATCCTGACCCGGTGGTTGGGTTGGAGGGGGTTCGTGCGGTTCGGCGACTGACGGGAAGGCCGCTGGTGGCGATTGGCGGGATCGGCCCGGCGAATGCGAAGGCTGTGATCGAGGCCGGGGCGGACTGTGTCGCGGTGATATCTGCTGTGTTCGGCGGGGCGGTGGAGCCGTTGGAGTCGGGGCGCAGAGTTTCAGAGTTTCTGGGAATCCTGGGATAGAAGGAATTGGCGTGAAGGACACGGTGGAAGCAACGGAGATGTCGCGGCCTGGTTCGACGCAGATGGTGGCGAGCCTGGGATGGTTCAGCGCGACGGCGATTGTTGTGGGTTCGATGATCGGGTCGGGGATATTCCTGGTTCCGGCGGAGATCAGCCGGGATGTGGGATCGCCGGCGCTGCTGATTGCGGCGTGGGTGGTGACGGCGGTAATGACCACGATTGGGGCGCTGAGCTACGGCGAGCTGGCGGCGATGATGCCGGACGCGGGCGGGCAGTATGTGTATCTGCGCGAGGCGCTTGGGCCGCTGCCGGGATTTTTGTTTGGATGGACACTGTTTCTGGTGATCCAGACGGGGACGATTGCAGCGGTGGCGGTGGCGTTTGGGAAGTTTCTGGGGGTGTTTTTTCCGACGATTTCGAGTAAGCACTGGCTCTGGCACATTGGGCATGTTCCTGCGCTGCGGGTGGGGCCGATGGTGCTGGGGAACATGGACATCGGCGTGAACACGGCGAACCTGGTGGGACTGGTGATGATCGTCGTGCTGACGGTGGTGAACCTGTTCGGACTGAAGCTGGGTTCGCTGATCCAGAACGTGTTTACGACGGCGAAGACGGCGGCGCTGCTGGGGCTGGTGGTGCTGGGAGTGCTGTTTGGGCGCAAGGCCGTAGCGATGGCGGCGAACTTTGGCCACAACTTCTGGGCAGGAGCGGGCTGGCATACGATGCATCCGCTGCAGGTGGGCGTGGGCGGGCCGGTGACGATGGTGGGCCTGCTGACGATCTTGGCGGTGGTGCAGACGGGGTCTTTGTTTTCTGCCGATGCGTGGAACAACGTGACGTACACGGCGGGCGAGGTGAAGCATCCGAAGCGGAATCTGCCTTTGTCGCTTGTGCTGGGCACGGGTGTGGTGCTGGGGCTGTATATCCTGGCGAATTTTGTTTACCTGTTTGCGCTGCCGCTAAATGGTGATCCTCATGGGGCGACGCTGGCGGCGCGGGGCATTCAGTATGCGCCGGACGACCGGGTGGCGACGGCGGCGCTGCAGCAGATTTTCTCGAATGCAGGCGCTTACCTGATGGCGGGCGCGATCTTGATTTCGACATTCGGGTGCGCGAACGGGCTGACGCTGGCAGGTCCGCGGGTTTACTACGCGATGAGCCGGGACGGGTTGTTTTTCAAGGCGGCGGGCAGGCTGCATCCGCGCTACAAGACACCGGTTGTAGCGCTGGTGATTCAAGGCGTGTGGACGTGTGTGCTGTGCATTTCCGGCAGCTACAGCCAGTTGCTGGACTACATCATCTGCACGGAGCTGATCTTTTACATCCTGACGATCGGGAGCCTTTTTGTACTGCGTTGGAAGCGGCCAGATGCACAAAGACCGTATAAAGCGTTAGGCTATCCGGTGCTCCCTGCACTTTATATCGTGATGGCCGCATGGATTTGTGTCGTATTATTGCGCTACAAACCGCAGTACACGTGGCCTGGCATTGTGATTGTGCTGCTTGGCCTTCCTGTATATGCAATCTGGTCACGCAAGGCGGGCAGGGTAGCCGCGACGTAAGAAATTTCTGGAGGACAGCCATCCCATGGCGAAGTTATTTGCCGTAAAACCTTTTTCGGCACTGAAGAACGAATCGGTAGAAGAGGGTGAGCATACCCTGAAGCGGTCTCTTGGACCAGTGAATTTGATCACGCTGGGAATTGGCGCGATTGTCGGCGCGGGAATCTTTGTGCTGACGGGGCAGGCCGCCGCGTTGTATGCAGGCCCCGCGGTTGCGCTGAGCTTTATTGTTGCCGGCATTACGTGCGCGTTTGCGGGATTGTGTTATGCGGAATTTGCGTCGGTGATTCCGATTGCCGGTTCGGCGTACACCTACGGCTATGCGACGCTGGGCGAGCTGGTGGCGTGGATTATTGGCTGGGACCTGGTGCTGGAGTATGGGTTCGGGGCGGCTACGGTGGCCTCAGGATGGTCAGGCTATGTGATGAGTTTTCTGGAGCAGGTGGGACTGACACCTTCTCCGGCTCTGGCGCGATGGACGACGACGTGGGGCAACACGTTGTACTTCAGGCATGGGCAATGGATTTCTGCCTCGGCTCTTCCGCCAGGCACGCCGACGGCGGGTTTGCCGCATGTGCAGGGCATCTTCGACATGATTGCGTTTCTTGCGATTCTGGTGGTCACGGCGGTGCTGGTGATCGGCATCAAGGAATCGGCGAACTTGAATTCGGCCATTGTGTTTGTAAAGCTGAGCGTGATTGGCGTTTTCCTGGTGGTGGGCATCTGGTTCCTGATGCAACATCCGCACCTGATGAAGATGAACTGGCATCCGTTTATTCCGCCGTCGGACGGTCACGGGCATTTTGGCGTAAAGGGAATTGTCGCGGGCGCGTCGTCAGTGTTTTTTGCGTATATCGGATTTGACGCTGTTTCCACGGCAGCGCAGGAGGCGCGGAATCCGCAGCGGGATATGCCGATCGGGATTCTGGGCTCGCTGGTGATCTGCACGATTCTGTATATTGCCGTATCGCTGGTGCTAACTGCGCTGGTGGATTACCACAAGTTGAACGTAGGCGATCCGGTGGCGGTTGGAATCGATGCAACGGGCGTGGCGTGGGGCGGATTGCTGGTGAAGATAGGCGCGATCTTCGGCCTGGGCACGGTGATGCTGGTGATGCTGCTGGGACAGTCGCGAGTGTTCTTCTCGATGAGCCGCGACGGGCTGCTGCCCAAGTGGGCCTCGGATATTCATCCGAAGTTCCGGACGCCATGGATTTCGAACATGGTGGTGGGCACGATTGTGGCATTTTTGCCGGCGCTGCTTCCGATCGACAAGTTGAGTGAACTGGTGAACATGGGCACGCTGCTGGCGTTTGCGATTGTGTCGGCGGGAGTGTGGGTGATGCGCGTGCGCATGCCTGAGCTGGAGC
Source organism: Acidobacteriaceae bacterium (assembly GCA_049965615.1). Lineage (GTDB taxonomy): Bacteria > Acidobacteriota > Terriglobia > Terriglobales > Acidobacteriaceae > Acidobacterium. The sequence goes on from JBMFWD010000010.1 coordinate 58,324, forward strand.
GGCCATTTAAGACGCCGCTGGTTCCACTGGTGCCGATTCTTGGCGTTTGCAGTGCGTTCTATCTGATGTTCCACCTGCCGCTGCTGACCTGGGAAGTTGTGATTGTGTGGCTGATTATCGGCCTGTTGATTTACTTCGGGTACTCGACGAAGCGCAGCAGGGTGCAGAGCGATTTGCGGGCGGAATCGGCTGCGCCGACGGGACAGGACTGAGATTTGCATCGCCGGAGATGAGCTATCTTCGGCGATGCGGCGTCTTTGGAGGGAGTTCCTCGGTCTTCAAGGGCGGACGAGGTTGTGGACTGGTAGTTTTGGAGCCGCGTAAGGCGATTGCGGCGTCCAATGGATAGAGACGACATGACCATGCGCAAACGGAATTTACTGCTGTGCGTTGGTTGGCTGGCTGCGACGGTAGCGGCTCCGTGGTTGTGTGCGCAGAACTCTACCCAGCCGTCAAAAGGGAATGGCGCGCCGGTGGCTGACCGGTTTGTATCGACGCCGGGGCAGATGGTTTCGGGTCCGGGACAGATGGTGACGGGGCCTGGGCAGATGGTGATTTCGCCGGGTGTGATGGTGGCTGGGCCGGGGCAGAGTATTTCTCCAGCACCGGGGGTGATTGGTCCGTTTGATTCGCAGGGAGAGCAGACTCTCGTACAGGCGCCAGAGCCGCAGTGGGGACAGCAAGCGGTTCGGCCGGGGCGGAGGCATCACCAGAGGCATGATTATCGGCCTGAGTACGGGGTGGTGGAAGGCTATGCGGCGCCTTACCTGGTGAATGAGTCTTCTTCCGGGGCTGGTTCGAGCGCGGGCAGTGGAACGGCAACTGGAACAGGTTCCGGCGCGAGGTCGATGATTGGCGTTTCTGGCGTGGCGACGGATTCGGCTACGGATGAGGCGGAGTCGTATGCGGATGCGCCTTCGGGGAATCGGCCTGCTTATCGGCCTGAGCCTGAGTCGGAGGTTCCTTCGACGGCTCCGAATGTAATCCAGAGCAAAGAGCCTGTGCTTGTGATTGTGATGAAGGACGGGAAGCAGCGAAAAGTGCGGAATTATGCGCTGACGCCGCAGGTGCTGATTGACCTGGATGGAGCCGCGAACGGGAAGGATGTGGAGATTCCTCTGAACGCGATTAACCTGATGGCGACGCAGAAGGCGGCGGCGCAGGCGGGGTTGAGTTTTTCGGTGCCGACGAGCTGACGAGGCTAGCTCGGGGATTCGGTTTACAGCAGAAATGAAAAGGCTCCTGCCGGGGGCGCAAGCGTAGTTTGCGTGTTTCGGACAGGAGCCTTTGATTTGGGCGATGCGGGACTAGGCCTTGGGGGCTTTGGCGTCGTCCTGGAAGCCGAACTTGCTGTGTGCTCCGTCGCAGAAGGGCTTGTTGGCCGAGTGGCCGCAGCGGCAGAGAGAGATTGCGGGCTTGTCGGCGAGATTCCACTCGTTGCCGTCTGAATCAACGAGCTTGACGGGACCTTCGACGCGCAGCGGGCCATTGGGGCGGATAGAAATTTTGGTTTCAGACATCTCTTGCTCCTGAGGAATTTTGATTTGTATCTTCAGTTTACAAGGAGCCGAGGGGGGGGCAGATTCTGCGATTGGGGTGCGGATGCACTATGATTTCCATTGGGTGAACTATCAGACGGTCATTGGATGGTTCCAGCCAGAATAAAACCCCAGAAAACCAGGAGAGAAAACAAGCGATGCGCGTTGGTATTTTGACAGGTGGAGGCGACTGCCCCGGATTGAACGCGGTGATTGCAGCCGCAGTGACGAAGGGAATCCAGCATTACGGAGATGAGTTTGTCGGATTCGTCGAGGGCTGGCGCGGCGTACTGGAGAACAACACGGTTCCTCTGACGCTGGAGAAGGTGGACGGGATTCTTCACCTTGGCGGCACGATTCTGCGGACTTCGCGGACGAATGTGCGCAAGATTGAGGGCGGCATCGAGAAGTGCGTCGCCAACCTGAAGGCGCTGAAGCTGGATGCGCTGATCGCGATTGGTGGCGACGATACGCAGTCGGTTACAAATGCACTGATCCAGGCCGGCGTGCCGGGGGTGGGCGTTCCAAAGACGATTGACAACGATTTGAACGGGACGGACGCCTGCTTTGGTTTCGATACGGCGGTTTCGATTGCGACCGAGGCGATTGATCGTCTGCATACGACGGCCGAGGCGCACAATCGCGTAATTGTGTGCGAGGTGATGGGCCGCGATGCGGGCTGGATCGCTCTGACTTCCGGTGTTGCGGGCGGTGCGCATGTGATTCTGGTCCCGGAGAAGGAAATTGACCTGGACCACGTATGCAAGCTGCTGAAGCACAACCACGACCATGGCAAGAAGTATGGGATTGTGGTGGTGGCCGAGGGTGCGAAGCTGCCGGATTCGGGCGCGCAGGCGACCCATGGATCGAAGGTGGACTCGTTTGGCCATGCACGGTTGAGCGGCATTGGCGCGATTCTTGCGGACGAGATTGAGAAGAAGACGGGCTACGAGACCCGCTCGGTGAACCTTGGGCACACGCAGCGCGGCGGCACGCCGACGGCGTATGACCGCATGCTCTCGACGCGGTACGGGCTGGCGGCGATTGACCTGGTGCACCAGAAGAAGTTTGGTCGCCTGGTGGTGCTGCACGGTACGCACATCGAGGACATTCCGCTGGCGGATGCGATTGCGAAGAATCGCACGCTGGATGCAGAGTTCCTGGGCATTCTGGATGGTCTGGAGCCGAAGGTTTAGGTCCGGATTCCGGGTAGAAGCGGGTAATGCGGAAGCCAGTTCCTTTGGGGACTGGCTTTTGCTTTGGTCGGGACCGGTTTTTTGAATTTTTAACCCCCAGGAAAAGCCAGAAAACCGGGGGAAATCCGGGAGAAAATGGAGGGGGAAACCAGATAACCATGGCCAAACGGGTGCAATTTTCTTGAAACAGGCTATCGGCGGGGGGTATAAGCATTAAGCCGGACGAATTTGGCAGTCCGCCCGGAAAACGAAGTGATTGTTGACTTTGCGTTGACCGAGGGCACCACGATGAAGAGTTCCGCGAGCCACAGCCAGGAGTTCCGGGAAGTGATGGATATCCGCCAGGCGTCCGATTACCTGGGCATCAGTCCGGACACGCTTTACAAGTACGCTTCCGAGGCGTTTATTCCGGCGTTCAAGCTGGGCAACCGGTGGCGCTTCAAGAAGTCACGCCTGGATGAGTGGATGGACCGCCAGTCGGGAATTGATGTAAGGCCAGAGTCTGTGCCAGTGAAGACGCGGCAGAAGAAGCCGGTGCGCAGCGCCGTGCGGGCTGAGACGCGGACTCGGCGGGCGAAGTCTTAAACACGACTGGGCAATCATTTATTCTTGCCAAGCAGGCAGGTGAGGGAACCTGCTTCCCATTGAGGCAAGGAGACGGCAGATTGGCGACAGGCGTACCGCAGCCGCAGGCTGATCCCCATTTACAGCCATCGTTTTCATTTTCGAACCGGGCGCGCCGCGCGATCTGGAATCTTTGTTATGCGCTGTTGTTTCGGACTTCGCCGCGGCCATTTCATGGCTGGCGGGCTATGCTTTTGAGGCTGTTTGGGGCGAGGCTGGCGCCGCATTGCCATTTTTATCCGAAGTGCAGGGTGTGGGCGCCGTGGAACCTGGTGTGCGAGGACGCGGTGGGGGTGGGGGATGACGCGGAGCTTTACAATCCTTCGCTGCTGACGATTGGCTCGCATGCTGTGATTTCGCAGGGTGCTTACGTTTGCGGGGCGACGCATCTTTACAACGAGCCTTCGTTTCGGCTGGTGTCATTTCCGATGCGGATTGGTGCGTATGCGTGGGTTTGCGCACGCGCGACGGTGAGCCCCGGGGTGAATGTGGGGGACGGGGCGGTGCTGGCGCTGGGGTCGATTGCGACGAGGGATCTGGAGCCATTCTGGGTGTATGCGGGGGTTCCGGCGCGCAAGGTGAAGGAGCGCGATCGCGGAGCCGTGCCGGCGCTGGCGGGGCAATCTGGATTGCAGTGAGAGTGGGGTTTGGCAGGTTGGGACATGCGAATCTCGTCTCGGGAATGTAAGATCGTGAAGATGAATCATGCTGGCCGAATTCGTAAGCTGCGGCGCGCGCTGCAGAAGCATCAACTGGAAGCCTTCTGGATTACGCACCTGCCGGATGTTCGTTACTTGAGTGGATTCAGCGGGTCGAGCGCCGTGCTGGTGATAACGCCACGCAAGGCGGCACTGTTTACTGATGGGCGTTATACGGAGCAGGCGAAGCAGGAAGTTCGCGGGGCGACGGTGGTGATTGCCGAGAAGTCGACGGTGAAGGAAGCCACGGCGTGGGTGAGCGAGGAAGCCGAGAGCGCGGGGTTTGATCCGGCGCATACGAGCGTGGCGGATCTGGAGGCTTATCGTGAGGCGATTCCCCGGCGGAACAAGAAGCGTTTTTTTCAGCCGGTTGCCGAGCCGCTGGTGATGAACATGCGGCTGATCAAGGACGGCGACGAGTTGCTGCTGATGAGCCATGCGGCGGCGACCGGCTGCAAGCTGTTCGAGATGATTGTGCCGCATATCGCGGCCGGCAGAACCGAGTTTGAAGTGGCGGCGGACCTGGAGTTTTTTGCGCGGAACCTGGGCGTGGACGGGATGTCGTTCGACACGATTGTGGCGTCCGGTGTGCGGTCTTCGATGCCGCATGGGAAGGCGTCAGAGGCGAAGCTGCCTCGTAAGGGATTCGTAACGCTGGACTTCGGTGTTAATCTCAATGGTTATTGCTCAGATATGACGCGCACCGTGCACCTGGGACGGGCGAGCCGTGAAGAGCAGGACGTCTACGATGCCGTTCTGGCGGCGCAGCAGGCGGCCGTGGCTGCGATTCGGCCGGGTGTGACGTGCGGTGAGGTAGATGAGGCCGCGCGGAGCGTGCTGCGGGAGGCCAGCCTTGCGCAGTACTTCACGCATTCGACGGGGCACGGCGTTGGCATTGAGATTCATGAGGCTCCGCGGCTTGGCGCGGGGCAGGAGCAGAAGTTGAAGCCAGGGATGGTAGTGACGGTGGAACCCGGCGTCTACATCCCCGGCAAGTTTGGAGTTCGCATAGAAGACATGGTGGTGGTTACGGCTGCCGGTGGCGAAGTGCTGACTCCTGCAACGAAAGCATGGATGCAACTGTAGAGCTTGATTGAGGCTGAAGACAGACGATGAATCCGGAAGAGCTGGAACAACTCAAAGAACTGATCGAGTTTCTGAAAGACAACCAGATTGGCGAGTTTGCGCTGGAGCGCGGCGACCTGAAGGTGAGTGTGAAGTTTGGCAGCGAGCAGGCTGCACAGTCCGGGATGGACGTGGCGAGCCTGGCGCGATTGCTGGCGATGCAGCCGCAGGCTGGGGCTGCCGCTCCGGCGACGCCTGTGCCCACGCCGAGCGTGGCTCCGCAGTTGCACGGCAGCGCGGAGGCTCCGGCGGCAGCAGCGCCGAGCGAGGACGCGGACCTGCATATTGTGAAGTCGCCGATTGTGGGGACTTTTTATGAGTCGCCTTCTCCGGGCGCGAATGCCTTTGTGAAGATTGGGGACCGCGTGGAGACGGGCCAGGTGCTTTGCATCGTGGAAGCGATGAAGCTGATGAACGAGATTGAGTCTGACGGATCGGGCGAGGTTGTGAAGCGCCTGGTGCAGAACGGTCAGCCGGTGGAGTACGGCCAGCCGCTGTTTGCGCTGAAGAAGGTCTAGTCCGCGGAAAATCATCGGGAGCCGTAAGTAAGGGATCATGTTTCGAAAAGTGCTTATCGCCAATCGCGGCGAAATTGCGTTGCGCGTGATCAATGCGTGCAAGGAACTCGGGATTCGGACGGTCGCCATTTACAGTGAGGCGGACCGTCACTCTCTGCATGTGCGTTTTGCCGATGAGGCGATCTGCATTGGGCCGCCGCGCTCGGCGGACAGCTACCTGAACGTGCCGGCGGTGATCAGCGCGGCGGAGATTGCGGATGTGGACGCGATTCATCCGGGCTATGGGCTGCTGAGCGAGAATGCGAATTTTGCCGAGGTTTGCCGGGCATCGAACATCAAGTTTATTGGGCCTCCGCCGGATGTGACGCGGCTGATGGGCGAGAAGGAACGCGCGCGGCAGACGATGAAGAAGGCGAAGGTGCCGATTCTGCCTGGCTCGGATGGGATTCTGGCGTCGTCGGATGAGGCGCTGGAGTGGGCCAAGTCGGTTGGTTTCCCGGTGATTTTGAAAGCAAAGGCCGGCGGCGGCGGGCGCGGGATGCGGATTATCCGCACGCCAGCGGAGCTGCCGGGCCTGTTCCAGGCGGCGAGCACGGAGGCGGCGAATGCGTTTGGCAACGGCGAGCTTTACATGGAAAAGTTCATCGAGCGGCCTCGGCATATCGAGTTCCAGGTGCTGGCCGATGAGCATGGTAACGTGGTTTCGCTGGGCGAGCGTGAGTGTTCGATTCAGCGGCGGCACCAGAAGCTGATTGAAGAGGCTCCGTCGCTGCAGGTGACGCCGAAGATCCGCGAGGAGATCGGGAAGACGCTGAAGCGGTCCCTGGAAGCGATTGGCTACCAGAACGCCGGGACAATCGAGTTCCTGATGGATGAAGACGGGAAGCTGTACTTCATCGAGATGAATACGCGCATCCAGGTGGAGCACCCGGTAACGGAGATGGTGACGGGGATCGACCTGGTGAAGGCGCAGCTGCGGATTGCGGCGGGCGAGAAGCTGTCGAGCATTTTGCCGGAGAAGCTGGAGATTCGCGGGCATGCGATCGAGTGCCGCATCAATGCCGAGCATCCGGAGAAGTTTACGCCTTCGGCGGGCAAGATTACGGCGTTCAACGTTCCGGGCGGGACCGGCGTGCGGGTGGATACCGCACAGTACTCCGAAGGCGTGGTGCCGCCGTATTACGACTCGCTGATTGCCAAGCTGATTACGCATGGCAAGGATCGCGAAGAGGCGATGAACCGAATGCAGCGGGCGCTGGAGATGTTTGTGGTGGAGGGGATTCATACGACGATTTCACTGCATAAGAGGATCTTTGCGGATTCGGAGTTCCGTGCCGGGGAGTTCGATACGAAGTTCATGGAGCGGTTCTTCGAGCGGGAGAAGGAACGCAAGGGCTAGGTGGTTCTGGCCGCCCGGGGGACTGGCCGTCCAGGCGAACGCGCGCTTTGCGCGCCATTCCACTTTGGAGGGCGTTGCTTGCCCGCCCAAGGGGAGTCTGGACAGGGCATTCTCGTGGTGGTGGTTGAAGCAGGTGTTTAAAAAAGAGCGTTCCTGACTCCCCTCTTTTTTGTGGGGAAGTTGTTGATTTTATGGGATGGGTTAACCCCTCAGCGATGGGTGGGTATCCCTTGTTTTTGTGGGGATGTTGTTGAATCCATGGGGTAGGTTGAGCTTCTAGCCTCCCGAGCAGGGGAAAGACCTTTCACCACAGAGGACACAGAGAACGGCCACAGAGGTTCAGGAGTAGTCCGACCCCATTTATGCGCGAAAAGATGCGCATGAATGGGGCACCCGAAGGAAAAAAAAGAGTTCACGACTCCCCTCTTTTTTGTGGGGAAGTTGTTGATTTTATGGGACAGGTTAATCCACTAACGATGGGTCAGTTCCCGTTGTTTTTGTGGGGATGTTGTTGATTCTGTTGGATGGGTCAGGGTTCTAGCCACAGGCTGCACGGAAAAAGGCGTGCCGTGGCACGCCTTTTTGCTGTCTCTACTATCAGGATATCAATTTGAGGCGGAATTCCCGGCACTTTTGGTTGGGATAGGTGAGGGTAAGCCCGCTTGTGGGATGTGGATTCGCGTTCGGGGATGGAATTTTCATTATTTTCACCTTTTCTTCTCCTTTTGGGTGTAGATTGGTTGGCGGAGTGAGTTGGGTGCGATGGCGGCATCCTGAATCCTGTTGGGAGATTTTGTTGGGAGGAGAGCGATGAGTCTGGCTAGATCGTTGATGCCTGAGTTTGAGATGGAGATTGCGAATACGCGAAAGATGCTGGAGCTGGTTCCGGATGAGAAGCTGGGGTGGAAGCCTCATGAGAAGTCGATGGAGTTGGGGCGGCTGGCCTGGCATGTGTCGGATTTTCCGGGCTGGTGCCGGGATGTGCTGACGAAGCCGGGGATGTCGATTTCCGCCGAGGAGGCGGAGCAGCATCGGGGCGTCTGGAAGGGCAAGACTCGGGCGGAGATCCTGGCTCGTTTTGACAAAGATTTTGCCTTGGCCAAGGCGGCGCTGGAGTCGAGCGGGGATGAGGACTGGATGATCCACTGGAAGATGGAGTGGATGGGGCAGACGGTGGTGAACGAGCCGCGGCGGGCGATTTACCGGGGCATGGTGATGAACCACATGATCCACCACCGGGCGCAGCTGGGAGTGTATTTGCGGCTGCTGAATATTCCGATTCCGGGGCTTTATGGGCCGTCGGCGGATGAGATGCCCGGGGCCTGAGGCGGCGTCGTCTTCCACAGGGAAAGAGCCAACCCCACGCTTTTTCTGCGATTTGAGCAGGAGCGTGGGGTATTCTTATCGCGTTGATGAATCCGCCCGGCGGCAGGTAAGGGGTTCTGCGATATGTGGATGGACGTGTTGTTGATGTTGGGAGTCTGGGCGGTTCCAGCGGTTCTGCTGCTGTTGATGCGGCGTGAAACGAGCCGGAACAGGACGGCGAAGGATGCGGGCGACGGAAAGCTGATATTTGAGCTGGACCAGATTACCTACTGGGCGTGGCTGGCGCTGTTTGTGTATCTGCTTTACACGGTGGTGATCCAGTTTGGCGGTGGGCATTTCCAAATGTCTTCCGTGTGGGTGGCTTTGGTGCTGCTGGCGCTGGCGGTGGGTTTGATGATGCCGTTTCCTGAGACGATTACGGCGGGGCCGGAGGGACTGGTGCAGGAGATCCGGTTCTGGCTGAAGAAGAAGAATGTGGCCTGGGGCGATGTTCGGGAGATTCGAACGGCGAAGAAGAACAAGTTGCTGATTGTGGAGGGCGTGGACGGCACGAAGATTGTGCATACGCGACAGTTGCCGGATCGAGAGCGGCTGCTGGAGGAGCTTTACCGGAATTGCGGGGACAAGGTTCCGGCGGAGCTTCGGCCGGTGATGGCGCTGGTGCAGGAGATGGCGGTGGGGCCGGCGGTGGAGAATGTGGACGCGGATGGGATGGAGCGGGATGGGGTTGTGGACCCTGCGGTAGTAAAAGATGCTGCTCTGGATTCGGAGTAAGGTGATGCTTGTCCATCGAGCCTGTGTTTGAAAGCCTTGCCGCAGGCGGGAAAATCAACCGCAGGTCCCTCCGCTGCGCGCCTTCGGCGCTCCGGTCGGGATGACAACACTTTTTTGACCTCTTACTGCATGGCTGCGGCGGACTGGTGTGCGGGTCATTGAGGGAACAGAAATGCAAAAGGGCATCCGGAGTGGATGCCCTTGGGTGTTTCTGGTGTGAAGTGAGTTACTCGACGAAGTCGATTTTGACGGGGTGGGGGATGATGCCTCGCTCGTGTCCCATCTGGAGGAGCTTGCGGATGGCTTCCTGTCCGTCTGGGCCGTAGCTGAGGGTGCGCTCATTGACGTACATGCCTACGAACTGGTTGGCGAGCTCGGGGTCGAGGTCGCGGGCGTACTGCATGGCGTGGGCGAGGGCGTCCTTGCGGTGGTCGAGACCGAACTGGATACTGTCGCGGAGTGCCTTGGTGACGATGTGGATGACCTCAGGGCCGAGGGAGCGGCGGATGGCGTTGCCGCCGAGGGGCAGGGGCATGCCGGTCTGCTCGCGCCACCAGATGCCGAGGTCGATGATTTTGTGCAGGCCGCTGTGGGAGTAGGTGAGCTGGCCCTCGTGGATGATGAGGCCGGCGTCGTATTTGCCTTCGAGGACCTGGGGGATGATCTGGTCGAAGGGGACGACTTCGGTTTCGATTTCCGGGGCGAAGAGCTTGAGGGTGAGGTAGGCGGTGGTGAGGGTTCCAGGGACGGCGATCTTGAGCTTGCGGACCTCGTCGAGCGACCAGGGGCGCGGCGCGATGATCATGGGGCCGTAGTTTTCTCCGACGGAGCCGCCGCAGGACATGATGGCGTAGTTGTCCTGAATGTAGGGGTAGGCGTGGAAGGAGACGGCGGTGACATCGTAAAAGGCCTCGTTCATGGCCTTGTGGTTGAGGGTTTCGATGTCGGTAAGGGTGTGGGTGAAACGGTAGCCGGGGACGACGACTTTGTCTTTGGCGAGGCCGTAGAACATGAATGCGTCGTCGGAGTCGGGGCTGTGGGCGATGGTGATTTCTCGAATGTGGGTAGCGGTGGTGCTCACTTCGGTATGCCTGATCCTTTCAAAGTGACTCAATGGATTTGAGCAGGCTGCGCCGCGAGAGGATGCAGGCGGCGCGCGCCGGGTTTGTGTGAGGCGAAGTTATTCGGCCACGGTGTGTGATTTGCGCACGCGTGCGATGCCGGTGACGATGGCCGCGGCGGCGATGACCTTGAGCGCATCGCCGGGGAGGAACGGAACGATGGCGAGCGCGGCGATTTTGGCCGGGGCAAGGTGTGTGAGGGTGGCAAGCCAGGCTGCTCCGGCGGTGAGGAGGAGGACGTCACCGATAGCCGCGGCGGCGATGGCTGCGCTGAAGCTGGAGAAGAAGCGCGACTGGCGCGCACGGCGGTAGAGCCAGCCGGCGGCGAAGGCGGCGAGGGGAAAGGACATGAGATATCCGCCGGTGGGGCCGAGGATTTGCGCGATGCCGCCGGGGCCCGCGGGGCTGAATACGGGGAGACCGGAGACGCCTTCGAGGAGGTAGAGCATGAGGGCGGAGAAACCGATGGAGGGGCCCATGAGGAGTCCGATAGCGAGGACGGCGAGGGGCTGCAGGGTGAAGGGCACCGGCGTGAAGAAGAGCGGCACGGAGATATGCGCGGCGATGGCGACGAGGAGGCTTCCGGAGATGGCTAGCCCTGCGTGGCGGAGCCAGGTGCGGGTGCGGGGTGCGAGGGCGGGCGATGCTGCAGAGGTGAGATTCATCGGGTCACTCCGTGGGAGGATGGTTGGCGGTGTCGTGGACTTCGATGTGAGCGTGCGACTCGGCGTTGTGGCGGCGGATATGGCGGACAATGCCGATGGCCGCCCATACGAGGGCGACTGTGCAAAGAACAAAGATTCCGAAAAGATAACGCATTCTAGAAGCTTTACCGCGGCATGCTCAGTTTGATTGATCGTGCCCTGTTCGGCAGGAGCCGCATTGGGTGAAGAGGCGGAGCCCTGCGCGAAGGGGTGCAAACCCTGTGTGCAGTTCACAGTAAGGATAACAGGGCGAGACGGATGGATGCGGTTGGGTAGCGGCTTCAGGTGGATTTTGATGGGGTGGAAGGCGGGATGACGGAATCGAGGATCCACTGGAGGTAGGCGGGGCTGCCGGAGGTGACGTCGAGGACGAGGAATTCAGGGACGGAGTAGGAGTGGAGGCTGCGGAGGGTGGACTCAAGCGCAGGCAGGCAGGGAGCGGTGGATTTGATGATGAGGAGGACTTCGGAGGATTCTTCCATTTCGCCCTGCCAGCGGTAGATGGATTTGATTTGCGGGATGAGGTTGACGCAGGCGGCGAGTTGCTGCTCGACGAGGGCAGAGGCGATGCGCTCGGCTTCCTGGAGGCTGGCGGCGGTGGAGATGGCGATGCGTGCTTCGTTCATGAGATAGCCCTGTGGAGTTTAAGATGACATTTGGCATCTGACTGACTGTTCGAGTTTTGGAGGAAGAAATGGCGACTGAGATCAAGTTTGGCACTTCTGGCTGGCGCGCGATTGTGGCGGACGAGTTTACGCTGGCAAATATTCGGCGGGCGGTGACGGGGATTGCGAAGTATGTGGCGGCGCAGGGCGGCGAGCCGAAGGTGCTGGTGGGACGCGATCCGCGGTTTCTGGGCGAGATGTTTGTGGCCGAGACGGCGAAGCTGCTGGCCGCGCATGGGGTGCGGCCGCTGGTGATTCCGGATGCTGCGCCGACGCCGGCGATTTCGTATGCGGTGCGGCAGCACAAGGCGAGCGGGGCGATCAACTTTACGGCATCGCACAATCCGCCGGAGTACAACGGGATCAAGTTTTCGACGGCGGACGGTGCTCCGGCTTTGCCTGAGGTGACGAAGCAGATTGAGGCGGAGATCAGGGCTCTGGGGGAGACAGTTCCGGCGGCTGGGTCGACGAAGGACAAGTTTGAGGAAGTGGATGTGAAGCCAGCGTATTTGGAGCGCGTGGCGGAGCTGGTGAACCTGGCAGCGATCCGGAAGGCCGGGCTGAAGGTGGTGTTTGATCCATTCTGGGGCGCGGGGCGGGGTTACAGCAGCGATGCGCTGCGCGAGCATGGCGTGGATGTGCATACGGTGCATGATTTTCGCGATGTGCTGTTTGGCGGGCATGCTCCGGAGCCGGACGATGAGCTGCTGGAAGCGTGCAGGCACAAGATGAAGGAAGTGGGCGCGGGAATTGGCATTGCGACGGACGGCGATGCGGACCGCTTTGGGATTGTGGATGCGGATGGGACGTTCATCCAGCCGAACTACATTATTGCGCTGCTGTTTGATTACCTGGTGGAGACGCGCGGATGGCGGAACGGGGTGGCGAAGTCGGTTGCGACGACGAACCTGGTGAATGCGCTGGCGGACCACTACAAGATTGAGCTGCATGAGACGCCGGTGGGCTTTAAGTACATCGGGGAGCTGATCAACAAGGACGCGATTGTGATTGGCGGCGAAGAGAGCGCGGGGTTGACGATTCGCGGGCACGTTCCGGAAAAGGATGGCGTGCTGGCCGGGCTGCTGGTAGCCGAGATGGTGGCGGTGCGGGGCAAGAGCCTGGGCGAGCAACTGAAGGAGTTGTTTGCCAAGGTGGGCAGCTACTATCCGATGCGGGAGAACTTCAGGCTGACGCCGGAGGTGAAGGCTGCGTTTGTGGAGAAGGTGAAGGGCGATCCGGCCGAGATTGGCGGGCTGAAGGTGACGGGCGTGGTGCGCACGGACGGGCTGAAGCTGCTGCTGGAGGATGGGTCGTGGGTGTGCTACCGGCTGAGCGGCACGGAGCCGGTGGTGCGCGTGTATACGGAATCGCGCAAGGAAAGCGACCTGAAGCCGCTGAGCGATGCGGCGAAGGCGTGGGTAATGGCTTAGATACCCCCGGGAATAATTGAGATTTGGCAGTTTTCCCGGAGAGGTGAAAGCGGCATTCTTAACTTTGGGGCAGTTTCGTCTTCAAAGCGGCTGCCAGTTGAGGGTTTTGCCTTGAAGATGGCCCTGGACCAGAAGCGAGCCGTTGCTCTATTGCAGAAAGGTGTTGGCTGGGCGTACCGGGTGCGGCGGCGCGCGGCTACGGGCGGCGCGGTGGTGTTGGCGCTGGCGCTGGGCTACTACGTGGTGGCGGGGCAGAACGGACTGCATGCGTACGAAGTGAAGCGGCAGGAGCACCAGAAGCTGGAGAAGCAGATTGAAGCTCTACAGAAGCAGAATGGGCAGCTTGATCAGCAGATTCATGAACTGAAGGATGATCCGGACACGATTGAGCGCGAGGCTCGGGAGCGGTTGCACTATGCTCGTCCGGATGAGGTGATTGTGACGATTCCGCAGGGGAAGAAGAGCGGGCAGTAGGTGCTGGCCGCACTGGCGGACGCGCGCTTTGCGCGCCATTTTTGAGAGGCTGCATTGTTGTTGCCACGAAGTTATTCGTGGCTTTTTGTTTTTGGTCGGCGCTTTGCGCCGGTTCCCACGTCCCCTTCGTGGACGCAGGGCACCCGTGTTTTGGTGTGTTTTGGGTGCGGAGGTTCGCTGGTCCCATCCTTTGCTTTGCAAAGGATGAGGCACCCGGATTCTGACTCCACTCAAGCCAACAGATGGCTTGCATGGGCCACCCCCGGGTTTTCTCTGGGGATAGATTTGACCGGGCTCAGCGTTGGGCTACTGCGTCGAGGAGGTCGAAGAATTCGGGGAAGGAGATGGCTGCGGACTCGGCTCCGCGGATGAGGGTTTCTCCTTCGGCGCGGAGGGCGGCTACGGAGAAGGCCATGGCGATGCGGTGGTCGCCGCCGGAGTCGATTTCGGCTCCGTGGAGGGTCTGACCGCCGGGGACGTCGAGGCCGTCCTCGAACTCTTCGACCTCGGCACCCATGGCGCGGAGGTTTTTGACGACGAGTTCGATGCGGTCGGATTCCTTGACGCGGAGCTCGCGGGCGTCGCGGATGCGGATGCCGTTCTGGGTGTAGGGGCCGATGGCGGCGAGGACGGGCAGCTCGTCGATGAGCTGCGCGGCGAGCGCGCCGGAGACGGTGGTGCCGGTGAGTCCGTTTTGCGGGGCGTTGACCTGGACGGTGCCGATGAGTTCGGAGGCCTTGTCCTCAAGATTGATGACGCCGATGTGTGCTCCGAGCGCGGTGAGGACGTCGAGGAGCGAAGCGCGGCTGGGGTTGAGTCCGAGATCGTCAAAGATGAGATTGGAGCCGGGGAAGAGCGCGGCGGCGCAGAGGAAGAATGCGGCCGAGGAGATGTCTCCGGGGACTTTGGCCTCGATGGCGGAGAGCTTTTGGCCGCCGTGGATGGAGACGGAGTCGAGGGTGCGGTCGAGTTCGGCACCGAAGGCGCGGAGGGCGAGTTCGCTGTGGTCGCGGGTGCGGACGGATTCGCGGACGGTAGTGGTGCCGCTTGCCTGGAGGCCGGCGAAGAGGATGGCGGACTTGACCTGCGCGCTGGGGACGGGCGTGGCGTAGTCCATGGCGTTGAGGGCGGCACCGCGAATGGTCATGGGCGCGTGGCCTTCGGTGAGGGTGATGTCTGCACCCATCTGCGAGAGGGGTTTGCGGATGCGCTCCATGGGGCGGCGGGTGAGGGATTCGTCGCCGATGAGGGTGAACTCGCCTTGCTGTGCGGCGAGGAAGCCGGCGAGCATGCGCATGGTGGAGCCGGAGTTGCCGCAGTCGAGCGGCGAGGAGGACGGCTGGAATTGGCCGGCTACGCCGGTAACTTCGATGTTGCCGTCGCCTTTGTTGACGATGGTTGCGCCGAGGGCCTGGACGCAGGCGAGGCTGCTGGAGGGGTCTGCTCCGGTGGAGAAGTTGGTGAAGCGGCTGGTGCCTTCGGCGATGCCTGCGAGCAGGGCGTAGCGGTGCGAGATGCTTTTGTCGCCGGGCAGACGGAGGCTGCCCTCAATGTTGCGCGCGGGCGCGATGGTTCGTTCGGAAACAGAGAGATGCAAGGTGATTGGGCTCCTGTTTACAGGATAATTCACGTGCTGGGATTCCTCGGAAGGCGGTGTGACTCGTTTGGGATGGAAGCCCACATCTTTTCAGGATTTGGGGCAGCCGCTTGTGCATGAGGTCAACTGAGGTCGCTATGATGGTGGGCACGAATTTCAGCGGAGGGTTGCATGCACGGAACACGATGGATGGGATGGCTGGCGGGGGTGGTGTTGTGCGCGGGGACGGCGGGCGCGCAGATGGTTGCGGGGCCTCCGCAGGGGAAGACGGAGATTGAGCGGCTGTTTGCGAAGGCGCAGGTGAAGGAAAAGATTGTGAAGCCCGCGGCGGGGATATTGCAGTATCCGTACCTGGTGCCGAGCGGGCCGTATTACCAGATGTATGACTGGGACAGCTACTTTATGGGCGTGGGGTTGAGCTACGACCATGAAGGGAAGCCGCTGGCGACGACGGTGCAGGACTTTCTGAGCTTTGTGGGCAGGAATGCTGATGACACGGGGTACACTCCGCGGACGGTGACGACGAAGGCGATGTGGTCGCTGCCGGAGCAGTGCAAGCCTTTCCTGGCGCAGATGGCCTATCGGGCGTCGGAGACGATGGGGAGCGTGGAGTGGCTGCGGCCGTGGTACAAGCGGCTGGCGCAGACGGTGCAGTTCTGGGAGAACACGCGGGAGGAGCCGAATGGGCTGTTTGTGTGGTTCAACGGGGTGGAAAGCGGGGTGGATAACAATCCCGCGGTGAGCGACCGGCCGGCGCGGGTGACCGAGGGCGTGGATTTGCAGTGCTACATCTATCGCGAGTATGCGGCGATGGCGGTACTGGCCGAAAAGCTGGGGTATGCGAAGGACGCGAAGATGTATCGCGAAAAGGCGGCGGCGCTGAAGGAGAAGATTCAGACGCAGATGTGGTCGGCGCGGGCGGGGACGTTTTTGAATATTGATTCGCGGACGGGGAAGAAGATTGACATTCTGACGTGGACGAATTTTGTTCCGCTGTGGGCGGGCGTGGCCACGCAGGCGCAGGCGAAGACGATGATTGAAGAGCACCTGCTGAACCCAAAGGAGTTCTGGACCGTGTATGGGATACGGACGCTGGCTCCGAACCAGAAGCTGTATGACCCGGTGCATGGGTATTGGCGGGGGCCGGTTTGGATTCTGCCGAATTACCTGCTGATGCATGGGCTGATGAATTACGGCTACAAGAAGCAGGCGCTGGTGCTGGCGGAGCGGACGCAGGCGTTGCTGGTGCGGGATTTGAAGGCGACGGGCGGGATGAATGAGTGCTACGACCCGGAGAATGGCAAGCCGGTGGGCGCGGGGCACTTTGTGAGCTGGGATCTGCTGGGGGAGCACATGGTGTGGGAGGCGCGGACGGGTTTTGATCCTACCGCTTTGACGGGGTTTTAGGGGAGGTCAATCGGTGCTTTGCGTGGATTCTTAGAGGTTCGCAATCCGGAGACTGCTCTACGTGCTTTTCTTCCTGTGAGTGCGTATGTTGAGCGGTGATCGGCCGCCTTTTGCGGCGATTTGTTCCTTCATCCAGTTGTCCATAAGCCAGAGCAACGCATCGTTATGCACCGTCCAGGCGAACCCGATGCTATCCATGCAGACAATAGCCTCTTCTTCGCTGCCGAGGGAGTACATTTCCGGTAGATCGTCGGGCAAGGGCTTTTTCGCTATGAGAAAGAGTTCGACATGCGGATTGGACTTGCGAGCCTTTTTCAGTGCGGATGCCGCCTGGGTGAGATCGCCTTTGAGAAAGCGTTCCAAGACGCGCCCCCAGGCGAAGCTGGCGGAGCTGTCCCGCTCGTATTTTCCAAGCAGGCCGGCAGCACTGTCCAGATTGCTGGTTGCGAGATAAAGGCCGAGCAGGAGATCACGTACGCCCTGATTGTCGTTGGGATTGAGGTCGAGCATTTTCTCATAAATGCGGATGGCCTCATCATTCAGCTTCTGACTGCGAAGCATGTCAGCCAACTCCTGCATGGCCCGCATCCAGGGACGAGTTTCCAGGATGAGCCAGAAGTACCCTTTATTTTTACGAATGAAATCTGCGCCGAGTGATCGCTCTCCTGCCTGGACAGCCTTTCTGAGCGATTCGATTGCCTCTTGCGGAGAGCGCGATTCCAGGCCGGCGAGCAGCACGAGGGCATCGACACAGTCAGGATCCAGGGCGAGCGCTTTTTGGGCCAGTTTGCGAGCCTTCGCGGGGCTGTCAGCCTCCATGGCATCGTATGCAAGCTCCTGAGCCATTTCCTTTTCGGTAAGGTCCATCGGTTCCAGGGCGTCCAAGCTTCCGGCACTGGTCAGCTGAGCGAGAGCGCTGTTAAGGCTCTCGATGGTCGCGAAATTTTGCTTTTTCAGCGTTCGTGTGAGGTTCAGCAGAGTGGATTCCATCGATTGCCTGCGAGCTGAAGGAGCGGGTGTTTTGCCTGATGGAGATTTCTTCGGAGGGCGGCGTGTGGATTTTTTTGTCATGCAGATCTCGCTGTGCTAATGCAGTGTATCGTTTTGAGACTATTGGAACGTCAATTTTGCTTTTGCTAAAAAGAGTTTACGCGCAGGCAATTTATTTCGGTGGGAGCCTGGCGGCTGAATTTTGCGGTTGAGCGCCAAAGAGAAACGCATCATTCGAGTTAGACGATGCGGAGGGCTATGAGGGTTTCGTCGTCGAAGCGTTCGCAGTCTCCCTGGAATTCCCGGACTTCGGTGAAGATGGCTTCTGCGGCTTCTTCTGCGGAGAGGTGGCGGTGGCGGGCGATGGCGTCGGTGAGGCGGTCGCCGAAGGATTCCTTGTTTTCGTTTTCGGCGTCGGAGATGCCGTCGCTGAAGAAGTAGATGGAGTCGCCGGGGCGCATGGAGATGCTGATTTCTTCGTATTCGGCTTTGGGGAACATGCCGATAGGGAAGCCTTCGACGGGGATGATTTCGACTTCTCCGTCGCGGCAGAGGATGGGTTGGGATGCGCCGGCGTTGGCGATCTGGAGGGTGAGGTTTTCTTCGTTCCAGACGGTGTAGAGCATGGCGACGTATTGGGAGTCGAGGCGCCGCTCGTGGAGCGAGGTGTTGAGGGTCTGGAGCATGGCTGAGGGCGAGAGTCGCCGGCTGGCGAGGGAGCGCATGGTACCGCTGACGACGGCGCCGTAGAGTGCGGCGGCTGCGCCTTTGCCGCTGACATCGGCGATGGTGAGGGCGGTGCGCTGGTCGTCGTAGCGGAGACAGTCGTAGAGGTCGCCGCCGATGGTGCGGGCGGGCAGGAAGCGTGCGGCGAATTGTGCGTGAGCGGTGCGCGGGAGCGACGGCGGCAGGAGGCGGAGCTGGACTTCGCGGGCCATTTCGAGGTCGTGCTCGAGGCTTTGCTCCTGCTGGGCTACGCGCTGGTAGAGCTGGGCGTTTTCAACAGCGATGGCGATTTGGGCGGCGAGGGTGCTGAGGGCTCGGACGTGATCCTCGGTGAAGTAGTGGGGCTGAGTGTGTTCGATATCGAGGACGCCGATGACCTTGCTTTTGTAGATGAGGGGGACGGCGAGTTCGGAGGATGTTTCGCTGTTGATCTGGTAGTAGCGGGGGTCTTTCCGGACGTCGGGGACGTTGATGGGGCGTCGCTCTGCGATGGCGGCGCCGACGATGCCGCGTTCAACGGGCAGGAAATCGGTGGGATAGAAGCGCTCGCCGAAGCGGAGGGCGAAGCGGTTTTCGAGGACGTGCTCGATGGGGCGGACGCTCCAGATGGAGAACATCTGGTAGTCGAATAGACGGCGGAGGAGCTGGCTGATGCGCTCGAAGAGCCGGTCGACGTCGAGGATGGAGGTGAGCTCGCGGCTGATTTCGTTGAGGACTTCAAGGGTCTGGGCCTGGCGGGAGACGCGGGTGTAGAGGCGCGCGTTTTCAATAGCCTGGGCGATGCGCGAGGCGGTGAGGGTGAGCAGGCGGAGGTGTTCCTCCTGAAAGTAGCCGGGCTGCTCGGACTGGATGTCGATGACGCCGATGACGCGGTTTTTGACGATGAGGGGGACGGCGAGTTCGGAGTGGACCTCGGGGTTGGCGTCGATGTAGTTTTCGAGTTCGCGGACCTCGGGGATGAGCATGGGCTGGCGCGAGAGGGCGACCTGGCCGGTGACTCCCTGACCGAGGTGGATACGCATGCGTTCGATTTCCGGCGTGTGGCCGATCTGGAAGCGCATGCGGAGGTCGTTCATGCGCTTGTCGATGAGGAGGATGGCGAAGATGCGGTAGTCAATGACGGCGCGGACGAGTGCGGCGGTGCGCTGGAGGAGGGTCTGGAGATCGAGGGTGGTATTGAGCGCGTCGGTGAGGCGGAGGAGGAATTCGGTCTGTCCTGGTTCCACGCGGATGGTAGGCGCTGCGGCAGGCGCAGCGGGGCCGGTGGGACGGTAATCGCCCTCAAAGGACTCGAGGTTATCTGGAGGGGGTGATTGCGGGCGCGATTCGGACACGATTCTCCTGCTGACCTGACATCATAGAGCATTCGTTGTGGTTCTGTAGAGTGACGGAGATGAGGCGTGGGAGGTTGATTCTATGGCGTGGCGGGGTTATTCGGGGATGGATTCGAGGATGCGGATGTCGGGGAGGTTGCGGTAGCGTTCGTCGTAGTCCATGCCGTAGCCGATGACGAACTCGTTGGGGATGCTGAAGCCAATGTAGTCGGCGTGAATGGGCTGGAGGCGGCGGGAGGGTTTGTCGAGGAGGGCGGCGATACGGATGGAGCGGGGCTGGTGGCGCTCGAAGTGGCTGCGGAGGAAGCTGAGGGTGATGCCGGTGTCGAGGATGTCTTCGACGATGATGATGTGGCGGTTTTCGATGGACTCGGTGAGGTCCTTGATGAGCTGGACGGCGCCTGAAGACTCTGTTCCGGATTTGTAGCTGGAGACGGCTACGAAGTCGAAGGTGCAGTCGAGGTGGATAGCGCGGGCGAGGTCGGCGAGGAAGATGGCCGCGCCTTTGAGGACACCGATGAGGACGACGCTTTCGCCGTTGAGGTCCTGGCGTATCTGGTGGCCGAGCTCCTGGACGCGGGTCTGGATTTGCTCGCGGGTGAACAGGACGCGGAGATTTTCCGTAGCGGGATTTGCGGATGGTTCTTGCATGGTGTTGAGATTAGATTATCTCGCATCGGGGCAGGGTGGGGGCGAGGTGCGCGGATAAGCGAAAGGTGCGATTGACTCGGCGCTACGTCTATATACTGAGGGAAGCGGTTATTCATGTATCCATTCATTCATCTTGGTCCTATTACGATTGGCACGTTCGGGCTGATGCTGTGGTTTTCCGCAGTGTTTGCCTGCTGGGTGCTTTACCTGAACTTTAAGCGGTGGAAGATTGACGCGGATGCGATCAGCATTATCGCGTTTGCGACGGTGGCGGGTGTGGCCGGCGCGAAGCTGTACCATGTGCTGGAGACGCCGGAGCTGCTGATGGCGCACCCTTCGATGCTGATCAGCCGGGCGGGCTTTGCCTGGTTTGGGGGATTGATTGCGGGCGTGGCGGCGCTGCTTTGGCAGGGCGGAACGTACAAGATTCGTCCGCTGCGGATGCTGGATTTGTGCGCGCCCTCGGCGGCACTGGGTTACGGCATTGGGCGCTGGGGCTGCCAGCTTTCCGGAGACGGGGATTACGGGATTCCGACGAAGATGTGGTTCGGGATGAGCTACCCGCACGGAATTGTGCCGACGACGCAGAAGGTGTATCCGACGCCGATTTTTGAGTTTATTGCGGCGACGATCATTTTTTATATTCTGTGGCGGCGGAGCCGGCCGGGTGCGCCCCGGCGGCTGGGACAGATTACGGGCGAGTACCTGATCTGGACGGGCGCGGCGCGGTTCCTGGTGGAGTTTATCCGGCGGAATCCGAAGATTTTTCTGGATCTGACGAATGCGCAGTGGGCGAGCGTGGGCTCGATTCTGGTTGGGATTGTGCTGATCTGGTGGGCTCGGAAGTATAGCTCGCTGGTGGAGATGGGGCAGGATGGTTTGAAGCCGGAGCCGGAGGGCGAACTGAAGGATGCGGCGGCGGCGGGGCATGGATAGCTTTTAGCTGCTGGCTTTTAGCCGTTAGCTTTTAGCCTTTTTGTTGCAGAGCGTTCGGCAGGATCGAATTGCGAACAGCCCTTTCTTTGATGGAAGGGCTGTGTTGCGTTGGCTGCGTTGGGATTCGGGTTACTGGTCTGCTTTGGGCTGTTGCTGTGTGGTCTGGGGGGTGGGTTCTTCTTTTGTTTGAGCGGGTTCGAGGAATGGCAGGTCGGGAGTTTGTGACTGGGGCAGTTCTTCCGCTGCCGCGCTCAGATGCTCGAGGAAGGTCTTCAATTGTTTGCGGGTGGCCATTGATCCGGCGGCGGCCTCTTCCTTTGATTTCTTGTCTTCGGCGAGCATGAGGGCCATTCCGACGCCGTCTTCTTCCGCGCGGACGACCTTGCACTGGACGGTGATGGTTTCACCGGATTTTTGAGGATCTTCGGATTGCATCTGGAGGGTGACGCGGAGCAGGGAGCTTTCGCTCCAGCGATCATTGGTCTTGACGAACATGCCGGTGCGGCTGATGTCTGGCACGACATGCGGCTCGGGTAGCCCGCCGTTCCAGTAGAAGGCCAGCAGAGGAGGGGAGATTTGCCTGCGGGCTCTGCGCCGTTCCGAGGTTCCGAATAATTTGGACAACCAATTCATGACCTTCCACCTTCTGCCCTCGCTGGGCCCGGCTTGTAGCGTGTATGGACGGACTGCAACCGACTTAGTGGCAACATCATAACTCAGGAAATGTGGAATTGAGGTGACTTGTTAGAGCAATTTGAGGATTGTTATGCCCATTTTGAGAGCATCCAGGGCCGCTGATTCGGGGACAGTCAGCCTGAAATCGCTTGAGGTGCGGAGTGGAATTTTGGGGAAAGACTTATTCGCCGGGAAGAGTTGGTTTGCGGCTGGCGGGGCTGTTTACGGGCTGAACCGGGTGTTTCTATTCGCCAATGGAGAACCCCCGGCTATGCCGGGGAGGCAGCAGAAGTTTGACAATTCCGGGACTGGGCGCAGGCTCTTTCAGGCGGGCAATTTGCGTAAGAACCTATTGAAGAACTCATTGGGCCAGCTTTTGCAGGGGCTAAAGCCCCAGTTGTTTTGCTGCACTTACGGCCCGACTAAAGTCGTGCCCTTGTTACAAAGCCCGCGGCGGAAGACGCAAAAGCGAGCCTGCCGCAGTGTGCGTTCAGGCCCCTTTGAGGGGCCAAT
>JBMFWD010000011.1:0-69654 GCA_049965615.1 Acidobacteriaceae bacterium
CGCGCCTTCGGCTCTCGCCAAAACCCTCTGGCTTTGCTCACGCCTTCCCAGCGTTCGCTCCGCCATTCACCCGATTCGCATCGGGCTCTTCCTGCGGTACTTCCAATTTTATGGTGCACAGGGGAGGATTCGAACCTCCGTAGTGCTACCTTTCAGGGTTTCGTCTTCGCGCCTTCGGCTCTCGCCAAAACCCTCTGGCTTTGCTCACGCCTTCCCAGCGTTCGCTCCGCCATTCACCCGATTCGCATCGGGCTCTTCCTGCGGTACTTCCAATTTTATGGTGCACAGGGGAGGATTCGAACCTCCGTAGCTCCAAGGAGCGGCAGATTTACAGTCTGCTGCCATTAACCACTCGGCCACCTGTGCCCCTATTGCCCGGCCGAGAGAACTCTCTACAACCGCTGCCCCGGCGATATTTTGCCGACGCTGGCTAATCCTTACAAAAACTGCCGTACTGCCTGCCGGGAGCTGCCCTTTTCCGCCACATGACACCAGCCAGCTGGTCGGAGCGCTGCTCCGGGAACACTGTCTACTGGTCTCGTGGAGTCTGCTGCGGAAGGTAACCCCGACCCGTTTCCTGTTCGAAGCAGGAGAGTCTGGAGCTGGCGAAGGGATTTGAACCCCCGACCCTCTGATTACAAATCAGATGCTCTACCAGCTGAGCTACGCCAGCCCGAACAGTTCCCAGCCCTCCGGCTCAGGGCGCAACGGTGCGCTCGAAACAGAGGGCTATAGACAGAACATTAGCACAGGCGGAAGCCGTGAGCAATGCACCCGGGAGCAAAGCTGTGAATCATGCGCCGAAGCCGGGCGGGGAGCGAGGATTTCGAGCGACGGATACCGGCTCAGCAGCTTGATCCGCCGCCGGAAAAGACCATCTCGATATGGCCGTTGCGCATGGCGTAGACGCGGAAAAACTGGGCTTCAGGGCTGTTGACCGAAGTGATGAGAAATTCTCTGCCGTTTTTGAGAGTGACGGCGCCGAGCACCTGCTCGTTTTCGTCTTGCGTGTTGCGTTTCCAGAAGAGGACGTGAAATTTGCCCCTGGTGATCTCACCGATGGCGAAAATGAGCTTGACATTGGGGACGACGGAGGGATTGGCGCTGGAAAAGTCTGTGAAGGAGCGCTCGACAAGGATGAGACTGTGGCCGTTCCACTGAGTGCGATAGAGCCGGATACCGGCGAGCGTGCCGAGGGGAACGGGCGATGCAGCGGCGAAGGCGGCGAGAGTTTTCTGATAGTCCAGCGCGTCGACCGGCTGGATGGGATGGCTGGGGAGAAAGGCCGAGGGATCGCTGGCGGCGATCGCGGTGCGTTCGAGCGGCTGGCCGCTGTAAATGCCGCGGGTGGCGAAGCTGTAGCAGTCGTCAAGGTGCGCGGGGGCGGCCTGCACGGAGCCGCCGAAGCCGTCCGGACTGACGATGGTGTAGTTGTGAAACTGGCCGAGATAGCCGGCGGCGAAGTCGCGGCAGCGCGCGATGTCGGCGTCGGTAACCCAGTGATAGTTGCAGGGCAGATCCTGCCAGAGGCCGGATGGCGTGATCCAGGCGATCTGCTCAACGCTGGCGATACCCTGGGGGGTGCGGATGCCGGTGCTGATGCCTCCGATAAGGACCGAATCGTCGCGGGAGACGGCGGTGAGCATGATGCCATCCTGGGGCGCGGCTGGGGAGGCCTGCGGAGCTGCGAAGCCGGGCATGGAGGCAAAGGCTGCCCACGCCAGCTCGAGGCTGACGCAAGCGATACGGAACCAGAAGGAGGGCCGGCGCATGCTGCGGTCTCTACTCATCACTCAAAGTTTTATGACCGCGAAGGGCCGCCTGACAAGGAAGTGCAATGCAAGGGAGTGCAATTCAGGTGTATCACGAGCGGCGGCTCCGGTGAGATGATATTGAGCGATGAGGCACAGGCGCACGCGGATCACCATTGCTGTTGTTGCTGTCGTTCTGCTGCTGCTGGCAGGTGCGATTTACCTGCGGGCAACGGCTCCGCCGGAGGTAGCGCGGCTGCTGCCCGAGTCCGATGGGATTATCTACCTGAACCTGCAGCCGCTGCGGGCGGCAACGCACTTTGACCGGACGCAGGTGCCGCACAGCGCGGCCTATCAGAAATTTATTAACGCGACGGGCATCGTGTTTGAGCGCGACCTGAACGAGGCAGCGTTTGCGCTGGAGAGAATGCCGGACCCGAACGGGCCCAACGGGCCGGTGGCCTACAGCGAAGTGTTTGAAGGCCACTTTGATGGTGGCCGGCTGAAGAATTACCTGGCGAGCATAGCCGATGCGAAGGAAAGCTACGCTGGGCATACGATCTACGACATTCGCAATGACGGGCGCACGGATCGCGTGGCGCTGCTGGGCTACGACATGGTGGCGGTGAGCAATACGCCGACGCCGGAGCAGATTCACTCGATTGTGGACCGCTACCGCACGGCGGCGCTGCCCTTTACGGGGTCGAGCCTGCTGGCGGCGCACTACCACGATGTGCCGCTGCTCTCACTGGCGTGGGGGATAGGGAAGATCGGGCTGCCGTTTGGCGGAAGCGGGCAAAAGGAGATTTCAGTAGCAGGGATGAGCCTGCCGATTTCCGCCGACGCGACGCTGATTGCCAGCGTGCGCTGGACAGGCGCGCTGAAGCTGCGGGTGGAAGAGATTGCCGGCAGCGTGGCCGATGCGACGGCGACGACGCAGCAGTTGCAGTCGATGCTGGGCCTGCTGCACGCGGCGGAGGGTACGCCTCCGGGCGAGCAGATGGACCCCAACCTGAAGGCGGTGCTGAACAGCGCGAAGGTGCGGCAGAAGAAAGACCGGGTGGTGCTGACGGCATCGGTTCCGAATGCGCTGGTAAAGGCTGCGCTGACGCCGGTCACGACGCCTGCTGCGGCTGGGACGGAGCCTGTTTCTCCGGCACCGGCTGCTCCACCGGCGAAGGCAAAGCCGGATGCGAAAGCGGGGGCGCAGAAGAAGCCTTAGGGGCTGGGTTGAATCAGAAAGCAGAACAGCCGCCCGTGGGCGGCTGTTGGCGTATTGTATTGGGAGCTTATGCGCCGGGGATTGTGGCGGTATCCGAGGCGGCAAGCTGCTGCTCGGTCTCATGCAGGAAGGGATGGGGATTGACCGGCGTGCCGTGAATGATGACTTCGTAATGGAGATGGGCGCCGGTGGACCAGCCGCTGTCGCCCACGTAGCCGATGACCTGGCCGATGTGAACCTGCTCGCCCTGGGTGACGGCAAAGCCGGAGAGGTGAGCAAAGAGGGTTTGGATGCCGTGGCCGTTGTTGAGGATGAGGACGCGGCCGTAGCCGGTTTCGCGGCCAGCGGTTTCCACAATGCCATTCGCCGTGGCGTGGACCGGGGTGCCGCTGCTGGTGGCGATGTCGATGCCCTGGTGAAATTCCATTTCGCCGGTTTGGAGCGGATTCTGGCGCTCGCCGAAGGAGCTGGTGACGCGACCGGTAACGGGCCAGAGTGAGGGTGCGTCGGCAAAGTCAGACCAGTCCCCGCCGTCCCTGCTCTCGAGAATGCTTATCTCCATGGAGTGGGCGATGCCGCCGGCGAGCGCGGTACTGCGCAACGAAGTGAGCTCGTTGAGCGACTCGATGTAGGCATCCTGCGTGAAAGCAGCACTCGTGACTCCGGCGAGCGGCGCGGTGGCCGTGACGGCGGCAGCCTTGGTGAC
The DNA here is from genome assembly GCA_049965615.1 of Acidobacteriaceae bacterium. Taxonomy (GTDB): domain Bacteria; phylum Acidobacteriota; class Terriglobia; order Terriglobales; family Acidobacteriaceae; genus Acidobacterium. The sequence continues at coordinate 3,680 of JBMFWD010000011.1, forward strand.
GTGGGGCTGGCGCAGGCCGTAGAGCGCGGCGACCTCACTGGCGAGCGAGCCAAGGGTAGCAGCCTGCACTTCCTTTTCGTGGGCTACGACCTGCAGGTGCTGGTAGTCCTTTTGGAGCGCGACCTGCTGGGAGCGAACCTGGTTGAAGCGCGCAGTCTTGAGCAGCATGCGCGTGTAAGAGCCAGCCATGCCTGTGATGGAGAATGCACCCACCACGGCAGCCACGACGAAAATATAGGCGTAATGAATAGGGATGGGAATCTTGCGCAGACGCCCGTCCTGCTCCCGGGCCACGAAAATAATGTAGAAGCGCTTCTTCAAAGTCTCGCCTGCCAGATTTCTGGGAAAAAATGTGACGCGGAAGAATCTTCCTGAAGCCGCATCTTTTGAAAAAGTACCAGTCGAAGTGCAGACGGTCAATGCAAGAAATAGCACGTTTGCCCTGGTAACGCTGGCGATTTACCGAAATAAACGGGTTATGCGGGATTGGGCGAGTTGCGGAAAATCTGGCAGAGGGGCGCTGGGGGAAGGTTTGCCGGAGCGGACGTATTCTGGATGGAAAGAGGGATGGAAGTGAAGTGACGGCGGAACGGGAGCTGATTGCGGGAATTCGGGCGCGGGCGCGGCGATTTGGCAGCGGCGTTCGGCTGGGGATTGGCGACGACTGCGCGGTGCTGCGGCCGAGGGCCGGGCATGAGCTGGTGGTGACGACAGATATGTCGTTGGAAGGAAAGCACTTCCGGCGGGAATGGCACTCGCCGGAGAGTGTGGGGCACCGGTGCCTGGCGCGGGGGTTGAGCGACATTGCGGCGATGGGGGCGCGGCCAGTGGCGGCGTTTTTGTCGGTGGCGGTTCCGGGGGAGCTGGCGGGAGACGGACGACGTGCGAGCTGGGTGGAGCGATTTCTGGATGGGCTGCTGGCGCTGGCCGCCGAGCATAAGGTAACGCTGGCGGGTGGAGATACGGCGGAGTCGCCGGGCGGGGTGCTGGCGGACATTGTGGTGCTGGGCGAGGCTCCGGCGGGCCGGGTGCTGCTGCGAAGCGGGGCTCGGGCCGGGGATGGGATTTACGTGACGGGCGCTCTGGGCGGGGCGGCTGCGGAGCTGGCTCGGCTCAAGCGGAGTGCGCGGTGGAAGTCCGAGACGCGGAAGCTGACGCGGGCGGAGGGTGCGGCGCATCCGCATTTCTTTCCGCAGCCGCGGATTGCGGCGGGACTGGCGCTGCAGCGGCGCGGGCTGGCGGCGGCGATGATCGACGTGAGCGATGGGATTTCGACGGACCTGGACCACTTGTGCGAGGAGTCGAAGCTGCGGGCGGAGGTGGATGTGGCGGCGGTTCCAGTGCATGCGCTGGCAGTGGAGGCGGAGCGGCGCGGGTGGACAGCGTCGGGGCTGGGGCTGGCGCTGCATGGCGGCGAGGATTACGAGCTGCTGTTTACGGCGCGGGCGGGGGCGCGGGTTCCTGAGATGATTGCAGGCGTGGCGGTGCGGGCGATCGGGAGGATGCTTCCGGCCAATGCACGGAAGCCGCGGATGATGCTGAGGCATGCGGATGGGCGCGGGGAGCCGTTGGCAGCGCGGGGCTGGGAGCACTTTGGCAAGGCTTGAACGAGCGCAGGGTTCGCCGCGCGTGATTGCGGCGCGGCCATTTAGGATCAGAACTGTCATGGGTACTGTTCGCGTACGATTTGCACCTTCTCCGACGGGCTTGCTGCATGTGGGCAATGCCCGCACGGCGCTTTACAACTGGCTGTTTGCGCGGCATCACGGCGGGAAATTTATTCTTCGCATTGAAGATACGGATGTGGACCGCAGCGAGGCGAGGCACGAAGCGCAACTGCTGGAAGACCTGCGCTGGATGGGTATGGACTGGGACGAGGGTCCGGGTGTGTCTGGTCCGCATGCGCCCTACCGGCAGAGTGAGCGGATCGGGATTTATCGCGAGCATACAGATCGTCTGCTGGCCGAGTGCAAGGCTTATCGCTGCTTCTGCACGACGGAGGAGCTGGAGGCCGAACGGGCGCAGGCAGTGGCCGAGCATCGTCCGCAGGTGTATTCGGGGCGTTGCCGGGCGCTGAGCGCCGAAGAGCAGGCGCGTCGCGCGGCGGCGGGCGAGGCATTTGCGGTGCGGCTGAAGATTCCCGATCATCCGCTGCGCTTTCATGACCTGGTGCGCGGGGATGTGGAGTTTCCCAATGAGACGGTGAGCGACCCGATTCTGGTGAGATCGAGTGGAATGCCGGTCTACAACTACGTGGTGACGGTGGATGATGCGCTGATGGAGATCACGCATGTGATTCGCGGCGATGACCACATTTCCAACACGCCGAAGCAGGTGGCGATTTACGAGGCCTTCGGGTGGAAGGTGCCGGAGTTTGCGCATCTTTCGACGATCCTGGGCAGCGACCGCGAGAGGTTGTCAAAGCGGCACGGGGCGACCTCGATTGCGAGCTTTCGCGAGATGGGGATTTTGCCCGAGGCGCTGGTGAATTACCTTGCGCTGCTGGGCTGGGGCGCGGAGGGCGGCACGCGGGAGATATTTCCGCTGGAGGAGCTGGTGGAAGCCTTCAAGCTGGAGCGCGTGACGGCTTCGCCGGCGGTGTTCGATTTTGAAAAGCTGAACTGGATGAACCGGCACTACCTGAAGGAGTGCGACGGCGAACGGCTGGCGGAGCTGGCGTGGCCCTACTTTGCGCAGGAGGGCTGGCTGCCGGCGCAGGATGCGGCCGGAGCGGATGTGCGGGCGTGGTTCGAGCGGCTGCTGGGGATTTTTGTGCCATCAGTCGATCGGCTCGACCAGGTGCCGGGCCGGGCGCGGTTCGTGTTTGATTTTGATCCGCTGCGGGCGCGCGACGAGGAGGAGAACGCCGCGCTGCTGGCGAGCGAAAACGCGCAGAAGGTGCTCTCAGCCTTTGCGGAAAAGGTGCGGGCGCATGCGGGTCCGGTGGATGCGGCGCAGTTCAAGGCGTGGATGAATGACGTAAAGGCCGAGACGGGCGTGAAGGGCAAGGAGCTGTTTCATCCAGTGCGGATTGCTCTGACGGGTTCGCACTCCGGGCCGGAGTTCGACAAGCTGGTTCCGCTGTTTGAGGAAGGCAGCGCACTGGCGCTGCCGGAGCATGTGCTGAGCGTGCGGGAGCGGGTGGAGATGTTTTTGGCGGAGTGAGGCCTTACTCCACGCGGTAGAAGCTGAGGCTTGCGTCGCCCTGATGGAGGGTGCGATAGCGATGCAGGTTGCCGTAGGTTTCGGCGAGTTCGTTTCGTCTGGCGTGTTCTGCGATGACGATGGCTTCCGGGGCGAGGATGGTGCTGGATGCGCCGCCCAGCAGATTCAAAATCAGTTTGTATTCTTCGGCAGCTTCGTAGGGTGGGTCGAGGAAGACGATTTGAACTTCCCTGCCCTGCGTGACGAGCCGCTTGAGGGCGGCGGCGGCTGTGGCGGATTCCAATGCGTGGCCGGAGTGAATTTTCAGGAGCGAGAGATTGGCGCGGATGGTTTTGAGCGCGGGAGCGGCGTGCTCGACAAAGATGGCCTCGGCGGCTCCCCGGCTGAGCGCCTCGATACCGACGGCGCCGGAGCCTGCGTAAAGATCGAGAAAAATGCTGCCGGCGATGCGCGGGGCGAGGACGTTGAAGAGGGTTTCGCGCAGGCGGTCGCTGGTGGGCCGGGTGTGGCGGCCGGGCGGCGCAGTGAGCGGCCGCGAGCGGTATTTTCCAGCGATGATGCGCATGGCTTCTTCATGCTAATGCCTTGCCATGGGAGCCGGGCGCAGGGCGTTTTCCATGTGGGAAGGAAAGATGACAGAAACAGGCTTGTGAGGTTTTCAAAGGCGAACCTCACGACCCAACCCGTACAATACGGACGGGAAGAGAACGAGGAGTAAGCATGCGCGGATGGTCGTTTCCCCTGGGTCGCTGGTTTGGCGTGCACATCCGCGTGCATGTGCTGTTTGTGCTGCTGCTGATTATCTGCATGGTTTCCACGGACCTGCCGGGGTTGCCGATGTGGCGCGGGCTGATGCTGTGCGCGCTGCTGTTTGTGTGCGTGGTGCTGCGCGAGATTGTGCGGCTGATTGCGACCAGCTACTTTGGTGTGCATTTGCGGAGTGTCCTGCTGCTGCCGATTGGCGGGCTGGTTTCTTACGCGAGCCCGGACAGCGCAGAGCGCGCGCAAAAGGGCCGGGCGCAGACGGTGATCGGGATTGCGGGGCCGGCGGCCAGCCTGCTGTTTGCCGCGATCTTTGCGGGGCTGATTGTGGGTGTGTCTCCGCTGGTGCCGGTGTTTGCGCGGCCGTGGGTAACGCCGGAGCACCTGCTGCGGTCGCTGGTGTGGATGAACGTGGGCTTGTTTGCGGTACACCTGCTGCCGGCGTATCCGCTGGACATGGGGCGGCTGGCGCGCGCGTATTACATTCGCACGCAGGGGGCGGCGCAGGGCGCGAAGTCTGCCTCGCAACTGAGCCAGGTAATTGGCGCGGCGGCGATGGTGGTGGGACTGGTGCTGCTGGCGGTGCCGAACGTTTCGCTGACCGAAGAGATCAGCCCGTGGCTGATCATGGGCGGATTTTTCATCTTCATCGGCACGCAACTGGAAGACCAGGGCGTGATGGTGCAGTCCATTGTGGACACGGTGCGGATGAAGGACGTGATGCTGACCGAGTTCAGCACGCTGTCGCCCTCGGACACGCTGGCGGACGCGCTGGAAAAGGCGATTCACACGCTGCAGGATGATTTTCCGGTGGTGCGCGGGAGGAGCCTGATTGGCGTGGTGTCAAAGCAGAGCATTGTGCAGGCGCTGCGGCAGGATGGGAACAGCTACGTGCAGTCGATCATGTCGCGGGGCTTTCAACTGGCGCAGCCGGAGGATTCGCTGGGGCTGGTGATCCGGCGGATCGACAGCGGGCGGATGCCGCTGATTCCGGTTGCCGAGCACGGGCGCGTGGTGGGCATGGTGAGCCTGCAGAATTTGCGCGGCAGCATGACGCTGCTGGCCGAGCATCGCCGCCTGCAGCAGCAGCAGCAGGAAGGACAATAGCAGTTCATGAACGGGACTGGCTCGGACTCCCACACAAGCCAACTGCGGGCTTGTATGGGGCACAAGCGATGAGAGACGAAGTAACGAGCCTTGCGCCGGGGCTGTATCTGGTGGCGACTCCGATTGGAAATCTTGAGGACATCACGCTGCGGGCGCTGCGGGTGCTGCGCGAGGCGGACCGCATTGCGTGCGAGGACACACGGCAGACGCAGAAGCTGCTGAATCACTTTGCGATTGCGAAGGCGACACTGAGCCTGCACGGGCACAATGAGGCGGCGCGGACGCCGGAGCTGCTGGCGGCTCTGCAGACGGGCGAGCGGATTGCGGTGGTGAGCGATGCGGGGATGCCGGGGATCTCTGACCCTGGGATGCATTTGGCGTCGGCAGCGCTGGAGGCGGGCGTGGCGGTGTATCCCGTGCCGGGCGCGAATGCGGCGCTGACGGCTCTGGTGGCTTCAGGGCTGCCTGCGGAGCGGTTTTTGTTTTTCGGCTTTTTACCGTCGAAGGCGGGTGAGCGGCGCACGGCTCTGGAGAAGTTGCGCGAAGGGACCGACGAGCGGCTGACGGTGGTGTTCTATGAGGCTCCGCACCGCATTGTGGAGACGCTGGGCGACCTTGCCGCCGTTTGGGGCGAGGATGCGCGGGTGGTGCTGGCTCGGGAGCTGACCAAGCTGCACGAGGAGTTTTTGCGGGGGACGGTGGCGGAGGTTCGCGAGGCGTTGACGGTGCGCGACCGGGTGCGCGGGGAGATGGTGCTGCTGCTGGATGCTGTTCCGGAGGCGAGGGCTGTGGTGGCGGAGAGCGTGGGGGAACGGGTGGCAGCGCTGGCTCGCGAAGAGGGGTTGGATGAGCGCGACGCTTTGAAGCGTGTGGCGCGGGAGCGCGGGGTTTCAAAGAGTGATGCTTACCGGGAGCTGCAGCGGGAGCGTGGGAAGCGGTAGGCGATTATGCGCCGGGGACGGTGATGCCGGATTGGCGCTGCCATCCGCCGTTGGTTTTTTCAAGGTAGACCCACTGGCCCTGGGCGCAGAGGACTCCGCACCAGTCGTTGACGTAGACGAGGGCGGCATGGCGGTCTTTGCTGAAGTAGACAGCGCTGAAGAAAGTGACGCCGGGATAAGCGGCGTAGCGGGACCGCTGACGTGAGTCTGGCGCGGCGGCAGTTCGGACATGGCGCAATTCGCGGACCTGGGCGGGGTTGAGCAGGTCGTAGGGATGGTCGAGGTGCAGGCGGGACTGGAGGGTGTAGCTGATTTCGCGGGATTGCTCGAAGTCCTGAACGGCCTGGTGGAAGGCGATTTCGTTGCCGGGCGGGGGTTTGAGCGCGCCCCGGGGGTCGATGCGGGGATTCATCTCATCGAAAGTGATGGTTTTTTCGGCGATGGCCCAGCGGGAGGCGCTGGCGGCGCCCATGTGCTCGAAGAGCTTGCCGGGCATGAGCAGGGAGTAGATGGCGTAGGAGTCTTCGGCGCGGTCGGGTGGGATGTGGTCGCCGTTTTCGGCGGGAGATTCGGGGTGCGACGCGGGCGCAGCCTGCTGTTGAGGCTGGGCGGGCGATTGCCGGGCGCGCATGGGGATGGCCGCGAGTGCGGTAATGGTGGTGAGACCGACGGCGAGGGCGAGGGCGCGCATCTTTTGTGAAGATAGACGCGAAAGCCGGGCGAAAGGATCGCCCGGCGTGCAAAATGGGAAAATGCTCAGTGCCCGGTGGGGAGCTCCCAGGCGGGGGTGGGGCGCTTGTCAGCAGGGAGATCGCGGCCCTTGAGACGGTCGTAGAGGTGGTCGTCGCTGGTGGTGCCGAGCGACTCATTGTAGAGACAGGGTTCGCCGGCGGCTTCCTTGAGCTCTTCGCTGAAGCGATGGAGCATGTGGAGATGCTCGGCGGTGGCGCCGAAGTCGCCGCGCGCGGTGTGGAACTGCTGCTGATAGCCGCGGTTGACGAGGTGGGCTATCTCCTTGCCGAAGAGCACGCCGGGGCGATGGACGATGGAGTGGGAGGCAGTGCCTTCGCCGGGGGCGATGATGGCGGCGCAGCCGTACTTGGCTACCTTGAACTGGTTTGCGACGTTCTCGACCGGAGTGACATCAAATTGGAGACTCCGAAGCCTGTCGAGCACTTCGCTGAAGGAAATCTGCTTGTTTTTTTTGGGCATGATGCCTGCGGACCTGTTCCGAATTTGGGTCTTTGAGAGCCGGGAGCTAAACTGAAGCCAGACGCGACCGGCTGTTTTCAATCTCGCACAAGAAAGCCTGGACTGCAATTTACCATGCCTACGCTGACCAAATCGGAGAAGACAGAGACGCTGCTGCTGGGCTCCTCGCTGCTGGAGCGGATTGGCCATACGCCGCTGGTGCGGCTGGAGCGGCTGACGGAAAAGCTGCCCGGAATCCAGATACTGGGCAAGGCGGAGTGGACGAACCCGGGCGGCTCGGTGAAGGACCGGCCTGCATCGTCGATAGTGCTGGACGCGATGGAGCGCGGGCTGCTGAGCAGCGGCAAGCACCTGCTGGACGCCACGAGCGGCAACACGGGCATTGCCTACGCGATGCTGGGCGCGGCGATGGGATTCGGGGTGACGCTGTGCATGCCGACGAATGTTTCTCCGGAGCGGAAGCGGATTCTCTCCGCTTACGGGGCGGAGGTGGTTTGGACCGACCCGAATGACAGCTCGGACGGGGCGATTCGCAAGGCGCGCGAGCTGGCCGCCAATGAGCCTGAAAAGTATTACTACGCAGACCAGTACAACAACGAGAACAACTGGAAGGCGCACTACCGCACCACGGCGAACGAAATATGGGCGCAGACCGAGGGGCGGATTACGCACTTTATCGCCGGGATGGGCACGAGCGGCACGTTCATGGGCACGTCGCGGCGGCTGCGGGAGCTGAACCCGAAGATTGAGTGCATTTCGATGCAGCCGGACTCGCCTTTCCACGGGCTGGAAGGCATGAAGCACATGGCGACCTCGATTGTGCCGGGGATTTACGATCCCGAGCATGCGGACCGCAATATTGAGACGGAAACCGAAGCCGCCTATGCAATGGCGCGGCGGCTGGGACGCACCGAGGGGCTGCTGGTGGGGATTTCGGCAGCAGCCAACGTGGCCACGGCTTTGCGCGTGGCCGAGGAAGTGGCCGTGCGCGGCGAGGAAGCTGTGATTGTGACGATCCTTTGCGACTCGGCGGACAAGTACCTGAGCGAACGCTTCTGGGAAGAGTAGCTGGGAGGAAGAATGCTGAAAGTGAGCGATCCCGTATATGAAGCCATGCGCCAGCACGGTGAAGAGACGTATCCGCACGAGTGCTGCGGGGTGATGCTGGGCCGCAGTGAAGACCCTGTGAATGCCGTGACGGAGGTGGTGCGCGCGGGCAATACGCGCACAGACTCGGCGCATAACCGCTATCACATCGCGCCGCAGGAGCTGATCCGCATCCAGCGGCAGGGCCGGGAAAAGGGCCTGGACATTGTTGGGTTTTATCACTCGCACCCGGATCATCCGGCACAGTGGTCGCCAACGGATTTTGCCGAGGCGCACTGGCTGGGCTGCAGCTACGTGATTACGGCAGTAGAGAAGGGCGCGGCGCGGCAGACGAACTCGTTTCGGCTGACCGGGCACTCGGAAGAGACGAAGAAGTTTGAACCGGAACCGATTGAGGTGACGGGGCAGAATACTCCAGGCCTTGGTCCGGAGTAAAACGAGGTAAGCCGCGCCGCTGGTTTGCGCGCGGATGAGCCGTTAGCATGGAAGCAGGCATGAGTTCTGCGTCTACGCACAGAGCAACAGAGCGAATCAGCAAGAAGGAAACGACACGATGAAAATCTTCATCCCGACACCGCTTCGCGTATACACGGAGAAGCAGGATGCGGTGGAGGTTGCGGGCAATACGGTCGCGGAGGCGCTTTCGGCGCTGACCAGCAAGTACCCGGACTTCCAGAAGCATCTGTACACGGGCGAGGGCAAACTGCGCTCGTTCGTCAACGTCTACCTGAACGACGAGGATGTTCGTTATTTGCCGGAGGGCGACAAGACCCCGGTGAAGGAGCAGGACACGCTTTCGATTATCCCGTCCATTGCCGGCGGGGCTGGGATTGGCCGTCCAGGCGACCGCGCCTTGGGCGCCTGGTGCTGTTGTTGTTGCGACTAACCCTCTGAGTCGCACGCGTTCGGCTGGAACGCGCATCTTGCAGCGAAATTTCCTACAATAGCTGTAAGCCGAAGAACTCCTGAATCACAGCAAGAGAAAGCAGACGAGGCATAGAAATGGCCACGATGACTGAATCGTCCGCGGCGCTGCCGCAATTGACCAACGAAGATCTGGCGCGGTACTCGCGCCACCTGCTATTGCCCGAGGTGGGCATGGAGGGCCAGCAGAAGCTGAAGGCCGCCAAGGTTCTGTGCGTGGGCACGGGCGGGCTGGGCGCTCCGCTGGCGCTGTACCTGGCCGCGGCGGGCATCGGCACGCTGGGGCTGGTGGACTTTGACGTGGTGGATGAGAGCAACCTGCAGCGGCAGGTGATCCACTCGACGCCGGACGTGGGCCGACCCAAGATTGATTCGGCGGCGGAGAAGCTGCATGCGCTGAATCCGCGGATGAAGATTGTGAAGCACGAGACGATGCTCACCAGCCAGAATGCGCTGGAGATCGTTTCGCAGTACGACATCGTCGCCGATGGGACGGACAACTTTCCCACGCGGTACCTGGTGAACGACGCCTGCGTGCTGACGGGCAAGCCGAACTCGTATGCGTCGATCTTCCGGTTTGAGGGACAGGCCAGCGTGTTTGGCGCCGAGGATGGCCCCTGCTACCGTTGTTTGTATCCTGAGCCGCCACCGCCGGGGCTGGTGCCTTCCTGCGCGGAGGGTGGCGTGCTGGGAGTTCTTCCTGGACTGCTGGGCGTGATCCAGGCCACGGAAGTGATCAAGCTGATCCTGGGCAAGGGCGATCCGTTGATCGGGCGTCTGCTGCTGGTGGATTCGTTGAACATGAAGTTCCGCGAGCTGAAGCTGAGGAAGAATCCGGAGTGCCCGGTTTGCGGTGCGAATCCGACGGTGAAGGAGCTGATCGACTACCAGCAGTTCTGCGGGATTCAGCCTCCGGCTGCGGTGCAGAACGGGATTCCGCAGATCAGCGTGAAGGAGCTGAAGCGCAAGCTGGACGCAAAGGAAGACTTCCTTCTGCTGGATGTGCGGGAGCCGCACGAGTTCCAGATTGCGAACCTGAACGGGAAGCTGATCCCGGTGGGCGAATTGCCGAATCGCGTGAGCGAGCTGGATGCGGCGCGGCAGGCCGGGCAGGAAATTGTCGTCCACTGCAAGGGCGGCGGACGCAGCCAGAAGGCAGCGGAGTTCCTGCAGCAGCAGGGCTTCCAGAACGTGTCGAATGTGGCCGGCGGGATTCTGGCCTGGTCGGCTGAGATTGATCCTTCGGTGCCGAAGTATTGAGTGCCGGCCGTGGCGAACCCACCCTGGCTGCGCGAGGGTGGGGCACCCGGATGGGATGAGTTCGAAAGTTGAAAATGGGAACGGCGCGAGTGATCGCGCCGTTCTTGTTTTCTGTGAGGAATCTTCTCCAGGGGAAATCCGTACGGGTGGAGATCCATATGGACTTTTCGATACGATGCAGAAAACGCAGATTTCTCCAGTTCGCGCCTTCGGCGCTACGGTCGAAATGACCCCTCCTTTGGGCCTGGTCGCATTTGAGGGATCTGTTGCGGGGAAAGATACCTGACACTATTGGAGCGCCGGCAGAACTTACGGCCGCTGGGAGCGTTTTACGTCGCGGACGCCGGGGAGGCGGCGGAGGCCCTGCACCAAGCGGTTGAGGTGGGCCACGTCTTCGGCTTCGACGACGAATTCCACAACCGCGTCGCCGTTCTGATCCTGGCGTGAGTCCACCGTGCGAATGTTGGTGTTGTCGTCGCTGATGATGGCCGTCATCTCCTTCAGCATGCCGGCGCGATCGTCGCAGTAGACGGTAAGGCGCACAGGGTAGGTGTTCTGGCGGCCGGTCTTTTGCTCGACGGCGTGAGCCCACTCGACGGCGATGCGGCGGTCGGCCTCATAGAGCAGGTTCTGCACGTTGGGGCAGTTGCGGGCATGGACGGCGACGCCTTTGCCGCGGGTGACGTAGCCGACGATTTCGTCGCCGCGAATCGGGTTGCAGCAGCGGGCGCGGTAGACGAGCAGTTCGTTCTGGCCCTCGACCTGGAGCGAGTCCCCGGCGGAGGCGCGGAGTGCAGCCTCCTGCGCGCTGGGCTTGACGGCGGGTGTATCGGCCTCGGCCGGCTGCTGATGGATGAGCGAAGGCGCAAGGCGGTGCAACACCTGGCGGGCCGAGTACTTGCCGAAGCCAATGGCGGCGAAGAGATCGTTGGGGGTGGCGACGCTGTATTCATTGGCGACGCGGGAGTAGTCGGAGTCGTCAAACTTACCGAGGGAGACTTTGTACTTGCGGGCTTCGCGATCGAGCAGCTTGTGGCCGATGTCAATGGCGCGCTCGCGCTGGTGTTCATTGAGCCAGTGCTTGATCTTGTTGCGGGCGCGCGAGCTTTTGACGAAGTTGAGCCAGTCGCGGCTGGGCGTGTGGCCGGTCTGGGTGATGACCTCGACGATGTCTCCGTTGCGGAGCTTCGAGCGGAGCGGCACGATGCGGCCGTTGACGCGAGCGCCGGTGCAGGAGTGGCCGACCTCGGTGTGGATGGCGTAGGCGAAGTCGAGCGGGCTGGCGTCCTTGGGGAGCACGACGACCTTGCCCCTGGGGGTGAAGGTATAAACCTCTTCGGGGTAGAGATCGATCTTGAGCGTGGAGAGGAAGTCGCTCGAATCCTTCATTTCGCGCTGCCACTCGACGAGCTGACGGACCCATGCAAGCCGCTGCTCGTCGCGGGGATTCACTGCTCCGCCGGATTTGTACTTCCAATGCGCGGCAATGCCTTCTTCGGCGACGCGGTGCATTTCCTCGGTGCGGATCTGGACCTCGAACTGGTGGCCGCCCTCGCCCATGACGGTGGTGTGGAGAGATTGGTACATGTTGGGCCGGGGCATGGCGATGAAGTCCTTGATGCGCCCGGGCACAGGCCGCCAGATGGAGTGGATGAGGCCGAGGACGGCGTAGCAGTCCTGCTCACTGGTGGTGATGACGCGGAGGGCAAGCAGGTCGTAGAGCTGGTCGAGGCGCGAGTGGGACTTTTGCAGCTTGGTGTGGATGCTGTAAAGGCGCTTGATGCGCCACTCGACACGTGCCTTGATGTTGTTTTCCGCCAGCTTGTCGGTGAGGAGCGATTCGACTCCGGCGAGGAACTGCTCGCCCTCGGAGCGGCGCTCTTCCACTTCGTCCTGCAACTGCTTGTAGGCGTGCGGATCGACGTAGCGGAAGGCGAGGTCTTCGAGTTCGCCGCGCACCTTGCCCATGCCGAGACGGTGCGCGAGCGGGGCGTAGATGTCGAGTGTTTCCTGCGCGATGGCCTGCTGGCGGTTGGGCTGCAGGTGCTCGAGAGTGCGCATGTTGTGGAGGCGGTCGGCGAGCTTGATGACGACGACGCGGACGTCCGTGACCATGGCGAGGAGCATTTTGCGAACGTTCTCAGCCTGGCGATCTTCTCGATTGGCGAACTGGATTTTGTCGATCTTGGTGACGCCGTCAACGATGTGGGCGACCTGCTCGCCGAACTGACTGGCAATTTCGGGGGTGGTGACGGGGGTGTCTTCGACGGCGTCGTGGAGCAGGCCGGCGGCGATGGCCGTCGCGTCGAGCTTCATCTCCGCCAGGACGAGGGCTACCTCGAGCGGGTGGAGAACAAAAGGCTCACCGGAGGCGCGGCGCTGGCCCTCGTGATGCTCAAGGCAGAAGGCCCAGGCGCGGCGAATGATATCGAGATCGTCACTGGGACGATTGGTGCGCACGGTCTCCAGAAGCGCGTCAAACTTACGCGCGAGGAGCTCGGACTCATCGGTTTGAGCCTGCGTATTCGGCTGCGCCGTCGCCATACTTCATTATAGGCGTGTTACCAGTCAAATTCTTACGGGGAAGTGAGGGCGGGGTGCGTGAGGGTGGAAGCGGTTGTTACCGCACAGCAATGCCGGGCAGGCTAGGAGGCCGGTTTGGCGGGCGCGGGAGGAATTTTCTTGCGGCTGAGGACGAACTGATTGTCGCGCCCCCGGCTGCCGGAGGATGCCTTGTCGATGCGCCGCCAGAAAGCGACGAAGTAGTCGACGGCGGAGATGACGGAGATGGTGACCATCCAGTAGACGCTGGAGACGGCGATGAGCCGAACCGGCATGACGAACCAGCCGAACTGCCACTGGTACCAGGCGTGGGCGAGGATGACGGCCACGACCGAGATGATCTGCATGACGGTTTTGAGCTTGCCGAGGTCGCTGGCCTGAATGGTGAAGCCCTCGGTGGAAGCGATGGAGCGGAGGCCGTTGACGAGGAATTCGCGGCCGATGATGATGACGACGATCCAGGGCTTGACGATGCTGGGTTCGTACTCGACGAGGGTGATATAGGCGGCGGTGATGAGCAGTTTGTCGGCGAGCGGATCGAGCAGCATGCCCATGGTGGTGATCTGGCCGCGGCTGCGGGCGAGGTAGCCGTCGACTCCGTCAGAGATGGAGATGAGGATGAAAAACAGGGACGCCACCAGCTCCTGCCCGCCGTGCCATCCCAGGTGCGGGAAGAAAGGCGAGAGGATCCAGAGCAGTATCGGAACGGAGAAGATACGGCCCAGGGTGATGGAGTTGGGTAAATTCACAGAACAGCCCGATCAATTCGTAATTGTGATTATGCTAACCCGAAAGGGCTGGCGCGCGTCCGTGACGTTGGTGTGATGCAAGCGGGCGCGACGGAAAAGGGTGGCCTGGAAGCCACCCTTTTCTCTTGCGGCAGAATGCTTTTTCCTGAGGGTTCAGGCGTAGATGCCACGCTGCTTGATCACAAAGGCGACACGGTCGATGGCCAGCATGTAGGCCGCGATGCGGTTGTTGACGCCGTGGGTCTCAGAGTAGCGGACAACTTCCTGAAAGGATTCCGCAAGGATGAGGTCGAGGCGTTCGTTGACCATTGCCTCGGGCCAGAAGTAGCCCTGACGATCCTGCACCCACTCAAAATAAGACGCGGTGACGCCGCCGGCGTTGGCGAGAATGTCAGGAATGATGAAGACCTTCTTTTCGGCCAGGATTTCATCGGCGACGGTGGTAGTGGGCCCGTTTGCGCCCTCGCAGATGATTTTTGCCTGGACGCGATCCGCATTGCGGCTGGTGATGACGTTCTCGTGCGCCGCCGGGATGAGAATGTCGCACTCGGTGCAGAGCAGCTCGGCCGGATCGGCGGCCTCTGCGCCATGGAAGCTGAGGATGGAGCCGTTGCGGTCCTTGTAGTCGATGAGAGCCTCGATATCGATACCGTCGGCGTTGAAGAGGCCGCCGTCGTACTCGGCGATGCCGATGATCTTGTAGCCTTTGCGCTTCATGATCTGGGCGGCGTTGGCGCCGACGTTTCCAAAGCCCTGGATGATGACGCGGCAGCCGTCCTGCTGTATGCCGAGGTGCCGGAGCGCCTCGTCGCAGGCGACGCTGACACCGCGGCCGGTGGCCTGTCTGCGTCCGCGCGAGCCGCCCAGGGTAATCGGCTTGCCGGTGACGACGCTGGTGACGGTCTGGCGCATGTGCATGGAGAAGGTATCCATGATCCAGGCCATCACCTGCTCGTTGGTTCCCACATCGGGCGCGGGCACGTCCTTTTCCGGACCGAGGAACTCAATCATCTCCGAGGTGTAGCGGCGGGTGAGGCGTTCGAGCTCGCCCATGGACATTTTCTTGGGGTCGCAAATGACGCCGCCCTTGGCTCCGCCGAAGGGGATGTCGACCACGGCGCACTTCCAGGTCATCCAGCTTGCCAGCGCTCGCATTTCGTCCAGCGATACGTCGGGCGCGTAGCGGATGCCGCCCTTGGCCGGCCCGCGCGCGACAGAGTGCTGCACACGGTAGCCGGTGAACATCTCAATGCGCCCGTCGTCCATCGCGACGGGAAAGTGGACGATGACTTCTCGTGAGGGGTAACGCAGCACGCGCCACAAACCTTCGTCGAGGTTGAGCTTGCGTGCCGCAAAGTCGAATCGAGCTTCCTGGGCTTCCCAGGGGTTAATTTCGTGCTCGAGCGTGATCGTTGCCATGTAATGACTCTCCGTTGTGGACCGACCATCCAGGGCGTGGGGAACCGATGTTCCTCTATCGCCCGCGGTCTGCGCTTCGGTCCGTCGCGCGCATCGCTTCCAGAGCCTGACCGGACAAAAACCGGGTGAGGGTCTGGCCAAACCTTCCGAGTATAGGCCTGCGCGACAGGCTCGGCAAGAGTGTTGGGTGGTGTATTTCGGGATGCCTGCCGAAGATGCAGCGAGGCTCTGAAGCCGGCCGGATTGAGCGGTTGCGGCGGCGGGCGTTACCATGGGGCATACCAGCGCTTTACCCAGACGAAAACCATGCCATCTCAAGCCGCTTCCCTGCCCTCCCGCTCCGAATTTCTGCGCCTTGCGCGCAAGCATACCCTGATTCCTCTGTATCGGACATTAGACGCCGATCTTGAGACGCCGGTAAGCGCATTTTTGCGCCTGGCCGCGGCTGAGCCGGAGTGTTTCCTGCTGGAGTCAGTCGAAGGCGGCGAAAAGATTGGCCGCTACACCTACATCGGCGTGCGGCCTTACCGGCGGATTGTCTCGCAGGGGCGTTCCATATGGGTCACCGAAGAGGGAAAAACCCAGCAGATGGAAGGAGATATCTTCGAGGTGCTGAAGGCGGCGCTCGATGGGCACTCGCCGGCCAAGATGGCCGGGCTGCCGCCGTTTTCGGCGGGCGCGGTCGGGTACTTCAGCTATGACGTGGTCCGGCAGATTGAGAAGCTGCCGGAGCTGGCAGTGGATGAGCTGTGCATGCCCGACGCCTGCCTGATGTTCTTTGACGAAGTGCTGGCCTTTGACCACGTTCGCAAGGAAATGCTGCTGATAGTCACGGCGGACGTGAAGAAGCAGAAGCCGGAGCGGGCCTACACCGAGTCGCTGAAGCGGCTGGACCAGCTGGAGAAGCGGTTGCTGGCTCCCCTGCCAAAGCAGAAGAAAAAGACGGTCGGCGGCAAGGTGAAGATTAACTGCCGCACGAGGAAGAAGGATTTTCTGGCGGCGGTGGAGCGGACGAAGGAATACATTGCCGCGGGGGATATCTTCCAGGCCGTGATTTCGCAGCGGTTTGACGTGGAGCCGGGCGTGGAGCCGTTCTCGATTTACCGGGCGCTGCGGGTGGTGAATCCTTCCCCGTACATGTACTTTTTGCGGAGCGTGCAGCCGGCCAATGCCAAGGGCACAAAGCTGGAGACGTCGCACATTGTGGGCTCGTCGCCGGAGCTGCTGGTGAGCGTGCAGGACGGCAAAGTGGAGTACCGGCCGATTGCGGGGACGCGTCCTCGCGGGGCCGACGAGGCAAGCGACCGCGCGATTGAGCAGGACCTGCTGGCCGATGAGAAGGAGCGCGCCGAACACGTGATGCTGGTGGACCTGGGCCGCAACGACGTGGGCCGGGTGAGCGAGTACGGCACCGTGAAACTCGGCGAGTTGATGCGTGTGGAGCGCTACTCGCACGTGATGCACCTGGTGAGCGACGTGACGGGCACGCTGAAGAAAGGCATGAATGCGGTGGATGCGCTGCGGTCCTGCTTCCCGGCCGGGACACTCAGCGGCGCGCCGAAGATTCGCGCGATGGAGATTATCGAAGAGATGGAACCGGCGCGGCGGGGGATTTACGGAGGCTGCGTGTTGTATGCGGATTTTTCCGGAAATCTGACCTCGTGCATTGCGATTCGCACGCTGCTGATGAAGGGCCGCAAGGGGTATGTGCAGGCCGGAGGCGGCATTGTGGCGGATTCGGTTCCGGAAAAGGAATACGAAGAGAGCGTGAACAAGGCCAAGGCGGTGATGCGCGCGATTGAGCGGGCGCGGGGGTAGAGTGCAACATGACTTGATTGAGTAGGTGCGAGAGAACCGGACTTACAACCAATCTTTCATGCTGTAGGCTCCTCCGCCATCGAACTGCAGATAGCCGCGATCTCTTAATATCTGCAGCTGTTGCCGAATTTTTGCTCGAACGTTGTTGTTGTTGGGAAAGCGTGCCACAAAGTTTGCTTCTTTTGCGTAGACATCGGACAGATGGAAGTGTCGCAGGCCCAGGCTGCGAACAATTTCCAACGTAAGGATGGTCCATCCTCGCTGGCCTGCCGGCAATTCTCTCAATGACAGGAATTTTTGAAAATCTGCGCGAACGTCCTTCTTTGATCTGACGGTGCCACTCCTAACGAGGTAGACTTCCCCACCCGCCGCGATTCGATCGAGGCGGATGTTGCAGCCGACCCAGCCGGCCCTTGCAGCGGCGACGCTTAGCGGCTTGCGCTGGTCAATCACGTCGGGTGTGAGGAACACAGAGTTAATTGCACTGAAGGAAATTACTTCCCACGATTTGCTTCGATGAAGCAGCATCAATGTGGGCGCAGATCCGTCTCGAATTCTGCCAATCATAGCGCCATAGGCCCCATCCACTAGAGACTTCGAGGGCCGATACGTAAAGCTCTTCAGTTCGTACCGATGAGCGCAAAACTCACAAGCAAAATCGGTACATTTCGTATTTGTCGTGGATCGACGGAGAAAATCCGAGTTACACGCAATGCAGAACCCATTGTGTTCTACCCATGACTCAGAAATGACACGTGCCCGCTGTGCGCTGCTTTTGTAAATTGCTGCAACAGACTGGTCACAAACCAGGTTCACAGTGATTTCCATTCCAGTTCAGGCATTTATTCGAGAAACCCTCGGTGCAAGCATAACCAAACTACACTCACCGCCGCTCGCGGGCGTGCCAGAGGCGCAGAATGGTCACGGTGTCGCTGGTGAGTTCATAGCGGACTTCATAGGGACCGACGCAGATTCGCCGCACGTGGCGAGGATTGTATTTCTCCAATCGCTCGCCCATTTGAGGAAACTGGCTGAGGCGCGTGGTTCCGGCGCGGACGCCATCGAGCACGCCTGCCGCAATGGCTGGATTATCAGACGCGATGAATTCGTAAAGCCGGGCCGCATCCCTGAGGGCCAGGCTGGTCCATTGAATCTTCATCGGGTGGGCGGCGGCAGCGGCTTGTCTGTGCCGAGGCTGCGAATCCACTTCTCCACTTCATCGTGAGGCACCCCATGACCGGCGTCGGCTTCGGCCAGCGCTTCGAGCGTCATCTGGTGGCGAAGCTCTTCTTCGTCGATCCAGGCCTGCAGCGCCTGCCTGACGATCCAGCCGCGGGGCCGCTCGAGCTGCTCGGCCAGCTGGTCCACTTTTTCGGCAAGCTCGGTGGATACATGCGCGGTGAGGACGCGGGTTTCCGGTTTGCGCTTTGCCGTGGAGTGGTTCTTCATCACTTTGATTATATTTGATTGGAGTTGAATCAGGCAGAGGATTGCGGCAGCGCAAAGCATCGCTTCCCCGCTGCGGCATTACACTAAAACCAACCGTATGATCCTCGTTCTCGACAACTACGATTCGTTTACCTACAACCTGGTGCAGTACATGGGCGAGCTGGGCGCGGAGATGGAAATTCGCCGCAATGACCAGATCACCGTGGAAGAGGCCGAGGCGCTGAAGCCGGAGCGAATTCTGATTTCGCCCGGGCCTTGCACGCCGCAGGAGGCGGGGATCAGCATTCCGCTGATTCAGCGGTTTGCGGGCAAGGCGCCGATACTGGGCGTGTGCCTGGGGCACCAGGCAATAGGCGCGGCCTTTGGCGGCAAGGTGGTACGGGCCAGGAAGCTGATGCACGGCAAGACGAGCGAGGTGGAGCACGACGGGAAGACCATCTTCCAGGGCATTGCCTCGCCGATGACCTGCACGCGCTACCACTCTCTGATTGTGGCGGAGAAGGGATTGCCGAAGACCCTGGAGGTTTCCGCGCGGACGGCGGATGGGACGATCATGGGGCTGCGGCACCGGGAGTTCCAGGTGGAGGGCGTGCAGTTCCACCCGGAGAGCGCGCTGACGGCGGACGGCAAGCAACTGATACGGAATTTTCTGGAGTTATAGCGCCGTGGCTCCGCATCGCACGACAAGCAGCATGACGCGTGAGAGGAGTGCGGGCTGGGTTTGCGCGCTGGGTTTGGTGCTGGCTGCGAGTCCTGCGTGGGCGCAGCAGAAGCCGATTGCCTATGCGCCGACCAACGGGGTGACGATTGCCGGGTCGCTGGAAGTGACGAACAATCGCGCGGCGATTGGCCCCAATGCGACGATTACCGCCGGGGACCGCACGGCAAGCATTGAGCTGGCGCGCGGCGGGAGCCTGGAGGTGTGCCGGTCGACGAAGATACAGCTTTCCGCGGACAAGAGCCTGGGGCCGGACGCGAGGCCGGGCGATGACGCGATCATGATTGCGCTGAACCATGGGGCGTTTGAGGCGCATGACAAGCCGGGGAAATACTCGGACGTGGTGATGACGCCGGATTTGCGCATTTTGATCTCCGGGCCGGGCAAGGCGGAGATGAGTTTTCGCGTGGGGGCGAACGGGGACACCTGCATCGACAACAAGGGCAGGAACGCGCCGTATGTAACGGTGACGGGGCTGTTCAGCGGAGGGGTCTACCGCGTGCAGCCGGACCAGCGCGTGCTGATTGAGCACGGCGACCTGGGGCAGGTGGTGGACAGCGAGCCGGAGCCTTGCGGGTGTCCGCCTGCGCCAAAGGAGCTGGGGAAGACGGGGATTGGGATCGGGCGCGGGAATGCGAAGCAGAACAAGGCGGCGCGGGAGAATCCCTTTCCGCTGGCCGAGAGCGAAGGGCTGAAGCCGCCGCCGGCGGGGCCGACGGAGCCGGTGGTTCCGGCAGGGCAGGTGGCGACGCAAGTGGAAGTGCCGATCACCTACAACGGGGCTACGGCGCGGTCTTCAGCGGTTGCGCCGGTGGCGAAGACATCTGCGCCTGCACAAAAATCGGCTGCGCCGAGGAAGGCTCGGCAGGCTCGGGTGAGGAATCCGCATCACCGCGGATTTTTTGGCTCGATCGGGCACTTTTTTGCGCGGATCTTCGGGCGGAAGTAGCTTGCAGCAAGTTTGACGGCGAGGGATTGAGAGCGTGAGATTCCTGCTTCCCTGTCGCATGTGCTATCCGATAAGACCCACCCTGGCTTTGCGAGAGTGGGGCACCCGGATAGATCGGTCGAGTGAGGTCGCGGCGCGGTCTACGGTAAAATAAAGATTCAGCGATTTTCCCTTTGCAGCCCCCGCTGCCTATTTTCAGATTCAGACAGACGTAAGGAGTCCGTTTTATGGCGATTCCCGCCACACAGATGCGCCCCGGCATGATCATCAAGCACAACGGCGAGTTGCATGCCGTTTTCAGCGTGGAGCACCGCACGCCCGGCAACCTGCGCGCCTTTATCCAGGCCAAGCTGCGTAACCTGCGCACGGGCGCCATGTTTGAGCACCGCTTCCGCTCGCCTGACCCGATTGACCGCGTGGTGGTGGACGAAGTGGCAATGGAGTTTCTTTACAACGACGGCGACGACTACTACTTCATGAACACCGAGAACTACGAGCAGACGCACCTGAAGCGCGACACGCTGGGGGACGCGGTCGAGTACCTGACGGCGAATCTGCAGATTACGGTTTCGTTCTTTGACGGCGTGGCCGTGGGCATCGAGCTGCCGCAGACGGTCGAGTTAACGGTCGTCGAGACCGAGCCGGGCTTGAAGTCGGCGACGGCGTCCTCGGTGACGAAGCCCGCGAAGCTCGAAACCGGGCTGGTGGTGCAGGTGCCCCCGTTCATCAACGAGGGCGAGAAGATTCGCGTGGACACGGCGGAAGGGGCTTACCTTAGCCGGGCTTAGTCTTTTCGTGATTGAGTAAGTCTGACGGCGCGGCTTCGGCTGCGCCGTTGGTGTTTGCGGGGAGTGGCTTTTCTGCTTCTACAGGGGCGTTCCGGAGCCTTTGGCGTTGCCGCCACCATGCCAGTGGGGTGATGCCGAAGAGGATGGCCCAGAGGGTGAAGCCGAAGTAAATCCAGTTGTTTCCGGTGCGCTCACGTGGCGTCAGGCCGAAAAACAAGCCTGCGTCGAGGAAGATACAAAGGAGACACAAGAGGCTGCCGACACTCAGAAAAACCCAGCCAACCTTTCTGCGTCCCGCGAGGCAATCCAGACTGCGGCCGGCGAACCACCACCAGGGAAAGCAGTAAAACGGATATGCAATCGCTCGCCGGCTCTCAAACGAGAAAGCCGGTGGCGACCACAAAGCGGGCCAGGTAAGCGGCAGAGAAATAAGTACGCTGGCCAGCATGCCGGGGATGTTCGTTCCGGAGATCATGCCGCCGGCGTGGCAGGCAATGGGTTCCAAGCAGAAAATGAAGAGCCTGCTGCGCGGCACAACTGCCGACATGTCGCCAAAGTAGACATGGACGGGATCTGCACCGTGCGAGGCTGTGATGAGTTGCAGGCAGGTGACCAGCGCGGGCGTGGGCACCAGCACTGCCCATACCACGATGGCGATCATCGGCAGGAGCACGGAACAGGACAGTCGCTGGGCTTTCATACGGGCTGAAGAAACATGGTCGGCGATTCGGCTTGATCTGTATAGTCCCTCGCACGTTGCGCCGGTGCGCTGTTACTCTAAAAACGCCGAAGAGTTATGGTTCGTCATTATCTTGTAAAAGGTCGCGTGCAGGGCGTTGGCTTCCGGTGGTTTGTGCACCGGGAGGCCGAACCGCTGGGCCTGCGCGGCTGGGTCCGCAACACCGAGGATGGCCACGTGGAAGTGGTGGCCGCCGGCGAGCGGCGACAGTTAGAGTCGCTGGCCGAGGCTCTGCGGCGTGGCTCGCGGGGCAGCCGCGTGGACGACGTGGTGATGCACGAGCTGAAAGAGCAGGAAGGCGAAAACCTTGGATCATTCCACATTGAAGGAGCCTGGTAGCAAGACCATGCAAACTCCCCATAAGGTGAACTGCGAGCCGCTGAAGGAACTGGTGCGCACGGTGCCGGATTTTCCGAAGCCCGGCATTCTTTTCTACGACATTACGACCCTGCTGAAGGACAAGGCGGGCTTTGCCAAGCTGATTGACGCGATGGCCGAGCACTACATCGACCGCAAGGTGGACCTGGTGCTGGGGATCGAGGCGCGCGGATTTATCTTTGGCCCGGCGCTGGCCTATCGGCTGAACGCGGGCTTTGTGCCGGTTCGCAAGCCGAAGAAGCTGCCCGCCGCCACCGTGCGCGTGACCTACGATCTGGAATACGGCAGCGATACGCTGGAGATTCACGAGGACGCGATTGAGCCGGGCCAGCGCATTGTGCTGGTGGATGATCTGCTGGCGACCGGCGGCACCATGGAAGCCACCGTGAAACTGGTGCGGCAACTGGGCGGCGACATCGCCGGGCTGGCCTTTGCCGTGGAGCTGGACTTTTTGAAGGGGCGCGAGCGCTTCCCGGACATGGACGTCTTCAGTTTGCTGCACTACGACGAGTAGCTGTGCGACACAGGCACGACGAAGGGCCGGAGCGATCCGGCCCTTTTTGTTTTCTGGCGGAGGGGTGCGGCTCAGGCGCGTTTTCGATTGGCAACGAAGTGGGCGATGAAGAGCAGGGCCGCGATTATGAGCAGCGCGCGCAGCAGGAAGGCCGCGATGTGAAAGACGAGAAAGGCTCCCAGCCAGATGACGAAAAGCGCGAAGGCCAGCACGAGGTATCTGCTCTTGAACATCGGGCTTGCTCCGGTGCTGCTGTGGATTGGATGCGGCGCAGCAGCAGGCTAGTTTATTTCGCTTACCAGCAGGCGGTCACCGGGTTTGAGGTAGCCTTTGCGGCGGAACCAGTCTTCCATGGAGGCGGTGAGGCGGTCGAGGGGGACGCGCAGCCCCACTTCGAGAAGGCCATCCGCAGCGGGGAGGGTATCGTCGAAGACTGCGTCGTTGGTGAAGTTGCGCATGGCGAAGTTGTCGATCCAGTGGATCGGGCATGGAGCCGGAGCGGCGGAGGATTCGCCGGCTCGTTCGAATTCAACTCGCAACTTGCGCAGGAACATCGCTTCTACTTTTTAGCATGCGGTCCGGCGGCGCGGACCTCGTCGGGCACGCCGAACTTGCGGAAATTGTCCTCAAATTTTGACGCCAGCAAATTGGCCTGCGCGTCGTAGGCGTTTTTGTCGGTCCACATGTTGCGAGGGTTGAGAATTTCGGGCGGAACGTGGGGGCAACTGGTGGGGATGTTGAGACCGAAGGCCGGCTCGACGGCGTAGTCGGCCTGGGCGAGCGTGCCGTTGAGGATGGCGTCGACGATGGCACGCGTGATCTTGAGGCTCATGCGCTTGCCAACGCCGAATGCGCCGCCGCTCCAGCCGGTGTTGACGAGCCAGCACTGGGCATTGTGCTCGCGGAGGCGGCTGCCGAGCATTTCCGCATAGAGGCCGGGCGCAAGCGGTAAAAATGGAGAACCAAAGCAGGCGGAAAACTCAGGAACCGGCTCGCTGCCGAGACCGGCCTCGGTACCGGCCAGCTTGGCGGTGTATCCGGAGAGGAAGTGGTACATGGCCTGGTTGGGGTTGAGCCGGGCCACGGGCGGCAGCACGCCGAAGGCATCGGCGGCGAGAAAAAGCACGTTGCGGGGATGGCCGCCGACGCCGGGAATCATGGCGTTGGCGATGAAGTCGATGGGGTAGGCGGCGCGGGTGTTCTCGGTGTAGCGCACGTCAGTGTAGTCGGGCACGCCGGTGTGCTTGTCGATGACGACATTCTCCAGCACGGAGCCGAAGCGGATGGCGTGGAAGATCTGCGGCTCTTTTTCCTCGGTGAGGTCGACGCACTTGGCGTAGCATCCGCCCTCGAAGTTGAAGACGCCGTCGGCGCTCCAGCCGTGCTCGTCGTCGCCGATGAGCCGGCGCGCGGGGTCGGCGGAGAGGGTGGTTTTGCCGGTGCCCGAGAGGCCGAAGAAGAGCGCGGTGTCTCCGTCGGCGCCGACGTTGGCCGAGCAGTGCATGGGAAGGACATTTTGCTCGGGCAGCAGGTAGTTCATAACGCCGAAGATGCACTTCTTCATTTCTCCGGCGTACCTGGTGCCGCCGATGAGAACGATGCGGTCCGTGAAATCCGTGAGGATGAAGGTGCTGGAGCGGGTGCCGTCGCGCTGGGGATCGGCCTCAAACTCGGGCGCGGCAATAACCGTGAACCGGGGCGAGTAGTTCTCCAGCTCGGCCTGCGTGGGCCGCACAAAGAGCTGCTTGACGAATAGCGCGTGCCAGGCGTACTCACAGACAAAGCGCACGGGAAGCTGGTAGTTGGGGTCGGCTCCGGACTGGAGGTCCATGACGTAGAGGTCGCGCTCGGCCATGTGGGCGACGACGCGGTCGAGCAGCGCGCGGAATTGCTCGCGCGGAAAGGGCTGATTGACCTTTCCCCAGTGGACCTTGCCGTGGGTGGAGTCGTCGTCCACGATGAACTTATCGCGGGGCGAGCGTCCCGTGCGCGCGCCGGTGCGCGCTACCACGGCGCCGTTGGCGGCCAGCGAGGCCTCACCGCGCGCGATGGCGGTTTCCACCAGCTGCGGGGTGGAAAGGTTGCGGTGGACGTGTGGACCTTCGATTAACTTTGCGAGATCGCGGGTGACCGTGATCGCTCCCATGCAGATTGGCTCCTTGGAAAGGCGAACCGAGTATTGTGCCATCCAGCCCTGAAATCTGGCAAAGCGCCGGCCCGGATTCTGTAAACGAAACATGCGTCCGCGGAGGGCGCATTGGGGTGAGAGCGATGAAGTCCGCGGCTAGGCGGGCAGCTGCGGCTCGTCGATATCAGGAACCAGCGTGGGCAGCTTGCTGGTGTGGCCGGCTTCGCGCAGCACGGCTTCCACGTTTGCGAGGACTTCTTCCATGGTCATGGTGTACATTTCGCGGCCGCTGTCGTAGCCAGACTCAATGATCTGCTTGAGATAGAGGCCGGCAGCCTGCGCGGCGAGCTGGTCGGTGATGACCTTGCCGGTGCGCTTCCTGTGCTCCACCCAGGCAGAGTACGGCATGGCGATCCACACGGGACGGCCGCTGACTTCAAAGCGGACATCCACGGCATCGGCGTGCCGGGTAGCGATAGCGACGATATTGGCTCTCCAGCGGCAGTGGAGAGTTTCCTGGGTCCAGCGATCAGTGGCGGAGAAGTTCTCGTACATAACAACTACTAGCGTAAATGGGCTGGGGCCGTGTCATCAAATGGCGGGCCGGGAGCGGCGCAGGACCCCGATTTTGACTGGAGGTGGGCAACCTTTTTCAGGCCGCCAAAGATCGGCAGGGGGGAACCTCAAAAAAAATAAAAAATCGTAAAAATTTTTTGTGTTCGCGCCTCAGTTTTTGCGTCAAACAAAAGTAATTCAGACGAGCCGAAGAGGCCGACTTTCTGACAGAAGGAAGGGGAAATGTGATGAGGAAACAAGTTTCTGCCACCCAGATTTACCGCGAGAAGCTGCTGGAGCAGAAGGCGCGGTTAGAGCGTTCGGTTCTCTCCACCATTGCGCAGGGACGTAACTTCGACGCTGACGACATTCTTGATCCCGCGGATCAGGCAGTGATGTCGTATCAGCGGGAATTGATGTTCAGCCAGGGCACCAATGAGCGGACGCATCTTTCACTGATCCGGCTGGCGCTGGAGCGGCTGAACGACGGCAGCTACGGCGAATGCCTGATGTGCGGCGACGCGATCGGCGCAAAACGGCTGGAAGCGGTTCCGTGGACGCCTTATTGCATTCGCTGCCAGGAAAAGATAGAAAACGGCGAGCTGGACGAGGCCGAACAGGCCGCCTGACGACGGGCAGGTGGTGGCTCTGTTAGACTTTGAGTGATCCAGCAGGAGCAGCATCGGGGTTTTCAGAAAGTCCCGATGCACTTGCCTGCCACCCCGCCTTGAAGGAATTCTGAAGGACTCGTGGACACACAGACACGCCATGCGCTGAAGCACGACCGCTTCGTCGATTCGACGAATGCAACTCTTGAGTGGGCCGCGGATAATCGCGGCACGCTGATCCGCTACGGAATGATTGCCCTTGCGGTGATTGTGTTGATCATTGCCGCAATCTGGACCTATGCGGTTCGTCAGCAGAACGCGCAGAACCTGCTCGGTCAGGGACTTTCCATCTACCAGACGCCCCTGCGCGTACCAGGTGAGCCCGCGGAGGAAGCACAAGGCAGCTATGACACCGCCGCTGCGCGCGCCAAGGCGGCTTATCCGCTCTTTGAGAAGGCGGCGAACCAGTACGGCTGGCTGCGCCCCGGCGAAGACGCCCGCTACTTTGCAGGGCTGGCCGACATGGACATGGGCGACCAGTCGAAGGCGGAGTCGGAGCTGAAGAAAGCCTCGAAGGCGCACGACCGCAACATTGCCGCGCTGGCGCAGATGGCGCTGGCCAGCCTGTACGTGCAAATGGGGAATACCTCAAAGGCAATCGACATTTACAACAAGCTGATCAAGAACCCCACCATGACGGTGCCGGCGAGCGCCGCGCAGCTGGAGTTGGCGGGCTTGTATGAAAACAGCAATCCGGACAAGGCGAAGCAGATTTACGCCGAGGTGAAGGATAAGAACAGCAAGACGGCTGCCGGGCAGATTGCGGCGGAACAACTGCAGAAGCTGAAGTAAATTCGCGGGGCGGACCCTGCATACAAAAAGGCTGCGGATTCTACCGATCCGCAGCCTTTTTTGTTACGCATCCCCGGGGAAACGGAGATTGGGGTGGTTTGCCCCTACGGCTGTATCGATTGTGTCGATGCGACCTACCCAGCCGCAGCCAAAGCATCTGGCGGACCGGCCTGGATCTGAATATCGATTTGCGGCACCTGCAACATGGTCTGGTGGATGAGGCAGCGATGGACGGCGCGCTCCATGCCCTGGGTTTGCTCCTCGTTGAGCGGGACCGGGCTTTTGACCTGAATGGTGAAGTTGCCGAGGCGGACGGGGTCGCGGAGCTTTTCCGCATCCACGATGACTTCCACGCCTGATTCCGCCAGCTTGCGGATGACCAGATACTGCGCGGCATAAAAGGCGGCGCAGGAGCCCAGCGCGGCGAGGAAGATCTCGGGCGGGGTCATGGCGGTATCTTCGCCGCCGACTTCGGTGGGCTGGTCGGTTTCAATGACGTGCCCACGGGCCTGCATGCTGAACTTCATTTTTCCGGTATGTGTGACTTTCACTTCCATCGTGCCCTCACTTTTGCGATGCCCAGCTTTGGGATCGCCGTCGTTATGCTTCGCTTCCCTGCTCTTCTCCGCAGGAGGGTGAACCTTCGGTCGTGCGGCTGGCCCGCATGGACTCCAGCATTTCCATGCAGACCGGACTTACGTTGCGCAGCCACTGCCGCGGCTCGCTGTCCTGCGGATACTCTTCAAGCGCCAGCCATGCGCGCAGCAGCGTGACGGCAAGGCAAAGCTCGGCGTCAGGACGGCCCGATTCCACGCGGAACATCTGCCAGTATACGGCGTCGCAGAACTGTTCCGGCGTGATTTTTGCGGGTCGCGCGCTCTTTTTGCGAGTAGCCACAGTCATTTCCTCGTAGCGACCACCAGCCATGAGTATTCGCCGACGTGCCCCATGGCCTGAGGATCGAAGCCGGCAACTTCCATTTCGTGCGTGCAGCTTTCGACGCTGATGCGGTGTTCGAGTGGCGGCCCTGCGATGCGCTCGACATCGGGACGCCAGTCGAGGATCGCCAGCCTGCCACCTGGCTTGAGAATGCGCGCGGCTTCGGCGAGGACAGCGTCGCGGCTGGGAAACTCGTGCCAGACGTTGGCCATGAAGACAAGGTCGCAGCCGGCACCGGGCAGCGTGGTGGATTCAGCTTCAGCATGTACCAACTGGATGTTGGTGAAGCCGGAGGTTTCCATTTTGCGGCGGATCCAGTCAAGCATCTCCGGCTGCGCATCGACGGCGATGACGCGCCCCTTGTTGCCCGTGCGCCCGGCCATGGGCAGGGCGAAGTAGCCGGTGCCTGCTCCGATGTCGGCAATGACTTCGCCGGCGGAGATGTTCAGCAGCGAGAGCACCTCGCCAGGCGGCAGCCACTCCAGGCGCGCCGGGTCTTCTAGCTTGTGCGCCTGGGCGGCGGGAAAGCGGCGATCATGCATGGCTGCCTGCCTTGCTGGAGCAGCCTGGCTCGGGGAGCTTCAGCGCGCGCAGCACGACCATCATGGGGCACCAGTTGGTGAAGGCCGACTGGAAGAGGTTGAGTCCTACTAAAGCGGTGAGCAGGTACCAGTAGCCGGACACCCAGTGGCCAAGCGCCACCGAAGCCAGAATTACGATACCGGCAATCATTCTTAATGCGCGTTCAACCGTCATGACGAGTCTCCTTGTTTTGTTCCGTTGGATTGATATCAGTGGGATAACAGATTTCTTCTTCCGGTCCCTTGCGGTTCCGGTTGAGCATGTAATAGATGATCGGAATGGCGGGCCACGAGAGGAACGTGGAGGCGACCGTTCCGGCGATGAGGGACAGGCCGAGTCCCTGGAAGATGGGGTCGGGCAGAATGACCGCGCCGCCGACGATGACGCCCGCCGCGGTGAGCAGCACGGGCCGCAGGCGCACGGCGCCGGCATCGATGACGGCTTCCTTGAGCGGCATGCCTTCGGCAAGACGGAGCTCGATGAAGTCGACCACAAGGATGGAGTTGCGCACGATAATGCCCGCTCCGGCGATGAAGCCGATCATCGATGTGGCCGTGAAGAATGCGCCCAGGAGGGCATGAGCGGGCAGGATGCCGACCAGCGTGAGCGGGATGGGAGCCATGATGACCAGCGGCGTCGTGAAAGACTTGAACCAGCCCACCACCAGCACGTAGATAAGCACCAGTACGACGGCGAAGGCGAGACCGAGATCGCGGAAGACCTCGATGGTGATCTGCCATTCCCCGTCCCACTTGACGGAGTAGTGCTGCGTGAGCGGCGGCTGCTCGGCGTTGTAGATGGCGAGTTTGACGCCGTCGGGCGTTTGCAGCTTGTCGAGCGCCTTGTCCATTTTGAGGATGGCGTAGACGGGGCTCTCTTCCGCTCCGGCTACGTCACCAGTCACGTAGACCACCGGCTTGAGGTTCTTGTGATAGATGTCGGGCTGCAGCGTGGTGTGCTGCACATCAACGAGTTCGCGAAGAGAGACGAGGCTGCCATCTGCGCCGCGCAGCTTGATGCTTTCCAGCGCATTCTCTGAGGAGCGGTCGGGCCTCGCCAGCTCGACCATGGTGGGGATGGGCTCACGCGAGTCGGGCACGTGCAGCAGGCCGGCCTGCATGCCGGAGGTGGCCACCCGCAGGGTCTCGGCAACCTGGGCGACACTGATGCCATGCAGCGCGGCCTTGGCCTGGTCAACGTGCATGACGATTTCCTGCTGCGGGTCCTGCATGTACCAGTCGGTATCAACCACGCCGCTGGTGTGCTCGAAGATGTGCTTGATCTTGCGGGCGACTGCGATCCGGCCATTTTCATTGGGGCCATAAACTTCGGCGACGAGTGTCTGCAATACAGGCGGGCCGGGAGGAACTTCAGTGACGGCGATGCGCGCCCCGTATTGCGCGGCGATCTTGTCGAGGCCTGGGCGCAGTTGCCTGGCGATCTCGTGGCTCTGCTCGCTGCGCTCGTTCAGGGGCAGCAGGTCGACGGCGATTTCCGCCTCGTTGACCTGCTTGCGCAGGTAGTAGTGGCGGACGAGTCCGTTGAAGTTATAGGGCGCGGCGGTGCCGGAGTAGATCTGATAATCGAGCACCTGCTTTTGCTCGCCGAGGTATGCGCCAAGCGCCTGGGCGACGCGGGTGGTCTGCTCAAGGGTGGTGCCGTCTGGCATGTTGACGACGACCTCGAACTCGCTCTTGTTGTCGAAGGGCAGCATTTTGACGAGTACGGCCTTGAGAGGCACGAGCGCGGCGGCTGCAAGCAGCAGGAAGACTACGGAGCCGAGGAAGAGCCAACGCCACTTTGCGCTGTGAATGAGCGGGTGCATGGCGCGGCGGTAGAACTTGATGAACCAGCCTTCCTTTTCCGGCTCAAGGGTGTGGGCCCCGGCGAGGTGCTTGCGACCCAGCAGGCGCTTGGCCGCCCAGGGCGAAACGATGAAGGCAACGGCGAGCGAGAAGAGCATGGCGATGGAGGAGCCGACCGGGATGGGCCGCATGTAAGGACCCATGAGCCCGCGCACGAAGGCCATGGGCAGGATGGCCGCGATGACCGTGAAGGTGGCGAGAATGGTGGGGTTGCCGACCTCGTCGACGGCCTCGACCGCAACCTGGTGCAGCGGTCTGCGGCAGTTGGCGGGCATGCGGAAGTGGCGGACCATGTTTTCGACGACAACGATAGCGTCGTCGACAAGGATGCCTATGCTGAAGATGAGCGCAAAGAGCGTCACGCGGTTGAGCGTGTAGCCCATGAGGTAGAAAATGGCGAGGGTGAGGGCCAGGGTGACGGGGATGGCCAGCAGCACCACGCCGGACTCTCGCCAGCCGAGAAAGAGCGCAATGAGGAATGTAACCGTAATGGTTGCAATGAAGAGGTGCTCGAGCAGCGTGTCGGCTTTTTCCTTGGCGGTCTTGCCGTAGTTGCGCGTGGTGGTGACGTGCACGTCGTCCGGCAGCTTGACGCCGCGCATTTCCGCAACGCGCTTGAGGACTTCATTCGCAATGATGGTGGCGTTGGTGCCCTTGAGCTTGGCCACGGAGATGGTGACGGCCGGATACTCGTGGGCCGCGCCATTGGCCGCGCTGCGCACGGTGGTGCCAAAGAGCACGTAGTCATGCGGATCGGCGGGGCCGTCCTGAATCTTGTCTGCCACGTCGCGCAGGTACACAGGCTTGCCGTTGGCAACGCCCACCACGACGTTGCTCAGATCGTCGGCGTCGCGGAAGAACTGCCCGGCGTCCACGCGCACTTCCTGGTTGCCGTCGGCGAACTGCCCGGCCTGAATCCTCGCATTGGCGGCCTTCAGCCGTCCCACGACCATGTCAGGCGAGATGCTGAAGGCGGCCAGCTTGGCGCTGCTGAGGATGACGCGCATCTCGCGCGGCTGCCCGCCGATGACGTGTGTTTCTGAAACATCAGGGATCTGCCGGATGGAGTGCTGGATTTCATCGGCCATCTGGCGAAGCTGATAGCCGTTGTAATTCTTGCCCCAGAGCGTGAGCGTGAGGATGGGCACATCGTCAATTGACCGGGCCTTGACGATGGGCTGGGAGATGCCCGGAGGCATGATGTCCTTGTTGGAGTAGAGCTTGTTATAGACCTTGACGAGGGCATCCTGCTCAGAGTAGTTGACCTGGAAGCGGACGATGACCAGGCTTTGTCCGGGGCTGGAGATGGAGTAGACGTACTTCACCCCGGGGATCTGGTGCATGAGGTTTTCAATCGGGTTGGTGACGCGCTCTTCCACCTCTTTGGGCGTGGCTCCGGGCATGGCCGTCATGACGTCGAGCATGGGCACGACGATCTGCGGATCTTCTTCACGCGGAATGCTCATCACCGCGACGAAGCCGAGAAGGAGCGAGGCCAGCACGAGCAGCGGCGTGAGCTTGGAGTCAAGGAACTGCCGCGCCACCATGCCGGCAAAGCCGAGCGGCCTGGCTCCTTCCTGTTCTTCGGTGTTTTTAGGAAACAGAGTCATCACTGAGCCTCAATCCGTCTTCCTGCGAGATCACGATCGCCGGGATTGTTGACGAGCTGTTCTCCCGCGGCGAGGCCGGATAGCACTTCCACATCGTTTCCGTGCGCGTGGCCGAGGGTGACATAGCGAAGCTGCGCGACGCCGTTCGAGTCGAGCGCATACACATAGGACAAAGACCCGCGCTGGATGACCGCCGACTGCGGCGCGAGAATCATGCTGCGGTCCGCGCCGGGGAAGCGCGCGGTGGCATACATGCCGGCGCGCAGGCCGGGCGTTTGCGGCAGGTCGAGCTTGAGCAGGAAGCTGCGGCTGGCCGGGTCGGCGGCGGGGACGATTTCTGCCACGCGGCCCATCATGCTCTGGCTGATGCCGTCCACCGTGACGGGCATCTGCATGCCGAGCTTGACTGCCCCGATGAGGGACTCATCCACGGTGGCGTAAAGCTGCAGCGGGCCGTCGCGGTCGACTTGCAGAATGGGCATGCCGGGTGTGGCGAGCGTGCCGGGGTCGGCAGTGCGCGAGGTGACCACGCCGGTGTAGGGTGAGCGGAGCACGGTGTAGCCAAGCTGAGTGCGCGCAGAGGCGACGGCGGCTTTGGCCTCGGCTGCCTGCGCGTTGAGCGCCTGCACCTGCAGCTCGGCGGCCTGGGCGTGCTTCTCGACGGTGTCAAACTCCTGCGGGCTGACGCTGTTCTGCTGCTTCAGCATTTCGTAACGGTGCAAGGTACTTTTTGCCAGCGAGGCGTTGGTGGCGGCGGCCTGCTGCTGCATTTCCACGGCCTGCTGCGCGGCCAGCGCGCGGTTGACGCCGGCGGACATGGCAGCGCTGTCGAGCCGGACCAGCACCTGCCCGGCGCGGACACGGTCGCCGGCGTTGACCAGCACCTGGGTGATGGTAGCGGGAACCTGCGCGGAGATGGTGGCTGTTTCTTTTGCATGCACGGTGCCGGTGATGGGGATGCCCTGCGGGACCTGGGCCGAGACGCTCTTTACGAGCGAGGCCTGGACCGCGGGCGGCGTGGCATGCACGGCTGGCCCGGGGCGGGTGCATCCGGCCAGCAAAACCGGCACGGCAGACAGAAGAATGAGCATCGGTCGATTCATTGCAAAGCCTCCGCGGCGGCGGGCGTAAGGTTGCCCGTCGCGTACATCAGTTGGGTGTAGGTCACCGTGTTGCCGTAGACGGCGCGCCAGTAGTCGATCTGGCTGCGACGCTGGGCATCTTCGGCGCGCAAAAGATCGGTCATGGTGGCAAGCCCGGCGTGGTAGCGATTGCGCAGGATGCGCAGGCTCTCAGCAGCCTGCGCCATGGCGGCCTGGGCTGTTTTTACCTGCAGCCCGGCGGTGCGCTGGGCGGTCCAGGCCCGCTCCACGGCGAGGCGAATGGCCTGCGCGCCGGCCTGCTGCTGGGCCTCTGCCTGCTGCTGTTTTGCCTTCTCGGCCAGCAGGCGCGCGCGCTTGCCGAGGGGCAGAATGTCGAGCTTGAGCTGCACGCCGGCAACCCAGTTGTTGCCGCCGTTGCCGGCAAAGGTGTCGCGATCCGTCTCCCAGTTGCCGTAAGCGTCGATCTGGGGGAGGAAGTCTCTCCGCGCGGCAGAGACCTGCTCGCGCTGGGCGGCGTTTTGCCGGCGGAGCGCCTTGAGATCGGGGCGCGTCTTCAATGCCTGGTCGATGTCCTGGGTAAGGGCTGTGACCGGGTAGGCGCGCGACGGGATGGGCGCGAGGCGCTGCCGTGGCGTCCCGGTAACTCCCATGGCGGCTTCGAGGCCTGCCCATGAGGTGTCCACGTCGCCCTCGGCGGCGATGGTTTCCTGCTGGCGCTCTGAGAGATTCACCTGCGCTGCGAGGAGGTCGGATTCGACGGCAAGGCCCGCTTTTACGCGGACTTGCGCATCGTGCAACAGAGCCTCTGCGGTGGACTGCTCGTGCCGGGCCACGTCGAGACGGCGCTGCGCGTAGAGCACCGACTGGTAGGCTTCGACGACGCGGAGCACGATCTGCTGGTTGGCGTCATCACTCATGGAAGCGGCGCTGGCGGCGACGTCTTTTGCGCTGCGGATGCGCTTCTCACGGCCGAGCCAGTCAAACAGCATCCACTGGCCGTTGAGGCGCGTGGCGAAATTGCCGATGGGGGTGGGCTTGTTGAGGGCGTTGAGGGCGAAGTCCTGCTGGGTGAAGCGCTGCTGGCGCAGGCGCGTACCAAAGGCGTAGACGGGGTCGTTGCCTCGCGAAATATCTTCGGTGAGGCCGAGTTGCGGCAGCCACGCCGTGCGGGCCGCGTCCACACCGGCCTGGGCAGCGTTTTGCTGTGCGTGGGCCAGCGCGGCGGAGGGATTTTTTCCGAGCGCCGTATCGATGGCCTGCCGCAGCGTGAGTGAATTTTCCGGCGGCGTCTGCTGACCGGCAGCCTGCGCCAGGGCGGGGAGCGAAACGGCTGCGAGAAGCAGAGCCAGCCACCCGTGCATCAGAAATTTTCGGCTCATCCCTGTTTCCTTTTCCGGGGTTTCCTTTTCCGGGGTTTCCTTTTCCGGGAGGGTTGCGTCTCCGGATGTCTTCGAATCAACAAAGACACTGAGGGGGCCAAGCGTTACAGGATTTGCAGATTTTTTTTGGAGGGGGGACGGCGGTTGGGAGAACTCTAGCGGCGGTTGAGTATTTCGCCGTTTTTGAGCAGGCGGAGGTACTCTTCGGCAAGCATGCGGCGGAGGGACTGGCCCACTTCGCCGTCCATGGGCAATTTGAGGGCTCGGCTGCGGTCAATGGCGGCCTTGAGGTCGCGAATGAAGGCCAGGCAGGCCGGGCAGGCCTCGATGTGGGTCTTCATCTGGTCGCAGGTTTTGGGTTCGAGGCGGCCATCCATGTATTCAGAGAGGTTGGCGAAGATTTCAGAGCAGGCGGGGCCGCGCCTGGGGCGGGCCGAATTTTTCGCCCTTTGAGACTGTGCCATTTGCCGGCGGCCGCGGAGTTTCTTGTCCATCTCCTGGCGGAGCAGCAGGCGGGCGCGATGCAGGCGGACGCGCACGGTGCCGGGCTTGAGGCCGAGGACGGCGGCGACTTCTTCGGTGTCCAGCTCTTCCATGTCGTGCAGCACCAGCACCATGCGGTAGGGCGGGGGCAGCTCCAGCACGGCGGCGTGGACCATGCGGTGGTCTTCCTGGTGGAGGGTCTGCTCTTCGGGACTGGGTGTGGGGCTGGCGGCAAGCAGTTCGGCCAGTTCTGCTTCGTTAGGCATGAGGTCTTCGAGCGCGATGGAGCGGCGGTAGGAGTGGCGCTTGCGATTGCGCCAGCAGCGGTTGCGGGCCGCAGTGTAAAGCCAGACGGAGAGCGCGCGGGAATCGTTGATTTTGGCCAGGTGAGGCAGCGAGCTGACGAGCACGTCCTGCATCGTGTCCTCGGCGTCTTCGCGATGGCCGCAGACCTTCATGCTGAAGGAAAACACGGTGCCCTGCAGTAGCTGGATGGCAGCCTGGATGCTGGCAGGGTCTTCCTTCTTGAGCAAAGCAATGGCCTGGTTGAGGTCGGAACGCATGCGGATTCGGACTCGCTCCCCGGGAAACAGATTCTCTACCAGTTTAGGCTGTATCGGCAAGTCAGGCATGGTCGTATCCCGTGGACGGTTGCGCGGGAGGCACAACCGCGTTGCAAAGGCTCTCCTTCCGGATTGGCCCAGCTCTTCCACAAAGATGTGACCGCCGTCACGAACGCGCCGCAGCTATGGCACATCCAAGCAAAGAGACACACCGAGGTTTCCGATGGCATCACGCGATGGACGGGCCGGACGAAAGGCAAAAACAAGGAACCCGCTCTCCTCGAGCGGGTTCCTTGTTTTTGTGACTGGATGGATTACGGCTTTTCGTTGCTAAGAGAGGGTGGCGCATCGGCAGGCGCCGAACCCCAGGACTTGTTCGGCATGGAGCCGAGGTCGAAGCTAAGGTTGCCGCCCTTGCTGATGTTCTCGAACCAGATCCAGTTTTTGGCATGGGACTGGCCGTTGAGCTTGACGCCCTGGATGTACTCATTGGCCGCCGGGTTGGGCGAGGACTCGATGGTGAAGGTCTTGCCCGCGTAAGGCTGGTGCAGGTGAATCACGATCTTCGAGAAGACCGGGCTCACCAGCTCATAGGCCTGACTGGCAGGGTCCACCGAGTAGAAGCCCATCATGCTCATCACGGCCCAGGATGACATTTCTCCGGCATCGTCGTTGCCGGGGATGCCGTTGGGATCGTCAGGATAATTCTCGTTGAGCACGCGGCGGACGACGTGCTGCGTCATCCACGGCTGGCCGGAGAAGTTGAACTCGAACGGCGCTTCGAGGTCGGTTTCGTTGTAAGGGTTGTAATACTGCGGATACCAGCCGGGCTTTGCATAGTCGAAGAAGTGCCTAAGCCGCTGGTTGAAGGTGTCGCGACCCACGGCATGGATGACCCATGCCAGATCGGCAGGCACAAACCACTGGTAGTGCCAGCCCGAGCCTTCAATGAAGCCATCGCCCTTCTTGGGGTCGAAGGGCGTGACCCATTTGCCATCTAGATTCTTCGGGCGGAACATGCGATCGGCGGGATCGAAGACGTTGCGGTAATAGAGCGCGCGGTCATAGAGGGTGCGGGCCGCGTCATCCTTATGCAGCGCCTTGGCCAGATCGTAGAGCGAGGCATAGGCGAGCACGTCTTCCTGAATCTGCGAAACGGAGCCATACCCGACCTTGTCATTCGGAACGTAGTGCAAGGAGTTGATCCACTTCATGCCGAGCTCGCCTTCGTAGGAACTGCCATTCGGTGGCGCCTCGGTGGCGTCCTTCCACATGCCTTCCCAGCCGGTCTTGATATCGAAGTTATGGATGCCGTCGAGCCATGCAGTGGCCATTACGATGGAGAGCGGGCTGCCGGCCATCACATTGGTGTACTGGTTGACCTGGGGCCAGCGGCCGATCCATCCACCCTGCTGGTACATGAGCACGATGGACTGCGCGATGTCTGCCATGCGCTGCGGCTCGATCAGAGCAACCAGCGGCATTTCGCTGCGATAGATATCCCATCCGGAGAAGTTGTCGTAGATATTATGCCCCGCCGCGACGTGATGAATTTTTCCATCGAAGCCAAGATAGCGGCCATCGGCATCGTTGAAGATGCTGGGGATGAGCAGGCTGTGATAGAGCGCGGTGTAGAAGACGTCCTTCTGCTGGGGCGTCCCGCCGGTGACGTCGATGACGCTGAGCGCCTTGTTCCATGCCGCGGTGGCCTGGTGGTGAATCTGCGCGAAGGATTTACCCGCGGCCTCGGCGTTCAGATTGTTTTCCGCACCTTTGAGGTCAACGTAGGAGATGCCGATTTTTACGGTGACAGTTTTTGCTTCTGCAGTGGCCGGCCAGGAAACGTATGCACCGGCTCGCTTCGCCTGGTCGCTCTGCATCGCTTCACGGCTGCCGGCTGTAATCGCGGCAGGCGCGCCGTCACGGAATCCGGACCATGTACCGAATTTCGCGAAGGGGTGGCTGAACTGCATGACGAAGTAGACCGTGTAGGGACGATTGCTGCTGCAGAAGGTGAGGTTGGTTACGCTGCCTTCGAGTTCGTTATTGCCGACCACGCGCACCTGGGACGCAACAGAGTGGTTGAGCGTGTGGCTGACGGGCACGAGCAGGTTGGCGGTTTTGCCGGCGGGGAAAGTCAGCCGGACTTCACCCGTGCGGTCCGTCGCGGTGAGCGCAGCCTGAATACCCCAGCGCAGCAGGTTCACCTGGTAATAGCCGGGCGAGGCGTGCTCCTGCTGGTGCGAGTAGGGCGACTCGTACTCCGAGACGTCGGTTTCCACCGGACCGGTGGTCGGCTGGAAGAAGACTTCGCCGTCGTTGGCGCAGCCAACGCCGCTCATGTGCGTCATGCTGAAGCCCTGAATATTCTTTTGAAAATAGTGGTAGCCGAAGTTGTGTGCTTCGGTATCCGGGCTAAGTTGAACCATGCCAAAGGGCATGGAGGGACCGGGGAATAGATTCTCGCTGTCGCCCGGGCCGGTGCCGGTACCGATCATGGGATTGACGTAGGAGGCGTTGCCGCCGGGCATTTGCGCCAGGGCCGCGCCGGCGCCCAGGG
Source organism: Acidobacteriaceae bacterium (assembly GCA_049965615.1). Classification (GTDB taxonomy): domain Bacteria; phylum Acidobacteriota; class Terriglobia; order Terriglobales; family Acidobacteriaceae; genus Acidobacterium. The sequence continues at coordinate 41,468 of JBMFWD010000011.1, forward strand.
TGGTGAGCAGCGTCATACCGAGCGCCATGGCGGCGGCGCGCCACGGGCGCAGGGATGAGTGAACCAACTGAGCGCGACCGTTTGTGGCGCGCAACCGTGAGTGAGGGCCTGTGAACCGCATGGGCATCTCCTTCGAATTTCGACCAATGTTCGTTACAAATCCATCCGGCAGTTCTGCACGCAGAAACTGCTGAAAACAGGGCAAGGTAACGATATCACAAGCCCTCCGGAACGGGATACCGCAGCCGCCGGACCGATCACTCTGCCAGCAGAAACAATAGCTTGCCTCGGTGATGGCCGTCACATCTCCCGGGTGGCGCGGCCTTGATCATCAATAGTTGTTTCCGTAATCGCCGTTCCTGACAGAGACAGTACGAGCCGACTTTCAAAGACCGGCAGGTTGCCGCTGTGCTGCCTGTGATCCTGGCAGGAGCGATGGGCATGGGAGAGCCGCATCGGCAGGGAAACCCCTGCGATGGGTAAAGCAAAGAAGGTGAAACGTGCAACAGCAATCGAGTGAGTATCCGGTGATCATTCAGGGCGGCATGGGGGCCGGTGTTTCCAACTGGCGACTGGCGCAGGCCGTATCGCGGCTTGGACAGATGGGTGTCGTATCCGGCACGGCGCTTGATCACATTCTGGCGCGCCGGCTGCAGGACGGCGACCCCGGCGGACACATGCTGCGCGGGCTGCAGGCGTTTCCCTTTCCTGCGATGGCCGAGCGCATTTACAAGGAGTACTACATCGCGGGCGGCAAGGATGCCAAGACGCCGTACCGCCCCAGCAAGATGCACACCAGGGACAATCCGCGGGATGTGGTGGAGCTGTGCATCACGAGCAATTTTGTTGAGGTCTTCCTGGCGCGCGAGGGGCATGAGAATCCGGTGGGCATCAACTACCTGGAGAAGATTCAGCTGGCGCACCTGCCGACAATTTACGGAGCGATGCTGGCCGGCGTGAGCTACGTTCTGATGGGCGCGGGGATTCCGCTGAAGATTCCCGGCGTGCTGGACCGGCTGGCCGAGCATCAGCCGGTGGAGTATCCGCTGAACGTGATTGGCGCGCGCGAGGGCGAAAGCTACCTGATGCGCTTTGATCCGGCGGAGTACATGGAGCGTCCGCTGCCGCCGCTCACGCGGCCGAAGTTTCTGGCGATTGTTTCTTCGAACACGCTGGCCGCGACCATGCTGAAACGGGCCAGCGGCAAGGTGGATGGGCTGATTATCGAAATGCCGACAGCAGGCGGGCACAACGCGCCGCCGCGCGGCAGGATGCAGCTTTCCGAGTCGGGAGAGCCCATCTACGGCGAGCGCGACGCGGTGGATATTGCCAGGCTGACCGAGCTGGGCGTGCCGTTCTGGCTGGCCGGCGGCTACGGGCACCCGGAGAAGCTGGCGGAGGCGCTGGCGCAAGGCGCAACCGGCATCCAGGTGGGCACGGCGTTTGAATTTGCGGAGGAGTCCGGCCTGCGCGACGACTACAAGATGGCGCTGATGACGAAGGTAAAGGAAGGTCGCGCAAAGGTGTTTACCGATCCGTTGGCTTCGCCGACGGGATTTCCGTTCAAGGTGGCGCGGTTGGAGGGCACCTGCTCGGAGCCGGAAGCGTACGAAGCGCGGCCGCGCATTTGCGATGTGGGCGAGTTGCGCGAGGCGTATCGCACGCCGGAGGGTGAAGTGGGCTACCGATGCGCCGCCGAGCCGGAGACGCTGTATGTCTCCAAGGGTGGTGACGCCGCCGACGCCGAGGGGCGCAAGTGCGTGTGCAATGCGCTGCTGGCGAACATTGGGCAGCCGCAGTCAAGAAACGGCGGCAGAATTGAGCTGGGGATGGTTACGGCTGGCGACGAACTGACCTCGATTGGGCGGTTCCTTCCCGAGGAGCAGTCGACCTACACGGCTGCCGATGTGGTTGAGAAACTTTTGGAGGGCAGGCGGTAGCAGCGCAGGTTTGCGCCGCTAGGCCAGACCCTCTCCCATCGCCTGCAGCTCAGGTTGCTGCTGCGATGCAAACGCCGGAAGCAGCCATTTGCGATACGCGGGCAGAAGCCCGCGCACTGCCTCAAAGTAGAGACGCTGCATTTCGCTGGTGATGGCGCCCACTTCCCCGCTGCCGACCGGGCGATGATCGACGCGCACCACGGGAGCTACACCCACGGCTGTGCCGGTGAGGAAGAGCTCGTCGCAAAGGTAAAGCTCGCTGCGGTCGATGGGCCGCTCCTGCACGGAAAGCCCAAGCTGATGCCGCGCAAGCTCCATGACAGAGTCTCGCGTGATGCCTTCCAGTACGTTTTCTGTAACTGATGGCGTGATGAGACGGCCCTTGCGCAGCATAAACAGATTGCAGGTGGCGCCCTCAGCCACGTGGCCGCTCTCGTTGAGCAGCAGCGCTTCGTCAAAGCCGGCGCGGCGGGCGTCGTCACTGGCAAGCACGCTGTTGACGTACGCGCCGCAGATTTTGCCGCGCGCGGGAATGGCGTTGTCGTCGATACGCCGCCATGCGCTCACGCCTGCGTGGAGACCCTTGTCTGGCAGATACGCGCCGAAGGGCAGCGCCACCAGGGCGAATGCATCGTCGTCGTCCGTGCGCACGCCGACGCGCTCGGCGGCCTTGTAGGCGAGCGGACGAATGTAGATATCCGTATGGAAGGCGTTGCGCCGGGCCAACTCGGCGGTGATCTCGCAGAGACACTCTGCCGACTCCGGCACGGTGATGCGGAGCAGGCCGCAGTTGTGCTTCCAGCGTTCGTAGTGCTCGCGCGGCCTTACCAGGAAGATTTCCTGCTCGGCGTCGTTCCAGTAGCCGCGAATGCCTTCGAAGACGCCGGTGCCGTAGTGCAGCGCGTGGGTGAGGATGCCGATGCGCGCTTCCTGCAGTGGGACATACTCGCCGCGAAAATAAACGACCAGGTTCTGATCCACTTCAGCCTTCATGGACCACCTCCTCTGCGGGTGCGTGCATGAGTTCGCGGCCGCGCGCGAGTGCTCGATGATCGAGCTCCTGCCACTTCTCGCTTTTGACCATCTGCCGCAGCGCGGCGTCCACGCTTGGCTGCGGAACGGCGCCGGTACACTCGAGCAGCGCGCCGAGCATGACCATGTTTCCCGCGCGAGCGTCGCCTAGATCTTTGGCTATCTGCGCAAATGGTTGTGCCAGTACGTTCAGGTCCGTGCGTTGGCATTCCTCAGGCATGGCGTCACCGTTGTAGAGCACCCACCCGCCGGGTCGCACGCTCTCATAGAACTTGTGCAGCGACGGCTCGTTCATCGCCACCAGCACATCAGGATGCGTCACGAGCGGCGAGTCAATGGGCTCGCTCGACAGGCGCACATGGCAGTTGGAGGTGCCGGAGCGCATCTCCGGCCCGTAAGACGGCAGCCACGAAACTTCAAGCCCGGCGTCGAGTCCTGCCTCTGCCAATATCTCGCCCAGCAGCAGCACGCCCTGCCCGCCGAAGCCGGCCACGCGCACCTGCAGATTCGTCGCGGACTTTGCTTCGTGGTGCGGCTCGGATTGCGCATCTTCCGCAATGCCGAGAACCTTGCGCAAATCTACAGGCGCGGGCGCGGGGATTTCACGCGGCTGCGCTTCTTTCGTGCGGTCGCGAATGACGCCAAGCGGGAAGGTCTTCTCCATGACGTCGTGGACCCAGCGCTGCGATTCAACGGGCGACATCTTCCAGATGGTGGGGCAGGTGGAGAGTATTTCCACCAGGGAGAATCCGAGGCCGTTCACCTGGTTTTCGATTGCCTTGCGCACGGCGCGGTAGGCCTGCGCAATCTGCTTGTTGTCTCCCACGGCAACGCGCTCAATGTAGACGGGCGCTTCGAGGGTGCCGAGCAGCTCGCTCACGCGCAGCGGATAACCTTCCCTTGAGGCATTGCGGCCCTCGGGTGTGGTGGTGCTGCGCTGGCCCAGCAGCGTGGTGGGGGCAACCTGTCCGCCGGTCATGCTGTAGATGGCGTTGTTGACGAAGATGACGCTGATATTTTCACCACGATTGGCGGCGTGCAGAATTTCTGCTGAGCCGATGGCGGAGAGGTCGCCATCGCCCTGGTAACTGATGACGATGCTCTGCGGCCGGCTGCGCTTGACGGCGGTGGCCACGGCGGGAGCGCGGCCATGCGCGGCCTGCACGTTGCCCACGTCAAAGTAGTAATAGGCAAAGACCGAGCAGCCGACGGGACTGATAAGGATGCTGCGGTTCTGGATGCCCAACTCGTCGATGGCCTGCGCCACCATCTTGTGAATGATGCCGTGGCCGCAACCGGGGCAGTAGTGGGTCTGGTGCTGCAGCTCGTCCTTGCGATCAAAGCAGTCGTAAAAGGCCTCGGGCCGCGAGCGCGCCACCTGGTACAGCATTTCCAGTTCATCCGACATGGGCCACCTCCTCGCTTTCCGCGCAGAGTTGCGCCTGTTTTTGCACGAAGGCCAGCACCTCCTGATGCGTTGGCACGTTGCCGCCGACGCGGCTGAGGAACTCGACGGGCCGCGTTCCATTGAGCGCCAGGCGCACGTCTTCGAGCATCTGGCCGTTGCTCATCTCGACCACCACAAAGACCCTGGCCCGCCTGGCGATGCGCTCAAAGCTGGCCGTGGGGAATGGGAAGAGCGTGATGGGCCGCAGCACGCCCACGCTCAGCCCGGCGGCACGCGCCTCGGCGGCCACCGCCTTGAGAATGCGGGCTACGATGCCATAGCCGACCAGCACGACGTCGGCATCGTCGGTGTAAAGCTCTTCGGCGCGGGCCTCGTGGCGGCGCGCCATCTCGTACTTGGCTTCCAGGTGACGGATGTGCGCCTCCAGCTTGTCGCTGTCGAGAAAGATGGAACTGATGAGATTGGTGCGCGTGGCTTCCGTTCCGGCGACGGCCCATTTCGGAAGAGCCGGTTCGGTAACGGCCTGCGGAAACTCGACCGGCTCCATCATTTGCCCGATGAAGCCATCGGCCATGAGTACGACGGGGTTGCGGTAACGGTCAGCGAGGTCGAAGGCCAGCGCGGTGAGGTCCACCATCTCCTGCACGGAGTGGGGCGCGAGCACCAGAGTGCGATAGTTGCCGTGGCCGCCGCCTTTGACGACCTGGTGATAGTCGCTCTGCTCAGAGGTGATGTTGCCGAGGCCCGGACCCGCGCGCGTAATGTCGGCAACGACGCAGGGCAGCTCCGCGCCGGCCATGTAGCTGATGCCCTCCTGCATGAGGCTGATGCCGGGCCCGCTGGATGCGGTCATCACGCGCACGCCAGCGGCGGATGCGCCATAGAGCATGTTGATGGCGGCCACTTCGCTTTCTGCCTGCAAAAAAACGCCTCCCACCTGCGGCAGATATTTTGCGGCGGCTTCCGTTATTTCACTGGCCGGCGTGATGGGGTAGCCGTAAAAGCCGCGGCAGCCCGCGAGCACGGCGGCTTTGACGATGGCTTCATTTCCTTTGATCAGATGGCGGCTCATCAGGCGAGTCCTCCCATCCATTCGGGGTCGGCAACGCGGGCGGCTTGTTGCGCGAGGCGCAGCACGGTGATGGCTCCCGGCTCAGGGCAGGCCAGGAAGCAGATGCCGCAGCCGGTGCAGCCCGCGCCCATATAGGTGGCAGACGGGTAGCCGTAGTGGTTGATGTGCTCACTCAGGTGCAGGATATTGGGCGGACAGGCTTCCACGCACAGGCCGCAGCCCTTGCACTCCTCCTCGTCGATGCTGATCGAGCCGCGATCCGGCTTTGGATTGCGCTTTTCTGGATTCGCCATTTTCCCCCTCCTTTGGCCGGGTGGAAGCAGAAGCAGCCGGGCAGCCTGCGGCAGGCGCACCGCTTCAGGACCCCATGGAGGGTCTCCACCGGAAAACGTTGTAAGTTAGTCCCTGCTTCGAGGGGTTGGCGGTGACGGGCGTCACGCCGGTCGAAGGTAAGCCGTAAAGCAGTAGCGGCTTCCCCTTTTCCGAGGAAGCCGCCTGGCTTTGCAACGAGCAGAGAAACCCGCTCGCCGCTATGCGCTTTCGTTGACCTGAATCATTACGTCTTTGGGAGACGGCAGCGACGAGTGGCTGGCATGGACACGGACCATGCCGTGCTTGCCGGGCAATGTGCGGATCCAGACGGCTGCCATGCCGCCGTTTTCTTCCAGATCAAACGGGTTGGTGCCCACGACGGTTCCGGGGCCGTCGAGCTTGAGCGTGACGGTTCCGCCGGCAAAGGCGCGTGGCGCGCCGTATTTGTCCACGACACCAAAGGCCAGCCGCGTGGAGTCGGAGCCGTCACCGAGCAGTTCCGCGTCATCTGCCATGAACCATAGCTGATCGTGCGCAGGGTCAGACGAAAATGAGCGTGACAACACCATTTTTTCTCCCACATAGCCGCGGATTTCCAGTTCCGGCTTGTCGTCGCCATCCATCTTGAGGTTGGCAAAGAAGGGCGGATACGCGGTGTTGGGAAAATTCTCCCGGTCAGGATGCAGAACGGCGTGCCGCTTGCCCCCAACGAACAGCTCCAGCCGCTCGCAGTTGGAGAAGATGGCAGCGCGTTCTCCAGGGCCCTGCGGCGTCTGCTTGCCAAAGTCCCAGTAGAAATCGGGAGCGATGACGGGACGCACACGCGGGTCCACCTGGCTCTCGTAATACGATGCGCCGAGCTTGGGCAAACGGAAGAAGTCCGCCACACCGGGATACTTCATCGCGTGGTAGGCGTTGATAATGCTGGGATAGTCGAATGCGCACCAGGCCAGCAGGCCGCAGCAGCGCCCGTAGCCCGCTGCCTTGTCATGCGCAGCGGCATGGAACAAGGCCTGATCCTGCTGCACCTCCGGCGCGGAGTTCCGCATGTAACGAAGATTGAAACCCCGGCCCGCCGGGTAGTTGAATTGTCCGACGGATTCCGAAACAAAGTAAGGCACACCCGGCAACGGAGGATCGATACCCACCACGCCCGGCCTGGCCGCATGGTAATCGTCATAGGCAAAAACATCCTGATGCCACTCCGTCTTCCACGTCTTCCTCGACTGGCTCGTCATGGTCCCGGAGGTCTGCCTTGTGCCATCGAGTGCCAGCGCGATGTCTCGCGTTTTTTTGTAGAGCGGGGGGTCATTGGGAGACTCATTGAGGCGGACTCCCCAGATGATGACGGAGGGGTGATTGCGGTCGCGGATCACCATTTCCCGGACGTCGCGAAGCACAAGGTCCTGAAATTCCGGGCCGCCAATGTACTGGAATCCTGGTGTCTCTTCCCACACCATCAGGCCGAGTTCATCGCATGCGTCCATAAACGCCTCCGACTGCGGATAGTGCGAGCAGCGCACCATGTTGCAGTTGAACTGCCTGCGGAGCATCACCGCATCGTGCCGCATGGTGCGGTTGGAGGCGGCAAAGCCAAAGTAGGGGTAGATCTCGTGCCGGTTGAGCCCGAACAAATTCACTCTTTTGGCGTTGAGGAAGAATCCATCCAGTTCGAAGCGAGCCTCACGGAATCCAGTCCGCGTCTTGTAGCGGTGCAGTGGTTTTTCGTCGATAAACAACGTTACTTCCACTTCGTACAGTTCAGGCGTCTCAGGGGCCCACAGGCGAATGTTGCCCAGCTTGTCGAGCGTCAGGCTGACTTCCTGCCCGGGGTGCTCCACGCTCACGCGATGCGATTCGCCGGCTATCTCTCTTCCGTCTTTGCGTAGCGTTGCGTGCAGGCGCGCATTCGCCGGCAGTTTTCCCGCCGCGTCGAGTTGGCAGATCACTTCAAGCCGCCGATGCTCACTCAGCACATCCATCGGCCTGGCGAATATGTTGCGCAGATAAATTTCAGGAACGGCGCGCAGACTCACTCCGCCGTTGATTCCGCCTGGGAGCAGATAGTCCACACCTCCCGGGCCTTTCGGCGAGCCGCTTGGGGGCACATCCAGCCAGCGCGAATCTACGGCAACAGAAAGCGCATTTTCGCCCTGCTTCACCAGGTTTGTGACTTCGTATTCGAACGGGAGAAATCCTCCCAGGTGCTCGGGCAGCGCGTGGCCGTTCAGCACCGGCGAGGTTCCTGCCATGACGCGCTCAAAGTGCAGGAAGAGCCGCAGTCCGCGCATATTTTCCGGCACGATGAACTGGCGGCGATACCCCCAGACATGCTCCCACGTATCCGGGGTCCAGTTCTGCCAGGAGAGAGGCGTATCCGCGTGCGGCAGCGTGATGGGCGTACCCGCGGCATGACTGGGTGCAATCGGCAGCTGACCCTCGAAGATCCAATCCTGGTTGAGAGACAGAATATGGTGAGCCGGCCCGCGGAAGCGTTCCGAGTGACGTTCCGCTCCCCACGCATGCAGTACGGGAACACCGGTGATGACGGAACTCGCCGCACACCCCCACAAAAAGCTGCGCCGCGATATCGGCATGGTTTCCTTTTCTCTCTTCGACAACGGTTTCATACTCCTTCCTGCCAGGAACGGCATTGCACGTGCGACTGGAAAATGTGAAGAGACAACTCTCGCACCACTCTAACGCCAACGCCGTGCTGCCTGTCGAACGGATGGCTTGCGGAAGAGCAGGCTTCCATAAAAGACGCACTCACACAAAAGAAAAATCGGGCGGATATCCGGTGACTGCCTATCCGCCCGGAAAGAATCACTTGGGTCAAGTGATGTTCGGGTGGCGGCCTTCGCATGGGGTGAGGTGAAATCTCTCCACCAGACACCTTGCTGCAAAGGCCGCATCCCGATGTTGCAGGGGCAAGTTCTAGAAACGAATCTTGCCCACAAGTTGCATGGCTCTGCCTCCTACGGTAACGCTGCGAATCTCAGCGTTATGCCCCGGACCGATGGCGGCATCCGGCAGGCCAAAGCTTGGGTGATTGATGACGTTGGTGGCATTCGCGCTGAGTTGGAATGACATTCCGCGAACCAGTTGGAAGGTCTTGCTCAGTGCAAAGTTCACGTTCAGCAGCCCGGGACCAGTCAGCGTGTTTCTTCCTGAGTCGCCGAAGGTAGCCGGCGCAGGCGGGGCATACGCAGCCACGTTGAACCACTCCGAAGGAGAGGGATTCGAGAGATGCGGATTGCCGACTACGTTCGGGAACTGCTGCCCGGCCTGGCTGTAGCTGGTGTTGTTGGCCATGTATACGGTGAAGGGATTGCCGCCCTGGGCCACAATCGTAGCCGAGCTCTGCCAACCACCCACCGCTGCATCGAGCAGCTTGTTGCTATTGAGGAACGGACGCCCCTTGCCAAAGGGTAACTCGTAGACCATCTGACCCTTGAACATGTTACGGATGTCGAAATTCGAAGGTCCGTAACTTGCGCTGGGATCGTGGGCGTTCTGGAAGTTGCGATTGCCAAAATACCCGCCCTGACCTGAGCTATCCGACTCGTTGAGGAACTTGGACCAGGTGTAGTTGAAGTTGAATTCCAGACCGTGGCTCATGCGCTTCTCAATCGAAGCCTGCAACGAGTTGTAGTTGGAGATGCCCACGTTCTGGTATCCGCCGATGCCCTGAAAATTCGTGTAGGGACGGGCATTGGTCGGGCCACTGGCATCGTTGGGAGCCAGCTTGCCTTCCGGTACCTGGTTCAAGTCGGTAAAGAAAGGCTGATCGGCGCCGTGGCTGCCTACGTAAGCCAGCTCAGCCACCATGTTGGGGCCAATCTCCCGCTGGATAGAAAGATTCCACTGATAGAGCTTGGCCGCAGGCGTATGGTACTGCGTGTAGCCCACGCTCTGGTGGTTGTAGGAGTCAGGGGCAAGCGGCGAGTGGAGATACAGCGAGTTGACGCTGGCCCCGGCCGAGCCCTGGTAGTTGGTGTTTCCGTCAGAACTCAACAGAACCACAGGAAGCGCACCGTTGGTGCTGTCGTTCTCTCCACCGCTGGAGCTGAATGCCGCGCCGTTGCCGCCGCCGTAGGTGTCTGCCGACCAGGGATAGGTGTAGAGACCAAAGCCGCCGCGAATCGTCATGTCGCTCACCGGCTGATAGGAGAAGCCGATGCGCGGCATGAAGACATCCCACAGCGGATGCTGCAGTGAGGTGCGCCCGTTGGTATGGGTCACCGCGTACCACATGGCGCCCAGCGAGCCGTCTGCTGGATTGGTGAGCGTTGGATCAAAGGCTCTCTGATTGCCATGGACTTCATGCCAGCCCGTTTCTCCCATCCAGCGCAGTCCGAGGTTGACGGTAAGGTTAGGCCGCATCTTGAAGTCGTCGTTGACGAATAGCTGCGGCGCCTTCAGGCGCGCGCCATACTCCGGCGATACGCCCGCGTTCCAGTGGTTCGCATACCCCAGCAGAAAATCCGCGTAGGACACGCCCGTAGTGCTCGCCGTGCCCTGCGTGGAGGCGGTGTAGTCGCCATTGAAGTTCATGGTACCTGCGTTAATGTTGCCCCAGGCCGTCGAGTCCAGTCGTTCAATCAGGAACTCGCCGCCGAAGTGCAGCACATGCCGGCCACGAATAATGGTGACCACATCGGATGGATCGAAAATGAACTCCTTGTAGACTGCGTTCGTTCCGGGCCCCAGGGTAAATTCACCATTGACATTGATGGTGGGGAATACGTCCGCCTTGGCGAACTGCCAGCCCAGTTTCTGCGGAAAGCCCTGCCCAAGGGTGTAAGGAACGAAGAAGTCCAACTCGTCCGTAAAGCCAAGACGCGCTTCGTTCATGGTGGAGGAGTTGAGGGTCCATACGTCCGACACCTGCGCATTGCTGTTCTCGATGCTGGAGGAGAAGCAACCAATGGGACAGATTCCCTGTGCCAGAGTTTGTGCCGGCCGGTCTCCCCAGAACTCGGAGGCTGTGAAGCGGTTCTTGGGGGTGATGTCGTAGTCGAGCCGGCCAAAGAAACGCTGCTCCGGCGTGGAACTCGGAACGTTATAGAAGTAATTATTCTTGGGAATACCGTTGACGACCGTTCCGGTGGTGTTGGGCGCGGGATAGTAGGCCTGAATCGCCTTGGCCACGGAATCGATCAGGTTTGCCGGAATCTTGTTACCGTTGCCGTACTCGCTGGCAAAGGACTGCCGATGCACGACACCTTTGGAATCAATGGTCTGCGTGGTGGGATCGTAAATGGTCGGCATGCCTGTGAAGTCGCCGCTGCGCATGGCGGCGTTCGGCACAGAGATGAAGCCGTTGGCCGCGCCGCCGTGGTCGATGATGCGGTCGTAATCAAAAAAGAAGAACATGCGATGCGGAATGATCGGTCCGCCCACGTTGCCGCCGAACTCGTTGTAGTGCAGCACCGGAACCTTGGCATTGGCGCCGAACGAATACGGGGCCGCATTCAACGCATTGTTCTGAAAATACTCATACGCCTCGCCATGGAAGCGATTGCCGCCACCCTTGCTGATGCGGTTGTAGATCATGCCGCCGACGCCGTACTGCGCCGAAAACAGCGAGTCGCTCACATCGACCTCAGAGAGCGCATCCAGAATCATGGGCACGGCAATGTTGTTGCTCTGCGGAGAAGAGGTAGTGGCGCCGTCGAGCAGCGTGGTGGAAAACGGCTCGCTGCCGTTCGCAGAAATGCCGGAGACACCAGGGTTGGCCGTGCTGTTGCTGCCCTCGGGCGTACCGGAGGTTCCAGGCAGCAGCGTAAGGAATCCCTGCCAGGTCGCTCCAAACCCTGTCTGCGGCAACTGTTCCAACTGGTGTGACGTAAAGGTGGTGGACTGCGTTGCGCTGGTGGTTCTGAGCAAGGGAGCCTCAGTGGTAACGACAATCTTTTGCGTGGCCTCGCCGATTTCCAGCTTGGCGTTCAGGCCGAGGGTTCCTACCTGCAGGGTAATGGGCCCCAGCACCAACTTCTTAAAGCCGGGCATGGAAAACGTAAGCAGGTAGCGATCGGCAACGATCGCGCCGGTGTCATACAAGCCAGAGGCATTGGTCTTGTACGTCCGGGTTACATCCTTGTCGATGTCTTTTACAGTGACCGTTACTCCCGGGATCACTGCTCCGCTCTGGTCTGTGACTGTACCCCGGATATCTCCTGAGTTGGTGGCCTGTCCTAATAAAGGTACTGCGTTCATCATGAGCACAGCAACGATGACTATGCCTAGTAGTTTTTTCACTATCTTCTCCACAATTAATTAGTTCGCTTATTTTTTGGAATCTATATTCGCTTGCATTCGCTGGATCAGCTTGTTCGGGGAACTTGCAATGGCTTACATAGAAACTTCAAACAACTAAGACCCCGATACGATCGGAGCCATGGTTCAGGGTTATTGATTTCATGCAGTCCGCTGACTTTTTGAGCTTCAGGGCGAAGAAGCCCACGGAACTGCACGAAACCACTGCCTGGCAAAACTTTTCTGCCTGGGTAAAGAGCATTGCTCCTTACCCAGGCGAAACTCCCTTACCAGGAGACTCTTGCGCTTACCTGCCCTTGGCGCGGACTGCCGGTAACGCCAGTCACCTGCCCGAAGTAGGGGCTAGCGATGTTGAGGTTGGGGTTGCCGTAGTGATGCTGGTTGAAGACGTTGAAGAACTCACCACGTAAGGTCAGCACATAACGGCCGCGGGGACCGAAGCCGAACTTTTTCATCAGGCTCATATCGGCGTCGCTGGTTCCCCATCCGTGCCAGTTGGGATAGCTGACCGGGCTGTTGCCGAGCTCACCATCGGCCGGATTGCTGAAGATTGTCGGGTCCACGAACTGGTTTGACGGATCTGTCAGGTTGATCAGGTCGAGCTTCTTGAAGTTGTTCTTGAAGTTGGCGTTCGGAGCCACATCCACCCACACTCCGCTCCAGCCGGGATAGAAGTTGTTAGAGTGCACAGCACCGAAGGGAGCGCCGGACTGCAGATCCACAATCGCGCCAGCCATCCAGCCACCCAACAGGTAGTTGGAAAGACGGCTGTGGTTGAAGAATCGCTGTCCGTGGCCGAACGGCAGTTGATAGGTCACGAAACCCTTGAAAATTTGTGGAGGATATCCGGCTTCCACCGCCTTGCCGTATTGGTTGTATAGGTAAGGGTTCTGGTAGCCGTGGCTCGCCGAGTAGGTGTCCACGAATGCATCCGAGGTATTGCCAGTCAGCTTTGCCAGGGTGTAGCTCAGGTTCATGCTGAGTCCGTTCGCGGTCCGCTTGGTCACTTCCAGAACAAACGCGTTGTATGCCGTTCGCCCCAGCGGGCTGTTGACGAAGAAAATGGGACCATAAGTGCGCGCCACCTGCGGATACGGATCAATTGCCTGGTATGCCGTACCCGTCCAGCCGGCATACGGATAAGGAATGTTCAGTGCGGCCGCCTGTCCAGCATTGGAGATGAACTGCTGCGCGTGACCGGTTTGATAAAGCGGCTGATAAGTAGACCAGGTCGGCCAGTTATACGGGGTGAGGGCGCCGTCATGCAGCTTACGCCCAGTGTTGCCGATGTAGCTCACATGCAGTACCCAGGTGTTCGCGAACTGATATTGGAGGTTCAGGTTCCAGTTCTGCGTGCGCCCCATGGTGAGCGTATCCGGTGACACCGAAGCAGGACCATAAGGAACGTAGGGACTGCTGTTGTCGGCGGTCACGGCTACCTCTTGTCCGGGATAACCACTATCCCAGTTGAAGGCGTAATCCTTGGCCGTCCCGGTATGCAACACCTGGTTTATCGTGTGGTAGCCGTACGAGGAACCATAGGGAACGGCTCCGTAGTTATTGTTTCCGAGCGGAGCGTAGTACATGCCCCAGCTGCCGCGCACGACGATCCGCGGCGTAACCATGTAGCTGACGCCAAAGTGCGGACCAAACTGCTTGTAGTTGCTGTTGGTTTCAAATGTCTGGCTGGTTTTCGTCAGATATTGCATGCTGCCGACAAAAGCACCGAAGTTGGGGTTGACTGCGCTGGTGGTGAAGTTAGACCACTCCCCGCCCAGAACATGTTCGGCGTAAGGGATGTCCCAGCGCAGCGCATAGTCCAGCGTGAGCTTTGGTGTGATCTTATAAGCATCCTCGGCGAAGAAGGCAATTTCCTTGCGCCGCCCATACTGGTTGAACTGGGTATCCTTACTGGCGCTTTGAACGTCGCCCAGTATGAAGTTGGCGAAGGCAAAGCCCGTCTGGCTTTGGATCTTGGCGTTGAGAGGGGCGCCCGTATTGTTATTGAAGTTGAAGTGGAGCGCTCCGCCGCGAGTATTAGTATTGATGCCGAGGGCCCGGGCCTCAAAGCCAAGGTGGATGACATGCCGGCCGTGAACGATAGTTACGGTGTCGTCGAGGATTCCGTTGTAGTCCACTCCACCGGTATGCGGCGTGCGCGAGCTGCCGATCGTGACTTCAGAGACGCCATTGGTGGAGCCACCAAATGTGATCAGCGGGAAGTTCGGTACGGACTGATAGGCACCCAGGCCGATCTGGTTAACCCAATTGGTGCTGCCCGTCAGAGGTACTGCTTTGTTCTGGAACTGGTTGAAGGTGAATGACGCCACGTTCAGCAGGTTCGGCGTAACGGTCCAGGAATCGCTGATACGATATGCATTTGAGGTGACGGTCTGGATACCGCCGGAGGCCAGCGGTCCACCGTCCTGCGAGCCGGCCGACCACAGATTAGAACCGCTCTGAAGGGCAGCGTTGTAGCGTGGACGCCGCACATAGATGTAGGAAGAATTGATGCGATTGTTGGGGGTCAGATCCCAAGTGTAATTGAAGCTGAGCTGATCTTGCGTGAACTTGGGATCTACTTCGTTCAGGCTAGGATAGTTGTTCGTATCGCGTGTAGTGATGGTCGGCGAGTAGTACTTCGCGTAGATCGCGGCAATCTTCTGCGAGACTGAGCTGAGATCCTGCTGCGGAATAACGTTGCCGACAAAAACGCATCCGCTGGCGGGATTCCAGATGGCGCCGGAGTAGATGGTGTTTCCACAACTGTCTTTTCCAAGAGTGGGCGCAGCAGGATTCAGCAGTTCACTGAAGTCACCTGTGAGCATCCTGGTGGTCGGTACGGTAACGCCGCCCTCTGTCGTTGAGAAGTTGGCCTGGTTGTACCGCTCATAGGCGGCGTAGAGAAACATGCGGTTCCTCAGGATCGGAAAGCCGCCGCTGACCCCGTATTCCTTGAACGTATTGGTCGGCTTGGCGTACTGGGTGTTATAAGTTGCGGCGTTTGCCGGGTCAGTGGAATCGTAGTACCCGCGATAGTAGTCATTCGTCCACGTGTTCGCATCCAGCACCTTGTTGGAATAGATGATGAAGCTGGTGCCATGAAACTGGTTTGAGCCCTGCTTGAGCTCGAATAGAAATGCACCGCCACCGGTGCGGCCCGCAGCCGCGCTGATGCCCGAGGTATCGATCTGGAACTGACCGACAGCGTCCATCGGCGGCTCGCTCTCACCGATGTGCCCAACGCGCGATGCGTCAGCCGAGGTACCGTTGATGAGCACTTCCTTGGTGCTGGACTGCGAACCGCCCACCTGGCCTTGATAGTCGCCACCGGTCAGCGTCGGCGTGATGGCGTAGGCAAACGAGGTAATGCTGCTGCCCTGGTAAGCGGAGAGCGGAAGCGTTTGCACTTCCTGCGCCGTCATGTTGGTGCCGAGTTCGGTATTGACCTTGAGCAGCGGCGCCGCGGTGACCGTTACAGTCTGTGCTTCAGAGCCCACTTGCAGCTTCACATTCAACTGCGCGCGTTGCTGCACCTGGATTGCGACACCTTTGTGGACGAAGGTGGCAAAGCCCTTCTTGCTGTAAGTGACGTCGTAGGTGGCAATGGGCAGGTTCAGAAGGTTGTAAATACCGGCCGCGTTCGTTACGGACGTGTACTTCTGCCCGGTTGCAGGATTCAACGCGACGACACTGACGCCGGGGATCACCGCTCCGGTGGAATCCGTAATGGTACCGGTAATGGTTCCCCGATCCAGCTGAGCCTGTGCGGGGAGTGCAAGAAGCAAAACACACAGCAAAGCAAGGCAGCCAAAAGCAAGAACAGATGAGCGATGCAGGACCGCCTGACTCATCCGCGCAATCGCAGATTTGGGATTTTCAAATTTCACGTTCGTGCCCGACACCGGACTATGCATAAGTCTTTCTATTTCGGAATTTCTGGTGTTCACTGTTCGCTCCCTAAGAGTGTTTCGTTCGTGCTCTCTCGTTGTGGATTTTGGGGAGAGGCTCAGTCGTCACCGTTGAAAAGGACTGAGTGGTTCCGCTCCCAGGTGGATTTGGCTGCCCGTTGGAGGCGTATGACACTTCCAACCGGAGAACCTTTGTGAGCCCGCCTGCCAGGCAAGCGGTGGTACCGATTACAGACAACGATAAATGTAAAGCATTACATAGGCTGTTGTCCGAAAATAAGGCCCTGCATACTGGGCGGTCAAGCATTTTTCGCCGCCAGTGCAGCTTCCCAGCCCTTCATTCTCGAATCTCGCCAGTTTTATTAACTCCGCAAACAAGTGTTTTGCTCCAATCAAGGAAGCCGCGGGGTGCGACGGCTGAGGGTAACGGACCTGCACAGGTTTTCATTGCGATGCAGCCCCTCCCTTGTTATTTCTTCGCTCCTGCGGCGAGTTCTGTTTTTTCAAATCGGACTGCACCCGCAACTACCGCGCCGTTGGCGCGATTGGTCAACTTGACAGAGGTTGGGTCGTGGAAGACACCCAGCGAATGCCACTCGCCCTGGCCCTCCTGTTGATTGACCGGGAAGGACATCGATCCACCCGGATAAAAAACGGTATAGGTTGCGTCCGTAGCCTGCTTCACTCCGGCCTTGCTGATGCCGCCGTAGTAGACAGAGATTTTGTACTGACCGATGAACGGCGTATCCGACCGGTAGATGACATAGGCGTTGGCCGGACCCGGCGCGGCCCAGTAGGCGAAGTGGTCCAGGTTGTTGGCTGCATGATCCATGCGCCAGGCGCTTCCGGTGAGCTGGTAGTGTGATCCGCCGGTGGGGTTGACGACAAGGTTTGCCAGGGACAGCATCTTCAGGTTGGTCGAGTCGCGACCCTGCAGGACGGCCAGCGCGAAGTTGTGCCGCCAGTCCGGGTAGGACTCGGCCTGCTGCACTTCACTCTGGATGTGCTTGTCAAGCACGGCCCTCAGCTTTGCCGCCTCTTTTGGAATCTGCGAGCAGATGCTGTGCAGTTCATTCCAGTCGGCCTTTTCGTCAAAGCACTGGATCTTGCCGGTTGGTATCGTCTCAATGATCTTGTAGCGTTTGCTGCGGACAGAATACTGGGGAACGAGGTTGGACTCCTCGGAAAAGAGGTACTTGTTGGGTGGGGTCGTGGTTGTGCCTTCGATAATGGGCTTGAGGCTGACGCCGTCCGTTTTTGCCGGGGGCGGCAAGTGGTCCAGCGCCATGATCGTCGGGACGATGTCGTAGTTGCTCACCAGGTCGTTGAGCCGCTTGCCAGCCGGCACTCCGGGGCCTGCAACGATGAGCGGCACATGCAGGTCCGTGTTGTAGAGCGAGCGATGGTCCGCGGTGTTGAAGTCTCTCGGGTGCGAGTAGATCAGGTCGCCGTGGTCCGAGGTAAAGATGATGATGGTGTTCTTGTCCAGGCCCATCGACTGGATGGCATCAAGAAGCTTGCCGATGTAATGGTCCGCGTAAAGAATCTTTCCGGCGTACATCTCCTGCATTCTGCGAATCGCATGGACATTTTGCAGCTTGGCCATCCGGTGCAGCTGGGCCGTGTCTCCCATGTCCGGAAAGTTCCCCGGCTCCTTGAACTTGTCGTATTCAGGGGACTCGTTGAAAGGGGCATGCGGCTCCATATAGTGGACCCACAGGAAGAAGCGCTGATGCTGATGCGCTTTGAGCCACTGCTCGGCCCAGGCTGTGGTCTTGGGCGCGGTCAGGTAAAAGGCGTCCGTATTCGGATGGCCCGGCACGGGGAGCTGGTAGCCGGGGAAGAATTTGAAGGAATCCCAGCCGCGATGCACCACATCCCAGATGGACCAGCAGTTGGCATTGTCCGCGGCCGTCACCATGCCGTACTTCTTCAGCATCTCCGGAAGAATGGGCTTGTAGGGCGAGAGCAGCAACCGGGAGGGCACCGAGGGCAGCTTGCCGTCGGTTAGCGGAGCGCTGATCCTCGGCCCGCAACCCTCATAGGGCGGCAGCGTCATGCCGTGGACGGTTGGAAACAGGCCGGTGAGAATGACGCCGAAGGATGGTGTGGTCCAGGGGGCGCCGGCGTACATCTGCGTGAAGGCCGTTCCCCGGGAGGCCAGCTTTTCCAGATTTGGCGTGTCATCGTACGGTGCGCCGTACAGATGCATATAGTCGGCGCCCATCTGGTCTGCGGTTAAAAGAATCACATTATAGGGGGCCGTCTTGCGGGGGGCCTGACTCTGAGCTCGAACGGGCTCTACGGTCGCCGCCATCAGGCAGACGATCGCGATCCAAAGGCTCCACCGGATCATCGAATTCCATCTCTGCATTGCAATATCCCTTTTGGTGTTGAAAATTCATCGCCTCTTTGGGCGTTTTTCCCTGGGTATGCCGGCGGAAAGTAAAAAGGGACTCACCGCTCATCGGCCACGGCGCATGCAGGCGAATCATCTGCCCGGCAAGTTCCCGGCAGTCGTTCGAAATTCGCTGGCACGCATTTAGACCTTGCTAGATTGGAGCGAATCCTCTGCGCACAGCAGAACGGCTGGCAAGTCAATAACTGTCAATGACTGTTTTACGGCGTTAAATAGAAGCTAAGTCTTTTTACAACAATGGCTTGGATTCGATATTGGAATCGTTTGCATTGATTGTTACGGGAGTGTTATGCTGACTGGCGATTGGACAGGCAGGAGCAAAAATGGAACCCGCGGTCGAAAACCAGCAGATCGTCGACCATCTTGCGTCCATTCTCGCTGCTCCCGCCTTTGCCTCCAGCAAGCGCTGCCGGGACTTTCTCAGCTACATTGTGACGGAGGCGATGGAAGGCCGGCGTGAGGAGATCAACGAGCGCAACATTGCGCATGTGGTCTTCGGCAAGAGTCATCGCTTTGAACCGAGTGAAGATTCCCTCGTCAGGGTAAAAGCGCACGAGGTCCGACGGCGGCTGGCGCAGTACTACCAGGACAATCCCGGTTCCGAATTCAAGATTGAGCTTCCTCATGGGGGTTACGCGCCCCAGTTTGTGCAGCAGCGCGCGCCGCAGGCTCCGGCTCCCGGCGAATACAACCGTCCGTTGCCGTCTCCACCGCCCCGGACGCCCATCACCCGGCGCAAGGCCTTCTGGTACATTGCCGGAACTGCTGCCGCCGCCGCGGTACCGGCATCCTTATATATCAGAGGCGGATATGTGCGCACTCCGCTGGAGCAACTCTGGAAGCCGATAGAAGATGCGAACACGCCGCTGCTGATCTCGATTCCGGTGCTGAAGTCGCAGACCCCCAATGGATCCATCGCGGATCGGGTCGGCCTGGGTGTGGCGGCTGCCGTCAGCCAAGCGGCAAATTTTCTCAACGCCCACCACTTGCCGTATCGGCTGCGTTTCGGCTCCGGGCTCACCTTCGCGCAGTTGCGTGAGCAACCCAGCCTGCTGCTTGGAGGATTCACGTCTTCGTGGAGCATCTGGGCCACCAAAGGACTTCGTTACAACATGGTGGCCGGAAAAACATGGGCCGAGTCCTACATTATCGACTCGAAGACCGGTCAGCGCTGGCAGGCGGAGAATCTGCAGCCCGATGGATATGCGTCTGCGGACTACGGAATTGTGGCGCGGATCTTTGATGCCGTGAGCGGTCAGATCTTATTTGTCGCCGCCGGCATCACCACATTCGGCACGGAGGGAGCTGCCTCTGTGCTCTTCGACCCTCACGCTTTTGCCTCAGTGGTGAAAGGGGCGCCACGCGACTGGACTTCAAAAAACTTCCAGGCGGTGGTCAAGGTTTCCATCATTGGAACAACCCCTTCCACGCCCGAGATTATCGCCACGCACTTCTGGTAGTCGCCGCATGCGCCATACGGCGGCCCCGGCTCGCAATAAAAATGCGCCCGGGGAATCCAGGGATTCCCCAGACGCGGTTCGCTTACCCGATCTCGGAGGCCAGCGAAAACATGAGCAGCACGTCAGGAGATGTCGAGCTTGCGCGCCTTCACGCCGTTCTTCACCTTTCTGAAGAAGCCATCCGGATCGTAGGCCAGAACATTGTAGGTGCCTGGCTTGCGAACCTTGGGCGTGAATGAGGTTCCGTTGATGCGCAGCGTGTAGATCACGTCTCCGCTGGATGCATCCTGCACCTGCACCACCGGATCGCGAAAACCGGGAGTTTCGATGGTATCCAGCTCATACTGCGCGCCCCATAAACCGTTGTCGATCTGATCGATGACGATCGGCCAACCCGCATAGGGCCCCGCGTCCGCCTGCGTCGGATCGACCCATCTGGGCCAGATGGCCACGGTGATTTTGCGAGTCGACTTGTCGCAGGTAAGGATGGAATAGCCGGTCGCGCGCAGGCGCAATCCCTCCAGCCCAGGGCCCGGATACGTAGCCGGACATGCTGTGTTGAGAATGGTCAGCTTGTTGCCGAACTTGTCCAGGTAATCGCCCGTGTTGTGACGGCCATAGAGAGGATTCTTGCCCTCATATGGCGGCCACCAGCGGCGGGGCCAGATGCTGGAGATGGCCGGCGTGCAGATGCCATAGACACCATCGCGAAACTCGTCAACGCCGTAATGCGACATGCTCCCCAGGTGTTGATCCCCTGAGAGATGCGGGGCAAAGCCCTTGCGAAACTTCAAAATGCCGGCATCGCGCCCATGCTGTGGCCAGGCGTTGGAGTCATAGTCGGCAACCAGGTGATCACCCTTGACGTACACTCCCACCGGGGGAATATTGTCTTCCGGATCGTGATTGTCGGTGTAGTAATCGTGTGGCTCAGTGTGGATGCAGCCAAAGACGGTTTGCGAAACCGCAAGCTTCATCCATGTGCCGCCGCCCCAGTCCGCGGCCCACTCTTCAAGGAAGTTCAACTGCCTTTGCCCGAGGAGCTCCGCGTCCGGATCGTCGCTCTGCGCTTCGGTATCCCACTTGCGGTTGTGCGCAAAACCGTTGACGATTTCCGCTTCCGGCAGCAGCGGCTTGGGAGCCGACTTCCACTTGCGGTCTTCCAGGATGGCAAAGCTGACGCCACCCCAGCGCAGATCGGTGTAGTAGACATGAATGCCCTGCAGCACGGGTGTGGGATCGTAGGGATCGGGCAGGTGCGAAACCTGCATGCGCTGGGCCATGTTCACCCAGCGCGGGGCCATTTTGTAACCGCCGGAGTCCTGAATCGCGAACTCTTTTGCGCCGTAACGCACCGTGCCCACCTTCGCCGCACCCTGTCCGAGCGCCGGGTTGGTCGGGCGTCCGCCGCAGCCCCAGATGTTGCCGTGGAACATATCGTGATCGTCGGTCTGGCAGGTGGAGGGAATGTCCTTGAGAAGATCGCGGGCCGACCATCCAAAGATGAACCACTTGCGCTGATAGTCGTGCATGGCGGGCACAATCAGGTCATCCACGCGGCTTTCAATGGCGCCGTAGCCGCCGACCGGCTCATACACCTGGTCGCCGGTCCACAGGAGAATGTCCGGATTCTGAGCGGCCAGGTGCCTGGTGAAATCGGTATGCGGAAAACCGAAGTCCCAGATGCAGGTCAGCAGGCCGACGTTAATCTTTTGCTTCTCGACGGGGTCATGGCGAATCGTGCCCCCGTAAGTGTGCCGCATCACCTTGCCTTCGTCGTCCGGCAGCTCGAGCACCACGCGATACGGCGTGTCTTCTTTCGGATTCCAGTTGGTGACGCGAAACAGGGCGTTGCAGGCGTCATGGTCGATCGTCTCCGTGGCGATGGTCTTCCACCGTGACCCACTGCGAATCTGCAGTTTGGCTTCCCGCGTTTCCTCACCCAGCGGGGGCATCTGCGCGGAAAGCTTGAGAATGTTGCGGCTCACCGTGTAAAGCGTGAAGAAGATGGGCCCGTAGGCGCGGTCTTCATGCTTGTCCACCTTGGTGCCGCCAACCGTCCAGTCCTTGAACCAGAAGGTCATGTCGCCTCCGGTTTGCTGATCCGGCGGATACCAGTTGAAGTCCTTGATCTCGGGCCATGCAACCGGGGTGGGCTTCACCTCACCGGAGCTGCACACCAGTGCTACGCCGCCGGTGATCCAGTCCGCGGGAACTTCACGAGTGACCTCCACGGCCTTTTTCCCAGTTGGGGCCGAGGCGCGCAGCAGTACCTTGTATCCCTGCGCGGAAGGCGAGGCGTGCATCTGCAGCACAACGTCGCGATTCAGATTCACGCGCGGAGCTGAGGCTTCCAACTCGCCGATAAACAGGCGTCCGTCTGCGTGGATGCCAAGATTCATGCCACGCCCGTAAATGGCCGTGGCGCGATAGTCGTTCATCGGGTTCTTGATGCCGATGCGGAAGCCAACCAATCCCTGCGTGGTTTCTTTCTTGTCCAGCTTTCCCAGTTGAACGCTCATCGTGAGGTCGCCCCTGCGGTCCGCGACCTCGCGAGTGAGCAGAAAGACATTGCGGTCGCCGCCGGGCGAGAAACACTCCAGCCGGCCATCCTGCACGCGCCAATCCTGCAGCGGATTGCTCCAGTACTGCTGGCCAGGCCAGGGGCGGCTGAACGACTCGGGCCACTGACTGCGGAAGGAAGGGTTGCGGCGCGCTTCCTCGGCGGCAGCCGGCCAGCGGCTGAGAGCAGTAGCGCCCAGGGCAGTGACGCCCGCGCTCTTTAGAAATGATCGGCGGCTAAAATTCATGTTCATGCAGGATCCTCGGAAAAGCGAAAGGGAAATCGGGAGAAATAATACCGCAGAGTGTAATGCATTACATGCACAATAATCCACTCCCGGCTGGATTCGTTTTACTTCTGTTCAAACGAGATCAGCTGTCCGCTGAGCCGACACCACTCTATCATCCTGATTCCACAAGAGCTACCCTGCCCGCTACTCCACCGTGACGGATTTGGCGAGGTTACGCGGCTGATCAACGTCACAGCCGAGCCACACCGCGATATGGTACGCCAGCAACTGGAGCGGCAGCACGTCAAGCACCGGCAGCAGCAGCTCCGGCGCTGAGGGAATTTCGATGACGTGGTCCGTCACCTGGCGAATTTCCTCGTCGCCATAGATGGCCACGGCGATCACCTTGCCGGAGCGCGCAGTCACTTCCTGAATGTTGGAGAGCGTCTTTTCGTAGCGCAGGCAGGAGTCGCGGTCGGAAGGATCCCTGGTGGCGAGCACCACGACCGGCAGCGTCTCGTCGATGAGCGCGTTGGGGCCATGCTTCATTTCGCCAGCCGGATAACCCTCGGCGTGGATGTAGGAAATCTCCTTGAGCTTGAGCGCGCCTTCGAGCGCAATGGCGTAGTGGATGCCGCGTCCCAGGTAAAGAAAATCCCGCGCTCCGGCGTACTGGCGCGCCAGCTTCTCACATTCGGCGTCCACGTTGCGCAACACCTCTTCCACCTTGCCGGGCAGCAGACTCAGCTCTTCGAGCAAATGTCGGCTTTCCGCTTCCGTGATGGCGCCGCGCACCTGGGCCAGGTGCAGCGCGAAGAGAAACAGCGCCACCAGTTGCGCCGTAAATGCCTTGGTGGAGGCGACGCCGATCTCCGGCCCGGCGTGCGTGTAGATGGTGCCGTGCGCCTCGCGCGCGATGGCCGCGCCCACCACATTGCAGATGGCGATGGTCTTGGAGCCCTTGCTGATCATCTCGCGCTGCGCGGCGAGCGTGTCGGCGGTTTCGCCGGACTGCGTGATGAGCAGGCCGATGGAGTTGGGATCGGGAATGGGATCGCGATAGCGGTATTCGCTGGCGTAGTCCACTTCCACAGGGACGCGGGCCAGCCGCTCGATCATGAACTTGCCGACGATGGCCGCATGCCAACTGGTGCCGCAGGCCGCGATGTGAATCCGGGTGGCCGCGCGAAATTCCTCGTCGGTAATCTGCATCTCGCGCAGATACACTTTGGCCTGGTCGAGTGAGACGCGGCTGAGCGTAGTCTCGCGAATCGAGCGTGGCTGCTCAAAGATTTCCTTGAGCATAAAGTGCTTGTAGCCGCCCTTTTCCGCCTGGATTGGGTCCCAGGTGATGCGCTGCACCTCGGGCTGGATGGGCTTGCCTTCAAAGTCAGTAAAGGTAACGCCCTCGGGCTTGAGCACAGCCATTTCTCCGTCGCCCAGAAAGACAAGGTTGCGCGTGTGGTGCAGGATGCCCGGCACATCGGAGGCCATGAAGTTTTCGCCCTCGCCCAGGCCGACAATGGCAGGCGGGCCATTACGCGCCGCGACAATGGTATCCGGCTCGTCGGCACAGATGACGCCGATCGCGAAGGCCCCGGTGAGGCGGCGAATGGCATGGCGCACGGCGTCTGCCAGCAAAAGCCGCCTGTCGGCGCGCTCGGCCAGGATGAGCTCATGCTCGATCAGGTGCGCGATGATTTCTGTATCTGTTTCGGTGACGAATTTGTGGCCCTCGGCGGTCAGCTCCTGCTTGAGCGCAAGGTAGTTCTCCACAATGCCGTTGTGCACCACCACAATGCGGCCCGAGCAGTCGCGGTGCGGGTGCGCGTTTTCTTCGGTGGGCCGGCCATGGGTCGCCCAGCGCGTGTGGCCGATGCCGTAGGTGCCTTCGATGGGCTTCTGGCGGATAACCTCTTCGAGATTGCGCAGCTTGCCCGGCGCGCGCCGCAGCGTCAGTTCTGAGCCGCTGGTCCCCACGGCAATGCCTGCCGAGTCGTAGCCACGGTATTCGAGGCGGCGCAGGCCCTCGATGATGACCGGAACCACTTCTTTGCGTTTTCCGACGTATCCAACAATTCCACACATAGGCGACTTTCCTGATCTTGAGATGCAGACTGGGCCAGCGCGCGCGCAGTGTACGCTCTGCGCGAGGAGAAATCAGCGCCGGAAGGCTATTGCGACCTACTCGACATCTTCCAGGTGGAAGCGGAATTCCTCAATCACCGGGTTGGTGAGCACTTCGCGGGCGATGCGCTCCACTTCCCTGCGCGCCGTCTCCGCATTTAGCGCGTCATCCAGCGTGAGGACAAAGTACTTCCCCTGCCGTACCGACTCAATCCCGCTGTATTGCATCTTTGTAAGTGCGTTGAAGATTGCCTGGCCCTGGGGGTCAAGCACAGTGGATTTTAACGTAACGTGGACATGCGCCTTCATTTAGCCTGATTATAAATGTTCACAGTCACCGCCGATTGCAACAGAAAATAGACGCTACATTATCAGAGGAACAGGAAGACCACTATGGTGAATTACCTCGAACTACCCCCCGGCGAGAATATTCCGGAGGTCGTCAACGCGATCATCGAGATTCCCGCCGAATCCAGCAACAAATACGAGTACGACAAGAAGCTCCACGTCTTCCGCCTGGACCGCAACCTGCACTCGCCGGTGCACTACCCCGGCGACTACGGATTTATCCCCTCCACACTGAGCGACGACGGCGATCCTCTGGACGTGCTGGTGCTCGTCGACGCGCCCAGCTTTTCCGGCTGCCTGCAGTCGGTCCGCCCCATCGGCGTGCTCGAAATGCTGGACCAGGGCGTTCTGGACGAAAAGATTCTGGCCGTGGGCAAAAACAACCCACGCTACGCCGACGTGTGGAATTACTCCGAAATTTACCCGCACATGCTCAAGGAAATCACCCACTTTTTCTCGATCTACAAGGATCTGGAGGGCAAGCGGGTCGAGGTTCTGGGATGGCACGACGCCGCCTATGCCCGCGAGCGCGTCATGCGCTCGGTAGAAAACTTCAAGCGCGGCACCATTGAACCAGAAGTTGCTTCCAAAAAAGGCTAGAGCATTTTTCCTGCAGGCGTAGACCGAAGAGGGCATGCGCAGGCAGCTTTTCCGTCAGGAAAAGCTGCACCGGGTTGCATCTGGAAAGTTCACAGTAACCGGGAAAAATGCTCTAATCGGCGGGCGAGGCAATCGCCTCGCCGCCAGCCCGCCACCGCATGCCCAACCGCATCAGCGCATAGCCCAGCAGTCCGCCCAGGGCCACCAACCCGGCAAACAGGAGCGCAGGCATGCCGGCCATGCGCTCGTCCCGCGAGAGATACGCCGCATACACAATCAATCCAGCAGGAGCCACGCCGAGCAACGCCGCAAAGGCAAAGTTTCCTGCCCGGAAGGGCCGGTCCAGATCGGGCTCGCGGATGCGCAGTGCAACCAGCGCGGCAAACTCCAGCATGAGGCTGGTGCCGTACAGAATAATGTCGATCGAAAGCAGCCGCTCAAAGCTCATCTGCGCGGCCAGCGCCCATCCCATCGCGCAGGCCACCACGGCAACCCATGGCACGCCGCGGCGATTGCAGCGCGAAAAGGCGCGCGGCAGCATACGCTCTTCTGCCATGGCATAAGGCAGGCGGGTGTACGAAAGCATGAGTGTGTTGAACATGCCCACGGCGCTCATGGTTCCGCCGGCGATGATGGCGATGCCCAGCCAGCGACCGCCCAGGCGCGTGGCAGCATCGGCCCATGAGCCGGTCTGGAAGTCCGAGCAGCCCAGCCCCGCAAACCACATGCAGGCCAGCGGCAGCGCGTAGGCGGCAATCACCAGCGCAATACTGGCGACCATGGCACGGGGATAACTACGCTGCGGGTTCTCCACCTCCTGCGCAACAGTGGAGGCGTTGTCCCAGCCCATGTAATTCCACAGCGCCACCAGCATGGCGGTGCCGATGCTCGCGCCCGAGCAGTCTGCCGCGCGAGGAATGGGCCCTCCGTGGATGCCATGCCATACGGCATAGCCGCAGAGCAGGCCGAATGGCAGCATCAGCAGGCCAAACATCCATGTGGCGCCGTCGCCCACCGGCTTTACGCCCAGCAGGTTCCAGCCCGTGCACAGCACAATGATGCCCAGCGCCCACAGCCCGGCGCGGTCGCCCACCGTCAGCGAGGGGTCCAGTTTGCCCAGGTAGGCCACAAACAGGGCCGGATAAATCGCCATATCAAAGATGCTGGCCGTGAGCGAGAGCCACGCCTCCTGAAAGCCCCAGAAGGGGCCCAGCGCGCGCCGCACCCACACGTAAAAGCCGCCGTCCTCGGGCACGGCCGCCGCCAGTTCGCCAATCATCAGCGCGGTGGGCAGGCTCCAGACCACGGGCAGCAGAATCAGAATGAGCAGTCCGCCGCCATAACCCGCGCCGCCGAGAATGTCTTCAATGCCGAAGGGACCGCCCGAGACCATGAAGAACGTGGCCATCACCAGCGGCAGGAGCGTGAGCTTGCGCCCCATGCCAGGGCGAAGAATTGGGCGTCGCTGTTCGGCCATCGGCCTCCCCGTATACAGGACCTGCGAGCAGACCCTTTAGACAATGAATCGAAAATAAATCAAATGAGCCGGGAATGGAGGATGGATTCGCAACAAGGGCGGCAATGCCGGGATTTTCCGCTCCGCGGCAAAACCTTACTTGCCGCACAGGGCGGGCAATCTTATATACTCAAGGCTGCAACCGAAGCGGAGAGATGGCCGAGAGGCTGAAGGCGGCGGTTTGCTAAACCGTTATAGGGCCAAAAGCTCTATCGAGGGTTCGAATCCCTCTCTCTCCGCCAGCCTTACCACGTAACATGTCTCCATTCAGCAACATACTAAAGAATCTTGCACTTGGCGTTGTCGGGCGCCCGACAAAATCCTTGAAATCTTTACAGGATTTGCAGCCTTTACGCCCTCTGCCTGTCAAGGGCGGCGTAAAAGGGGACCACTGGGGCGGAGTAAAAGGGAGCCAGTTGTAAGGCACGAACTGGTGTTTCGGGGGAGGAGGGGCGCCGGAGCGTAGCGAAGGCGGCCCTCCTCCCCCGAGGCACGTTTAGCCGGGGGGGGCGGCGGCGCAAGTCAGGTTCGTTTGCGGCGGCTTTGCTTGAGGCGGTAGCTGTCGGCGTTCATCTCGAGGATGTGGACGTGGTGGGTGATTCGGTCCAGCAGAGCGCCGGTGAGGCGTTCGGAGCCGAAGATCTCAGTCCACTCGTCGAAGGGAAGGTTGCTGGTAATCAGCGTCGAGGCGCGCTCGTAGCGCTGGCTGATGGTCTCGAACAGCAGTTCTGCGCCTGTCTTCGACAGCGGCACGTAGCCGAGTTCGTCGATGATCAGCAACTCATGGGCTGAGAGTTGTTTTTGAAAGCGCCGCAGGTACTTCTCATCGCGAGCCTCGATCAGTTCGCCAACCAGCGCGGCGGCGGTGAGGAAGCGAACGCGATGACCGTGCTGACAAGCTGCCAGCCCGAGTGCCAGGGCGATGTGCGTTTTGCCCGTGCCGCTGTTGCCGAGCAGCAGGATGTTCT